>NZ_CP043329.1:2569362-3211703 GCF_008195825.1 Pedobacter aquae
ATCTGTTTTGGTAATGCTTACCTGCGCATCATCATCGTTTAGAATAGTGCCTGTAACAGTATGGATAGGGATGCTTAAACGGTTATTAAAATTATCTACCAGAGGCTCTAGCATAAGATTAAACTGTTCGTCTCGCTCTATATTAATGTCTCCATTGATGGTGATGGTGATGGTTTTTCGCTCGTTAGCATCGCCTGTAAAGGCAATAGTTTCTGCTTTTGCGATATAATCTTGGTCTGCAACCGTAGCGGTAGCATCAGCAGTACGGAAACTCACATCAAAACCACGTGAAGTTTGTCTATTTAAAACAACATCGAAATTGATTTGCGTTACGCCATTATCGCCTTCTGTAATTTGGGCAGCTTCTAGGGTTAAGGTTGCTTCATCATTATCTTTAATTTGAAGTGTTGATGGCGAATTAGCAACCACAATATCTTGATAGTTGCTGTTATTGATATTACCTGTTATCAAAGAAACGGTTTCGGTATCTTCTACAATAGCATCATCTGTAACGGTAAGATTTAAAGTAACGCTATTTTGCCCTGCCGGGATGATTAAGCTACCTGTGGCGGCTGTTTGAAAATCTTGATTGATAATTGCCGTACCGCCCAAAGTGTAGAATATTTCGGTATCGGTATCTAAAGTTACGCCACTTGGGAAAGCTACGCTAAAAGAAGCATTGTTTGCACCTTCTTCGCCATCAATTTTAGTGATAATTAGTGTTTTATTCAGCGGATTATTATCATCATCTAAAATAATTCCTCTGCTAGGTGAACCAGAAATTCTTAATCGACCGTCATAAGAAAGACTTAAGTTTTCTAACCAAAGCTCAAAAAACTCGGTACCTTCTACTCTAGTATCGCCATTAATGGTAAGGGCAATGGTTTTAGTTTCATTGGCTAAACCAGCAAAAGCTAAAGTACCTGTAAGACTTTGATAATCGTTATTAACCACACTGGCAGTAGCATCTTGTGTACGATAGTAAACCGTAAAATTAGCAGCTACGGCTTTGTCTAATTTAACTTCAAAAGTGAGGGTTTTAGTTCCTGTATTTCCCTCTGTAATACTTAAAGGACCATTAATGGTTAAGGTAGAAATATCATTATCTTCTATGCTTAAAGTATCTATACTGCTTCGCATTTGAAGATTATAATCACTCATTACATTATTTACGCTTAGTACTACGGTTTCTGTTTCTTCAAGCAGCGTATCATCTATCACATTAATATCTAAAATAGCGCTATTTGTATTGGCAGGTATGGTTACACTACCTGCTGCTGGGTTGTTATAATCTGTCCCGGCAGCAGCAGAACCAGATAATACGTAGTTGATTTGTACAGGTTTATCTACCGTAACACCTGCTGGTAAACTAAAAATAAATTGTCCCTTTTGCGCTCCGGTTTCTTTTCCGTTTAGGGATGATAAGGTGATATCTCCTAAATCATCATTATTAATAACAGCATTTACAGTAGGATTAACAAGCGTTAAACGGTTATTAAAGTTTTCTGATAGCGAATCTAATAACATGCTAAAAACCTCGTTGGCTTCTATTTTACGGTCGCCTTTTACATCAACGGTAAAATTGATGGTTTCACCTGCATTGCCATTAAAGCTTAAATTACCGCTGGTTAAGGTATAATCTTGGTCGGTAATTGTAGCTGTACCATCAAGGGTTTTATATGTTACAGTAAACGGAGTAGAAACTTTTTTATTTAAACTTACTGTAAAGGTAAAAGGCGCTGTACCTACATTGCCCTCGTTCATAGGAGCCGGACCAATTAAGGTTAGAGTAGCATCATCATTATCTAAAATAGCTAAAGAAATACCCGAATTATTAACCAAAATTGGATAAGAACTTGCCACTAAGCCTGTAGTTAAAATTACATTTTCTGTAAGTTCTACCTCTTGGTCGTCTATCACCGGAAGGTTTAAAATAAACTCATTATTATTAGCAGGAATGGTAATATTACCATTGATAGCGCCAGTATAATCTGTCCCTTGGCCAATTGACAATCCGCTTAAAGTATAAGGAATGGTTATATTTTGGTCTACAGTAACATCGGTATCAAAATTAAATTTGAAGATAGCTGGTTTAGTGCCATCGGCTCTTTCTTCACCATCTTCTTTGGTGATGGTGATATTGCTATTATCATCATTTATAATTGTGGCCGATGTTTGCGTTTGTGCAAAGCTTAACCTATTGCCAAAATTGGTGCTAAGGTTACTTATCAAGAAATTGAAGGCTTCATTGGCTTCTATTTTTCTATCTCCGTTGATAGAAATTCTTACCGTTTTAGCTTCGCCAGCAGTACCGTTGAAATTTAAAACCCCAGCAAGCGGAATATAATCTTGGTCGCTGGCTTTAGCTTGGTCATCTGCGCTAGCAAAATTTATGTTAAATGCTGTGGCGGTTTCTTTGTTTAGGGTAATGGTGAAATCGGCAAAAGAGACGTCGCCTAAATTACCTTCTGTAATAGAAAGTGGTGCATTCAGGGTAATTAGAGCTATATCATTATCTATAATTTGAAGGGTTGGCAAAGTATTTTCTACCGTTAGCGGATAAGGAGCGCTTACATTTACACCAGAAATACTTACAGTTTCATTGCCCTCCACAATGGCGTCATCAACAATATTTAACTCGGTATCTATAGAAGAAGTACCTGCCGGGATGGTGATGGTATTTAAATTTAGGGAAGTGTAATCTGCCGGAGCTAATGCTATACCGCCTAAAGTATAATTAATAACAGTTGGTGCATCTGCTGTTACTCCGTTTATAAAGCTAAATCTGAAAATTCCTTTTGTACCATCCTCAGAACCGTTTACTGCTGTTACTCGGATGGTGCCTGCATCATCATTTAATAGGGTTGCTTTACCAACTGATGCGGTATTATCTAAAGCTAATCTATTTTCAAAAGTATTAGAAATAGCTCCTAAAACTAGGTTAAAGACCTCGTCTTGCTCTATTTTTAAATCTCCGTTATAGGTGATGGCAATATTTTGTGTTTCATTGGCATTACCATTAAAGTTTAGCACATTATTGATGCGGGCTACATAATCTTCTCCGGCTGTAGCGTTAACGTTTTGCGTATTGTAAATGATGTTGAAAGGCAGCTTGGTAGCTTTATCTAAACTTACGGTAAAGATTAAGGTTTGTGTGCTGCTATTGCCTTCTTGCACACTAACATTGTTGATAGCTATTGTAGCCCTATCATTATCCAAAATGTCTAAACTTTGAGCTGCGTTTGCTAAGGTAATACCATAAACACTTAAAGGTAAAGTAGCGCTTAGGCTTAGTGTTTCTGTACCTTCCACCACAGCATCATCAACCATTTGAACTGGTAAAACCACGCTATTTGCCCCGGCATTGATGGTGATACTACCCGGTAAATTAGCAAAATCTGCCCCTGTAGTTGCCGAGCCTGATAACAAATAATTAATGTTGATGTCTTGGTCTGCTGTTATACCTGCTGGTAAGCTAAACCTAAATAAACCATCTTTAATACCCTCTTCGCCATTTTCGCTGCTGATGGCAATAGCGCCAGTATCATCATTCAAGATACGAAGTTGTAGCGGCGAGCCTTGTACGGTTAAGCGGTTATCAAAATTGATACTTGGCGCACTTAAATTGATAGCTAAAGTTTCATCAGCTTCAATTTTTTGATCGCCACGGATAAATAATTTAAAGGTTTTGCTCTCTCCGGCTTGACCGAAAAAATCTATAAAACCTGCTAAATCTAAATAATCTTGGTCTGTTGTACTGGCTGTGATACCTGTTGCAGCATAATCTACCCTAAAAGGCGAAACCGTTGCTTTGTTTAAAGTTACAGTATAGGTAACTTCTGTTGAGCCGCTGTTGCCTTCATTCACAGCTGTACTTCCTGTTAAGGTGAGTTGGGCAACATCATTATCTGTAATATTTACCACAGGCAAAACCGGGTTAAGGGTGATGCCGCTATAGACACTATTAACCGAAACCGCAGTAAGACTTACATTTTCTGTAAATTCTACCAAATCATCATCATTGATGTTTAAAGTTAAAGTTCCTGATGATGCATTTGCAGGAATAGTAATAGCTGTTGCAGATGGATTTGCAGTATAATCTACTCCCGCTCCGCTTGCTGTACCACCTAAACTAAAGTTAATTAGGGTTTCTTTATCGGATGTAAAGCCCGTAGGAAAACTGAAAATAAATTGCCCATTGTTTCCACCCTCGGCAGCATCTTGTTTGGTGATACTGATAACAGCCGCATCGTCATTTTCTATAGTACCATTTACTGTGTTAGCCGGGATTGTTAAATGACCTTCAAAATTGTTAGATAAAGTACCAAGGATGATATTAAACACCTCGTTAGCTTCTATTTTGGTATCGCCTGTGATAGGAATACTAATGGTTTCTGTTTCATTAGCTGCACCATTAAAACTTAATAAAGCGCCGCCAGGTACAGCTTGATAATCTTCGCCAGCGTTTGCATTAACATCAGCGGAAGCGTAAGCTAAAGTGAAAGGTAAAGCAGTTTGTTTGTCTAAAGTAACTGTAAATAACATATTGCTGCTACCTGTATTAAGCTCGGGCTGGTTAATTGCTGTAATGGTTAAAGTAGCCTCATCATTATCAGTAATGGTAATGGTTTCTTGCGGATTATTGATACTGATATTTAAGCTATTTGGTCTAACTGAGGCTGTTATCCTAACCGTTTCTGTGCCTTCTACAATTAAATCATCAGTAATGATAACTGGTAAATTTATAGCATTACTGCCCGCTGCTAATACCAAAGTACCTGATGTTGCGGCATGGTCTGCTCCTGATAAAGCTGTACCATCTATCACATAATCTATAGTTAAATTCTCGCTGGCAACTACGCCTACAGGCAAGCTAAAAGTAAAGCTTCCGTTATTTGCTCCTTCCTCACCATTTAGTTTGGTAATGTTGATGTTATCGTTATCATCATTTAAAATATTAACCGCCAAAGGCGAACCTTGTAGCACCAATCTGTTATTGAAGTTATTATCTAAACCAGAAAGTTGTAGGGTAAAAGTTTCATTTGGTTCAATATCGATATCGCCATTTACTAAAACATTGATAGTTTTGGTTTCATTGGCTAAACCGGTAAAATTTAAAGTTCCTGATGATGCTACATAATCTGAATTGGCACTTGTAGCTGTTTGATTTTGTGTGCTGTAATTGATATTGAAACCTGCTCCGGTTGCTTTGGTTAGCTTTACGGTATAGGTTAAAGTTGTAAAACCAGTATTACCTTCTAAAACACTTGGCGGACCAGCCAAAACAAGTTCTGCTTGGTCATTATCGGTAATGTTTAAAATTGGCCTTGCTGGGTCTAAACTAATACCTGGGTAGGCAGCATCAAGTGCCAAACCTAATACTTCCACCGTTTCTGTGTCTTCTATACGGGTATCGTTAATGATGTTGAGCGTAATTTCTGCAAAAGAAGCACCTGCCGGGATAGTGATGCTTGATGTGAAATTAGCGGTATAATCTGCATCTAAACCTGATGGTAGGGCCGTACCCGCCAAATTATAATTTAAAACAATAGGCTGTGCAGCAGTTGCTCCGTTTAAAAACTCGAATCTTATTTTACCATTAACACCATCCTCAGAGCCATTGCTTACCACCATTCTAATGATGCCAGAATCATCATTTTGGATGGCTGCAACACTAGTATTTACAGGTATACTTAACCTATTTTGAAAGTTATTAGATAGACTACCTAATAAAAGGTTCAATATTTCATTGGGTTCTACTTTGGTATCGCCATTAATGACTATTTCTACCGTTTGCTGCTCATTTGCTAAACCATTAAAATTTAAAGTACCCGTTTTCAATACAAAATCTTCTCCTGCAAGAGCGCTTCCATCAACAGTTTGGTAAGGTATAGAAAACGGCTGCGCTGTTGCGGCAGTTAACCTCAATATAAAAGTTTGTGTGCTGGTGCCCACATTTCCTTCTGGTGCGGCAGTTGGGGCGGTAACTAAAATTTCTGCAATATCATTATCCTGAATGTTTAATGATGCAGTACTGTTAGTTAAATTGATACCATAAGCACTATTTACAGCCACTGCATTTAATTCTAGTGTTTCTTGTCCTTCTACAATGGCATCATCAACTACATTGATATTTAGCTGAGCGCTATTTTGCCCTGCAGGAATGGTAATGGTTACTGGCGATGGATTCGTCAAATAATCTGCATTAGTAGCAGTGCCAGACAAAACGTAATTGATAACTGTTGCTTGGTCTGAAGTTACGTTAGCCGGAAAGCTAAACCTAAAATAACCATTGGCGCCACCCTCGGCACCATCTGCTGCAGTAATGGTAATATCGCCAGAATCATCATTTAAAATGGTGGCCGATACAGTATTTTGTGGAACGGTTAATAAGCCACCAAAATCATCACTTAAACCACTAATGATAAAGTTAAAAAGCTCATCAGCTTCTATTTTAGCATCTCCATTTACAACAACATTAACAGTTCTGGTTTCTCCGGCAGTAGCCCCAGTAAAACTTAATTGGTTGGTCTGCGGAACAAAGTCTTGATCAGTGGCACTAGCAGTACCGTTTACTGTGGTATAATTAATAGTAAAAGGCCTTTGTGTAGCTTTACTTAAAACTACCGTAAAGGCAACATTTTGTGTAGTTGCACTAGCACCCTCTGTAATACTTGGCGGCCCTGTTAATTGTAGTGTTGCAGCATCATTATCTAAAATATTAGCATTGGTTGTTAAGCTTAACGCTGTTATGTTATAATCGCTAACGATATTGTTAATGGTTAGGATAAGCGTTTCAGTATTCTCAACCAAATCATCATCAATTACAGGAAGAGTTAAGATAATACTCCCTGTATTGGCGGGTAAAACAATGGTATTGGTGATAGCTCCGGTATAATCAGTTCCGTTACTAGCAGAACCACTTAAGGTATAAGTAATACTGGTATTTTTATCTACCGTTATTCCGGCTGGTAAAGCAAAGGTGAAACTTGCAGGAACTAAACCTTGCTCATTTCCGTTGCTAGCTGTGATACTTAATTGGGCTTGGTCATCATTTAAAATAGTTCCTGTTGCAAGGGCATCAGCGAAAGCTAAATGGCCACCAAAATTATTACTGATAGCACTTAAATTTAGGGTAAAAGTTTCATCGGCTTCAATCTTGGCATCACCGTTAAGGGTAATATTGATGGTTCTTACCTCACCTGCTGTACCATTAAAAGTTAAAGTACTATTTACTGCTGCCAGGTAATCTTCTCCGGCTGTAGCTGTAGCATTTGCTGTGGAATAGCTTACATTAAAACTCTCTTTAGTTGGCTGATTTAGGGTAACATCAAAACTTAAAATTTTGGTACCATTATCTCCTTCTGTTATACTGGCATCAGCAATACTCAGGGTGGCAAAATCATTATCTGTAATATTTAAAGTTTGTGGCGAATTAGCAATCACAATATTATAAGGACTTGTTACCGTCCCTGTAGTGATAGAAATACTCTCTGTACCTTCTACAATAGCATCATTTATGACAGGTAAATTTAAGCTAACACTATTACTTCCTGCTGGTATGGTGATGGTTCCGGTAAGTGCCCCTGTATAGTCTGAACCATTACCTAAAGCCAAGCCGCCCAAAGTATAATTAAAAGTTATGGCTTGGTCTGCCACAACACCTGCTGGTAAACTAAAAGTAAAAACAGCTGCTGCGCCGCCTTCTACTCCGTTTGTGCTGGTAATATTGATATTTCCGCTATCATCATTTAATATTTTGGCTGTTGCCGATGTATTTGCAAGTGTTAAAAGACCACCAAAATTTTCGCTTAAATTGCTTAAAGCGAGATTAAACAACTCATCGGCTTCTATTTTAGCGTCTCCGTTTAGGGTTACGCTTACCGTCCTAATTTCATTTAAAGCGCCAGAAAAACTTAAGCTACCATTCTCTGTGATATAATCTTCTCCGGATAAAGCAGTTAAATTATTGGTATCATAATCTATAGCAAAAGGGCGTTCTGTTGCTTTGTTTAATTGAACTTGAAATTGTACGATTTTGCTGGTACCATCTGCTCCCTCTGTAACATCTGCAGGGCCAATTAAGGTTAAAGTACCAGCATCGTTATCTAAAATATTTAAAGTTTGTGGCGAGTTGCTTACGCTGATGGTATAAGGACTATTAACCAAACTACTGCTTAAAATGATGGTTTCTAAGCCTTCTATCGTATTGTCATCAATTACAGGTAGGCTAAGCGTTACATTATTTTGCCCTGCCGGGATGATGATGGTGCCAGAAGTTGCCCCGGTATAATCAGCCGCAGCAGTTGCCGAGCCTGCTAAGGTATAGCTAATTTCTGTTGGGCTATCAACCGTAACGCCCGTAGCAAAACCGAAAGTAAAAGTACCTGCAACTTGCCCAGTTTCATTTCCGTTAGTAGAAGTGATTTGAATGGTTGAAGCATCATCATTTACAATGGTACCCGTTGCACTTGCATTGCCTATAGCTAAATGGTTATTAAAATTTTTAGATAGATTTTGAAGAGTAACCGTAAAAAGCTCATTCGGTTCTATTTTAGCATCACCAATAACCGTTATAGTGGCTGTTCTCACCTCTCCAGCGGTACCAGAAAAACCTAAAGTTCCGTTGGCTACAGCCTGATAGTCTTCACCTGCTAAAGCTGTACCGTTTGTAGTAAAATAATTAACAGAGAAAGATTCTTTAACCGCATTGTTTAGCGTTACGTTAAAGCTGAAGATCTTGTTACCGCTATTACCTTCTGTTTCTGTCACATTAGAGATAGAAATGTTGGCATTATCATTATCGGTAATGGTAATTGTTTGTGGCGAGTTGGTAACAGTAATACCGTAGGGGTTAGCAATGGCTCCGGTTGTTAGGGTTAAATTTTCGGTGCCCTCAACTAAATTATCATCAATAACATTAAGGGTTAACGATACAGAATTTTGCCCTGCTGGTAAAACGATATTCCCTACAGCTGTACCCGTAAAATCACTACCATTAGCTAAAGCAGAACCTGTAAGTGCATAAGGGATAAGCAAATTTTGGTCGGCAGTTTTACCATTATCTAAAGTAAAAGTAAAGCGCACATTCTGGCCTCCTTCTGCACCATCTATTTTGGTAATGGTAATATTGGCAGCATCATCATTTACAATGTTTCCGCTTGTATTAGGACTTGGAATAGTTAAACGACCACCAAAATTATTGTTCAACGTTGTCAGCAATAAATTAAAACTTTCATTTGCTTCTAGCTTTTGGTCGCCATTTACTAAAACCGTAATGTTTTGTACCTCGTTTAAAGTGCCGTTAAAAGTTAAGGTTCCGCTGCTCGTTACATAATCATTATCTGCTATGGTAGCTATATTATTTGCAGTATTATAATTTACCGTAAAGCTACTGCTAGTTGCTTTACTTAAAGTTACCGTATAGTTGAAAGCAGTTGTGCCGCTATTACCTTCTGCTAAAACAATGGGGTTACTGATGGTTAAAGTGGCAGCATCATTATCAAAAATATTTAAAGTTGGCACCGTTGGATTTAACGTAATGTTAGTCCCTAAAGGCAAACTATAGGCACTATTTATTCTTACAATATCTATGATTACTGTTTCTGTACCTTCAACAATATCATCATTTACCGTATTTAAAGTTAAAGTTGCGCTTTGTTGCCCTGCCGGGATGATGACAGAACCTGTTAAAGCTTCTGGATAATCTGGGCCGCTACCTGTTGCAGTACCGCTAAGTTCGTATTCAACTTCGGTATCAGCATCGGCAAAAACTCCCGGAGGGAAACTAAAAATAAACCTAGCTGGGATAGCATTTTCCTCGTTTCCATCTACTTTGGTGATGGTAATTTGCGCATTATCATCATTATTAATAGTGCCTGTAGCGGTTCCCATAAAAATGGTATTGCCTCCGGTGGGGTTGGCTAATGTTATGGTAAAGGTTTCATTAGCTTCAATAATATTATCTGTTGCAATGGGGATAAGAATATTTGTTGTTGTACTTCCTGCCGGGATGGTTATAGTGCCACTAGTTAATCCAGCAAAATCAGATGCTTGGGTAGTGCCGTTTGCGATAGCATAATCTACAGAAATATCACAAGCAGAAACTGCAGACAAACTAACTGGGAAACTAAGATTTCGGGTGCCCCCTGTACCCTCTGCTACAATTGCACTAGCAACACTTATTGTTCTAACATTTATACTTACCGATGCATCTTCTTTGATATTATTACAACCTGCTGTACCTGCATTACATTCTATTAAAGGGTCTGTTGGTGGTAAAGCATCTTCATTGGTGGCGTCTGGGTCTGTAACATCAATAGGTCTTAAAATAGATGCGCTGGTACTTAAAGTTCCACCCGGATAATTATTTAAAGCTCCATTAATAGTAAATGCGATAACGGCAGCATTAGACATGTCTAAAGTTGCGCTATATTGACCAGAAGTAGTTGCACTACCAGTTATAGTTGCTGTACCCGTTGTAACTGCTGATGTTGTGCTGCTAACGTTAAATTGTGTTGGAAAGTTAAAAGTAAATTTTGCCCCAGAAACAGCATCAGGACCATTATTTCTTACCCTAACTACGTAGCTGATATTTTCACCAACACAATAAGAAGTTTTACTTGGTACAATACTGATGACTTCTAAATCTGCCTCTTTAAGTGTCACATTCATAAATGGAAGCACTGTATTACTCACTACATATGTCCAGGTGTCTAATCCTACTTCATTTCCAAACGCATTATCATTATAGGCGTTGCTACCCCATTTATGCCCATTTACAGCACTACTAATACCATTTACGGATGCATCTCTAGGATTAGAAGGGTTAGTATTAGAGGAAATACCAGTATCATTCCAATAGACAATATCATTAGGCGCATTTACGCCGTTTAATCGTCTTATAATAATTCCATTGATATTATTTTCTACATCTAAAAACGGAAAATGGACTTCACCACCTACCAAGCTTAAGTTTAAATTGCTAGGACTAAAGGTGAAATTACCTTGAACTTTAGCTCCTAAACCATTTAAACCATCCCAATATATGGTATTGCTTCCCGAGCCTGCTAAACCTGTTAATCTCCTATCAATAGCATCATTAAAAATTCCATTTTTATTGATATCAATATCAATAATATAACTTCCTGTTTGGTTAGTTTCAAAAGTTAAATTAGCACCTAAAGGTGCAGTACCTGCTTGGTTTTGCGTACCTTCTTTACCTTCAAATAGAAAATTAGCTGCCTGCGGACTCACAGGAGTTGTATACAACCAAGTGCTGCCAGAAGGTGTTGCCGCAGTTGCGGGCATGCTTGCATCTGGCGTATTGAAAAATATTTTGTGAGTAATATCTGTACCGGTATCTAAAGTTCTGGGGTCTTGCACAGGAATAGTTCCTGTTAAGGTATTTACGCTTCTATAAATAGGATTCCCTAATGCATCTTTAAAGCCTTTATTATTGGCAAAAAAACTAAACACATAGCCAGATTGCCCATTATTATCTACATCATACTGATAACCATCTTTAGTAAGTATTTTAAATTTTCCTGTGAAATTAGCGTCAAAGGCACCTATTGAGCCAACAAAAATATTAGTAAAAGCTCGGCCAGTTACAAATGCCGTATTGGCACTATTTCTAACAGAAACATCAAAAGCAGCTATTCCGGGGCTGCCACTAGATTGAGTCCAAGCTGCATTAGCATTGGTTCTATTGATACCAGATTGTTGCCCTGCAGTAACATCAGGGGAGATAAAATCAATTTCCCAAACACCTTCTTGCCCTACGCCTACAGGTAAAATCCATGGTGTATAGCCTCCTGCATTAGGCAATGGTCCCGCATCTTCTTGGTTTTTATTAGTAATTAAACCTACTCCTGCGGCTAGAGCTGCTGAACTATAGGTTGCCCCTCCGGGCGCTCTCACATTCATTCTACCATTACCTATTTGTTGCGCACTTGAGCCTAAGTATATGAATTCCCCTGCTCTAACATATACCTTAACAGTACCTAAAGTTGGAAAAGGATTATTATTAGAAACGGTAGTAGTACTTAATAAAAAAGCCCGATGTCCAACGCCTCCGCCTGTTACAATTAAATCTTTACTACCTTCAGCAAAAGAAAATTGACACATACCCATCCAAAACAAGAAAAAAACAGAAATCCATTTAAAAAAGGCATCCCTTAATTCTTGATTTAGACTAACTAGATTGAAACTATGAGCATTTCTTCTTTTAAGCACTGATTTTCTTTATGCGGTTACCTTTGGTAACATGATACGACTCCAAACAATAAGATAGTAGCAGCTTTATAGCACTAAGCTGCTGTTGGTGTCTTACGAAAAGGATGCTTTTTGGTTACTAAAAATCTAGAATATTGACACAGATAAGATTAATCTAAAAATATTAACTCAAAAAAAAGGCCTAGTAAACTACTAAGCCCTTCTTAATTAACACTAAAAAATTTTATGGAAGAAGCACTCTATCTATAATATGTACGACTCCGTTTGTTGTTTGTATATCAGGAATTACCATGTTAGCAGCTTGTGCATTTCCTCTTCCAGAAACTGGTAAAACACCATTATTAAATGCACCTAATGTAATACGTGAATTATCCAATTGTGGATTTAATGTACCTTGAAATAATTCTGATGTAAATTTACCACCATCAGCAACAACATGATTTAGCAATACATTGGTTACTACATCTTTTGGAAGTTTTCTAATATCCGCAGGTACATTAAGTGGAACGCCTAGAATTACACCTAAATCTTTAAAAGCTTGATCTGTTGGTGCAAAAACAGTGAAACTTGGTGTATTAGTACCTTTAGTTAAGGCCCCCGCTAGCTCTGCATATAAAACCGCCTCTACAAGAAAACTTAACTCTGGAGTAGTAAAACCTTGAGCATTTCTTAAAGTTAATGCAGATTGTACAATATCTCCGCCTGTTGCTAATAAAACTTTATCAATCACATGTACAATACCATTATCTGCTTGTACATCTGTAGCTAAAATTTTTGATCCGTTGATATAGTATTCATTATTTCTAACGATAACTTTTTTTGTTACTCCGGCAATTAATGATGGAATATTACCAGCAGACATCACCTGTGTTTGATTTAAAGCACCACTACTTACATGGTATAAAAGAACTTGATTTAAAAAAGGCTTTTGTAATACATTTAAATCTTGTGGATTTACTAAACCTAATCTAGCAAAAGCATCATTAGTTGGTGCAAAAACGGTATAATTTCCTGATGGATCGTCTGGGTTTTTATTTGATAAAGCAATTGCAACATCGCCTCTTATGGCAGCAGCTTCTAATTGGCTAAAACCAGACATAGATACAGCTACTTGCGCTACTGTAGGTTTAGCATCTTCTTCTTTATTACAAGATGAAAAAACAGTTGCTACTGTTAAAGCTACTAGCCCAAAAACTAACTTTGAATTTATAAATCTATTTATTTTCATTTCTTTGATTTTTAATTTAATTAACGATTGAATTATTTCCGATAAGCAATCATTTCATGTACATACGAGCAAAAGTTTTTGATAGATTTACAGTTTGAAAAAATAATTTAAATAATTAAAAATCCAGATCTATATAAACTTTCGTATTTCATGCAAATGTGTAAATAAATTCATCATTTTAAACATCCGGTAAGCAATTTAACTCATTATTAACAATTAAAAGACTTGAAAATGAAAATATTCGACAAATCAAAAATATTAGCTTTTGTAACGGCAGTAGGCCTAAGCAGTGGAGCTTATGCACAAACTCCGTTAAGTGGCTTTATGCAAGGTAAAAACGGCGGGAATGTAGCTTTCTCTGCCAATCATGAAAATTATGGAGAAGTTTATCTTGTTCCGGAGAAAATAGATGGTGTTCCAATCTTTAATAGTGTAACTGTAAATAGCTTTAACATTTATGCTTCTTATGGTTTTAGCGATAAATTAGACTTTATAGTAAACCTGCCTTTTGTAAGAACTGCAGGTTCTGCAAATCAAGATGTTTTAAACGATTTAGGTTTTCAAAACTCAAGAGAAGGCGCTCAAGATATTTCTGCTTTCTTAAAATATGAGTTTGCCAAAAAAGGTAATTTATCTTTACAAGGCTCTTTTGGTATTACAACTCCTCTTGGCGACTATAAAGTAGATGAAGGCTTGCAATCTATTATTGCTATTGGTAATAGAGCTACCACATTTAACGCTGTTGCTTTAGCACACTACAAACTTTCTAATGGCTTTTTCGTAACCGGACAAGCAGGTTATAGTTTAAGAAGTACTGAAGTACCTGATGCCGTTTTAAGTCAGTTAAAATTGGGTTGGGCTAAAAAGCGTTTTTATGCTGATGCTTATTTAGCTAACCAAACATCTACAGGTGGTGTTGATATTTTAAGACCAGGTTTTACCGGATTTTTCCCTGCAACCCAAGTAAATTATACCAGAGTAGGTGCTAATGTTTACGCTCCTCTTGATGGTAACTTTGGTATTAATGCTGGTGCAGGTACTACCATTGGAGGTAGAAACTTAGGTAAAGCAGATTTCTTTAGCTTTGGATTTGTTTATAATTTCAAATACAGAGAATATTAAAATTAATTTTGATAAGCTATTTGAAAGCTCGTGGTTCTAACTACGGGCTTTTTTTGTATTTGATACTTTCAGAAATGGAGTCATAAAAAAAATCCTCAGCTAACAGCATGAGGATAATTTGAATCAACCTTAAAGTATTTATGAAATCTGATTAGAAATTACCTACGCTTCTTGATCTTGTATTACTAACAATTAATTTCTTAGCATAGCTTCTTTTATTTGCTTTTACGCTGATGGTATAAACTCCGTCTGCTAAAGTTCCCAAGTTGAAATGTAATTTTTGATTACCCGCTGGAACCTGAAAATCTTCTGTTTTAACAACCTGACCCCAAGTATCAATCAACATTACTTTAGCGCCATCATGGTCAATCAAGTTTAACTCTAATTCTGTATAATCTACAGCTGGATTAGGATAAACATCAAGCTTTAACAAGCTTAAGTCTTTAAACGCCGCAGATGCTATAAGTAAATTATCAAATGCTATGGGCTGCTCAAAACCTTGAGTTATAATTTCTGATTTATTATTAGAAAGAGATTCAGTAAAGAAAGCTTGGCCAATAGTGAATTGAACTGACTCTCCGTATGCATTAGTTGCAGAACCATTTCCTGAAGAAAAAACAAATCTATCTATCTGTTGAGCTTTAGCATTTGCTAAAAAGTTTAAAGTAATTACTAAAGCGAATATTAATCTTTTCATACTGGCACTATTACAACTTAGAAGCCACGAGTAAAAAATTCGCTTTAAATAGGATGTTTAAACATCTATATCTTGCAAAAGATTGAGCTTATCATGCTAAATAGTGCCTTTAAACTATTTAAACGCATATTTTATATTTTAAAAGTTGAGAAGATTTTTGATGTCAAAAAAATTATTTCTTAGTCTCGAGATTTAAAAATCAAAAAAATCGGTAATTAATTCCACGTATTAAAAAATCATAGACATAATTCCCCAGTATTAAAATCAAAAGAAATTAAATACCTAAATCCTAAAATTTCACTTGAACTCTTAGCTCATCCAACAAAATTCAGATCAATAGAAAACAATGCATACATAATATTATGTAGATTATTTTCTACCTATTGTAGATAAATACGAAAATTAATACACAAAAAAACGCTTGCCAAGACGGCAAGCGTTTTCTATATAAGTTAGTTTTTAAATTTAATTTATTTGTTGCCAATCAATACCATCAGACTGTATAATGATAACACTTGAAGATGGCACATTTGAAGTAGAGGTATTACTAGCATTTCTATAATTTGGTGTAACAGTTTTAGTACCCCCTGTACCTGTATTCTTTATTACATAAATCCTACCTATGCAAGAATTTGCAGCTGGTAAAGTTATAGTTAAACCACCATTATTTGTTATAATTACAGTATAATGCGTATCATTTAAAGTTATATTATTATTAGTCCTTAAAATAGAATTAGAAACAGAGCCATTCACTTGCATGGTTGAATTAGCAACATTACCATTGGTATTTACACCAACTCTTACTGTATTATCTAAACCTGTACCTTGCATTCTCATCATTTCTACTGGGGTAGAAGTAGTGTAATTAAATTTAGAAAATACAATTGGCTCATCCCCATCATCTCCGATAATAAAGTCTAACCTACCCGCATTACCTGTTCCGGCACTTCCTATCTCAAAGAAATCTGTCCCTGCTGCACTACCTTTTAATCTGAAATTACCTTCTGTTGTAGTAAAAAACATAGGTTTATAGAATTCCGCTGCAGATGCCGCAAATTGTAAGGCCGAAGTTGTACCATTACCATTAACATGTACCAACGGCTGATCGTTATTGGTATAATCAACTTGAGACTGTGTTAAACCTAGCGTTTGTCTTCTACCAAATTCTAACATCGGTATATTATTAGACCTAATTCTCATGGCTATATCATTTGTTGTTCCTAAGAAACTTGACGCTGTAGCATTATTATTACCACCTATTAACCAATTATTAACAGCGGCTTCTGTTGCAGGAGCCCAAGCCGTACCGTTAAATTTAAGTACTTGACCATCAGTAGCAGACATAGCATTTAGTTTAGCACCTGTAATAGAACCATCTGCTAAATCTGCTGTAGCTATCGTTCCATCAGTAATTTTTGCTGATGTTACCGCATTGTCTGCAAGATCTTGAGAAATAATACTTCCATCAAAAATCTTTAATCCTGTCACAGCCCCATCTGCTATATCTTCTCGTAATATCGTTCCATTAAGAATTTTGGCTGATGTAATTGCATTATCAGCTATATCTGTTGTAACAATTGTTCCATCTGCAATTTTTGCTGATGTAATTGCGTTATCTGCTACATCTATAGTTGCAATAGTACCATCTGCAATTTTTGCTGATGTAATGGCATTAGCAGCAACTATTGGCGCAGTAGCAGTTCCAGATAAATCTCCAGCTAATTGAACAATACCTCTAGTTGTTGCGTTTGCATCACCTGCAACGCTTGGGCTAGTAGGCACCCAACTTCCGCCATTCCAACTTAATACTTGATTCAATGTTGCTCCAGAAGCAGATAATTTATTAGGATTAATACTTGCAAAACCAATTGCAGCATCTGTAACAGACGCACTAGCTAATTTAGCTGCGGTTATTACCCCATCCTGAATTTTGGCCCCAGTAACAGAAGCATTAGCTAATTTAGCAGCTTGAATTGTGCCATCAGCAATTTGAAAACCTTCAACTGCACCACTTCTTAATAGCATTTGATTTAAAGAACCTTCAATATCTCCACCTCCAGCGCCAATAGTACCGAAAAGATTAACACCTAGAGTACTTCCTGATATAGAAATTAAAGATCCCGCTGTGTATGTTCCTGCTGGACCTTGTGGACCGGTTGCACCAGCTGGACCTGTTGCTCCAGTTAAACCTATCGGACCTGCTGGACCTGTTGCTCCGGTTAAACCTACTGGACCTTGAGCTCCTGTATCTCCCTTGTCGCCTTTCGCTCCTGCTAATCCTTGAATTCCTTGTGGACCTGTCGCTCCAGTTAAACCTATTGGACCTTGAGCTCCTGTATCTCCCTTGTCGCCTTTCGCTCCTGCTAATCCTTGTGGACCTGTGGCTCCGGTTAAACCTATTGGACCTGTATCTCCCTTGTCACCTTTATCACCTTTCGCTCCTGCTAATCCTTGTGGACCTGTTGCACCTGTATCTCCCTTGTCGCCTTTATCACCTTTCACTCCTGCTAAACCTTGGATACCTTGTGGGCCTGTTGCTCCAGTTAATCCGATTGGACCTGCTGGACCTGTTGCTCCAGTTAAACCTATCGGACCTTGTGGACCTACATCTCCTTGATCTCCCTTATCACCTTTTACTCCAGCTATACCTTGTGCTCCTGTCGCTCCAGTTAAACCAATTGGACCTTGTGGACCTGTTGCTCCAGTTAAACCGATTGGACCTGCTGGACCTGTTGCTCCAGTTAATCCTATCGGACCTTGCGGACCTACATCTCCTTGATCTCCCTTATCACCTTTTACTCCAGCTATACCTTGTGGACCTGTCGCTCCAGTTAAACCAATTGGGCCTTGTGCACCTGTTGCTCCTGTCAAGCCTATTGGACCTGCTGGACCTGTTGCTCCGGTTAAACCTATCGGACCTTGTGGACCTACATCTCCTTGATCTCCCTTATCACCTTTTACTCCAGCTATACCTTGTGCTCCGGTCGCCCCAGTTAAACCAATTGGACCTTGTGGACCTGTTGCTCCTGTCAAGCCTATTGGACCTTGTGCACCTGTTGCTCCGGTTAAACCTATCGGACCTTGTGGACCTACATCTCCTTGATCTCCCTTATCACCTTTTACTCCAGCTATACCTTGTGGACCTGTTGCTCCTGTTAAACCTATTGGACCTTGTGCACCTGTTGCCCCGGTTAAACCTATCGGACCTTGTGGACCTACATCTCCTTGATCTCCCTTATCACCTTTTACTCCAGCTATACCTTGTGGACCTGTTGCTCCAGTTAAACCTACTGGACCTGCTGGACCTGTTGCTCCGGTTAAACCGATTGGACCTTGTGCTCCTACATCACCTTGATCTCCCTTATCACCTTTTACTCCAGCTATACCTTGTGCTCCTGTTGCTCCAGTTAAACCAATTGGACCTTGTGCACCAGTTGCTCCAGTTAAACCAATTGGACCTTGTGCACCAGTTGCTCCTGTTAAACCTATTGGACCTTGTGGACCTACATCTCCTTGATCTCCCTTATCACCCTTTACTCCAGCTATACCTTGTGCTCCTGTTGCTCCAGTTAAACCAATTGGACCTTGTGGACCTGTTGCTCCGGTTAAACCGATTGGACCTTGTGGACCTGTTGCTCCGGTTAAACCGATTGGACCTGCTGGACCTGTTGCTCCAGTTAATCCTATCGGACCTTGCGGACCTACATCTCCTTGATCTCCCTTATCACCTTTTACTCCAGCTATACCTTGTGCACCAGTTGCTCCTGTTAAACCTATTGGACCTTGTGGACCTACATCTCCTTGATCTCCCTTATCACCCTTTACTCCAGCTATACCTTGTGCTCCTGTTGCTCCAGTTAAACCAATTGGACCTTGTGGACCTATTGCTCCGGTTAAACCGATTGGACCTTGTGGACCTGTTGCTCCGGTTAAACCGATTGGACCTGCTGGACCTGTTGCTCCAGTTAATCCTATCGGACCTTGCGGACCTACATCTCCTTGATCTCCCTTATCACCTTTTACTCCAGCTATACCTTGTGCACCAGTTGCTCCTGTTAAACCTATTGGACCTTGTGGACCTACATCTCCTTGATCTCCCTTATCACCCTTTACTCCAGCTATACCTTGTGCTCCTGTTGCTCCAGTTAAACCAATTGGACCTTGTGGACCTATTGCTCCGGTTAAACCGATTGGACCTTGTGGACCTGTTGCTCCGGTTAAACCGATTGGACCTTGTGGACCTGTTGCTCCGGTTAAACCGATTGGACCTGCTGGACCTGTTGCTCCAGTTAATCCTATCGGACCTTGCGGACCTACATCTCCTTGATCTCCCTTATCACCTTTTACTCCAGCTATACCTTGTGGACCTGTCGCTCCAGTTAAACCAATTGGACCTTGTGGACCTGTTGCTCCGGTTAAACCGATTGGACCTGCTGGACCTGTTGCTCCAGTTAATCCTATCGGACCTTGCGGACCTACATCTCCTTGATCTCCCTTATCACCTTTTACTCCAGCTATACCTTGTGCTCCTGTCGCTCCAGTTAAACCAATTGGCCCTTGTGGACCTGCTGGACCTGTTGCTCCAGTTAAGCCTATTGGACCTTGTGGACCTACATCTCCTTGATCTCCCTTATCACCCTTTACTCCAGCTATACCTTGTGCTCCTGTTGCTCCAGTTAAACCAATTGGCCCTTGTGGACCTGTTGCTCCGGTTAAACCGATTGGACCTGCTGGACCTGTTGCTCCAGTTAATCCTATCGGACCTTGCGGACCAACATCTCCTTGATCTCCCTTATCACCCTTTACTCCAGCTATACCTTGTGCTCCTGTTGCTCCAGTTAAACCAATTGGACCTTGTGCACCAGTTGCTCCTGTTAAGCCTATTGGACCTTGTGGACCTACATCTCCTTGATCTCCCTTATCACCCTTTACTCCAGCTATACCTTGTGCTCCTGTTGCTCCAGTTAAACCAATTGGCCCTTGTGGACCTGTTGCTCCGGTTAAACCGATTGGCCCTTGTGGACCTGCTGGACCTGTTGCTCCAGTTAAGCCTATCGGACCTTGTGGACCTACATCTCCTTGATCTCCCTTATCGCCTTTGTCACCTTTTACTCCGGCTATACCTTGTGCACCAGCTTCTCCTTGTGCACCTGTTGCTCCTGTTAAACCTATTGGACCTTGTGGACCTACATCTCCTTGATCTCCCTTATCACCTTTCGCTCCTACTAAACCTTGAATACCTTGTGGACCAGATTCTCCTTGTGGACCTGTCGCTCCAGTATCTCCCTTGTCGCCTTTATCACCTTTTGCTCCTGCTATACCTTGTGGACCAGCTTCTCCTTGTGCACCTGTTGCTCCTGTTAAACCTTGAATACCTTGTGGACCAGCTTCTCCTTGCGGACCTGTCGCTCCAGTATCTCCCTTGTCGCCTTTATCACCTTTCGCTCCTACTAAACCTTGAATACCTTGTGGACCAGCTTCTCCTTGTGGACCTGTCGCTCCTGTTAATCCTATTGGACCTGTTGCACCTATATCTCCCTTGTCGCCTTTATCACCCTTCGCTCCTGCTAAACCTTGTGGTCCAGCTTCTCCTGTATCTCCCTTGTCACCTTTTGCGCCTGTTAATCCTTGAAGTCCTTGTGGACCAGCTTCTCCTTGCGGACCTGTTGCTCCGGTTAAGCCTATTGGACCAGCTTCGCCTTGTGGACCTGTCGCTCCTGTATCTCCCTTGTCACCTTTATCACCTTTCGCTCCAGCTAAACCTTGAATACCCTGTAGGCCAGCTTCTCCTTGAATTCCTTGCGGACCTGTTGCTCCGGTTAAGCCTATTGGACCTTGAGCTCCTGTATCACCTTTGTCTCCCTTATCACCTTTTACTCCTGTTAATCCTTGTGGTCCAGCTTCTCCTGTATCTCCCTTGTCGCCTTTATCACCTTTTGCTCCTGCTAATCCTTGAATACCTTGCGGACCAACTTCTCCTTGCGGACCTGTTGCTCCGGTATCTCCCTTGTCACCTTTATCACCTTTTGCGCCAGCTAATCCTTGTGGACCAGCTTCTCCTTGTGGACCTGTTGCTCCAGTTAAACCTATTGGACCTTGAGCTCCTGTATCTCCCTTGTCACCTTGATCACCTTTTGCTCCTGCTAAACCTTGAATTCCTTGTGGACCAACTTCTCCTTGCGGACCTGTTGCACCTATATCTCCCTTGTCGCCTTTATCACCCTTCGCTCCTGCTAAACCTTGAATACCTTGTGGACCAGCTTCTCCTTGTGGACCTGTCGCTCCAGTATCTCCCTTGTCGCCTTTATCACCTTTCGCTCCTACTAAACCTTGAATTCCTTGTGGACCAGCTTCTCCTTGCGGACCTGTTGCTCCAGTTAAACCTATTGGACCTTGAATTCCTTGTGGACCAACTTCTCCTTGCGGACCTGTTGCTCCGGTATCTCCCTTGTCGCCTTTATCACCTTTTGCTCCAGTTAATCCTTGTGGACCAGCTTCTCCTTGTGGACCTGTTGCTCCAGTTAAACCTATTGGACCTTGAGCTCCTGTATCTCCCTTGTCACCTTGATCACCTTTTGCTCCTGCTAAACCTTGAATTCCTTGTGGTCCAACTTCTCCTTGTGGACCTGTTGCTCCAGTATCTCCCTTGTCGCCTTTATCACCTTTCGCTCCTACTAAACCTTGAATTCCTTGTGGACCAGCTTCTCCTTGCGGACCTGTTGCTCCTGTATCACCTTTGTCGCCTTTTGCTCCTACTAATCCTTGAATACCTTGCGGACCAACTTCTCCTTGCGGACCTGTTGCTCCGGTATCTCCCTTGTCACCTTTATCACCTTTCGCTCCTGCTAATCCTTGAATACCCTGTGGGCCAACTTCTCCTTGTGGACCTGTTGCTCCAGTATCTCCCTTATCACCTTTTGCGCCAGCTAAACCTTGAATTCCTTGTGGACCAGCTTCTCCTTGTGGACCTGTTGCCCCAGTTAATCCTATTGGACCTTGAGCTCCAGTATCTCCCTTATCACCTTTCGCTCCAGCTAATCCTTGTGGACCTACTTCTCCTTGAATACCTTGTGGGCCTGTCGCTCCTGTATCTCCCTTGTCGCCTTTGTCACCTTTTGCGCCAGCTAATCCTTGTGGTCCAGCTTCTCCTGTATCTCCCTTGTCACCTTTATCACCTTTCGCTCCAGCTAAACCTTGAATACCCTGTGGGCCAACTTCTCCTTGTGGACCTGTTGCTCCAGTTAATCCTATTGGACCTTGAGCTCCAGTGTCTCCTTTGTCACCTTTATCACCTTTTGCTCCTGCTAATCCTTGTGGTCCAGCTTCTCCTGTATCTCCCTTGTCACCTTTATCACCTTTCGCTCCAGCTAAACCTTGAATACCCTGTGGGCCAACTTCTCCTTGTGGACCTGTTGCTCCAGTTAATCCTATTGGACCTTGAGCTCCAGTGTCTCCTTTGTCACCTTTATCACCTTTTGCTCCTGCTAATCCTTGAATTCCTTGTGGACCAACTTCGCCTTGTGGACCCGTTGCTCCTGTTAATCCTATTGGACCTTGAGCTCCTGTATCACCTTTGTCTCCTTTATCACCTTTCGCTCCTACTAAACCTTGAATTCCTTGTGGACCAACTTCTCCTTGCGGACCTGTTGCTCCGGTATCTCCCTTGTCACCTTTTGCTCCAGCTAATCCTTGTGGGCCTACTTCTCCTTGTGGACCTGTTGCTCCAGTTAATCCAATTGGACCTTGATCACCTTTGTCGCCTTTATCACCTTTTGCTCCTGCTAATCCTATTGGACCTTGAGCTCCAGTATCTCCCTTGTCACCTTTATCACCTTTTGCTCCTGCTAAACCTTGAATACCTTGTGGGCCTGTCGCTCCTGTATCTCCCTTGTCGCCTTTATCACCTTTCGCTCCTGCTAAACCTTGAATTCCTTGTGGACCAACTTCTCCTTGTGGACCTGTTGCTCCAGTTAAACCTATTGGACCTTGAGCTCCAGTGTCGCCTTTTGATCCAGCTAATCCTTGAATTCCTTGTGGTCCTACTTCTCCTTGAATACCTTGTGGGCCTGTCGCTCCCGTATCTCCCTTGTCACCTTTATCACCTTTTGCTCCTGTTAATCCTAGTTCACCTTGAGCTCCTGTATCACCTTTGTCTCCCTTATCACCTTTCGCTCCTACTAAACCTTGAATACCTTGTGGACCAACTTCTCCTTGTGGACCTGTTGCTCCAGTTAATCCAATTGTACCTTGATCACCTTTGTCGCCTTTATCACCTTTCGCTCCAACTAATCCTTGTGGACCTGTTGCTCCGGTATCTCCCTTATCACCTTTTAATCCAACTTCTCCTTTATCGCCTTTTAAACCTTGAGGGCCTGCTGGTCCGGCTAAACCAATTGGACCTTGTGGACCTGCTTCTCCCTTTTCTCCTTGCGGACCTTGTGGCCCCACATCTCCTTTTTCTCCTTTCGGTCCAGCAACAGCATTACTTTGTTTTGAACCTCCGCTAGATTTTGCATAAAGTGCAAAAGGGACCGCAATAAGCTCAGAACTACCAAATACTTGAAAATTATTACCACCAGCAAGATCCAACTCAACTTTTAAATAATAGTTAGTAATAGAAAAATCAACATCTGTTAATCTTAATGTTCCTGTTGGCTTACCCCTTCCAACAATGTGAGAAAATACCCCAAATTGGTTTGAATTCACCTTTTGAGTTTCTGAATAAACAGAAACACCGTTTGCAGAACCACTTACAATAGTAAATCTTGCGTGGATAAGCTGATTAACCAACTCCTTACCGTCTGCCTTTCGGGCAACAGCTTGATATTGAAAACCATTTAATCCGTCTTGTGCAATTAAATTGCTGAGCGTTAAGAAGAGTAGACTTAGGGTTAAAAGTAAAGATTTAATCATTTTTATAATTTATATATTATGGTGCTAAAGACAATTGTTAAGCCATTAAAAAACATAACACTTTTATATTAATAATTAAAATTAAACATCTTAAAAATATAAAAATTTCTAAAACGAAAAACCCCTTAAAACATCCCTAATCTATTTAAAGCTTGGCTAGGCAGCTTTTAAAGAGCGATTTAATCATAATAAAGCCCTAAGTAACAACTAAAACTTTTTAATCTATAATAAATATAAAAAGGTGCAAATATTACCCCAAAAATCCTCTCTGATCGTTAAAATTCCACAGTAAAATTCCACACTTTTGATTAGGAAACCATAAACAGATTTATAATAATTGTAAGTGGATTAGTTTTATTCTTAAATTTGAGCTATGATAAAGTTTGCCGATAATTTTAATGAAGTTTCAAAAGAAAAAGCTTTTGATAAACAACATAGAAATATTATTAATTATAATATCGGCAAGTATGATGTAGCAGTTACCAGAGGACTTTCCAGGCTCATCAATTTAGAGCATGCAAAAAAGAAAGGGCATGTGATTAAGTGGAAGGTCATGGAAAATCTAGATAAACTTTTGCCAGAATTTGAATCTAATTTTCAAAAAAAAGGTGGAAAGGTTATTTGGGCTAATAATGCAGAAGAAGCCAATCAAGAGATTCTTCAAATTATTAAAAGAAGCGGAGCTAAATCGGTAATCAAATCTAAATCAATGGTAACAGAAGAAATTCATTTAAACGAGTTTCTTGAAAGCCACGAGATAGAATCTTTAGAGTCTGATTTAGGAGAATATATTGTTCAGTTGCTTGGGCAAAAGCCTTATCATATTGTAACACCCGCTATGCACCTAAGTAAGGAAAATATTGCTCAGCTGTTTCATGAAAAGTTTGGCACTCCGGTAGATGCAACCCCGCAACAATTGACCTTAAAAGCTAGAGAATTACTAAGAGATAAATATTTAAGTGCAGATATAGGTATTACAGGCGGCAATTTTCTTATTGCGGATACAGGTAGTATAGCGCTTACAGAAAACGAAGGTAATGCTCGTTTAACCACAACTTTCCCTAAAATCCATATCGCTATTGTAGGTATTGAGAAATTAATACCATCTATAACAGACTTAGACCTTTTTTGGCCAATGCTTTCTACGCATGGTACTGGACAAAACTTAACTGTTTACAATACCATTTTAAGTGGCCCACGTAAAGCGGATGAAACTGATGGCCCTGAAGAAATGTATGTTATTTTATTGGATAACGGTCGTACCGATTTACTGGCCCAAAAAGACCAAAGGCAAGGCTTATATTGTATAAGATGTGGCGCTTGTTTAAATGGTTGCCCAATTTATAAAAATGTGGGAGGACATACCTATGAAACTACCTACAGTGGACCTATTGGCTCCATCATTACGCCACATTTAAGAGGGATGCAAGATTTTAAGCATTTAAGCTATGCTTCTAGTTTATGCGGAAAATGTTCTGAAGTTTGTCCTGTTAAAATAGATATCCACAGCATGCTTCTATTAAATAGAAGAGATGCCGTAAACCAGAAATTAGCTACTTCATCAGAAAAATTAGGCTGGTATTTTTGGAAAAATTCTATGCTCAAAAGAAGTAAAATGGATTTAGTGGGTGGCAAATTGAAAAACTTTGTGATGAATACCTTCTTTGGAAAAATGTGGGGAAAAAACAGAACACTCCCCAAAGTTGAGCAACAATCTTTCAGCAAACAGTGGAAAGATAGAAACAAATAAAATTACCTATCATAAAATATGTTAAAATACTTAGTGTTGCTAATGGTTTCTTTAGGAATCATTACTTGTTGTAATTCTGTTAACCAAAGCTCATCGGTTACTGTAAAAGACTCTATCAATGCGATAAGTATTACAGATACATCTATATTAATTTATACAGAAGGTTTATTAAAGCTGAAAGACTCTTTTGAAAAATTAGAAAGCCCCGTTTACAGTAAAGGAGATTATGCTTATTTCTATAGTGCATATAAAAAGGATGGTGAACCTGTTATTTATCAGGAGTATGGAGATTCTGGAGCATACGGTTTTCAAGAAAAAACGTACTTTTTAGAAGATGGTGAAATTGTATTATTTACTGAGAAAAGCAAGCTTTTAATCCCAGAAAGCCAAGGAGATTATCAACATAAAGAATCAAGGTATTTCTATAGAAATGGGATATTCTTAAAAGCTGAAGAAAAAAGTGCTGCTAACGAATCGGCACTTCATAAACTACCATTTGTAAAGTTGGATGAAAACTTAGCCGACGAAAAGAAAGTTTTTGATTTTACAGAGATAGAAAATGCATTGCAAGGAACAAGTAAATATGCCCTAACCTTTAATAAGCTGAATACCCTAAATACTAAGCAATACTTAATGTTAAGTAATAATAATTTAAGTATTGATGTGGCTTATTTGATAAAAACACCCGATTCTTTAATCAACGATATTGCTTTACAACCCGCTTTATATAAAGGTAAGAAGCTTAATATCCAATTTGAAAAGCAAGGTAAAACTTTGATGATTTATAAAAGTGGAAGCTTAGCTAACTAATTTAACTTCTGCCAAGGGATTAAAAAGATACATCCTACCGGTTTTAACTTCCAAGCATCTAAATCTGGTTCTTATTTTATTGAGTTTTTTAAACTCTCTTCCGTTTGGGAGTGTGAAATGTTGATTTTCTAAAACATCTTCAACATGTAAAACATCCTCTTTAGGTGCATCGTAGCGTTTTAGGGTCTTATACAAATCTTTATCGGCACAACTAGAAGCTGCCGGATTTTGCAAATAAGAAACAACAGCTTTTTTAACATCCAAAGGAAAAATATCTAACTCAAAAAAAGGAAGCATCATCTTTTTAAAAGTATTCTTCCACTCGGTGCCATGAGGTTTTATTCTGTTTTGATGGGCATTCCAAGCAACCAAATGTGCAAACTCATGAACCGTAGTAATTAAGAAAGCATAAGGGTTTAGATTATAGTTTACCGAAATACGATGATGGCTACCTCTAAAAGGCGGTCTATAATCTCCTAATTTTGTATTTCTTGTTTTAGATATTTTAAACTCACAAGCATAATCATCAATCCAAGCAGCTATAATGGGTGCCGATTGTTCTGGTAGGTACTGTTTTAAAATGCTTATCTTATCTTGTTTCACAAAGAATAAATATCCGCAAATAAAGCAATTATTTCAAGAGATTGTAGACAATAAAACTAGCTCCGTAAGCCAAAACTAACATGTAAAAAAACTGTATAATTGGCCATCTCCATTGTTTTGTTTCACGATAAACAACTGCCATGGTACTCATACATTGCATCGCAAAAGCATAAAAAACCATTAAAGAGAATGCTGTGGCGGTAGTAAAAACTAAAGCTCCGGTTTTAGCATTTCGGGCTTGAGCCATTTTATTTCTTACAGGCTCCATTTCAGAATCGTCTCCATCTACAGAATATAGCGTAGCCATTGTCCCAACAAATACTTCACGAGCTGCAAAAGAGGTAATTAAAGAAATTCCGATTTTCCAATCGAAGCCTAAAGGCTCTATACTAGGCTCAATAAATTTACCAACAATACCTGCATAAGAATTCTCTAGTTTTTCTGAGCTCTTTAAGATGTTTATTTCTTCCTCTGTATACTGTGAGCTTATTTCTGAAGAACTATATTTCTGATCTATTTTGTCTATCCTATCTCCAGGACCATAACTTGCCAAAACCCATAACACAATAGAAACTGCAACAATAACTTTACCGGCTTCTGTTACAAAGGTTTTAATACTTCCAAACATGGTGAGTGCAACATTATTCCACCTTGGCATACGGTAAACCGGAAGCTCCATAATAAAATAACTTTTTAGATTGCTCCTGATGATAATTTTCATCACCCAAGCAACTAAAATGGCCATCACAATACTTAGCAAGTACATCAACATCAATACTAAGCCTTGTAAATTGATAAAGCCAAGTACCAGTTTTGATGGCACTACTAATGATATCAGTAGCGTATAAATAGGCAAACGGGCAGAACAACTTACCAAAGGTGTAACCATAATGGTGATGATTCTGTCTTTCCAGTTTTCTATAGTTCTGGCACTCATGATAGATGGTACAGCACAAGCCAAACCTCCTATTAATGGTACCACAGACTTACCACTTAGCCCTACTTTACGCATTAATTTATCCATCATAAAAGTAACTCGGGCCATATAACCGGTATCTTCTAAAACAGAAATAAAAGCAAATAGTAAAGCAATTTGAGGGATGAAAACCATTACACCACTTAGCCCTGCAAGTACGCCATCTATTAATAAATCAGTAAATACACCTGCTGGTAAATAGGTATGTCCTAATTCTGCCAGCCAAACAAATACGGTTTCTATCAGCATCATAGGATACTCTGACCATGCGAAAATAGATTGGAAAATGGCAAATAGGATTAGGAAGAATATCACAAAACCCCAAACCTTGTGCGTAAGGTAATGATCTATTTTATTGCTGATGTTTTCTTCTAAGGCTACAGATTTATAAACAACGGTATCTAACAAAACCTCATTTATAAAATTATAACGAGCAATAGTTTCGGCAGCTTGCGCTTTTTGCGGATGGAAATCATGAATTTTCCCTTGCTCTTCTATCCATAAACTATCTTCCTTATTGATATACTTTAAATGTTCATGCTGATGAACAATTTGAAGTGCCACGTAAGGATTATCAATATTTAATTTATCGCCAACTGCTTTGATAAGCTCTGGAGCGATGTTTTCAACATCAATGGTAGCGTGTTGTAATGGGATATTTGTACTGTAAGAAATAGCACTCTTTAGCTCATCTAAACCCAAAGATTTTCTTGCCGCTAGAGCCACAACAGGTACATTTAATCTAGCTGCTAAAGCATGAATATCAATTTCAATATTACCTTTTTCTGCCTGATCCATCATGTTTAAAGCGATGATAACAGGCAATTTTAAATCGGCAATTTGAGTGTATAAAAGTAAATTTCTTTTGAGGTTAGTTGCATCGGCAACAATAACTACTAAGTCTGGATGTGAGGAATTATCTGGATTAGAGAGTACTTCAAAAACGATGGTTTCATCGGCACTTTTAGGATATAAGCTGTAGGTACCTGGTAAATCAATAATTTCTACCTGTTTGCCATCTGGTAATTTGCATAAACCAGATTTTTTATCAACTGTAACACCAGGGAAGTTTCCAACTTTTTGGTTTAAACCCGTTAAGGCATTAAAAATAGTTGATTTACCTGTATTGGGATTACCAACAAGCGCTACTCTGAGTGTACTTTTCAAGCCAGATTAGATTAGTTCAATGGTTGAGGCTTCACGCTTTCTTAAAGACAATTGATAGCCGGATACGGTTACAGCGATAGGATCTCCTAAAGGAGCAATTCTTTCTACCTTAACCGCTTCTCCTGGTAAACATCCCATCTCCATCAATTTTACAGACATTTCTAAATCTGTAAACTCTTTAATAATACCTTGTTGTCCTATTGCTAATTGCGAAAGCTTCATGATCAAAATGTATATGAACTGGACGAAATTAAGGCTTATTTAAATTAAATCCAAATTAGAAAGTCTTAATTTACATTAATTTGAAAGGCTTTTTTATTTGGATAATTGGAGGACTGTATCAAATTTAAATTTAGGGCAATCGCAACCTTTTTTAAATACAAAACATCCTGATAAAGAAACCATTATCAATACAAAAAAAATAGTATAGCTAAGCTTTTTCAATGATTCTGGATTTACGATGTAACAATAAATAACTAAATATACCGGCTCCAACGCCTAGCATATCTGAAATAAAATCCCACCACTCGGCAGAACGGTAGGTAAATACTTTCCATTGTAGTAATTCTACACCTCCGCCTAAAGCAGCTGTGATGATGATAATTTTAACAATGGTAAGTGGGCGGTAGTGATAACTGTTTTGCTGATTTATTTTTCCAAACAACAGCAAAACAGTTAATATAAAAAAGAAACCTAAATGCACCATTTTATCAAAACCTTCAAATAAAGGTAATTGATTGTCTTGCGACATGGGCAAGTTACAAAATATCAATACCAATATTGACCATGCAATTGCCGGTAATTGAAACTTTATGGTTGTTAACACTAGGCTCCTACTAAAGCTTGGTAAGCATCTGAAGATAATAAACCAGCAGAATCTGTTTCTGATAAACTGATTTTAACCATCCAGCCATCCCCGTAAGGGTCTTGATTTACCAACTCTGGATTAGCATCTAACTGAGCGTTTACCTCAAGTACTTTGCCACTTAAAGGCATAAATAAATCAGAAACAGTTTTAACGGCTTCTACAGTGCCAAAAACATCCCCTTCAGTAACATCGCTACCAATGGTATTGATATCGATATAAACGATGTCTCCTAATTCTCTTTGAGCAAAATCTGTAATACCTACAGTTGCTATGTCACCTTCTATTTTTACCCACTCGTGGTCTTTGGTGTATTTTAATTCGGCTGGAAAATTCATTTTTTTCTTTTATTTATTACAAAAATAACTAAATCTATCAGATAAAGTCAGCTATACAAAGATGATACATTAAAAAATTAAGCGTCTTCTTCTGCTGTATCGCTTTGTTGCTCTTGTGGCCCGCGTAAATGTATAACCAAACCGTTCAAGAAATTTCTTAAGATTTGATCGCCACAAGGCTTATAATTAGGATGATCTTCTCGTCTGAAAAAAGCACCTAACTCGCTAGGGGTAACTCTAAAATTAACCAATTTTAGAATTTCAATAATCTCATCGTTTCTGAGTTTTAGAGCTACGCGGAGCTTTTTTAATATTTCGTTATTACTAATCATAATTATTGAATAGTGAACCTTAAATTAATGCCAAAGTTACTAAAGGCTGTGTTAAATGTTTGCGATGTATAAGGCTGCGTAATATTAGAATCATAAAAGACTCTTAAATTAAAGCGCTGGTTTAATACATAATCTATACTCGGCCTAAAGGTGATGTTTTTAGACCCTCCAGAAATCTCGGCATCTTCTACATCTGCTCTGAAAATTACGGTTTTATTATCTCTTATAGCTACATCTAGCTTGAAGTTTAAATCGTTTTTAAGATTTACACTTTTAAACAAGCCAAAAGGGAATCTGAAATTTGCTGTTCTATATCCAAAACCAAATACAAAAGCTTGGTCTTTTTGTTGTGCCAACTGGCTATTTGCTAAAGCAAAACTTAAAGAACGAGATTTTCTATATTCGATATTGATAGTCATGCTGTTTTTTAAACGCATATCTATCCCTAATAAAGGCACAAACTGCTCAAACAAAGTAACCTGTGAGAATTGATAAAAAGGTAAAAAATTATTTTGCTGATCTCTAGAATTTGCAAAACCATTAAGTTCTGAATATCTGATTAAAGAGTTAAAAGCGTTAACGTTATAAGTAGAGTTATAACCATGTGTTACATCAAATGAAGAGAACCACTGACTTATGAAAGGTAGCTTTGCTAAACCATTATAAGTCATACGCCAGTTAGGAACCGGTATTTTCTTGAAGCTATTTAAACTGATACTACCTGCATCTTTATTTAGATAAGCAGCTAATAAAGCTGGTATCACTACATCCTGTGAGCTTTTGTTATACCCATCGGCAAAGTTATCGGTGCCTAAGCCACCGCTATTAGGATTTTGTGTTCCTAACCTTCTTGATATAATTTCTCGGTTAACTAAAAACTGTTGGAAGACAGCCGAATTTCTATCGCTATTTTTTTCTTTAAAGGCGCTTCCTAAAGAGATAATAGAAATGCTATAATCGCCTGAAGTTATAGGCCTTAAACTTTCGAAACCATTAGTTTCTGCATCAAACCTAAAATTGGTTGAGAAATTTCTACTCTGATTTTTGAAGACGGTTAACTCTAACCTAAAATCTTTAAAAGGTTCTAGCGTTCCTCTTAGGTTAAGTTTTTCGTTTAAATTCTTTACAAATAGTTGGTTTAGCAAGGTGTCTCTGGTTAACCAACCATTTTGTAAGGCAGTGCCTCTTATATCTTCTTGCGAGCCTAAAACAAAACCTACGCCTGGTGCATTGGCAGAAAAATCCATACCAAAGGCATTGGTTTCTGGTAGATAGCCAGGCAAGAATGTGCCATCGTTACGGATATATGAACCGCTTATATTTTTGATAGAGAAGAGAACATCAAATAAAGCTTTGCTCAATCTGCTAGCTTCGCTATTAGCGCTATTCATTTTACGGTAAAAGCCAAATTTATTATACAGTAAATTGAAATTTAAAGTAGGATTTAACTGAACCGTACGAGAGTTTTGTATGGTATTACCAAAGTTAATGTCAGGGTCGTTAATACTGATTAAAGGCTCTGTCATCCAGCTAAACTGGGTTTGATAACGGGTTATAACGTTCACAAATTCTAAACCCGGTATTTTGTTAATAGGCACTGTATAGCTTAAGCTTACGGTATGGTTATAATCTGTTGTTCTGCCCAGATTTCTAAAATTATTCCAAACTGTATCTCTTTTTAAGCCTGTTATTCTTCCTTCTGGCTCATCTACCAAAGAAAGATTGGTAGCATTAAAATCTAACTTTAATGTTTTGGTTAAATCCCAACTGATGCCATACAACCTGCTGATGTTAAAATTCTTATTGAAAGTAGTTTGTATAGGAATGGCATTGTTAGGATCGTTATCTCGGAGTGTATTTTCTGAGTATAAACGGTTTACTTCTATCCTGAAATTTAAAACAGAAGGCAATAAGTTAAAGTTGAAGTCTTTTAATAAAGCTAAATTATTGCTTTTGATAAGTTTGCTAAACGGTGTGATAAAAGTTGCTTGGTTATTATAATTATAAGCTAAAGAGCCTCGGTAATTTTTTTGTAGAGAACTTTGGTTGATAAAATCACGATGATCATACTCGTTAAAAGCATAAGTAAGACTTAAGTTTTCTATATCCCAGATTCTGCTTTTAGCATCGGGGTTGGTTTTAATTTTTCTAACATTGGTAAAATTGATACCGCGTCTTAAAGTATAATCTTGTGCATAATTTAAGATAGAATCTCTTGTTCCACGAGGTAATAAATCCATGATATTCTTCAACTCTAAATCAGGGTTTCTTGGATCAAACTGTGGTGTACTTAGCTGACTAGAGTAATTAAAGTACATTGGTATTTTGATACCCGTTCTATCTGGGAAGAATTTCCCTAACTCAAAACTTGTTGATAAATCAAAGAATTGATCATCAGAACGGTTTATCTCGCTTACGCGTTTTTCTAAAGAGGCAAAACCTATGGTGCTTCTATTTCCAGAGACGGTTACATCGCCAAAATCGGCTAGTTTAGCATTCATTCTGGCAGTTGCAGCCCAACCACCACGCTCATCAAAATCGGTTAATCTTAACTCGTTGAACCAAATTTCTACGTTTTTATCTAAGCCATCATCTGGTCTGCCATCATTTTTGTTTAAAGGATTTCTTACCCCTAACATAATTACCCGCAGTTTACTTAAATCTGGTTGCCCTTTAATGGTTACTTTATTTTCCCCATCAGAAAAAGAATAAGGAATATTAAAAGGCCAAGGCGAGCCATTTCTAGTAGCATTGTTTCTGGCAATTTTTGCTTGTTGTAAAAGTCTGAACTCTAGATCTAACCTGTTTGCTGCTGGCCATATAGCTTCTGGGTCTCTAGAGCCCGCTGTAGTAATCTTCATAGGTATTTCATACTCATAAAAATTATCCTGATTATCGGTACCTAACCTTATAAAAGCATGAATATCACCATCCCTTAAAGGTGCTGCCATCACATCGCTCTCCGCATGGATAAACATTTGTAACTTTTTGTATGCCCTTACATCGTTAACAGTTGTTTTGAAGGCGGCTCTAGAATACCCGTCTCTTAAATTTTTTACTACTACAGAAAGTGATTGCTCGTTTTGACGAGTATCACCTCTAAAGTTTGAGAAATCTCTTTCCCTTACTATACCCGGCGGGGTAACATAAGGAATAGGCGTTCTTGTACCGTTTTCTTCTATGTTTACCGTAGATACATCCAAGGTAGAATTATCTAAGCCTACATTTCCTAAAGCGGGGTCAGCTATAACTTTATCTGGTTGTGCTTCTGCGTTAAACCTTCTCCACTCGCCCCTAACCAATTGTAGCCTTGCAAAACGTAATACGGTAGTATCAGCAAAATCTGTTAAATACATTCGCATAAAGCGGATAGATTTAAAATCTTGAATACCGCCAACCCTGTCTCTAAACTGTGCTACCGGAACTCTAAATTGATACCAAGTAACGTTTTCTGTTGTTCCATCAGCCAATCTTACGGCTGCAACTACACGGTCTGCAATAAAATTTTGCCCTACTACTAAATCTTGTGGTCTGATGCTTACTTTATACTCAAAATACTCATCCGCTTTGGTTGTGCTATTATCGCGGTTAACATCCTCACCGTCTGGTAAAGGTGTAGAAGCAGAGTTTTCTATCCCTAAAGCATCTTGTGATTGTTGAGAGGTTTTAGAGTTACCTTCTGTACCATTAAAGTTTTCGTACCTTTTTAAGATACCTGCATTAGCTTGGTCTAAAGCCGGACCACGGTAATACATATAATCATCTGAAGATGGATCTGCATTGTAAAAACTAGCTGCTTGCGAGTTTAGTTGCGCTGTAATCTGGTTAATTTGTGTTTGAAATTTAGCCTGTTCTGCAACATTATTTAATCCATCTATACCGATATCTTGTATTTGGCGAGCATTAGGATCATTATCAAAGGCTTGTATAACGGGTTGTAATTTGGGTACTCTTCCCCAAACTGTTTCGTCGGTTTTTGTTGGGTCATTATCTGGTGCAATACCGTTTTCTAAGCTTCTACGCCCATCTTTTAAAATATCTTCTGAGATGTTTCCAATATTTAAATACAAATCTCCACCTTGAGAACCTGGCTTATAAATAAAGGGGTCTAAAACCCAAAACTCTATAAATTCTATATTTAGGGCTTCAAAATCATTGGTTTCTACTCTCCTAAACATCCCGCCCCAGCGTTGTCTCGGGTTAGTTAATGTTCCATCAGGATTTAAACCTGTTGCTGTAAAATTGTAGGGACCACGTAGTGAAGGATAGTAAGCAACGTTAAAAGTTGGCAAAGTAAGTAAAGTACCTGTGGCCACTTGCCTGAATGGGAAAACTTCGGTTTCTAAAACTTCTCTAACATAGTGGTTAGATAACTCGGTACGGTTACCCGCTATGTTTGGGGGCGTTAAATTACTTCTGTTGTAAAAAATAGGGTCTATGGTGAAATAAGAAAGTTTTGCTCTATTAAACCCGTAAGATAAATCATTAGTTAATTGAGATTCTGGGAAGCGTTGCGGTGTACCGGATATTTGCCAATTTACCGGACTTTTTAAGTCTATGATAGATCTGCTTCCTTCAAAATCATCTATATAACTTGCGCCGCCTTCGCTACCAGCAAAATCTAAAGCTTTTGGATGCCCGGGGTCAAATTTTGCAAACTCGCCACTAAAAGTAAAACTAGACTCTTCTTTGGTTGATAAAAATGGAATTCTATCTACCAGTTTTGTTAAAAATCTGCTAGATGTATTGTAATTAACATCAAAACCATACATGGTATTAGAGATAGATTCTTCGCCAAAATTAACTTTTTGTGTTAAAGGCGTTTCCTTCAAATTCATGATGGTAGCCCCGAGGTTTAGTTTTTCGTTGGCTTTATAATCAAACCGGGTTCCAAATAAAGAGCGTTGTTGAATACCAAATAATTCGTTACTTTCTAATTTTATTTTGATGGGTTGCCCCGAGTTTAATAAAGCCTGATTAAGAATTCTTACCCTTCCAATATTATAATCAACCGTATAATCTGCCCCTTCTGTTAAGCGTAAAGTTCCGGCCGTTACCGTAACCGAGCCTTCTGGCACATTGATGGCATTTAACTGAAATTCTGAACTTACTTGAGATTGATAAGTTCCTTTAATGATATACCTGTTTAAAGCTGGGAAAAACTGTTGTGCTAATGCTTTGGTAGAATCGTAAAGAGGTTGGTAAACATATTTACTAATTAGCGCTTGCTCTGTTGTTTCATCAAACTGAGCTCTTAAATCTTTACCAAAAGGCTCTATCACAGGGAATATTATTTTTCCGTTTAGGGGATCTATGGTTTGACCTTCTAGAAAATCAAAGAAACCATCTGGCTGTCTGGCATTTTGTTGATTTAACCTATCAACACCCGTAACTTGTAACCACAACTTGCTAGCTAAAGGCCGATTATTATCATCTAGTTTAGCCCCTTCTGTTATTAAGGGCTTTTCTATACCGCTTTCATCCAAACGGAAAATATTCAACCTAAAATCGTTTCTACTGATTTGGTAAGCACCCAAAGCATAGATATTTTTCATCATTAAATCCCAAATGGGCAAATTGGTTTTAATGGTTTCGTTCTTTAAAAGCTTGGCATAAAGTACTTCAGGATTCTCTGGTGCCACCGGTCTATCTGTAGAAAACTCGCCCACCTGAAATTCTTCGCCATTTACGGTATAACGATAAGCTACGGCTAAAACTTCATCAGCGTTAAGCGCATTATTTAAAGAAATATAACCCAAAAGTGGGTTTAAAGTAAACTCTCTTTCGGTAAGTTTTCTAGCATAAGTTAATTTATTGTAATTATCTGTACGACCAGAGCCTTGAAAAAAAGCGTCAATATCATTAGCGTTGGTTAACCTCGCATTAGCCGGAATTCTTTGCAATAAATTGTTTGATTGCGGCTGCGGGAAGTTCTGATCTGTAAAAGCTGATGGAAACCTATTACCGCCGCCAGTAAATTGGGTGGTGTTGTAAGGTGTATTTTCTCCTAAATCTAGAAATGCTAATATATCTCTAGAATCTGTAGTGCTGTTGCTTCTGTTTGTTATCCAAACTTCTACACGGGTAATATTGATGCTTGAAGTTATCACAGGAAGCCTAGCCATGGCGTTGTTAAAATTATCTCTAAAATATTGCGCTAAGAAATAGTGCTTATTGGCTTCGTAATTATCTGAAGATATCCGAAACTCGTTTTGTTGAGAACCATTAGTAATGGTGATTTCCTTGGCCTGAGATTTTTGTTGAGAGTATAAGCTGGTTACACCTAAGCGCCCAAATTGTAGCTGTGTTTTTACCCCAAATAAGGCTTGGCTACCCGATATTAAGGTTGTATTTAGCGGAAAATTAACCATACCAGCCTCAAGCTTTTGTATGATTTCGTCTTTCTTGCCTGTATATTCTAGTTTAAGCTGATTTTCAAAATCAAATTGAGCTTCGGTATTATAATTGGTGGTTATTTTTAACTTTTCACCAATATTACCAATCAAATTCATTTGAATTCTTTGGTCGAAATCAAAATTTCCTTGTTTTCTCTGTCTTTCGTTAAATAAAGGATTTTCATTTTTATTAATTCTTCCAGAGAAAGTTAAATCAGCCGTACCGCGTGGTTGAATATTGATGGTATTACCTCCAAATATTCTTTCAAAAGATTTACTTTTTACAGTTACAGATGGCATGAAGCCATTACTTTCATCGGGGATACCTGTAACAACCAAATTGTTCCAGTATTGTTGCTGTATTCTTTGCTGTTCTAGTTTCTGATACTCGCTAAAAGATAAAAATTGTGGCGCTTTATAGTCTCTATCGCCTATTTTTTCTTTAATGATATATTTTTTGGTAAGCGGGTCATACACTACAGTACGTTTAATATTTTCCGGATTTTTGAGAAAAATCCCCCCACCCCCACCAAAAACAGGCGTAGTACGCGTGTCTTTAACCGGATATTTAATCTTCAAAGAATCATTACTAGTGTTATTTTGTGCTACAGCAGTACTAGCAATGAATAAATAAGCAACAATAATTAATAACCTGTTTAACAAACAGGAAAAATTAATTTTCAAACGTATTATGGTTTAGGATTAGCAATTAAAGGTTTTTTAAAGCAATTTTTATAATCTCCTCTACAGAAAGTGCTTTTTCAGAGTTTTTTAATGCAAAATCTACTGCCTTTTCTGCGCTGTTTTTAACAAAACCCAACATCACTAAAGCACTTAACGCTTCTTCTTTTGCAGTATTGTTTAACGGTGCAGAAATTAATGTACCAGTACCATCTTTTTTCAGTTTATCCTGAAGTTCAATGATTAAGCGCTGAGCAGATTTTGGCCCAATACCTTTTATGCGTTTTATTTGATCAACATCTCCTTTGATAATGGCATCTTCTATTTCTTGCGGAGAGATGGAAGAAAGCATCATTCTTCCTGTATTTGGCCCAATACCGTTTACCGATATCAAATGCAGGAATAATCTCTTTTCGCCTTCTTCTATAAACCCATAAAGTGTATGTGCGTCTTCTTTTACATGAAGCCAAACATACATCTTACATCTTTCTTCATCTTTTAATAAAGTGTAGGTATGTAAAGAAATGTGGAGTTGGTAACCAACTCCACCAGCTTCAAGAATAACATAAGTAGGACATTTAAATGTTAACCTACCATCAATATAAGCGTACATGAATACTTAATTTATTGCTCATGAAATATTATTTTTTCTTAGAAACCTTTATGGCAGCTTTATCCTGTGCATCAACAACGGCTATAGTTACCATATTTACTATTTCTCTTACTGAACTACCCAATTGTAATACATGAACTGGCTTATTCATGCCTAACAATATTGGGCCTACGGCTTCTGCACCGCCTAATTCTTGTAAAAGTTTATAAGCAATATTTCCGGATTCTAAGTTAGGAAAAACCAACGTATTTGCCGGCCCATCTTTAAGTTTAGAGAAAGAAAAATTATCTTTCATCAACTCAGGGTTTAAAGCAAAGTTAGCCTGCACCTCTCCGTCTACAACAATATCTGGAAATTGGTTGTGTAAAATCCTGACTGCTTCTCTTGTTTTTTGAGAAACTTCACCATCATTAGATCCATAATTAGAGTAGGATAATAAAGCTATTCGTGGTGATATATTGAATTGTTGAACAGACCTGTTTACCAATAAAGTTATATCTACCAGTTCTTGTGCAGTAGGAGCTAAATTGATAGTGGTATCGGCAAAGAAAACTGGACCTCTTTTGGTCAACATCATGTACATACCAGCTACTTTATTAACTCCAGACTCTGTACCAATAATTTGTAAAGCTGGTTTTACGGTGGTTCCATAATCTCTGGTTAAACCAGAAATTAAAGCATCGGCATTACCAAACTCTACCATAGATGCGCCAAAGTAATTTCTGTCTCTCATCAATTTTCTGGCTTGATAAAGCGTTATCCCTCTTCTTTGGCGCTTACTGTATAAGAACTGGGCAAATTTCTCGCTCAATTCTATTTCTTCAAGCGGGTCTATTACCTCTACACCCTCTAATTCTAAATCATTATCAGCAATAATTTTATTGATGATGGATTTATTACCAAGTAAAATTGGGATGGCTATACCATCATCCTTTACAATTTGTGCCGCTTTTAAGATTTTATAATTATCAGCCTCAGCAAAAACTACTCTTTGCGGGTTAGATTTAGCTTTGTTTGATAACGCTCTAACAATGGCATCATCCATTCCTAAACGCTTTTTCAATTCCTCAGCGTAAGCGTCCCAATCTTTTATGGTTGTACCTGCCACACCAGATGCTATAGCTGCTTTGGCAACCGCAGGTGCTACTGTGGTAATTAATCTAAAATCTATAGGTTTTGGGATGATATAATCTTTCCCGAATTTAAGATTTGTAGTGTTATAAGCTAAATTAACAGCCTCAGGAACAGACTCTTTTGCTAATTCAGCAATAGCTTTAACAGCTGCAATCTTCATCTCTTCATTAATGCTTCTAGCTCTTACATCTAAAGCACCTCTAAAAATATAAGGGAAACCCAAAACGTTATTTACTTGGTTAGGATAATCAGAACGGCCGGTGGCCATGATGATATCTTTGCGGGTTTTTACTGCAAGTTCATAAGCAATCTCAGGATTTGGATTAGCCATAGCAAAAACAATAGGATTAGGCGCCATTGTTTTCAGAACCTCAGCACTTAAAATATCAGCAGAAGATAAGCCAATAAATACATCTGCATTTTTTACAGCATCTGCCAGGGTAGCAATATCTCTTTTGGTTGCAAATTCTGCTTTTGTGCCATCTAAATCTGGTCTATCTGCTCTAATAACACCAGTTCTATCTAGCATTACAATGTTTTCTTTTTGCGCACCTAAAGAAACATACAGTCTGGTACAAGAAATAGCCGCAGCACCAGCCCCGTTTATAACAATCTTAACATCTTTGATTTTCTTTTTTTGAAGTTCGCAAGCGTTAAGTAAAGCTGCCGCAGAGATGATAGCTGTACCATGCTGGTCGTCATGCATCACAGGAATGTTCATTTCCTCTTTTAAGCGACGCTCAATCTCAAAGCATTCTGGTGCTTTAATATCTTCTAAGTTTATACCTCCAAACGTTGGCTCTAGTGCTTTAACAACATTCACAAATTCATCTACAGTTTTGGTGTTCAGCTCTAAATCAAAAACATCAATATCTGCAAAGATTTTAAACAAAATACCTTTACCCTCCATTACAGGCTTTCCGGCTTCAGGGCCAATATCGCCTAAACCTAATACTGCTGTACCATTACTTATAACGGCAACTAAATTGCCTTTGGCAGTATATTTATAAACATCTTCCGGATTAGCCGCTATCTTTAAACAAGGTTCTGCAACACCTGGCGAGTATGCTAATGTTAAATCTCTTTGTGAATTGGTTGGTTTTGTTGGGACAACTTGAATTTTCCCCGGTCTGCCTTGTGAATGATAATCCAAAGCATCCTGCTTTCTGGTAGTCTTACTCATTTCCTCTGTAATAAAAATTCTCTCTAATTGTAAGATTAATTGATTTATATGCTCCCTCTTTATAATGCCATAATTTTAAGCACCATCCCTACGGAAAGGCTCGCATTTTGGAGGTTATTTAATGTTTGTATGCTGCTAACTGTTGCCCCGTTAAATTTCTTTGCAATAGCGGTTAAGGTATCGCCAAGTTTAACGGTATAGGTTAAATATTGTGGTTTAGGTTTTTCTTCGTTTACTTTGGTGATGATAATTTTTTGCCCTGGCACAAGGGTGAAACTTTTTAAATTGTTCCAAACTTTAAGGTCTTGAGCTTCTAAACGATACTTATTAGCAATACTAGCTAAAGTTTCTCCTTTTGCTACAAGATGATAACCTTGCGACTGTGAGGCTGGCATAATAACAGGATTTTCTGCTAATTCTGCAAGAGGTTTATCATTGTTCAAGATATCATATAAAGAAGCATAAGTTTTAAAACTCACTTTAGGGATGATTAATCTTTTAGGCTTATCTTCACTTCCGTTGATGATATTTCGCTTATAAGCCGGGTTTAAAATCTGTAAATCTTTCTCCTCCATATCTAAAACCGCAGCTAAGTCATCAATACCAACAAATTTATTTACATAAATAGAGTCTATATTAATTTTAGCATCAGCGTCAGGTATTTTAATATCCTTATAGGTATGATAATAATTCATGAGGTAAGTTACCGCAATAAATTTAGGGACATAATTTTGCGTTTCTACAGGCAAATAAGGTTGAATTTCCCAATAATTTCTTACTCCGCCAGCGCTTTGTATAGCTCTTTTAACGCAACCTGTACCACAATTATAAGCGGCTAAAGTAAGCAGCCAATCTCCCAACTCTTTATAAGCATCTTTTAAATAATTTGCAGCAGCATAGCTAGAGCTGATAGGGTCTTTACGCTCATCTAAATAGCTATCTATGGTTAAACCATAACCCTTTCCGGTGATGTAGGTAAATTGCCACAAACCCGTAGCGCCAGACCGCGATACAGCATGCGGATCTAAAGAAGATTCTATGATAGGTAAAAACTTAAACTCTTCTGGTATTTGTTTTATTTTTAGCGCTTTTTCAAAAATTGGAAAATAATAGTTCCCTAAACTTAGCATCTTGGAAACCATAAACTTTCTCTGTCCAAGAAAAATATCAATATAAGTTTGTACTTGCTGATTATAGTCTAATGGAATTGGCGTTTTTATAGAATCTAGCCGATACTTATATAACAAATTAGCATTATATTTTAACAGCTCTAGTTGTAGAGGTAATTGGGTAGGTACAAAGCTAGAATCAGTTCTTACCAGATTTCTAATGGTTCTAGATTCTTTGGGGCTTAATAATGTTCTGCTGGTATCGGTTTTAATTAAATTCTGAGATTTAACCTGTGCTATTTGCAAAAATAATATACACAGGATAAGACTTTTTATGCTTCTCATTCTTTAAAATTTTCCGGCTACGGCCAATTAATTAAATAGGGTTAGCCACAAAATAATTATTTTTTGTCTAGTTCAGAATAATATTTTGAAAAAGACAGCAAATCTGCCTCGCCAAAGCGCTTACCAATAATTTGCATGCCTAAAGGTAAACCATCTTTATTGATGCCTGATGGTAAAGAAATTGCAGGTAGTCCGGCTAAAGACGCTCCTACGGTAAAAATATCTGCTAAGTACATCACTACAGGGTCTGTAGGTTGCTCGCCTATATTAAAAGCAGGAGTTGGTGTTGTTGGAGTTAAAATAAAATCGTAATCTTCTAAAATATGTTCGGTTTTTTCTTTGATAAGCCTGCGTATTTTTTGAGCTCTTGAATAATAAGCATCATAATAACCAGCACTTAAAACAAAAGTGCCTAACATAATTCTTCTTTTCACCTCATCTCCAAAACCTTCAGACCTAGAGAATTTATAAGTGCTAATTAAATCTGTTGATGAATCACTTCTGTAACCGAAATGTACACCATCATATCTAGCCAAATTAGAAGAAGCTTCTGCCGTTGTTAAGATGTAATAAGTTGCAACAACATAATCTAAATATTCGAAAGAAACAGGTTCAACAGTATGACCTTGGCTACGTAATAGTTGAATTTGAGCTTCTATGTTTTGCTTAATCTCTGGATCTAAACCTTCTGAGTGTAAAGTTTCCTCGATATAAGCTATTTTTCTTTTTGATGAATTGCTTAAAAGGGTAGAGTATGCAGGTACAGGCTCTATGGCAGAAGTACTATCGTAATTGTCTTTTCCGGCAATTACTTCTAACAATAAAGCCGCATCTTCAACAGAGCGGGTTATAGGCCCTACTTGATCAAAAGATGAAGCATAAGCTACAATACCATATCTTGACACTCTGGCATAAGTAGGTTTTAACCCAACTACACCACAAAAAGCTGCTGGCTGTCTAATAGAGCCTCCGGTATCTGAACCTAACGAAGCCAAACATAAATGAGCTTGTACTGCTACGGCAGAACCACCCGATGAACCACCAGAAACTTTTGTGGTATCAGCAAAATTCTTAACGGGGCCAAAGTAAGAAGTTTCATTAGAAGCACCCATGGCAAACTCATCGCAATTTAAGCGCCCAATAATAATGGCGTCTTCTGCTAAAACACGTTCTACAACCGTTGAAGAATAGATAGCAACATAACCATCTAATATTTTAGATGATGCAGATAAGCGATGTCCTTTATAAGAGATATTATCTTTTAAACCGATAACCATACCCGCTAACTTGCCTGCTGTACCGTTATCAATCTTTTTTTGTATCTCTTTAGCTTGCGCTAGCGCTTCTTCTCCAAAAACTTCTAAATAAGCATTTAGATCAGCCAATTGCTGAATGCGGTCTAAATAAAAAGTAACCAAATCTTCCAGCTTTAATACGCCAGAGCGTATATCAGCCTGTATATCTTCTAATTTAGAATAGTTGTAAGTAGTTTCTGCTAGCATCATTTAAAACAAAACCCTGGATCTTTTGAGTGTAAGAATGGTTCAAAAGATTCAAGGTTACAAGAATCATAAATAATTTGGATATTAAGAAAATTATTGTGGCTTTTCTTCCTTTTTCTCAACTCCGTTTTGTCCGTCTTTGAATTCTTTAACACCTTTCCCTAAGCCTCTCATCAATTCTGGAATTTTTTTACCTCCAAATAATAGTAACAAGGCTACTATTATAAGTATAATTTCTGGTGCACCTAGACCCATTTTCTTTATATTTTAATTGTGATTAATTACGGTTTAATTGTTTGTTCTGTTTCTACTGAAGTAACTCCCTCTTCAGGTTGTTGGGTAGAAGGTCTTTGAGCCGCAGCTTCATCTCTTCTTAACTCTTCTTCAGCAGTTAATGTATTGATATTTCTGTGAATTTCTCTTTTAACGCCATCAGAAGCATCTTTAAACTCTCTTATTCCTTTTCCTAAACCTCTGGCAAGCTCTGGCAATTTTTTACCTCCAAATAAAAGTAATGCCACAAAAACTATCAACATAATTTCTGGAGTACCCAAATTTAAGAATAATAAAACTCCGTAGTACATGCTTTATTTTTAATAGTTCAAACGCAAATATAAAAAATTTATTCTTTAACGCCTTTTCTTAATGATGTTAATTAGCCAACCAAAGCGATGGATTTTGTGCTTGCATGCCCTTCCAAAGTTCGAAATGAATTTCAGAAACCCCCTCTTCATCTGCGCCAACAGTGCCTATGCTTTGTTTGGTACTCACCTTCTCGCCCGCACTAACACTTATGGTTTTTAAATTTTGATATACGGTAAAAAACTCTCCATGTCTAATCATCACTACACCTTTACCTGCAATTTCTAATACCCTTGCAACTGTACCACCAAAAACCGCTCTTACAGAGGCATTTGCTCCTGTCCGTATATTCCAGCCATTATTTTCTGATGTTACGTTTCCTACAACATTTCTTTTACCGTAACCATCGGTAATAACACCATTGCTTACAGGCCATGGTAAACGGCCTCTATTACTTACAAAATCTGCTGATAACTTTGCTGCCTCTGGTGTTGCTGATAAAATAGACCCGCTACTTGATTTTGCAACTGGCGCCTCTTTACCTTCTGCTTTGGCTTTTGCGGCCGCGGCTCTGGCTTCATCTTCTGCTTTCTTTTTAGCAATTGCAATCTCTCTCTGGATAGCCTCTCTAATTGCTCTATCTAATTTAGCTGCATCTCTTTGTTTTTGAGCTAAGTTTTGTTTTAACTTTTTCTCTTGAGAGGTTAATGTCTTCACCACCTTAGCTTGGTTGGCCTGCTCATTGCCCAACTTGTTTTTTTCTTTCTGTTGGTCTGTTAAGAGGTGATCTTTTTCTTGCTTATTCTTATTTAGAACAGCAATTTTTCCTCTTAAATTATTTTGAGTTTCCTCGATATAATTGGCCTGCTTGATACGATACTCGCTAAACTGCTGCAAGTATTTCATCCTTTTATAAGCCTGGTTAAAATCATTTGCTGCAAAAATATACATCAACTTACTATATGCGCCTTGGTTTTTTTGGGCAAATCTTATCATGGCAGCATAATCTACTTTAAGCTGTTTTAACTGAGATTGAAGCGATTTAACTGTATTAAGATTTTCATTGATTTGCCCGTCTAGTAATCTCACCTCAGAATTTATGGTTCTGATTTTCTCTTCACGTAATCTTATCTGCGCTCTTAAAGCATTTAATTGTTGTAGAGTAACTTTCTTACTAGAAGCTGTCTTTTTAAGCGTATTATTAATCATCTCAATATCTTTATTGAGCTGTGCTTTCCTACGCTCTAACTCTGCTCTGGTTTGGGCAAATAATTGGTTACTGCCAATGGCCAGCAAAAAGAATATGATAAGGGCTTTAAAGTACTTCATTTTCGCAAAGGTATCTAAAAAATTATTCTATCAAGGTGTATCTTTTAGGAATATTAAAGGGATAATCTTGTTGTACCTGAACCTGTACAGTTTGATAGTTAAGATTTAAACTCACTTTTTGATTTTCTATACTAGAACTTAAACTTATTTGGTAAGGAAAATCTTTCCCTGATAAAGGTCTATAATCTTGATAAGAAGCTTCTAATTTTTGTTCTGCCAAAGTATCTTTTAGCTCTAGCTTTAATAATTGTAAAACTTCATTAAACTGATGCTTAAAATGTAGATTCTCATAATTACCTGCTAAGTAAAAAAGCTTATTTTCTTCTGTAATTTTTGAACTTCCATTCACTAGCGCAAAGGGTAAGGTATTACCTATAAATAAAGCTTCTAATTCTTGATAAGAAATAGCAGAACTGGTATAACGATGAATAAAGTTAAAAGGCTTCAATACATATTCGCTATTGAGGCGATTGATTAATTTAACGCTATCTGGTGTTACATATAAACGAGCCACTTCTACCCCAGCAAATGCCGTTACCGATAACCAAATGATTTGTCCTTTTTTTATCCTGAGATTGAGGTTTAAATCCTGATTTTTACCCGCTATATCAATACTAGCTTTTGCTTTGGCAGCTAAAGTTTCGAAAGAAAATCCTTTCTTTTTGATATCAGATAAACTAAACTTCACCTTCTTTTCTACCGCAACTGTACCCGTATTTGAAACTATTCTTTTTGTACTGCAAGCTGTTGTAAAAAACAAAGCTATTAGCATTAAGAAAATGTTATTCAAAATATTTGCCTTCATTAATCTTCTTTTGTAATAATATACTTTTCTCTCCTAATTGAAGCGCTTTTTTCCAATGTTCTAAAGCCCCGGCCTTATCTCCTAAGTGGAAAATAATATCTCCATAATGCTCTACAATGGTGGCGCTTTGGTTATCGCTTGCTTTTAAAGCTTTTTCTATCCAATCTTTAGCCTCTTTGTACTTCTTTTGCCTAAACAATATCCAAGCGTAAGTATCTAAAAAGAAGAATTGTCTTTTTCTAACTGGTTAGAACGATAAGACATACGCTCGGCTTTTTCAAGATTCTCATCTCTTAACGATAAATAATAAGCATAATTGTTGAGCGCATATACATTATCGGGCTCTAAAGCTAATGCTTTTTCATAAGCTGCAACAGATTCTTTAAATTTCTTTAAACTTTGATAAGCATCGCCTAAGCTACTGTAAACCTGTACTTTTAAAGCATTATTAAGCTCGTAATTAAGTGCCGCATTTAAATAATTTACAGCCTTTTCACTTTGTTTTAACTGATTATAAGCTAAAGCCGTATAAACGTATAAAACAGCCTGATTGGGAAATAATGTTAATGCTTCCTCCCCATCTTTAACCACACCTGCCATATCATTAAGGGCAAGCTTTATCCTAATCAGTTGATCCCAAACCACATAAATTTGCTTGTTTAAAATTACCGCCTGCTGGTAAGCTAGTTTAGCTTTATCTAACTCGTTCTTTTGATACAAAACATCGCCATAAACCGCAAAAGCTTTAGCTTCATTGCTATGTATTTCTGTTAAAGTTCTAGATAAAGTTTCGGCATACCTAACTGCTCTTAACTCTTGAAAAGCAGAAAAATAACTGATGATAATCTTTATCTTTTGGTCTATATCTAATTCTTGATGCGAAAAAGCAACTCTTAACTCGTTAAAAGCTTCTTCATTTTTACCTATCGAGTTGTAAATATCAGCCAAAGCTAGATTGATATAAGCATTCTCTGGAGCTAAAACTTTTGCTTTTTTATACACCTCAAGCGCTTTATCTTTTTGTCTGTTATTAAAATATAAATCTCCTAGATAAATATAATTAACAACCTCTTCTGGGTTTTCATCAATTAGCTTTTGCAAATGAGTAGTAGCACCTTTAAAATCTCCCTTACTAACAAAAATGCTTTGTTTGCCTTTAATAATTTCAGGATTTGAGCCGTATTGTTGTTCTAAAGCATCATAAATAGCTAAGGCCTCATCGTTTTTCTTTAAAATCATCAAGGTGTTAGCCTTATCTAGTTGATATTCTATTTTATCAGGAGCTGTTTTTACCAATTCTGTTAAGGCGTAATGGAGCAACTGATAATCCTTAAGTTCCTGATAAATATTGGAAGAAAGTAACCAGTACCACTCGTTTTGTGTTTCTACGGTGATAGCCTTTTGAATGAAATTTTTGGCTTGTTCAAAATCTTTGGCTCTGAAATAAATTTGAGCCAATTCATAAGCAGAAAAATGATGTAAAGGATCTATATCTAAAGCTCTTTTAAAAAAATCTGCTGCTAAACTGTAATTATCAGAAACTTTCTCTTTAAGACCAGAAAAATATAGGTTTTCTACCAAGCTGCTATCCTGCTGAGACAGCTGCTTACCGCTTAGAACGATAAATTCTTGCTGTTTATTCTTGTTTTTTTGAGCATAACTCAACAGCCCTGCAAAGGTTAAAGCTAAAATTAAGATATGCTTCTTATTCATCATTTATTTTACTCCTGTATGCCCATAACCACCGGCACCTCTTTCTGTTTCGCTTAGTACATCAACTTCAACCCATTCTGCCTGCTCATGTGCCGCTATAACCATTTGTGCTATTCTATCGCCATGGTTAATGACAAAATCTTCGGTAGAAAGGTTTATAAGTAATATTTTAATTTCTCCTCTATAATCGGCATCAATAGTACCCGGACTATTGACAATAGAGATACCAGATTTATATGCTAAACCACTTCTGGGTCTTATTTGCGCTTCATAACCCATAGGTAACTCTATAAACAAACCTGTTGAGATAAGCTTTCTTTCTAAAGGTTTTAATGATTCTGGGCTTTCTAAATTTGCTCTTAAATCTAAACCTGCTGAAGCTACAGTTTCATAATGAGGTAAAGGGTTATTAGATTTATTGATGATGTTAATCTTCATATTTTAAAAATGCGTTTTAGAGTATCTTTCTCTGTATAAACAATGATGGAAGTGAAAAGTAATAATAAAATATTACCAGCTATGATATTTCGCTTAAATAATACAAAAGAAGCAAAAACAAATAGCACAGCTAAACCAATATACATCATATCCTTCCTCAATTTATAAGGTATTGGATAATGTTTTTGCCCCCATATATAAGACAAAATCATCATTAACATATACACCGTTAAAGATATACATGCCGATGCCATATATCCCCATAAGGGAATAAATATAAGATTAAGGATAATGGTACAAACTGCCCCAATACCAGATATGTATAAACCATATTTTGTTTGGTCTGATAGTTTATACCATACCGATAAGTTCATGTATATCCCTAAACTTAAATACCCTAATAATAAAACAGGCACAACATTTAAGCCTACCCAATAAGCCTCGCCAATAAAATATTTAAGTAATTCTATATTGGCCACCAAACCTACAAAGATGATACTTAGCGCTATGATAAAATAACTCATGATAGTTGCATAAGTTTCTTTAGCATTGCTATTTTTTGCATGGTTAAAGAAAAAAGGCTCGGCACCAAGCCTAAAAGCATTGATGAAGATGCTTAAGAAAATAGCCAATTTACTACAAGCGCCATAAATACCTACTTGCTCTTCGCTAATAGCGGCTGGCAATAATTGACCTAAGAAAATTTTATCTAAATTCTCATTAATAATAAAAGAAAGGTTGGCTATAAGAATAGGAAAACTGTAGGTAAACATATCTAAAACCAACTTCTTATCGGGATTAAATTTTAGTTTTAGCAGCTCTGGCAGCAATAGTAAAAGCGTTAAACCGCTGGCTATTAAGTTAGAAATAAAAACATATCCTATCCATTCTGTCTGGTAAAACTGCGATAACTCGTTTGAAAATGGCAGCCGATGATGAATGATGAAGGGAATACCAAAGATGAAAAACAAATTGAGCGAGATAAAACTTAAAATATTAACAAATTTGATGATAGCATAGCGTTTGGGCTTTCCTTCTGCCCTTACTCTGGCAAAAGGAATCACGGCTAAAGCATCTAGAAATAAAATGAAAATAAAGTATTGGATATATAGCTTATAATCTGCTAAAGAGCTTTGCTTACCTGCTTGTAGCCATTGCGCCAAAGGGTCAAGAAATAAGAAAGTTGTGCTTAGAAATAAAAGCCCTAACAACAAAACTACCAGAAATGTATTGCTATAAACTTTTTCCTTATCTCCCTCATTTTTATTGATGAACCTAAAAAAGGTGGTTTCCATACCAAAGGCCATTACTGCATTGCAAATAGATGCATAAGCGTAAAGGGTGGTGAAAATACCATAAACAGCCGGTTTGTAAACCAGGGTATAAACCGGTGTAAGAAAGAAGTTAAGGATACGAGATGCTATGGTACTTAAACCATAAATTGCAGTTTGGCCAGCAAATTTTCTTAATACAGACAAGCTTATCTTTTTAGAATCTCAAAATTAATGAAGTTTTTTAATTCTGCTTCTTTTACTTCTAAAGCGGTTACTTCTGCCTCATCAGGGCCGGTTTTGCACCATTCTAAAAAATCTTGCTCAAAAAAAGCATCAACTTCGGCTTCTATAAATACATCGCCATTAGGCAAATTCTTCACATTTCCTTTAACGCCCAGCTGGTCTGCCACGGCTTTTGTAGAGGCTCTAAAAAACACACCCTGTACTTTTCCTTTAACTGTAATTTGGAAAGCCTTCTTCATAAAATTGATAAAAACAAAAGAAACAACTATTTAAACAAAGCTAATTTGGCTGTTTACTCATGATTATCCAAATTAAATAAGCTTTTTAACAGTAGATTTTTCTGTAAGGTGGTTATTCTTGAAATTTGAGATGAGGTTTAAACCTGGTTTTTTTCCTACTGCAAGACTTCCTAGCTCTTTGTCTAAGTCTAAAAACTTTGCTCCGTTTATGGTAGCCCACTTTAATAAAGTTTCGAAAGAAAAATCTTCTCTATGCTGATGAATGATTTTCATTTCCTCTAAAATGCTTAACCCGTGGTTTGATGCTAAACTATCTGTACCTAAAGTTATAGGGTAATCGCTTTGCTTAAAGAAATCAAATGCAGGTAGTTTATGGTCGATATATAAATTTGCACCTGGACAGAAACACCAGAAAATATTTTTGGTGAACCTTCTTAACATGTAAACATCTTTTAAGCTGGTATACACATTATGTACCAATAAAATGCGTTGCATCTCTGGCAATAAAGGAACAATAGCTTGCATGGTATTTTTAGAAAGTGGCGAAAAATAATCTATATTGATACCTAAATCTTCATAAAACTTTACAAATTCACCGGTTTTGTAGCGATAGAATTTATTCTCCTCATCACTTTCTTGGTTATGCAAACTGATAGGGTTTACCTTATGCTTACAATAATTATAAAGCTTTTTTAATAATGCCTTTGATAAAGTATAAGGTGCATGAGGTGTTAAAGATACAGAAGTATCAAAAGCATTTGCTGTTGCAATAGCCTTTTCCATCACTTCATCTGCCTTTGCAGGGTCTAGCCCAACCATTTCAACAAATGTATGGTAGTGTATAGGACTTTGTGTTTTTATTTTTGCAGTAATGTCTGTATTTGAAATATCGCCAACGGCAACTATTCCATTCTTCCACATTTCTTTGTCGGCAGCCTGTATAGCTTTCTGTACATCTTTACTTTCTTTACCTCTTATAGCAATTACATCTTTAAGAAAAGCAACTAAACCATTACCCGGTTCAATTTTATCTTTAAGATGAGATAATTCTAGATGACAATGTGCATTAATGAAACCAGGAACTATAGCGCCATTAAAGTGTTCAATTTCTTTGTCCTTTTCATCAAACGAATCGTTTACGGCAAGAATTTTTCCTTCATTATCAGTTACAATTAAACCATTTTTTAATGGTTCTGACTCTAATGTAAAAATATAATCTGCTGTAAACTTCCTCATTGCAAAATTTTGGATTTATCGTTAATTATTTGAATATATATTAAATTGATAATTGAACTTGAACAATCTTTATACCATAATATGAATATTACCTAAGCTTGTAAATATAAATTGTAATTTTGCAACCATAAATGGATACTCAAATAACTAAAACAGACATCAGGAGCTTATCTCTGGAAGATTTAAAAAAACGTTTTTTAGACCTTGGAGAAAAAGCTTTCAGAGCTAATCAAGTGTATGAATGGCTTTGGAAAAAATCTGCTTTTAGTTTTGATGAAATGAGTAATCTCTCCAAACCACTTCGCGAAAAACTTAACGAGCTATTTGTAATTAATGCTGTTAAAGTTAATACCTCTCAGTTTAGTAGTGATAAAACCATCAAAAACACATTTGTTTTACATGATAAACATTTGATAGAAGGTGTTTTAATTCCTACAACAGAAAGAATGACGGCTTGTGTATCCTCTCAAGTTGGCTGTAGTTTAACCTGTAAATTTTGTGCTACGGGTTATATGGAGAGAAAGCGAAATTTAAATGCCGATGAAATTTATGACCAAGTTGTTTTAATAGACCAACAAGCGAAAGAACATTATGGCATTCCACTGTCTAATATTGTTTACATGGGCATGGGCGAACCTTTATTAAATTACAGCAATGTTTTAAAATCTATAGATAGAATTACAGCAGAAGATGGCTTAAACATGTCTTATAAAAGAATAACAGTTTCTACGGCTGGCATCGCTAAAATGATTAAAAAATTAGGTGATGATGATGTAAAATTTAATTTAGCCTTGTCTTTACATGCTGCAAATGATAGCAAGAGGAATGAGATTATGCCTATTAACGAGCAAAACTCACTTGCTGCTTTAGCCGAGGCTCTTAAATATTATTTCGCTAAGACTAAAAATCCGGTTACTTACGAGTATATCATCTTTAATAATTTTAATGATGAATTAGAAGATGCTAAAGAACTTGCCCGTTTTTGTAAACATGTACCTTGTAAGGTAAATATTATAGAATATAACCCTATCGCTTTCGCTGATTTTACAAATGCAGCCGTTGATAAAACCGAGATATTTGCTAATTATTTAAAAAAGCAAGGCGTGATTACCAATATTAGAAGAAGTAGAGGTAAAGATATTGATGCTGCTTGTGGACAATTGGCTGTGAAAGAAGAAAATAAATAATTATTTTGAGGCCATGAATCTGGCTAAACTCTACCTAAAAGATTTCTGGGGACTATTTTTTCCTAAGCTTTGCCATACTTGCGGTATCCCTTTATTGCATCAAGAATACTTGATTTGTACTACTTGCATTTACCAATTACCTTTTACAGATTACCATTTAGATGATGAAAATAAACTGGTAAAACAGTTTTGGGGAAAGGTTCATGTTAAATCTGCCGCAGCTTATCTTTTCTTCAGTAAAGAAGGGAAAGTACAAAACCTTATGCATCAATTAAAATACAACAATCATCCAGAAATTGGGGTTGAGCTTGGCAAAATGTATGGTAAAGTTTTAAAAAAACAACAGCGCTACCAAAGTATAGATGCCATTATACCTGTACCCTTGCACCCCAGTAAACAGCGTAAAAGAGGATATAACCAAAGCGAACAATTTGCCTTAGGTTTAAGTGAAAGTCTATCTATACCCGTATTAAACCATGTTTTAAAACGTGTTAAATCATCAGATAGCCAGATTTTCATGAAAAGAGAATCTAGGTTTTACAATATGCAAAGTGTATTTGAGGCTACTCAAAATGATAAACATCTTAAATCGGTATTATTGGTAGATGATACCATTACCACAGGTGCTACACTAGAAGCTTGCGTATTGGCATTGGAAAAAGCTGGCATACAAGATATTCATATCGCAGGAATTGCATTTGCCAGCTAATTATGGATATTTGTATCAAAAAATTGAATGAAGAAGCTTTTATATTTCTTGTTAGCTATTATCTTATTTGCTACAGCTTGTAGCAAAACAGATTTATTAGAAACCAGCCCTAATGCAAGATTAAACTTCTCTACAGATTCTATTTTGTTTGATACCGTTTTTACTGAAAGGGGAACAACAACACGTATCCTCAAAATTTTCAATTACAATGCTAACAGTATTCAAATTAATGAGCTAAAGTTGGCCAGAGGTAGTGCATCAGATTTTAGCATCAACATTAACGGATTAAATGCTAACCAAGCGCAAAATATCAGAATTAAAGGGAATGATTCTATTTATGTGTTTGTAAGGGCATCTATTAATCCAAATAACCAAGAAAATCCCTTTATTGTTGAAGACTCTATCATCTGTAATTTTAATGGTAATCGTGTTAAAATACCGCTCATAGCTTATGGGCAAAACGCTATTTATTTAAAAAATGTTGAGGTTAATACTCAGACTACCTTTACCAAGGGAAAACCTTATATTGTTTATAACCAGCTTAAAATAAATAAAAATGCTACTCTAAATATAGCCCCTGGGGCAAGAATATATTTTCATAAAGATGCCAAACTTCTGGTTCATGGTACGCTTACCGCTAACGGAACTTTACAAGACAGCATAACCTTTGCTAGCGATAGGTTAGAAAGAATTTATAGAGATGAACCCGGACAATGGGAAGGAATCCATATTTTTCCATCTTCTAGTCATAATATCATCAACTACAGTTGTATTAAAAATGCCATTATTGGTCTTCAGGTTGATTCTTTAAGTAGAAATAGTAATCCTAAGGTACTAGTAAGTAATACTGTTATTAAAAACCATCAAGTTGCAGGGATATTAGCTTATCAAGCAGATATTACCGCGTATAATAATTTGTTTTTTAATTGTGGGCAATATCTTTTAGCGGCTATTAATGGTGGAAGGTATGAGTTTTATCAAAATACTTTTGCGGGCTATAACTTTAGTTTAGCTCGTTCTACACCATCGGTTTATTTGGCAGACCATAGCTATAATTCTTCTACTGCCTTTAATTTTAATGCCTTATTTAAAAACAATATCATTTGGGGAGTATTAAGAGAAGAATTAGAAATTAGTCGTAGAGGTACTAATCAAATTTTTACGCAAAATTTTGAAGCTAATATTATTAGGAGTAACAGACTAACATCAGATGTGAATATTAATAATGGTAATTTCCTGAATCAAGACCCTGCTTTTATAAACCCTAGAGAGGGGAATTATAAAACTGCTACCAATAGTGCAGCAAGAAGTAAAGGTGTTAATTTAACTAGTACAACTTATGGTTTAGCGCTTAATAAAGATTTAAAAGGTATTAAAAGAGTTTACCCTTCTACCTTGGGTTGCTATGAAGATTAAAAAAATAAAAAAAATTGTAACCTTCCAGGAAATGTATAGTATAAGTATCTGAGAGCGTTAATTTAGATTAAGAAAAGGCGGAGATCTGTAGCAGACTTCGCTTTTTCCTTTTTAAATGCTTTACTTAACAAGTCTTAGTCTCTCAATTTTTTCCAGAAGCTCTTCTGTTTTAAATGGCTTAGATTGATAATCATTCATCCCATATTCATAAACCTCATCAATATCTGTAGGCATAATACAAGATGTTAAGGCGATGATAGGCAACTCTTTAAAGTATAAATCTTCTTGAGCTCTTATTTTTCGGGTAGCTTCTAAGCCACTTAAAATAGGCATATGCACATCCATCAAGACAATATCATAAACCTTAGTTAAAATCATATCATAAGCTTCTTGCCCGTTTGATGCAAAATCCATATCCAATTCAAATCTGGAAAGCATCTTTTTTATCAATAGCTTATTGATATCATTATCATCTACAATTAATATTTTTTTTTGGTAGGTCATTTAATTATATGATGTCACTTAAAACATTAACTCCATTTAAAAAGCGTCCTTTCTTGGATAGGAAAGAAAGGACGCTATATTTTAACCTTTGTATAAAGGAAATTTCTCCATCAAATCATTAACCTGATCAGCTATACTTTCTAAAATAGTTTCATCTTCATGATTTTTAATCACTTCATCAATAAAACCAACAATAGTTTCCATGTGCTCTTCTTTTAAACCTCTAGTGGTAATAGCGGCAGTACCCACTCTTATACCTGATGTTACAAAAGGCGAACGTTTATCAAAAGGAACCATGTTTTTATTTACAGTAATATCTGCTGCACCTAAAGCCTCTTCGGCTACTTTACCAGTGATATTTTTATTACTTAAATCAATAAGCATTAAATGATTATCTGTACCACCAGAAATAATTTTATAATCACGACTTACAAATGCTTTTGCCATAGCTTGTGCATTTTTCTTCACTTGTAATGCATAATCCATATATTCATCACTTAAAGCTTCGCCAAAAGCAATAGCTTTAGCTGCGATAACATGCTCTAAAGGACCACCTTGTGTACCAGGGAAAACAGCTCCATCTAATAAAGAAGACATCATTCTGGTTTCTCCTTTAAGTGTTTTTATTCCGAATGGGTTTTCGAAATCTTTACCCATCATAATTAAACCACCTCTTGGACCTCTTAAAGTTTTATGAGTAGTTGTAGTAACAATATGGCAATGTGGAAGTGGATCTTTTAACAAACCTCTGGCTATTAATCCAGATGGATGCGAAATATCTGCCAAAACTAAAGCACCAATTTTATCAGCTACAGCTCTAATAAATTCATAATCCCAATCTCTAGAATAAGCAGAAGCACCGCAAATAATTAATTTTGGTTTCTCTCTTAAAGCCACTTCTTCTAATTGTTTGTAATTGATAAGGCCAGTTTCTTCTTCTACACCGTAGAAAAATGGTTGGTATATCTTACCAGAAAAATTCACCGGAGAACCATGAGTTAAGTGACCACCATGAGCTAAGTCAAATCCTAAAATTTTATCTCCCGGGTTTAAAACTGCTAAAAAAACAGCCGCATTTGCTTGTGCACCAGAGTGAGGCTGAACATTTGCCCATGCTGCGTTAAATAATTGCTTAGCTCTATCAATGGCAATATTTTCAATTTCATCAACAACTTCACAGCCACCATAATACCTTTTACCCGGTAAGCCTTCGGCATACTTGTTTGTTAAAACAGAGCCCGCAGCCATCATAACTTGCTCACTTACAAAGTTTTCAGAAGCAATTAGCTCTAGGCCCTGCTCTTGTCTTTGCTGCTCCTCGTTAATTAAATCAAAAATAATTTTGTCTTTTTTCATGAAATTATAAATATTATTAGCTAATATTAGGGCAAATATTTAGAACGAAAATGTAGCCATTTTCATCAAAATTTAATCTACTCTATTAAAAGCCTAAATTATGCATTTTATACGATTTATTTGATAAAAACTATACATGAATAAATTGAGCTTCGTAATAGTTGGAGTAGGAAATATTGGCGCCAAATATTCAAGAATTATTCAGACTCTTGAAGATGCAGATTTAGTTGCTGCTGTAGACCCTGATTTTGCCAGAAGAAAGAGATTAAAATCTTTAGTTCCCTTTTTCACTTCTCTTCAAGATTTTTTTAATGCAAAAATTCCTGCCGATGTAGTTTGTATTTGTACCCCTAATGGCTTGCATGCTAAACAAACCATCGATTGCTTAGAAGCTGGTTACCATGTTATTTGTGAAAAACCTGTAGCCCTTACCGCTGATGATGTAAGAGATATGATGTTGGCAGAAGAAAAATCTGGCAAAAAAGTTTTTGCCGTTATGCAAAACAGGTATAGCCCGGTTTCTATTTGGCTTAAAAAATTAATAGACCATAACATGCTAGGTGATATTCTTTACATGCAAATTAACTGCTTTTGGAATAGGTGCCAGCAATATTATAATGATTCGCCATGGCGAGCAACAAAAAGCTTAGGCGGCGGCCCACTTTATACCCAATTTAGTCATTTTATTGATTTAATGATTTGGCTTTGCGGTGAACCCAAAGACATAAAAAGTCAATCTTATAAATTAAGAACAAATATTGATACTGAGTTTGACGATAGCGGCGCCATAAGTTTTGATTTACCAAAAGGAGGAAAAGGCAATTTTAATTATACCAATGCTGCATGGAATAGTAATATAGAAAGCAGTATCACCATCATTGGTACTAAAGGCAATGTAAAAGTTGGTGGGCAATATATGGAGAAACTCGATTTTGTGCAATTACAAGATCAATTTGATATCCCTGTTTTTGATAAACTTACACATGCTAACCAATATAATTACTATCAAGGCTCGGCAGATAAGCATGATGTTTTCATTAAGAAGGTAATTTCTTGCATACAAGAAGATAAAGAACCTGAAATTAGGTTAGTTGATGAATTACATGTGGTTCATTTTATAGAACAGGCTCTTCTTTGTTTACAATCCAAAAGTTATTAAAACCTAAGCCAACCTGTATCTGAATAAGCTGTTGTTGTAACATTTCTAAAACCGCTAGAAAATTATAAACAAATTGCACCTTGTCTTTTGATTGCTGAACAAGATTTTTAAAATCTAAGCGACTGTTAATTCTGAGCAGTTCGCCAATCACAATCTTTTGTTCCTCTATGGTATACGGATACTGCACAACGGTATGCTTCACTTCTTCAGATTTTATTTGATAAGCCTGCATCAGTTTATGGTAAATCTTCAAAAGTTTATATAAGTCAAACGAGGCTAGTTCTTCTTCTGTAGATTGTGTTCCTTCTGTAAACCTTTTTAAATCCTCAGCAATATTACCTCTCTTCTCTTTAAAAAATCGTTCTTCTTCTAAAAGCTTAAACTCCTCTGTAACAGCTTTAAAACGTTTATACTCTAATAATTTCTGAATTAAATCTTGCTTTAAATCAACCTCATTACCATCTTCATCTAGTTCTACCCTAGGTAATAGCATTTTAGCTTTAATACGCATTAAAGTAGCCGCAACATAAATAAACTCACTAGCCAACTCCATATTTAAAGCATTCATCTGGTGAATATAATTCAGAAAATCATCTGTAATTTTTGCTATCGGGATATTGTGTATATCAAGTTCATCACGCTCTATAAAAAACAGCAAAAGGTCAAACGGACCTTCAAACATGGGTAATTTTATAGCAAAGCTTTCTTGTGGGTTCATTTAATAGCTCAAATATAACCAACCACTTTCAATTTACAACAATAGGCTAAGCTTACTTATCCATTAAAAAATATACCTTTCTTAAAAACAAATCAATCTTGTAAATTGTCATGATATTTAATAGAATTATTCTTTTAAATTTGTAAATTAATTACTCCTAAACGTAAAAATGGAAGTACAGGCGGGCCACCTATTATCACAAATAAATATACCCTCTGATTTAAAGAAATTTAAAGAAGAAGATTTAACGGAGATTTGTAAAGAACTACGTCAATATATTATTGATATTGTATCTGTTAATGGAGGGCATTTTGCTTCCAGCTTAGGAGTTGTGGAGTTAACTGTTGCTTTACATTATGTGATGAATACACCTTATGACCAATTGGTTTGGGATGTAGGTCATCAGGCATACGGACATAAAATATTAACCGGAAGAAGAGAAGTATTTCATACCAATAGAATATATAAAGGTATTAGCGGTTTCCCAAAAAGGTCAGAAAGTGAGTATGATACTTTTGGTGTAGGCCATTCATCTACCTCTATATCAGCAGCGTTGGGTATGGCAGTTGCTTCACATTATAAAGGAGAAAAAGACCGTCAACATGTAGCTGTTATAGGAGATGGCTCTATGACTGCCGGTATGGCATTTGAAGCTTTAAACCATGCAGGAATAGAAAATTCTAACGTTTTAGTTATTTTAAACGATAATTGCATGTCTATAGACCCTAACGTTGGGGCCTTAAAAGATTACCTTACCGATATTACCACCAGTAAAACTTATAATAAATTTAGGGATGATGTTTCTGCCGTTTTAAGCAAAATATCAGAACTAGGCCCCAATGCACATGAAATAGTAAAAAAGATTGAGAAAAGCATTAAGGGTACCTTATTAAAGAAAAGCAATTTATTTGAAGCTTTAAATTTTAGATACTTTGGCCCTATTGACGGTCATGATGTAGTTCATTTAGCTAAAGTTTTAAAAGACTTAAGAGACATACCAGGGCCTAAATTATTACATTGTGTAACCGTAAAAGGTAAAGGCTACGCTTTGGCAGAGAAAGACCAAACTAAATGGCACTCTCCAGGCTTATTTAACAAGATTACAGGAGAAATCAAAAAAACCGCTCCTTCTAAACCACAAGGACCAAAATATCAGGATGTTTTTGGGCATACCATGGTAGAGTTAGCAGAAATGAATGATAAAGTGATGGGGATTACCCCTGCCATGCCGTCTGGTTGCTCTTTAAATATCATGATGAAAGCCATGCCTCATAGGGCTTTTGATGTGGGTATTGCCGAGCAGCATGCTGTAACTTTTGCGGCTGGTTTGGCAACACAAGGCTTAATTCCTTTCTGTAATATTTACTCGAGTTTTATGCAAAGGGCTTATGACCAAGTGGTACATGATGTTGCCTTGCAAAAGCTTCCAGTAGTTTTTTGTTTAGATAGAGCAGGTATAGCTGGCGCTGATGGACCAACGCATCATGGGGCTTATGATATTGCCTATTTTAGGTGTATTCCAAATATGATTGTTTCTGCCCCTATGAATGAGGAAGAGCTCAGAAACCTGATGTACACTGCTCAATTAAAAAATCATGGTGGACCATTTTCTATTCGCTACCCACGTGGTAATGGTGTTATGCCAGAATGGAAGAGACCACTGAAAGAAATTGAAATAGGAAAAGGAAGAAAAATTACCGCTGGAGAAGATGTTGCTATTTTAACCATTGGTCATATTGGCAATGAGGCTGCTAAAGCCTGTCTAGAACTCAATGCTGAAGGTTATTATCCTGCACATTACGATATGCGCTTTGCAAAACCTATTGATGAAGAGCTTTTACATGAAGTTTTCAAAAACTTTAAAAATGTAATTACCGTGGAGGATGGCTGTATACAAGGCGGAATGGGAAGTGCTGTGCTAGAGTTTATGGCAGACCATCAATACCAAGCTGTTGTAAAACGCCTAGGCATACCAGATGCTATTATAGAACACGGTGAGCAAGCAGAACTTTGGAACGAGTGTGGCTATGATGCTTTTGCTATTTTAAAAACGGTAAAGGAAATGGTAAAAGCTAAACCTACTGAGCGGTTGGTGGGGTAAAAGTTTTTACTCTACTAACAAGCCATCATCTTTAGTAGTAAATTGGCTTGGTACTCCCTAGAGTTTTTATTTAGAAAATCTTCTGATTGTAGAATACGTTCTGGATTTTGATTTAGAAATTTCTGATACAATTTATTTAAAACATCAACATTCTCCTTAACGTTACTACAAACATATCCTGCCTGATTATTTAAAATACTCTTCTCAATATCTCCTTCATCACTCACAGGCAAAAGAATAGGTTTTCTAAAAAACAAATAATCACTTTGCTTTGAAGTTATAATACCACTTTTATCTCCATATCTAAGATGTAGAAATACAGAGGCATTGTTAAAATACGTTTTCAACTCGTCTCTTCTTAATCTTGGGGTTATTTCTGTAAAATCATCTAAGTCAAACTCTTTTAACTTCTTTCTAAGCTTCTCATTATAGAACGACCCAAAAAACTGAAGCTTTATCTTCTTGGTATTACAATTATTTAAAAATAGTTGCATTGCTTTAAAAAAAGTATCATCTATCAATTGATCATCATAAACGGTTCCGGCATACACAATATTGAAATTTTCAGGTATTTCTAGGCTTAAATCTTCATTACTATAATTAAAGCCATTAGAAATAACATGAATTTTACTTTGAAACTCTTGAGGATAATAACTTTTTAAAGTTTCAGATACAGTACTAACAAATTTTGCTTTACTAAGGTATAGGTATTCTAATTTTCTGTTAAGTTTTAATTTTAATAAATATATGAGTTTAAACGAGCCTAATACTTTATAGCCATAAGTCCAAGGGTCTCTATAATCTAAAATAAGTTGGTAATTTAACCGCTTGGCGAGGTAATCAGCGTAAGAAAAAATCCCGAAAGGTCCACCAGAAACAATGATAAAACCTTTCTTTAGCTGCTTTAAGTTTTGAGGTATGGTCTTATAACCCGGATGATTAATATCTCTCCTAAAATAAATTTGATATAAAATATGTAGGGTTTTAGCAATTAATAAGTGATTCTTCCTAAACAAGAAAAATATTAAGGTTTGTAAAGGATTTAATTGAGGCTTTATAACATGCAAATTTGAGCTAATACTTGAATCTAATTGATCCACATTATTGGTCTCATGTCCCATCCATGTTTTTTCTTTCCAAGGATAATCAAACTCATAAATATGAACATTTTCATATCCGGATATAAATGCTTTAGCAAAACTCTTATACCGTTCTGCCGAAGTTGTATTATCGCGGATATGAGCCGTAATAAATATGATCTCTGTATCGTTATTTTTCACAAAATCAATTTAACCTCATTAAAAATCATCATAAAAATTTCTAAATGAGCTCCTTATTCCTAAAGTAAATATGCCTGTATTACTATTTATTAACTGATTTTTTTCAGTTCTTAGAATCCCCCCAAGTTCTAGTCTTAAGTTACTCTTAGGATTTATCAAATAAGATACATTAGCTTTAGCAAAATAAAAGTCTGTAGGTACTCCATTACCCACTTTACTGCCATAATCTAAAGTTCTGGTATTATATGAAAGAAAAATGTTTTTACCAAAATTCTGATTTACAGGATCTAAACCATAGAAAGCATAAGTAAGTTGTCCGTTAAAATCAAATCTATGAAGACTGTAATTGATTATCCCAACAAATTCTCTAAAATTTGCTCCAAAGGGATGGGCTAAGGGTTGATTATAATGAGTATAACTAGATAATCTATCAAAATGTGCATAAGTATAAGGTCTCGCAGTATTAAATTCTCCCAAATAATTTAACCGCTTTACCCCAAATAAATTACTACCTCTAAACCCTAGTTGTAAGGCCCATTTATTTGCCCAATAACCATTTCTCGCGAAAAATTCTTTAGCCGTGAATTCATCAATCATAAATTGCCCGTAGATAGCGGTGTTTGCTAAAACTTCATACTTAAGATTTAATCCTAATCGCATTTTATCTGGGGAGGTAGAGTTAGCCCCCTCAATTGGTCTGAGAAAAACAAATGGATGTACATAGTTAAAATCAAAACCACGTTTACCCTCGGGTTCAGCATCAGCCCAGGTAATGGCTTGAAAAAGTCCTAATGAAAATCTTTTAGAAACATTCCAATCTAAATATTGGAAAGCTCCCCATTTTCCTCTATCCCCTAATCTCCTATCGCTAGTAAGGCGTGGTGCGCCAGGGTCTAGCATATAAGCGTAAATGGTTTGATAGGTAACATTACCCAAACTTGCTCTCAATCTAAAGAAAGAATAGTTAGCCGCTACATCAGATAATAAGATTGAACGGTAACCATCACCAATAAAATTTTTATCATATCCTAAAGCGAAGTTTAGGTATTTATTAGGCGTATAAGATAATAATGCAGTAGTATAGGCCCAATCCTTTATATCATTAGCCAGTTTACCATTTACTTGTCCGGGTATTATACGGTTTTCATTTATAAATTGCTCTTGATAAGCTGGGAAAATCCCTTGATTTTCGTATCCGCTGGTATAAAAAGAAAATTTACTTCCAACAGTAACTCCTATTTGATAGCCCCTAGTATTTAACCATATATTTTTTGCTGATTGCTCATCATAACCTAAAACCAAATCTGGTAAGAAATCAGCAAAAAAGGTAAACTCATTCTTTTTCACCTGTATAAGATGCTCTTGAAACAATTTACGATAAGCCCAGCTTCTCTTCATGGTATCAAATCCTATGTTATAAAAAGAATCAACAGCATTTTTTATAAGTGTATTATCGGCAAGAAATGGTTTAATAGAGCTATGCATCTTGGTAGATGGATGATAAACCTCTTGATTAAATTTTTGATAAAATTGATGTGAGAATTGCAAATTTTGATTAAAAGTTTGCCCATGCAGTAGCTCTACCTGAAAAAGTAGAATAGTAATAAACGAGGTAATAAATATTTTCTTGATCATAAAGTGCTCAATTCCTTCTAGATGTTAATTTTAATTGTACTCCCCTAGCAACTATGAGTAAACTAGCCGGTATTAGCAGATAAAATATTTCTCGAATAAAAAATGTATCCTTCAAAACATTTCTCCTATCCTTTCTTAAAACATGAAAGAAGTAAATCATAGCCTGATACTTATTATTTTTTCTGTTATAAGCCATAACCAATCTTTTTTCTAATTCAATAATTGCTTTTCTTATCCCATCGTCCTGACTATCTTCCATTTTTAATTTATTTATCATAGCATGTGCAACACTTGTCACAGACTCTTGGATGTTAAAAAAGGAAGAGTTATCATCATGTCGATAAATATTTAAAATATTTTTTTGGGTTGATACAACTTTTTCAAATCTGCAAATTTTAAGTAATAGCTCCCAATCTTCTGCATATTCTAAAGAGCAATTAAAACCTCCAGAAGCTTCAATTAGACTTTTTCTAATCATATTATTACCCATATTCAATATCATCATCTGAATTTGTTCAATAAATATATTCCTCAAATGTATATCAAACTTTCTTTTATAGATTTCAAAATACTGACCATTCTTAATTTGATACAACCTATAACCTCCACTAAAGATATTTATTACTGGATATTCTAATGATAGTTTCACCAATGCATCAATTGCATCTAGTTCTAAATAATCATCAGAATCTAAGAAAAGAATAAACTCTCCTTCAGCATGAATTAAACCCTGATTTCTAGCAAATGATCTTCCTTTGTTTTCTTGAAAAATATACTTGAAATTATTTAATTGCAAAAAAGGCTGAATTACAGCAAGAGTATCATCAGTAGAGCCATCATCAACTAACACAATTTCAACATTCTTATAGGCTTGATTAAGGACACTGTTGATAGCATTTGACACCAAATGGCTTCTATTATAAGTTGGTATTATTACACTAACTTTATACTTAGAACTTTGATAAGAATAATGTCCTGAATTGATATGATTGAGGTTTTGTTGATTGAATACTTTAAACGCTGATGACTTGTTTTTGATCTAGCTCCTCAAAGATAGAGTTGTTACTTTTAAACTCAGGAACTATATCCTTCATTTTTCTAACTACTTCTTTATCCTGATAATTGCAAGCTATCTCAATAAGTTCTTGAATATCTTGATTAACTTTTTCAAATGCCCTAGGAATTACCTTGGCTATCATGATTTTTTCATGATGTGTAGGGATGGTATTTTCTAAATCATTTAAAAGTTCTTCATAAAGCTTTTCCCCTGGCCTTAACCCGGTAAACTCAATATGAATATCTTGGTTAGGCACTAAGCCAGAAAGTTTAATCATCTTCTTAGCAAGCTCTACAATTTTGACAGATTTACCCATATCAAAAATGTAAATCTCCCCACCATTACCCATAGAACCTGCTTCTAATACTAAACGACAAGCCTCTGGGATAGTCATGAAATAACGGGTAATATCTGGATGTGTTACCGTAACAGGTCCGCCCTTTTGAATTTGAGCTCTAAATCTCGGAATTACAGAACCGTTTGAACCCAAAACATTACCAAATCTGGTGGTAATAAATTTAGTGTTTGATTTTTTTGTATTTAAATAGCTATGTCCGTTTTCAAAAACAGGCGACTCGTAATTTAAAGCTGTATAGAAGGCTTGTACATAGATTTCTGCAATACGCTTAGATGCCCCCATCACATTGGTAGGGTTAACCGCTTTATCTGTAGAAACCATCACAAACTTAATAACATCATGTTTGACAGATAAATCTGCAATATTTTTTGTCCCGCCAACATTGGTACAAATAGCCTCGGCAGGATTATCCTCCATCATAGGAACATGTTTGTAAGCCGCAGCGTGGTAAACATAATGAGGTTTGAAAGTCTCAAACAAATTATCCATACGTTGCTTATTTTTCACATCGCCTATATAGGCAATAAAATTACTACACATGTTATTGTCTTGTAATTCTAATTGTAAATCATGCAAAGCTGTTTCTGCAATATCATTTAAGATGATTAATTGAGGATTAAACTTGGCGACTTGTCTTACAATCTCACTTCCAATAGAGCCCGCAGCACCCGTTACCAAAACTCTTTTCCCTGTTAATTGAGAGCTCAAAACGTCTTCTTCAATGGTTATGGGCGCTCTTTCCAGTAAATCTTCAATTTTAACATTTTTAATCTGATTAACTTTAATCGTTCCCTTTACCCATTCTCTGGTAGGCGGTACATTTAGTACTTTTACATTGTGATCTAAACATAAATCAACAATTTTGTTTTTCCTATCGGATGATATTCTGTGTGTAGAGAAAATTAAATCATCAATATTTTCAGCTTCAATGATGCCCTCTAAATCATCTGCATGGTATATTTTAACATTATCTACAACCTTACCTCTTTTACGTGGATCATCATCTACGAAAGCAATCACACTCATATTAACCGTAGGGTCTGTATCTAATGTTCTTTTGGTTGCAACCCCTGTTTCTCCAGCACCATAAATAATCACCCGTCTTTTATCAAGACGCATATTTTTGATATACAAGAAGAAGTATTTGACCAAAACGCGGTAAGTGATTAATAAAACGAAGCTGCAAAGCCCTGTAATTACAACAATCACATTAGAGATGATAGGAGGCCTATCGAATGATTGTAGGAAAAGATTACAAAAAATAAAAAACGCATTACTGATGGTAATACTAAACAAAATTCTAAAAGAATCTTGAGCGCTGGTATATCTTACAATACCTGCATAGGTTTTTACATTGAAAAAAACCACACAATTGATGCCTAAAAATATGAGCGTATTTCTGCTCAATTCAGAAATATCTATTTGTGAAGCTTCAAAATTATACCTGAGGAGATAGGCTAGAATAAGCGCAAATCCACAGAAAAAAAGATCAATACAAAATATTATCCATCTCGGAACGATATTGATTTTTTTAAACATATTTAATTTCTATTTAAAAAGTCAAATATACTATTTGTTTTTATTTAGTGGGAATTTAAATCCGCTAAGCATAGTTCCTAAACAAGCGCTCTTTTCCTTCCAGTTTTAATCTTATAAGGATGTAAGTTAAGATAATTACCACAAATAAACCATATATCAAAATTGCATTTGCATACAGTATTACTAAATTTAGTGCCAATTGTACCAAACCATAAACAAAAGCTATAAAAACATGTGAAATCTTTTTCTCGTTAGCTAAGAATTGGTAGAAATGGGATCGATGAGCTTCAAAAATATTTTCTTTTCTTAACACTCTACAAAATATAGTTGCAACAGCATCTAAGCCATAAATACCTAATAACAGTATCCATCTAAAATCTTGAGTTAGATAAATGAGTTGCGCTATAAAAAAGCATATAAATAAGGCCATACTGATACTTCCAACATCGCCTGCAAAGGCTTTAGCTTTCTTCCTTAAATTAAAATAACCAAAAACGAGAAGTGAGGCTCCTGTTACTACAATTATCTGTGTATCCAGAATAGCTATATCTTTTACTTCCTGTATTAGGTAAAAGCTCCCTACGGCAACTATCGAATAAATAACGGTTATCCCATTTATGCCATCCATAAAATTATAGGCGTTGATGATCCCTATGATGATAATGAATGCTAAAAGTATCGATATGAAAGTTTGGGGTTCTGATAGGAAGGAGGAACTTATATCTTGATTAAACATGATTTGATAAATCACCAATAAAACAGCTAGAAAATGTATACTTATTCTTATTTTATTATTTAAGGTGATGATATCGTCTAGAAAGCTTATCAAAGCGATAGCACATACAGCTAAGGTTAAATACCACTGTGTAGCTTGATAATTTAATAAAGCCGTAATGATTGCTAGAGGAAAAATAATCCCTCCGCCTCTTAAAGTTATCTGACTATGAGAACTACGTTGATTAGGTTTATCAATGATATTATAACGATCTGCTATTTTAAAATAAAGTAATTCTATCAGAAATAGGCAAATGATGGATATGACAAAGGTTAACATATTTGCAAAGATGCTAAATTGCTTTCAATTTGAATATGAGCAAATGAATTTCAATATAGGAAGCCAAATAACCACAGTGGAATTTTTTGCGCAAAACCATATTCAATATCATCTGAAACTATATAAGCACCCTCTAAGCCAGCAACCTGCTTAAAGCCTTTATCTCTTCCTCCTATCTCAAAAGTATATTGATTATTAACTTTAAAATCGCCTTTGTCTGTATAATTAAGCTCGTGTAAAAAAGCTACTTGATTAATGAAAAATGTTTCTCGCAAATTTCCTTTATTTACATTTTGGGGGCTTATAGCAAAGCTTAGGTTTGTATTTTCCAGATATACCTTAGAAGGTTTTTGTAATAGACTTACACCTTTTGTATCTCTAAAAAGATTTTTTGTTAAATTAATCTCATCTAGATAGTGGAAATAACTCAGTAACGTTGCCCTATTAATGCCAATCCTTTCACTTAATTTACTCACATTGGGGATAAAAGGTACTGATTCGGCGATAATCATTAATAATTGCTTAATTTTTGCAATATAAGATATATCCACACCTCTTAACAAAGGCAATTCTATTTCCAAAATCATATTGATGACTTCTCCTAATCGGGAACTATATAAATTAGGTTGTTCCTGATAAAAAGGATAATATCCTTGCTTTATATAATCATCAAAGTATTGGAAAGGTTTAATTTGGTTATTAATCATACTCGCTTCTTGAATATGATTTTCTAGAATCCTTTCAAGCGTAAGCTTTTCAAATTTTATACCTGTTTCTAAAGCAATATACTCTCTAAACGAAAAACCCTGCATCTGGTATACAACCGCTCTTCTGCTTAAATCTGCTCTAGCATTTAAGATTTCAAGTAAGGATGAACCCGTAAAAACCACTTTAAGTTGGGGATAATCATCGTAAATATTCTTTAGCTCTTGTGCCCATCCTTTATATTTATGAACTTCATCTAGAAATAAATATGCACCCCCTTTTCTAACAAAATCATTCACTAAATCAGATAAAAGATGGTTATTAAACCATATATCGTCTAAGCTTATATATAAAGTTTGAGATAATTTATCTGATAGGTTTAACTTTATATACTGTAGTAAAAGAGTTGTTTTACCAATTCCTCTTGCTCCTTTTATACCTATTAATCTGGCGTTCCAATCAATATCATCCATCATAGAACGTGTATATGAAAGACTGGTATACTTTAGCTTTTGCTGATATTTTTCAAATAAAAATTCCATTTTGTTTACTACGATGAACAAAAATACAAAATATTGTTTATTTTATATGAACAATATGAGGAATTATTATAGTCTTTGTTCGCTTAAGCAGATTTTTTTAACCGCAGAGGGCGCAGTGTTCACAGAGATTTAACTGGTTTTATTACCTAGCTGGATGTTGTTTAGTGCACTATGTTGTCATCTCGAACGTAGTGATTTATCTCTTCTTGCAGGTTACCGTAGAGAAGCTTCGTTCACCGCAGTGACAAAAACCATGAATGGAGTCGAAGGGATTGTCACCCTGAGCGGAGTCGAAGGGATTGTCACCCTGAGCGGAGTCGAAGGGATTGTCACCCTGAGCGGAGTCGAAGGGATTGTCACCCTGAGCGGAGTCGAAGGGATTGTCACCCTGAGCGGAGTCGAAGGGTGGTGTATGACGACTAAAATGCTTCGACTCCGCTCAGCATGACACAAAAGCCAAGAGTTCTTAACATAGTGTGGCGATTGTATCGCCTTGATTATCTAAAGTGTTTTTTTAACCGCAGACGGCGCAGTGTTCTCAGAGATTTAACTGGTTTTATTACCTAGCTGGATGTTGTTTAGTGCACTATGTTGTCATAGCGAACGTAGTGACGCTATCTCTTCTTTTAGGTTATCCTAGAGAAGCTTCGTTCACCGCAGTGACAAAAACCATGAATGGAGTCGAAGGGATTGTCACCCTGAGCGGAGCCGAAGGGATTGTCACCCTGAGCGGAGTCGAAGGGTGGTGTATGACGACTAAAATGCTTCGACTCCGCTCAGCATGACACAAATCAACGAGTTCTTAACGTAGGGTGGCGATTGTATCGCCTTGATTATCTAAAGTGTTTTTTTAACCGCAGACGGCGCAGTGTTCAAAGAGTTACCATATCACCTCTAAGGGATATTTTTTAAGCTGTTCATCTTTAGAGATTAAAACAAAATTATAACTTATAGCTGTCGAAATGATTAACCGATCAAATGGGTCTCTGTGAATGAATGGTAAATCTTTAAGTATATCCAATTCGCTCATAAGGATAGGTAAAATTTCAATATCGCTTTTTACACAAGCTTCATGGAGTTCCTGTAAACTATAAGATAAATTAAGTTTCCCTAGCGACTGTTTAATGGCAATTTCCCAAAAACTTGCTATACTGACATAAAGACTCTGATTAGCGTCTGTAAGAATCTTAATGGAATTACTAGACAAAGAAGAATGATTATCTTGCATCCAAAGTAAGGTATGCGTATCTAATAAAAACCCTTTCACTACATATAACTTTTAAAATCCTCAAGGGGATCGTCAAATGAGTCACTCATCTTCATTCTACCTTTTAATAAACCTAAAGGTCTTTTCTTGGATGAAATGGAAGTTTTTTTTACTTTTTTTTCTAAAATAAAATCAATAAAATCAACAACTTCTTGTTGGTAGTTTTCGGGGATAAGCCTAATTTTTTCCAATATTTCAGTCGTACTCATTGATATCCTTAATTATTTAAATAAAAGTAATAAAATATTACATAAAAGCTATGGAAAAATATATCACTATTTTAATCTAAACGTGAGGTTCTATAATAAATTATTAAGTTATTTAGAGAAATTCCGCATTTAGATAAGTTCGTTTAGCATGAAACAGGATACTACTTTGTTTCACTTCTTGAGCTCGTTTGCAACGAGTTCTTAACATAGGGTGGCGATTGTATCGCCTTGATTATCTAAAGTGTTTTTTTTTAACCGCAGAGGGCGCAGTGTTCACAGAGATTTAACTGGTTTTATTACCGGGCTGGATGTTGGTTAGTGCACTATGTTGTCATAGCGAACGTAGTGACGCTATCTCTTCTTTTAGGTTATCCTAGAGAAGCTTCGTTCCCCACAGTGACAAAACCATGAATGGAGTCGAAGGGATTGTCACCCTGAGCGGAGTCGAAGGGTGGTGTATGACGACTAAAATGCTTCGACTCTGCTCAGCATGACACAAATAAACGAGTTCTTAACATAGGGTGGCGATGTTGTATCGTATTGATTATCTAAAGTGTTTTTTTTTAACCGCAGAGGACGCAGTGTTCACAGAGATTTAACTGGTTTTATTACCTAGCTGGATGTTGTTTACTGCACTATTTTGTCTTAGCGAACGTAGTGACGCTATCTCTTCTTTTAGGTTATCCTAGAGAAGCTTCGTTCACCGCAGTGACAAAAACCATTAATGGAGTCGAAGGGATTGTCACCCTGAGCGGAGTCGAAGGGATTGTCACCCTGAGCGGAGTCGAAGGGATTGTCACCCTGAGCGGAGTCGAAGGGATTGTCACCCTGAGCGGAGTCGAAGGGATTGTCACCCTGAGCGGAGTCGAAGGGATTGTCACCCTGAGCGGAGTCGAAGGGTGGTGTATGACGACTAAAATGCTTCGACTCCGCTCAGCATGACACAAAAGCCAAGAGTGCTTAACATGGAGTGGCGATGGTATCGCCTTGATTATTAAACGCAGATTTTTTTTTAACCGCAGAGGACGAAGTGTTCATAGAGATTTAACTGGTTTTATTACCTAGCTGGATGTTGTTTACTGCACTATGTTGTCATAGCGAACGTAGTGACGCTATCTCTTCTTTTAGGTTATCCTAGAGAAGCTTCGTTCACCGCAGTGACAAAAACCATTAATGGAGTCGAAGGGATTGTCACCCTGAGCGGAGTCGAAGGGATTGTCACCCTGAGCGGAGTCGAAGGGATTGTCACCCTGAGCGGAGTCGAAGGGTGGTGTATGACGACTAAAATGCTTCGACTCCGCATGCACAAATCAACGAGTTCTTGACGTAGTGTGGCGATTGTATCGCCTTGATTATCTAAAGTGTTTTTTTTTAAACCGCAGAGGGCGCAGTGTTCACAGAGATTTAACTGGCTTTATTACCTAGCTGGATGTTGTCTAGCGCACTATATTGTCATAACCAATGAAATAAAGCTATCCTCACAGCTAAGTTTGCCATTGCAAAAGTATTATGCAAATTTTAAGTACTACTTTAATATATCATGTAAATTTAAAGTCTAAATTTCGGTTTAGTACTTATTATTATAGCTAATGCTACTAGCTATCCTCTAAATAAAACTGAAAGACCTTGCATACGCATTAAGATAAAGGGGAAACAAAGTCACTCCCAACCCTGTATGTAGGCTGTGTGTAGCCTGTGTGTAGGCTGCGCCACGGCAATAGGTAAAATTTACAGTAATTCTTTATTGTTTAAAAGAAAGAATAGTTTTTCTTAGCCCTTCGCGAGCGCTTACTGGGAGTTCTTTACCTAAAGCATTTTTAATCTTGTTATTAGAAACTACATAACTTTCCGTAAGCTTGTTTAATCTTTCAGAATTTAAAGGCAACCTCAAAACACCCCCTATCTGCGCTAGCACTTTAATTAATGTAACGGGAACTGACCACAACCTTGGCTTTAAGTTTAAGCTTAAAGCTATTTCTGCTACAAGCTCTTTAGTTGCTAAGCTCTTATCATCTGCTAAGTTATAAACCCCTGAAGGTATCTCTCTTTCTAGTAATTCTTTTATCACAAAACAAAAATTCTCTATGCTTAGAAAAGAACGTTTATTCTCAAAAGCAGCTAAAGGATATGGAATTCCTTTACTCACAAATTTATAAAGCAAGTTTAAATTCCCCTTATTACCCGGACCATGAATCATACAGGGTCTTAAAATATAATAAGATTTTCCTTCTGGCAATGGTTGGCTTTTGATATATTCCTCTGCCATTAACTTGGATTTTCCATAATGAGTTTGAGGGTCAGGCTTAATCTCCTCCGTTAATATATCATTCACTGAATCTGCGGCGGCTTTTACCGAACTGATATAAATAAACTTACGAGCATCTGATTTTAAAAAAGCATCGTAAAGCTGCTTGGTTAGTTCAAAATTTGCATTATAATAATCTTGGGGTTGAGAAGCGTTTTTCAAATCATGAGCTTTACCGGCTAGGTGGATGATGGCTTCTTTATCGTTTAAATATATTTCTTGATTAGGGACGTATCTTAATGATAGTTTATAAATCTCGTACTCAGCAAGATATGGAATAAGATTCTGTCCGGTGAAACCGGAGGTGCCGGTGATGGTTAGTTTCATGATATTAGAGCAAATTAATTTTTTATAACATTCTCACTAAGATATTTTCTCGCTCGTTCTGTAAGTTTATATTTTTGTAAGCGGCTATTGGGCTTTTCTGGAATGGTTTGAACAATTAAGCCTAATGAAATGGCTGGGTGAATATAGTTATCTCTAAAGGTAGCTCTATGCTTAATTCCTAATCTGGCTCGCATTTCGCTGGAAGATAATTCTCCTTGAGCTAGTAATTTCAACAGTTGAATGACTGGGTCGGCGACTGGGTCGGTGACTGGGTCGGTGAAGGCTAAGTAATGTGCAGAAATTGGTACTGTAACTTCAAATACTGTTAATTTAGAAAAATCGAAAAGCGCTGAGCCATTGCCATTTTCTAATAATTCCTCTTTTACCCGGGTAACGCCCCTGCTAAATCTTAAGGATAAAGGAGCAAGGAATAAAGACACCTTACTATTAACATAGCCTAAAATCTTTAAGGCTTCCGCGATAACTGGATTACGATAATCATTTACATTGGGAAAATTTTCGGGGCGAGCATTACCATACAAATTCCCAGGATTCATTAACTCTATACGATTTGAATATTCATAAAAGCGAATTGGAGTATTTGATTCATAATCACGATGCATGATTGCGTTCATCATTAATTCTCGGATTGCACAAAAAGAATAATTTTTAACGGTTTCTTCTCTTAGAACCGTAACAGGTACTGGATGCCTCTTTATAAGAGAAGTTTCTATAAAAGTATCTAATTTTAAAAGAACTGAGAACAAATCTCCAGAGAATTTAAGCTCATTATTTATTTCAGAGCCTAGTGTTAGTCCTTTAAAACTTACATATTGAACATAAGCCCCAAAAAGAAAAAACTCGGGGCTCTTACCAAATAATAGTACACCTGCATGAGTTGGACAATTGTATCTAACATCAAAAAAACGTAATGAGGCTAATTTTTGAACGATGGTTCTATTATCTGCTTTTAGGCTTTCTGAACTTGCCACATTAGGGGATTTCGGAGCGCAAAACCTTCTACCAAGCACAAATGTTGATAGAGCTACTTCACTTGAATTAACCACGTTAGCCTCCATTGCGGCAAACGGCTGTGGCTGTTGTGTGTTCGGCATACTTTTTAGTACGCTAACTTTTTGTTATTCAGTTCCACATTAAAGTTCACTTTCGCACCCAAAGCTTCAAAAACTTTCATAATAGTTTCAAATCTTGCATTTTTTACACTGTTTTCAATTTTTGAAATTTGAGCTTTTTGAACACCTACAAGTTCGCCTAATTCTTTTTGGGTCATATTTCGTTCTTGTCGAGCTTGTTTTATCGCTTGTCCTAACAAGTCAATTCTCAACTCATTTTCAAATGCTTCTCGCTTTTCTGTTCCACGCTTTCCAATGTGTTTGTCAATCATTGTTTCAAGCGAAACGGTTTTAAATTTATTGGTCGCCATATTATTTATTTTTTGCTTTGTATTCTAAATATTGTTTTCTAATTTCTTCCGCCTTTTTAATTTCATTTGTTGGGGTTTTCTGTGTTTTCTTTAAAATTCCGTGTGTAGCCACCACCAAAGTTTCTTTACCATTTGATTTGACCCAAAATGAAAAAAGTCGGAATGCTTTTCCATTGTACAAAGTCCTAAATTCCCAAATGAAGTCATTGAGCTTTTTGAATAATTCATTATCGTTTACAAATTGAGCTTTTTTGATATTGTAATAAATTTTTTCTCTAGATTTATGATCAAGATTTTCTAAAAACTCTATTGCTTCTGGTAGTAACTCAATGTCAAAATTTGGCTTCATTCATAGTTTTTGTCAAAGATAAATATTTCCTTATTGGGAAACAATCATTTTCAGTAAATTCGATTTGTCAAGTAGATTGGAAGCTGGTAAATTTGAAATAATAAATCGCAGATGATGGAAGTATCGGATTTTCCCAAGGTGATGATGTCTTGCTTTTTAGAGTTGAAAAAATTGACCTTCCTAAGAACCCTGTTGATCCCGTCAATATGATATCCATTATTTTATCTTTTCTAAATATTTTATAGCCCTAGCGGTTAGCTTATATTTTTGTAAGCGGCTATTGGGCTTTTCTGGAATGGTTTGAACAATTAAGCCTAATGAAATGGCTGGATGGATATAGTTATCTCTAAAGTTAGCTCTATGCTTGATTCCTAATCTGGCTCGCATTTCGCTGGAAGATAATTCTCCTTGAGCTAGTAATTTCAACAGTTGAATGACTAGGTCGGTAAAGGCTAAATAATGCGAAGAAATAGGTACCTTAACTTCAAAAACAGTTACTTTAGAAAAATCATTTGCAAAGGCACAAATAGCAATAGCGAACTTTTGTGTATTATTTGTAGAAACAGTACGCTCTACCCTATCTGATTCAAGATCTAGCAAAAGTTCTCTTAACTGTATTTTAGTTATCAAAATATTTACTTTTTACTCAAATATAAGAATGCTTATGTATAATCTATTGCTATTCTGGAAATAGTAGCTGTACTTAAAATAGCGTTATAAACAGAATAAACTGCTTTAAACGTTTTTTAAATCATACGCTTTAGCAGCTAGGTGGATGGTGGCTTCTGTACTATCTAAATATATTTCTTGATTGGGAACATCTCTTAAAGATAGTTTACAAATCTCGTAATCAGCAAGGTATGGAATAAGATTTTGACCATTTAAGCCGAAGGTACCGGTAATGGTTAGTTTCATGATTTAAACTGCTCTAAAGTACTTTTATTCATTTCCTTTCTCTCCTTATCATTAAACCATCCCCACTTATTGAAATAGGTAAACATAGACTTTAAAAATATTTTAAACAACTTAAAACTTTTATTTGCTCCACCCTCATAACCATGATAAACACAAACTTCAGGAAAATAAACTGTCTTATATTTTTGATGCATTCGTCTTGATAAATCAAAATCCTCAAAATACATGAAAAAATTTTCGTCATACATTCCTACTTCCTTAATAGCATCCAATCTTAGTAAAGTGAAACATCCTGAAAGTATTGGAACGTTTAGTATTTGATCTTTGGAAAAATCTCTTAATTCATATTTATTGATGAATTTTTGATGATTGAGGTCTATCTTTTTTAATTTTCGTCTAAAAATCCAAGCAGGATGAGGTAATAATTTTGGTAGATGCTGAATAGTCCCATCTTCATTTAAAACTTTAGGCATCAACATTCCAACATCTGGATTCTGCTCCATGTAGTTAATCATTGGAGTAAAAACGTCTTCTTCAATAATAATATCTGGATTGATAATAAAATGGTATTTTGAACCAGCATCGATTGCCTTTTTTATGGCGATGTTGTGAGCGGCACCGAAGCCAGGATTTGAGGGGTTGTGGATGTATATTAATTCTATTTTTCTTGAACAATTTAATGTCGAATCTCCCAATATTTCAATCTTAGAGTTATCAATTAGAAAGAGTTTCATATTCGAACTATATAAACTAGCTAATAGTTTCATCAGCTGTCCAATCGTATGCTTGAATAAGACAATACTTCCTGAGATTTTCATTATATTAGTTTTGTTCATTTAGCGTATTAATTATAAGATCAAAAATGCTATCTGCGGTTTTCCGCCATTCATACATAAGTTTAAGCTTTTTCAAATGGGAGGAATACTTTTCTTGATCTATATCACCGTTAATGAATAACGTGATTTTTTCCAAAATATCCATCAAATTGTAAGGGTCAACATAGATTACAGAGTCCCCATAAATTTCAGGCATGCAAGAGGTATTAGCTACAAAAGAAATTTTTTTATAGAATGATGCTTCTATCGGAGGGAATCCAAATCCTTCAAGTAAACTGATATAAATATTAGCAATACTATACTCATATAAACTCGACAATTCGTCATTGCTTACATACGGCATAAGTATTATATTGGTTAATAATTTTTCTTGAATTGCCTTTTCAACGGCAACTCTATAACTTCCATTGCACCCTACAATTACAAATTTATAACCACTTCCTTTAAGAGAGTTTGCCACTTCTAGCAACATCATAATATTCTTATGTGGATAATTAGCTCCAACTGTTAGAAAATACTTCTCAGTCTTGAGATTAAAACCAAATACTTCACTTGATTTATTTACCTGTTGTGATTGACGGTTATAAAAATGATCTGCGCCATTATATATCGTTGAGATTTGATTGTCACTAATATTATATTTTGTTAAGACTTCGTGTCGTGTAAAATTGGAAATAGCTATTACTTTAGATTTTTTTATAATTTTGGGTACCAAATACTTGAAATAAAAATATTGCATTTTGTTCTGTCTTGGGTAATTAAGGCAAATAAGATCATGAATTGTAATCACCTGCTGCGATGTTCCAGCAAAAAAACCGTGAGTAGAGGGGCTATAAACAACATCATATCCAAGAGCAATTTTTTTAAGTACTAACCAGTTCCAGAGAATCCTATGCAACGAACGCTTCTTGCAAAAAATTTTTTCAAGAATTGCAGGAAGTCTAATATATTCAACATTTATTTGCGGAATAAATTCTAAATGCTCAACATCATAGCTATAGATGGTAAAATCGATTTTATCAGTTTGAAAGTGATTGATTAATTTTTTCAATACTTCTATTGTGTACACGCTTACACCATTTAACTGCTTGCTTAGGATGGAGGCATTAACAAGAACTCTTCCTACTTTTTTCATCTGATCGACTTTTAATTTAAATTGTGACTCAATTCCATATAAACCAGTTCGTAGAGATGTGCAATTCTGTTAATATTAAATCTCTCAGCATTTGATTTACCAGCCTCTATCAAATCAAATCTATATTTATGATCAGATGTAATTTTGATTAACCCTTTAAGAATCGATTCTTTATCTCTTGGATCAACAAAACATGCAGCGTCTCCGGCAACTTCAGGCATAGGCTCAATATCAGAAGTTAGGACGCAACGCCCTATTGCATTGCCTTCAATTATTGGCATACCAAAACCTTCATATATAGAGCAAAAACTGACAATATCACAAGCCTGATATTCCGAAATAAGTTCAATATCAGAGAGGCCTTCTTTGATAAGATAACTAATACCATAATCCTTCATTCGTAATTCCTGTTCAAGTGCCACACTTCCAATAATAATTAATGTGCAATTAAAATCCCTAATTACCTCTATAATATTATCTAAATTCTTGTTCCATCCAGTTCCCACTTGCAATATAGCCGGACAGGAGATGTTGAAACTTTTCGGACTATACTTAAACGATGGATCCACAGGATTATGAATCATACGCACTTTATTGCTATCTACTAATTTAACTACTTGATTATAAGTATGATGTGATATACATACCACCTTTTCCGCCAGAAAAAAAGGAATCGTAAACCACAACAATTTTATTAACTTCTTTTTAAATATATTGGTTTCGCAATCTAACATACTTAAATCATGAACGGTTAGTACAGTCCGGCACCCAATCAAGCCCAACATACAGTAATGTATATCTCCCGTAATGTGATTGATACCTTTTCTATTACGATTTTTAAATACAAAAATTATGTTTCTAATTAAGCTTAAAACATCAGCCCTTCGAGCAGGGACAACATATTCATTCACATTATTTCTATTAGATACCTCGGTTACTAATGTTCGGAAAACTTTTCCAATGCTGTAACCTGCTTTAGGACTACGGTAAAAGTAACTAATATTCATATTTATATTAAAGTCATCTTAAATCTCTAGTATATTCTGAGTTAATAAACAATCCTTTGTATGGTATAAAAAGATCTGGATATTGAGCAATTGATTGAAAGAAATATAAAATGCTTAGAAAGAAAATCAGCAACATTACAATAATCTTATCATTATGGCTTTTAAACAATAAAAACTGACTTACAATGAGTATTGGCTCAAACATATTAAAATATAGACTACCCCTACTCACTAATATCGTTAGGGAACTAGAGAATAGAAAGTAAAGTAGTATGCCTAAGATATAGGTATTAAGAATAAGATTATAGTACGGCATTTTCAAGGTCAATATCTTTCTTGCATAAATAAATATTATGACAAAAACTATACGCTTAATCAATCCTATTGTGCTTACACTATATTCCTTTGCATTTTCTATACCACCTTCTAAATAAAACATTACTTTATCACCAACGCCCCCAAAACTACTTAATACTTTAAATGCATCATAAGGTAGAGATGTTCTTCCAAGTAAGAAAGCACCGAAAATTAAACCCATTAACAAATATTTATTCCACGAAGTGTTTAGAAAATAAATCGGGATGCATATAATTGCTGTTGTGTGAAATGCGGTAGCAAAGAGAATACAACCAAAAAAACGATAGATGTCTCTATTAATAATAAACTTTATTGAGTATAAAACAAAAGAAATGGCTAAAAGTTGCCGATGGGAGCCCATAACACCCATAGTAAATGCATAGAATAAAAGTATAGATGGAAATATATATGGTGAAAGCTTTTTAATCCCTTTAAAAATAAAGGCATAATAAATTAGTGAATGTACTATTAACAATAAAGTATATTTATTAGTAAATAGTTTAACTAGCCAACAAAGGATGCTATATCCAAATTCCATCCCCGTGTTCAATGGAGAAGTACTTTCGATAGTATCAATACTTTCAAAATGGACTAGATAGGGTATCCAATCGGTACCTGTTTCCCATCTTAATCCGATCTGAAAAGAAATTAGAAGATATGTTAATATCAGAAAGGTCATCTTCAAGCTTTTAGAAAGTTGATAATAAACTTCTAAAATCGAAAAGCTCAACAATGTGAAATATGTAAACAGATAAATACCCAAAGCCTGTATATATAAAATAGTTAGTGGAAAATAGTAAAAAGCTAAGCCATTTATTTAACATTTATAAACTATATCTAACATTTGCTTTACCCTAACATCATAGGTATGATTTAATAAAAAATGTTCACGCTGTAAGGTTGCCATCTCATATCTAAGCGCTGGCTTATTTATGTAATAATTTATATGCTCGATAGCTTGATCTATACATCCAAAAGTAAAACAAGATGAATCAATCGCAGAATATTCATTAATAGTAGGTTTCCAATCACAAATTTGAAAGCCACCAGCGCCAGCTATCTCAAAGAATTTACAATTTACTGAGTCTATTTCAGCATAATGAAAATTGTTAAAAACAATCTTTGCCCCTACCAATACTTCGCTCTTTCTATCACCAGTTATCCATTCATTTTTAAAAAACTCTTTTAGTTCTTGGTCCTTAGTCTGATTATCTCCAAAAATTGTCGGCCTAAGACCAACTGAAATCAGCTTTTTTAACAGTCTTGCTCGATAAGGATATATGGATCCAAACGCTAAAACGTCAATATTAATATCACGCTCTAAGTCAGTTCTGCTCTTCTTAGGCATCTTATGTACACGTTGATTAAATGCCTCCGGCAAGTAATGAGCATTTAACGATGCTTTTTTTTTCATAAAATCAACAATATAAGGATCTTTAGTAAAAAAAAAATCGTAAGGTGAATAAAATATCTGTTGCTTTTCAAATGTAGTTAGAGCATCCGGGTTTAACTGAACAATAGGGATTCCATTAAGTGCTGCTTTAATTTTTTGAATGGTAACAATCGGAATAAATCGATATGTTCCAATAACTAAATCAGGTTCATAGCTGATTATCTTTTTTGCCAAATTATTAAAAAGATACTCTACATAGTGGGGTATGAATTTTGAAAACCAATAGTTATATAGGTATTTAATATCGATTTGATCGGACATGTCTACGTGGTATACATGATGGCCTAGATGTTTTAAGGCGTCTGCAGTGTGATATTCAATTGTATCAAATCCCTTATTTCCGATTAACGCAACTTTCATTTTTTCTTTGGTTGAAGATTAAATTTCAAATAAGTAATAAAGTCTTTAAAAGTGTAGGAAGATTTAAAAAGTAATAAAAATGAATCAAGCACTCCGATTAATTTAAGAAGATAATATTCCCAAAACGGCCGATTTTTATAATAATATTTATATGCACTTTCTTGTACCATAATCATCTTCCGGATAGAGTTATATGAAGATTTACCTTCTAAGTGTATAATTCTAGGACCTTCTATTATTTCTATAGCATAACCAAGCTGAGCTACCCTCAATTGCAGGTCTGACTCCTCAAAATACATAAAGAACCGTTCGTCAAAACCATTAACCTCTTTAAAAATCTGATGAGGCATAAATATATCCGCTCCTAATATATAGTCTATCTTATCACAGAATATTTTTTCGATGTCTTTATCGAAGAATTTAAACCTTAAAGCATAAAACCTACTTTTTAAAAGGTGACTAATTTTGGGAAACTGACCTCCATTTCCATTAATTTTATAGTCTTCTCCCAAAAGATTGCATCCAATACATCCTAGCTTTCGGTAAACATTTTGACGGAAATAGTTTAAAAAAAATTTAATCACGTTATTAAGTAATAAAGTATCAGAATTTAAAAAAAATAAATAATCACCCTTAGCGAATTTAGCAGCCAAATTGTTTGCCTTTCCGAATCCCAAATTTTTTTCTGATTCAATCAATTGGACCTGTGGAAAATTCGTCTTAATTTCCTCTTGTGATCCATCATAAGACCCATTATCAACCACTATAATTTCGTAGACAACATCAGTTGTATGTTCAACAATAGATCTTATGCAATTTGATACAAAATCTTTTGTATTAAAGTTTACTATAATTATTGAACATTCCATCAATATGACTTAATGTTTTTGATTATGAAATCCAGGTTTTCTTTAAAAGTATAATTTTTGTTGAATATACGTGTAATATTTAACAACATGTCTACAACAACATATAATTTGTAATTTTTTCGTTCATTTTTTCTAAAATAATAATTGCGGCTTACTTGATTAATTACTCTCTTAAACTGTGAAAATTTAATTCTACTCGTACTTCCTCCTTCCAAATGTATAATAGAAGTCTTAGTTGTAATAAAACACTTATAACCCAATTTTCTTATCCTTATCTGCATGTCCGATTCTTCATAGTACATAAAATAAGTAGGATCGAAACCACCAACAGATTTATACAAGTGTTTACGCATAAACATATCCGCACCTATTACATAATCAATTTCAAAAAACGGTAAAGTAAAATCATAAGAATCACGCTCCTCATATTTCATTTTTAGCATCTTTTCAGCAATTAAATAATAATACTCTTTAAGATCATTTACAATACTTGGAAATCCCCCTCCAGAATTCATAGTTTGCCCTGATTCATCTACTAACTTGCAACCTAATACCCCCAATGATAAAGCATGCTCATTAGCAGTAAAAAAATCGTAAAGAATTTTAATAGTATTTTCTGTCAATAGAGTATCTGAATTCAATAAAAAAACAAACTCGCCATTTGCATTTTCTACACCTATGTTGTTAGCCCTACCAAATCCTATATTTTGCCTTAATTGAATGCAGTTTACCTCTGGAAATAATAATTTTAACATTTCCCAAGATTCATCCTTAGAATTATTGTCTACGACAATAACTTCAAAAGAAGTAAATTTTGTTGTACTATATATGGAAGAAAGACATTGCTGTAGCAATTCTTTAGTATTATAATTTACGATTATTATCGAGATTTGTATCATTTAACATGGCACCAAGTAAGTAAAATATCATAATTACGCAGAGTAAACTACTTTTTAAGTTTACTAATTTAAATTCAAAGGTAATTTAAGGAAGAGATAGTATAAATTAATTTTAATAAAATTAAAAAATCCTAACTTTATAATATAATCAGATCTATAAATTAAATCTATACTTTTTATAAATTTAACTTGATTAGAATGTAAATAAAGAACTAAAAACTTCAGATTCTCGTATTCTATCTTACTATTTGTCTTTAGACCAGTTGGGTTCAAAGGAAGGATGTTACTATATTTTTTATTAACCTTAAAAATATCAGTAAGCCAATTTACATCAGGATTACCCTCAGAAAGATGCTCTACAAGAATATTATGAGATACTACGACTTTATACTTTTGACCTATTGATAAAGAAATATCTAAATCATAACCATGATAGCCCTTTAACATTTCACTATCAAAGGGATGACTTTCTATAATAGTTTTTCTAGTAGCCATAAAAAATCCATCTATAACTGCAACCTCTGTTGTAGCCTTTATGTTGATATGGTGGAAGCGTTTTGCTATATTTTTATGGTCAGACTGTATGAAATTATAAGCTAAGTATTCATCACTTACCGTGTGCCAACCACTTGCAATATAACTTTTAACTTTGCATCCGGCTAATCCTACTAATCCTACCTTACAATCATCGTTAAAAAGACAGAGTAAGTCTTCTCCCCAGTTATTGCTCCTAAATAACAAATCTTCATGACAAAAAAGTAAGATCTCATATTTTGCCTTTGAAACTCCTTGATTGTAAGCTTCGCAAATCCCCATCAACTTAGGGTTGTATATCTTGACAATCTCATATGCAACCCCTATTGTTTCCTCAATGCAATTCTGAAACTGATGAAAAAGCTCTTCCTTACAAGAGGAAACTATAATACTAATCATTTTTTAATTTATCTATAATCTTAACTGAACTCACATACATACTCGCAAATAGATAGAATTCTGTTATTAGTACTGAACAGGCAACTCCGTACACGCCAAATATCTTAATAAGTGGATAGAGGAGCACAGAATTGATTATTGCTGCAATAATCATGTTATATAAAAAAGATTTGTCATGATTTAAATTCAACAAGGTTTGCGTTCCATATAAATTGTTCAGAAAGACAAATAAAGGAATTGAGCACATTATCCTAATTAGGATAGGTATTTCAGATAAGCCCGAACCGAACAATAAAGATGATATTAAATCCGAAAGAATAAAAATAATAATAATGATTACTGCATAAATCATGGAACCATAAAGGGCAACTTTTCTAACATTAGCATAGGCAACTTTATAGTTAGTTTTGAATAATCTACTGAAATAAGGAAATAGAGCAGATACGATAGGAATCTGAACAGCAGACATAACTTTAATAATTTTATCAGCAGAAGAAAAAACTCCCACCGCAGCATTACCCAGTACAACTCCCAAGATCAAAACATTCATGTTAGAAAAAAAAGTAATTTTTATTTGAGATAAGAAAATATATTTCCCCCTCTTGTATTGTGCCACCACATACTTTAGCTTTGGCTTTTCTATTTTTATCCTGTGTATTCTTATCACATAAACAATGGACAAGATTGAAGAAACGGAAGCACCAATTAGTGTAAACGTTGGAACCATCCAAAAATCGCTTCTCTCTTTTACGAAAATAAAAATCATTAATGTAAAAAACAATTTTGTTATTATATTGCTAAATGTTACAAATTTTAATTGTTGAATTCCCTGAAAATACCATGTCGGAGATATATTTAAGCAAGCTATTGTTCCAAATGTAATTAAATATATATAGCTGTGTTCTGCAACTGATGGTATTATTGCCACAAGTAATAACAATACTAAGAAGGATATTCCAAGGAGATAATTTTTAGCGGTAAATACAACATTGAAAATTTGCTGAATCTTTGCTTTATTGCCAATATGTTGTGAGATTTCTTTTGTAGCAGTAAGGCTGAATCCATAATTAATGAAAATGCCAAAGTAACCGATTACTGCGTTCACAAAAGCTAACAAGCCCACATTTTCAACACCTATCACTCTAATAAGATATGGTACGGTTAGCAATGGCAAGAGCATATCTAAGCCCTGAATTATGGATAACGAAAGAAAATTTTTTATTAATTGCCTTACACCTTTTCCTTTTGTAAGAGTAAGTATCGTGTCTCTGATGCTCATTACATGTTCAAAAAATAAATTGTGCTTTATGCTCTCTATATAAAAGAATTCTAAAAGTTAGATTTTGTTAATTTAATGCAATGAGTAGATTGGTATTAAAATATCCGATTCCTTAACTTCAATTTGAGGTAACATCAGAAAATTTTTCCAGGAGCAACTTAACATAATTATCCCAAGTATAATTCTTTACTTTTTCTTGTGCATTTAAACAATGATTACGATAGTTTGGTGAGTTGATTTCATCTTCCAATAAATGTTGCAGGTGCAATACCTCAAATTCATTACAATACCGCCCAAAAGAAATTTCCTCCCCAAATTCGGTGGTAAATTCTTCGTACGGAGCAATAATGATAGGTGTGTAAAAATACATTGCTTCAATTGTAGAAGAATATCCTCCCCAAACAGGAGTTGGATTTACAAAAACCTTTGCATTGATTAGCAAATCATAGTAACGTCTATTATCATTTTCCAAATTCTTGTCAAGATATCCAAATGCTTCAACTCCATCTGGAAGTTCGCCCAACTCTTCACCTCTTATACCTATAATTTTAACTTTAAGCATTGGATAATCAATTTTCAAATTCACATAAGCTGTTATCAAAAGTTTAGCCCCAGCAATATAGTTAGTGCTCCCTATGAATAATAGATCAAACGATTTTTCTTTAATCTTGAGAATTGCAGCCTCATCCAATTCCTTTTCATAAAGACTGTTGATAACATTCTGATTAAGATGAAAAATATTCGGATTTTTATACATTTTCTTCATTATATCCGCAGATTTCGGAAATAATGAGATTACTAAATCGGCATGTTCAATTACTCTCATCTGCCTCCGAATAGCTTGCTGCTCAAAATAATATGGTTTACGTCCTAGTCTATCATTGATACCAATACTTAAATCCCAATCACACAATAAAATGTTAGGTCGGGCAGAATATTTATTATAGAAACTGAAATTTGTAAAGATGTTTAAGTCAGCATTTGGATATTTCTTATTATATCTCCAGATCTTTATAAAGGTAAGAATATAGTTAATATAAGTTCTCTCGTAAAGATAAACATTGTCATTTTTTAATAAAAGTGTCAGCTTGTAAATAACACGATTATAAAATGATTGCAAGTAACGATTGGGATTGATATTAATCCTATTTATCTTATATCCTTGTTTTTCTAAGGTTTTTGTAAGCATATAAGGAACATTAGACCATGTTCTAACAAGAGTGGAATCACCGAAAGTAAAGACACTTATTTCCTTAATTTTTTTTTTCATCTGTAATTATCTTCTTACATATTAATGATTAAAATTAAGCTTCATATGATTTAAGGAGATATGCTTAATAATATTTAGAAAAGTTAAAATAAATATAAATTCATCAATACTAATCGCTTTAAACTAAATCTCATTATAGAAACGAACAATAAGACATGCATATATAAATCAATATATTAGTTAGACATTATTCTTTTTAAAATGCCCTTTACTAAAAGAAAAATTATAGCTATAAAACCAAATGAAATCCCCCCAAAAACAATTCCTTTAGCCTTTCCTATTTTATCCATCTTCAAAGGCAATACCGGCTCATCAATCACCTGAATCAAAGGCTTATCTTGCCTTAATGTGATTTTTGATAATTCTAAATTTTTAACTAACTCCTCATAAACAGCCCCAGCTGCCTGTACATCCATTTGCTTTTTTTGTGAACCTACTCTTAATTTTTGAAAAGCAGGATTGGTGTTTGGATTAGCGTCTATTTCAGCAGCAACACCACCAATACTATTATTCAATACCCTTCTTACACTATCCGTTTGATACTGTAGAATAGCTACATTTTCTATAGATTTTTTAGTCTTCGTTTCTACATAAAACTGATTTACCTTGGCTACGATATTGTCTGCAAAAGATTTGGCAAACAATTCATCTTTAGAGACTACATCAACTTTGATGATAGAAAGTTTTTTATCAGGCTTGCTTACACTTAAAACGCCATTATTGATATTCTCAACAATCTTTCCCATCAGGGAATCTCTTAGTCGATTGTAGCCTTTTAGATCAGCAGAAAAATTTAAATTAGCTAATTCAGGCTTTTCTTTCCAAGACTCTCTTAACTTATTGAATTCAATGTAACGATCAATTAATAATTGTTGTTTACCCTCAAAAGTGTCTTGGCTCAGTAAAGTCTCTTGTATCATTTTCCGAGACTTATATAATTCTAAGATATTCTCCCCTTTAAATATACCTCCACCACCTCCACCTAAGTCAATACCCACCATAGAGGCTATACCTGCGTAAGCACCCAAGCCGCCACCGCTTTCTCCTTCTTCCAATACAAAAGTTGTGGTAGCCGTATATACAGGCTTTTTCATATAAGCATAAGCTAAACCTAAAGCTCCACCTAATATACCCGCTATTAAAATGGTTTTCCATTTTGATAATAGGTATAGGTACCATTCTTTTAATTTAAGAATGAGTTCTTTGAGGGAGATTTCGTCTTCTGCTGTATTGATTTTTTCTTCTGCCATAAGGCCGGGCGTATTTTTAAGATTTTAATGCTGGTGTTTTTCTTGTTAAATGAATCTATTTTTTTGATAGCTGTTTTGTGATGGGCAAAGGTAATTATATTTTAAGTTGAAAGAAATAGTTTGGTTAATTATTAGCAAACTTATTGTTTATAGCTGCAAAATACTCGGCTAAAACCCAATCTGCTTCGGTATCTATATCTATGCTACGCTCTATAGGCATGAGTATTTTTTTTATCTGCTTAAAAGCGCTTATCTCCTTTTCTTCCAATGCTTTAACGCTTATCAGGTACATAGCGCCATTATAAGCATATACTTTAGGACAATCTTGTCGGCGTTTAAAATGACCTTCTTTACTTTTGGTTAAGAAGCCTTCGGTATTTTCCTCAAATAAGGTAAAATATGGGTTTTCTTTAGCTTCTTTTACGCTAACGACCATATCGCAATGCTCATCAAACTGTGCTATTAATTTATTAAAATCTGCTATCTGCCTAAAAGGCGAGGTGGGTTGTAGTAATAAAACAGCATCAAAAATTTTGTTTTGCGCTTTGTAATAAGCCAAAGCATGCATGATGACCTCATAGCTACTTGCGGTATCTGTAGCTAAGTGTTCTGGTCTTTTAAATGGCGGTTGAACACCCAATTTCTTGGCTATATGTATCACCTCATCATCATTGGTAGAAATACATATTTCATCATGAGGATTGGCTGTTGCTAAAGCAAATTCAATGGTGTATTGTACCAAAGGCTTGCCTTGTAATAGTTTGGTGTTTTTACCGGGTAAGCCTTTAGAGCCTGCCCTGGCTGGTATCAAATATAAAATCCTCATATTAGTTTAAATTTAAATATTTGATATCTTCTTGTGCTTTCTTAAAATCTTCGTGTTTACCAATATCTAACCAATAACCTAAAATCGGGAAACTGATTACTTTTTTATTTAACATCAATAAACGCTCTATTAAATCGGTGATGTTATAAAATTCGCCATCAGGAATTAAATTGATCAATTCCTTTTTAATTAAATAGATGCCTGCATTGGAATAGTAGGTGTATCGAGGTTTTTCTTTAAGCGAGTTTACCTGAGCTTCTGCGTTCACTTCTATAACGCCGTAAGGTACATCTACGTGGTAAGAGGTAGAAGCTATAGCCATATCTGCCCCTTGTTTTAAAAAGGCTTGATAAAACTCGGTAAAATTGATATTAGTCAACAAATCGGAGTTCATGATCAACAGCGTATCACTTTGATAATCTTGGGTTAATTTTACCGATGCGATGGTGCCTAAAAACTCTTTCTCTACTAAGTATTTAATATCAAGTCCTCTTTCTTTTCCATCTTTAAAATAGGCTTGTATTTGCTCGCCTAGGTAATTGATACTGATGTGGATATGTGTAACGCCGCTTTTGGCTAAACGGTCTATGTTATATTCTATAATAGGCTTATCGCCGATGCGCAATAAAGGTTTTGGAGTTGTTTTGGTTAGGGGTAATAAACGCTGTCCTTTGCCACCCGCCATGATAATAGCATGTACAGGTAGTTTGGGTTGATATTTATTAACCTCGATAATTTCTATAATTTGATGCTGTTGATTTACTATCGGAACAAAAGTAATGTTGATGTTGCGAAGTTCTTCTATATCTTTTACATCAAAATTCTGATAAAGGTATTTACAGTTCTGACGCATGACCGCTGTAATCAATGTAGCTAAGGTTTCGCCTCTGAGTAATGCTCTCCGAATATCTCCTTCTGTTACTGAGCCTAATAACTTACGTTCCTGACTCACAACAAATAAAACATTAGCTATAAGCCCCTGTTTATCAATAATTAACAAGGCATCCCTAATGGTGATGGTATCATTTACGGTATGTTTTTCTAGGTTATACATGGTGGAGGTTGTAAAAAGGTTTTGGTAAAAGATGCGCTAAAGAAGTTTCTGCTATAATTTTCACGATTTTCTCTGCTGTATGTCCATCCCCGTAAGGGTTTATGTTATTGAAATTTTCTTTTGATAGTTTGATGTTGTTTATCGCAACGACTATTTCTGATGTGGAAGCATTTACATTTATTACACTACTGGCTTGTACTCTACCTTTTTGCCTATCCCCAATATTGATACTGGGTTTATGAAAAGATGGTGCCTCTATGATACCGCTTGAGCTATTGCCTATAACTGCGGTACAATATTTCATAGCTGATAAATACCTTAACTGCCCCATAGAAGTAAAAGCAATGGCTTTTTGGGGATTTTTTGACACGTAATCATCAATCATTTGGTTGATGGTACGACCATGGGTATCTGCATTAGCTTTTGTAAATATAAACAAACTATCTGCTTGTGTATCCAATGCCTTTAAAAGTTCTTGAAATTGTGCCTCTACCCCTATTTTAGCATGAGTTTCTGGATGGAAGGTGATGAGGTAATTGTACTCTAAAAATTTTACTTGAAGTTGCTCTTGTAGCGCTGCCAAGCTTAGTAAATTTAAGTTTTTGATATTATCTAAACCTATAGCTCCTACATGGTGCACATGTTGAGGATTTTCTCCTAACTGTATCACCCTCTGCCTGTAAGCTTCTGTTGACGTAAAATGTAGGCTGCTCATTTTGGTGATGGCGTGTCTGATAGCATCATCATAAGCACCTTCTGTAAGCTCGCCGCCATGTAAATGTGCTATTGGAATTTTAAAGATTAATGCTGCCGATGCCACAGCCAACATCTCGTACCTATCTCCTAAAATTACCAATACATCTGGTTTTAAACGCTCCAATACATCGGCAAAACCTATCAGCGCTAAGCCCATAGATTTGGTGATGCCTACTGCACTATCAGAAGACAATAGCATTTCTACTTTTTCTATCTGTTGGTAACCGTCCTGAATAATTTGTTGGTAGGTTAAACCAAATTCTGGAGAAAGATGTGCGCCTGTTACACATAGCTGTAATTGAAAGCGTTCATCCTGAGCAAAGCTATCTATGAGTGGTTTTAACAAACCATATTCGGCCCGGGTACCTGTTACTATACAAACTTTCATACGATTAAATCATCTTCATTAAAATCCTGGGTAGCAATTGTCCCCATGATACTATCCCAAAGCATAGGAGACAAGCCAGTACCTGGTCTTTTGGTAGTTATATTATCTTCTGTAAGCGGTGTGCCTGCCTTTATGGGTTTTTTAGCCGTGATGCTTTTTCTGGCTATAGCTATATTTTTTAATTCTGATGCTGTTGGCTCTTTGATACCGTTTCCGGACAAAGCAAGCTCTATATTTCTAATGGCTTTTACCATAGCACCCAATTCTTCGGGGTTTAAAGATGCTTTATGGTCTGGTCCTTCCATATTTTTATCTAAGGTGAAATGTTTTTCTATAACACAAGCACCGAGTGCCACAGCTGCAATGGGGATTTCTATTCCTGTTGTATGGTCTGAGTAGCCTACCTGAACATCAAATTCTTGTGCTATAGTTTGCATCGCTTTAAGGTTAACTTCTTGCATAGGTGTAGGATACTCTGTAGTGCAATGTAACACAATGATATCTTTTAAGGGAATTCCTTCCTTTAAAAACACTGCTATCGCAGCTTTAATTTCTGCTAAAGTTGCCATCCCGGTTGATAGGATAACTTTTTTAAATAGATGGGCAGCCTTTCTTAAATAAGGTAAATTGGTAAGCTCGCCAGAAGGAATTTTAACCAAATCTAAACCAATATCTGCTAGATATTGTAGCGACCCTAAATCAAAAGCGGTTGAGAAAAAATGAATACCTTTTTGCTTACAATATTGAATTAGGCTTTGATGATCTTGTTCAGACAGCTCTAGTTTCTTGAGCATTTCTAACTGCGTTTCATGCTCATTTTGAGTGTTTACTATTTGATAATCAGCTTTTTTAGCTTGTTTCGCTACTAAAGCCTCGGCTTTAAAAGTTTGAAATTTCACATAATCTACCCCAGCTGCTACTGCAACATCTACTAAGCTTTTGGCTAAGGTAATATCTCCATTATGGTTTACACCAGCTTCTGCAATAATGATGGTTTTAGCCATGCTTCATTCGTTTTGATGGGTTTCCTACAAAAATACCCGGTTCATCTATGTTTTGCAATAGCACTGCACCTGCCCCAATAATGGTAGAGGCGGCTATGCTTATCCCATTACGGATAATGGCTCCGCTACCTATAAATACTTCATCTGCTATGTTTACATCGCCATTGATAACAGCTTGGGTAGAAATATGACAATGATGACCGATATTAACATCATGTTCTATATTACAGCCCGTATTTAAGATACAATTTTCTCCAATTTGTACACCTGCATTTACTTTTACATGGTGCATGAGGATGGTGCCTTGGGCGATACTGGCATACTTAGAAACAATAGCGTGAGGTGAAATAATGGTGGCTATAGGCGCATCCAAACTTTTTAATTTCTGATAAAGGCTTTTTCTTGCAGCAAAACTTTTAATTTGCCCTAGGGTGATCAAGAAATGATACTCTTGCTTGGTTAAACTTGGCAAATCATCATCCGTACCGATGATAGGATAGCCCAAAAGGGTTTCGCCAACTTTATGTTGAAGATCTAAAATACCTTTAATTTGATATTGATCTTGTGCTTCTATAACCTCTATGCAAGATTTGCAATGACCGCCAGCGCCTATGAGTATTAAAGTCTTCATTATTTATGTTCTTACACTACTAGGGATATTTACTAAACGGTCTGCAATATACTCACTATTGCTAAGGTGGGCTTTTTGAGCTGTATTAAACATAGGTAAACGGTGCATCAGTTCCCAAACAGGTCTCGACATTACCCCGTGATTATTTGCATATTTTAAAAAGGCTTCTCTTTCTGCTACATCTTTCCATAAAATTGCATTTAACCAATAATTTGATTGTGCCTCTGGTAGTTCTTCTACAAAAGGTATAGCTAAATCTTGGAAAAAGTTTTTGTATGATGATGCTAAGGCTCTTTTATTCTCAACAAAAGCTTTCAACTGCTCTAATTGGGCACAAGCTAATGCCGCATTTAAATTAGGCATACGGTAGTTGTAACCAATTTCATCATGTAAAAAGGCCCATGGATGTGCCTGTTTAGCTTGGGTACTCAGATGTTTAGCCCTTTTAGCCAAAGCCTCATCATTGGTAATTAATGCGCCACCACCTCCACAGGTTACTGTTTTATTGCCATTGAAACTAAAAGTACCTATTTTACCAAAAGTTCCGGTGTGTTGATTTTTATAATAACTACCAAGAGATTCGGCAGCATCTTCTACAAGACTGATGTTCCACTGCTTACATATTTCTGCTATTTCATCTATACGGCAAGGTAAACCAAAAGTGTGCATAGGTACGCAAGCTTTTATACGCTTTTGGCTTTGCTTGTTATAGGTAAAACCATCAGCTCTTTTTTCTCCATATTGATGAAGAAATAGGTTTAATGAACTTGGCGACATGCCTAAGGTATCTAAATCAACATCTATAAATACAGGTTTAGCTTTGATATAACTTATGGCATTGCAGGTAGCTATGAAAGTTAGACTTTGTGACAATACTTCATCTTCCTCTTGCACATCAGCTAATAATAGGGCTAAATGTAGTGCATTAGTACCATTTACGATGGCAATAGCATGTTTAGCCCCTGTAATTTCGCACATCATCTCCTCAAACTTATTAACATACGCACCCACTGAAGAAACAAAAGTTGAAGATATAGCATCTAAAACATAAGCTTTCTCATTCCCAATAAATCTTGGCTCGTGAAGCGGAATGAAATCCTGCTGAGGAAATTGTTGTTTGATGAATTTTACGACTGTTTGGAAGTTCTCTTGCATAAATACTACATTTTAGCGTCTAAATATCTTCCTGTTTCTTTATGTCCGAATTCCGGAATCATCTCATGAAATAGCCTTACTATATCTTCTTTAGACCAATAGCCTTGTCCTTTGAGCTTTAAGATTTGTTGTGAGAAATAGTTGAGCTGAACATCATCGTAAGATAAATTATTTTTAATGACTCCGAGATTGTGGAATCTTTCCATATCTAGCATTTCTTCCTTAGTATAGAACTCTTCAAAATCCTTTTCTCCTGTAGTATCACTGCTAGAAAATAAACAAGGCCATTTTTTCTCTTGTATTAAGGTATCAATGCTATCCCTTGCTTCTTCTTCTGTTTGACAAATATGAGGCTCTAAACCTAAATTTCTTAGGTATCTAACAGCAATATCAGAAAAAGTAATTAAGTGTAGATGTTCGCTTAGCTTAGGAAAAAATATATCTCTATTTTCACCTAATAAACAAGACATCAGGCATAATTCTCCAGACTCTTTTGGGACAACAAAATATCGTTTGATGTCATTTGGAGCCGCTATAGGTTGTTTCTTTTGAATACGCTGGTTAAACCCATGAAGCAAAGAACCATCTGAAAAAGCCACATTAGCAAAGCGAGCAGTAGATATCTTTATTTCTGCACTTCTACGCATTAAAAACATTTCCATAATTCTTTTAGAAGCTCCCATCATATTGGCAGGATTTGCTGCCTTATCTGTTGAAACGCAGAAGTACTTCTTAATACCTTTTTTTATACATTGTTGTAGAGTTTTTTCGGTATTAAAAATATTTACCTGTATCATACGCATTAAAGTGTATGGGTCTTTCTCGCTCCTCACATGTTTTAATGCCGATAAATTAAGAACATAATCATAATCACCATCGGCTTCAAAAAATGCATCATATTCTATAGTTCCAATATCAAGCGCAAAAGTTTGAAAATCACCGGATATATAACCGTAGGAACTTCTGATGTCTCTTACTAATTCAACCATGTTGTTTTCACTGATATCAACAACATGTAGCTTTAGCGGGTTTCTTTTGAATATTTCTTTCGTAACAGCTTGCCCAATAGAGCCAGCACCACCAATCACTAAAAATTTAGATTGGTTCACTAGCTCAACTAATTCTTGATTATAGTGAGTTATATCCTGATTAAATAATTCTTCTCTTCGGCCAATTAATTCTAAAATATCCATCTATATGAAGTAATCATTACATAATTTCAAAACTTTAAAGATTATAGTTTGAAACAACCATTAAAACTAATGTTTTTATATACAAATTTTGATAATGATTTAAAATAACAAAATTAGGGTTCTAATGAAAATAATATTATATGAAAAAGCAGTGTTCTATTAGAAGAAAACACTGCTTAGTATGTTATATAAACAATTAACTAGATTGAAATTAGGTTAAAAAAGCGACATTACTTCAATAAATTCATTACACCTAACATAATGGCACCAAAAGACGCTAAACCTGATATCAAGCCAACGGTTTCTGCTGGTGTTAACTTACGTTTTTCTTCTGCTTTTGGCACAAAAATCTCTGCTCCTGTTTTCACTAATGGATAATTATTAAATAATAAAAATCTTTTGGTACTTCTTACAGAGCCATTGGCATAAATGATATAAGAACCTTTTCTTAATGCTTTTTGTGAAAAACCGCCTGCATTATTTACATATTGCTTAAAGCCTCTTGATTTAGTGTAAACCACGGTATTTGGTGATAATACCTCGCCACTTACTTTAACAGTTTGTAGTTCTTTAGGTATAGAAATAATATCGCCTTCTTCTAAGAACAAATCATCTCTTTTTCCTGGCTTATCTAAAATGGTTTCCAGATTAATGCCTACAAAATTATTTCTAGCTACTTTATTTTCTATTTCTACAGCAGTGCTATCTTTAGCTTCTTTTTGTACTTTTTTAAATTGCAATAATTTTTGGTCTTCTTTTTCTTTGTCTAATTGGGTATCCATTCTCCCTTCTCTTTTCAAAGAAGCGCCTTCTGCATAGGCTAATTCAGTTAAACCACCCGCTCTGGTAATTAAATCAGAAATACGTTCGTCTTTACGGGTAATGCTATAGATACCAGGATATAAAACTTCTCCCTCAATACGTACTTGTTTTTGTACTTCATAGCCTGGTAAAGAACGTACCGTAATGATATCAAAAGGTTTTAAAATGAATTTGGCAGCTACTAAACTCAGATTTTTATTCACCTCTACCTGAAATACCTCTGCTGTTCTGGCTGATGCTGAAGCTGCTGCTTCGCCACTATTGACTACCCTTCTGGAAATTTCTATTCTTTGCGGACTAGCAGATTCTTTAAAGCCTCCAGCTTGAATGATTAAATCCTCTAAGCTCATATTCTCTGCATAAGCAAAAGAACCTGGTCTTCTAATTTCTCCATCTATACTTACTGCATATTCTTCTCTTAGCTCAAAAATGGAAGATATGTTAATAACATCTTCTCTTTTAAGCGTAATATCTGCAGCTTTACCATTCATGACCTTTCCTAAATCAAATGACAATAATTGGGTCTGATTATTGGGTAATAATCTGGTGATGTATGCCCTATTCATGAACGCATCTTCTTTTAACCCTTCTGCTTTTTCTACCAATTGTTTTAAGGTTAAACCTGATGTTAGTTCGTATTCTCCTGGTCTAAAAACTGCTCCAACAATAGATACTCTGTTTTCAAAACGGTCTAATATCTCATTTACGAAATATTTATCTCCGCTTTCTGGTTGGTAAGCAGAAAAAGCATCGGCAACAATATCTGCTATTTTACGCTCTGTGGCTGTATTTTTTAATACTTTGATTCTGGCTTGATAAGCTCTTTCTGTAAAGCCGCCTGCAAAGTTTAATAAGTCTTTTAAATCTTCGCCATTTTTCATCTCGAAAATAGCTGGACGTTTAACTTCTCCTACAATTTCTACCCTTTTCTGATAAGTAGGTACGCGAATGATATCCTGATCTTGCAAGCGGATATTGTTTTTTAAATCTCCTCTTAACAAGAAATCGTAAACATCTAATGTGCCTACTTTTTTTCCGTTTCTAATAATTTCAATATTTCTGAAAGAGCCATTATCCGTTGGACCGCCAGATGAATATAAAGCATTAAAAACTGTTGCTAGAGATGGTAAGGTATAAGTTCCCGGTTTGGTAACTTCACCTGTTAGGATAACTTTAATGCTTCTGATATTACCAATAGCAACGCTAAGTTTGGTATTACCCGTTTGTAACCCGCTATAGATAGGCGAAAGTTTGTTTCTTATTCTTGAAGTAGCGGCTTCTACCGTTAAGCCACCAACTTGTACTATACCTGCATAGGGAATATTGATCGTACCTTCTGGACTTACCGTTAATTGATAGCTAACTTCAGAATAGCCATAAATATCAATCAATAATTGGTCGGCTGTACCAATCACATAATTTAAAGGCGTAGCTAATCTTAAATTAGGCTCAAAAGTGGTTGCTGCATTAGAAAATAACTCTTTACCAAATATTTTAGATTTTAAAGCTTGTAAAGCAGCATCTGCCTCGGTTTCTGTTTTTTTATCGTCTGAATTAGAAATGTCTTCTACTTCGCCTTCAAAACTTCTGCTTCTGCTACCATCTTTTCCTTTTACAGTAGCATCTGTAGTGCCCGTTGCTGAGCTTTTGCTGTTTACAGCATTTACTCTTGCTCTTAGTTTTTGGATTTCTGATGGTTGCATGCCTCGGGCAGCAGCCATTTGCTCTAATTGTGCTTCTGATAATCCGGATGACTCTAATTGCTTGATAATTTGCTTGATTTGTTCATCTGTTAGCTCATCTACACGAACATTAGAAAAATTCTGTTGTGTGATGCTTTGTGCTAAAGATGGCAGAGCGTTAAATGATAGAATAAGGAAAATGAAGTATATATATATCTTCTTGATATTCATGTTTAATTTTTCTTTTAAGCTTTGCAAAATTATCAATTTGTTTATATTATTTTCTATTTGTTTTTTCCTTCGCCTGCTTGCCTCCGACAGGTAGGCGCTCAGGGTGACAGTATTTTGTCATGCTGAGCGGAGTCGAAGCATTTTTTTGAGTACCCTTCGACTCCGCTCAGGGTGACATTCCCTTCGACTCCGCTCAGGGTGACATCCCCTTCGACTCCGCTCAGGGTGACATTCCCTTTGACTCCCCACTTCGACTCCGCTCAGTGTGACAGTATTTTGTCATGCTGAGCGGAGTCGAAGCATTTTTTGATTCCCCTTTGACTCCGCTCAGGGTGACATTCCCTTTGACTCCGCTCAGGGCGACATAACTCAAGGATACATGATTAAAGGCTTTATACCATAATCTTTTATTTAATCATTTATTGAAATTATTAGCGCTACTTTGATTTTTACAAACCGCTAGCTCCTTCAATTTCATCCAATTATTTTCTATAATCGCTTCTTTCTTTTTTCTAGTCCAGCCTTTTATTTGCTTCTCAAAAGCAATTGCCTGATTTATTTCTGTAAAATCTTCACAGAAAACTAACTTAACTGGTCTTTTATTATATGTATAAGCATTTTTATCTTCTCCCGATTGATGCTCTTCTACTCTTCTTTCTATATTATTTGTTACACCCGTATAATATGAATGATCTCTACATTTTAGTATATAAACGTAATAGTATTTCATATTAGTTATTTCATTTTAAAACTTATCCTTCGACTCCGCTCAGGATGACATTCCCTTCGACTCCCTGCCTACCGGACAGGCAGGCGCTCAGGATGACATTCCCTTCGACTCCCTGCCTACCGGACAGGCAGGCGCTCAGGATGACATTCCCTTCGACTCCCCACTTCGACTCCCCACTTCGACTCCGCTCAGTGTGACAGTACTTTGTCATGCTGAGCGGAGTCGAAGCATTTTTTTGATTCCCCTTCGACTCCGCTCAGGGTGACATTCCCTTCGACTCCCTGCCTACCGGACAGGCAGGCGCTCAGGATGACATTCCCTTCGACTCCCTGCCTACCGGACAGGCAGGCGCTCAGGATGACATTCCCTTTGACTCCCTGCCTACCGGACAGGCAGGCGCTCAGGATGACATTCCCTTCGACTCCCCACTTCGACTCCGCTCAGTGTGACAGTATTTTGTCATGCTGAGCGGAGTCGAAGCATTTTTTTGATTCCCCTTGACTCCGCTCAGTGTGACAGTATTTTGTCATGCTGAGCGGAGTCGAAGCATTTTTTTGATTTCCCTCCGACTCCGCTCAGGGTAACATTTTATTCAACTATTCAAAGTAATTCATCGTTTGGTAGCCACCATCTTTCAGGTATTGATCTTTTTTAGTTTGATGTAAATCAGACGCTATCATATCCTTAACCAAAGCAGGTAAATCATATTTTAATTTCCAACCTAATTTTTCTTTAGATTTTGTAGGGTCTCCTAATAACAGTTCTACTTCTGTAGGCCTGAAATATTTAGGATCTACCTTTACTACAGTTTGCCCTAATTTTAAAGTTTCTAAGTTTAAGCCTAAAGCTGTAGCTTTTTCTTGGTCTACATCTATAATTACGCCTTTTTCATGTTCATCCTTACCACTAAACTCTAGCTCAATTCCCAATTCAGCAAAACTCATCCTTACAAAATCTCTTACTGTAGTGGTTACACCAGTAGCAATAACGAAATCTTCTGGTTTTTCTTGTTGTAAGATTAACCACATGGCTTCAATATAATCTTTAGCATGTCCCCAATCTCTTTGGGCAGATAGATTACCCAAGTATAAACAGTTTTGTAAACCCATGGCAATCTTAGCTGTTGCTCTGGTAATTTTTCTGGTAACAAAAGTTTCCCCTCTTATTGGACTCTCATGATTGAAAAGAATACCATTACAAGCAAACATATCATAAGCCTCGCGATAATTCACTGTTATCCAATAAGCATACATTTTTGCAACTGCATAAGGCGAACGAGGATAAAAAGGCGTAGTTTCTGATTGAGGAACTGCCTGAACCAATCCGTAAAGTTCTGATGTTGAGGCTTGATAGATACGTGTTTTCTTGGTTAAACCCAATAATCTTACAGCTTCTAAAATTCTTAGGGTACCAATACCATCAGCATTAGCGGTATATTCAGGAGTATCAAAGCTCACTTTTACGTGGCTCATGGCTGCCAAATTATAGATTTCATCTGGCTGAATTTCCTGAATCAACCGGATTAAATTGGTAGAATCTGTTAAATCTCCATAGTGTAGCTTTAGTTTTATTCCCTGTTCATGAGGGTCTTGATATAAATGGTCTATTCTATCGGTATTAAAAAGCGATGATCTTCTTTTTAAACCATGAACCATATAGCCTTTTTTCAACAGGAATTCAGCTAAATAGGCTCCGTCTTGACCAGTAATACCTGTTATTAAAGCAACTTTCATTTATTTATTCTTAATATATTAAAATGGAATGTTGGGATGTCTTTTTTGGAAAATTGGAATGTCAAATCTTCCCTTTAAAAATTCATTATCCTTAGTTCCGTTTATTTTCCTATTTGTATTTATCTAGTTTGGAATGTTGGAATGTTTTCTTTGGAAAATTGGAATACCAAATCTTCCCTTTAAAAATTCATTATCCTTAGTTCCGTTTATCTTACTATTTGTATTAATCTAGTTGGAATGTTTTTTTTTTGGAAAATTGGAATGCCAAATCTTCCTTTTAAAAATTATTTTCCTTAGTTCCGTTTATTTTACTATTTGTATTTATCTAGTTGGAATGTTTTTTTTTGGAAAATTGGAATGCCAAATCTTCCTTTTAAAAATTATTTTCCTTAGTTCCGTTTATCTTACTATTTGTATTAATCTAATTGGAATGTTGGAATGTTTTCTTTGGAAAATTGGAATACCAAATCTTCCCTTTAAAAATTCATTATCCTTAGTTCCGTTTATTTTACTATTTGTATTTATCTAGTTGGAATGTTTTTTTTTGGAAAATTGGAATGCCAAATCTTCCTTTTAAAAATTATTTTCCTTAGTTCCGTTTATTTTCCTATTTGTATTAATGTTTTTTTTTGGAATGTTGGAATGCCAAATTTATCCTTTTAAAAATTATTTTCCTTAGTTCCGTTTATTTTCCTATTTGTATTAATGTATTTAATTGGAATGTTGGAATGCCAAATTTATCCTTTATAAAAACTATCATCCCAAGTTCCATCTTTCATTTTCTTTTGTAACGATTTTATTAATTGTATTAGAGCGTTTTCTATTTTATAATGCAATTGATCTAATTTTTCAAAATCACTTTTAATTATTTGATTAGCTTTTAAGAAACTATAAATACATGAATGGTATTCTCCACTGGATCCTAAAGCTATATTTAAAAATTGCAGATATTCTTTAATACTTCTTCTGCAATAACCTTCTGCAATATTTCTACTTATACTATGTGCACTATCAATGCAATTACTTGCTGTTTTTTTTAACTCAAATGGGAAATTTGAAATTATTTCACATGATATCGCATACAAATCAATAGCATCACTCCAGACTCTTAACTGTTTATAACCTCTATTAATATTATTACGTTCCAAGTTATTATTAACGTTTTATGCTTTCTTCTTAAAACTCATGGTAGCAGAACAAAATCTTTCCAAATTCCAGATTATACTACATTTTTGTTCCATTCCAATATTCCAAAAAATTACAAAATCTTACCCTCAACAATATCCATTAAATATGTGCCATAACCACTTTTTACTAATGGTTTTGCTAAGGAAGCTAGTTGTTCTTTATTGATAAAATTCATGCGGTAAGCAATCTCTTCTATACAACCAATTTTTAATCCTTGCCTATCTTCTATCACCTGTACAAATTGTCCAGCTTGCATTAAAGATTCAAATGTACCTGTATCTAACCAAGCTGTTCCTCTACTTAAAACTCCCACTTTTAATTTACCTTGTTCTAAATAAACTTTGTTAATATCGGTTATTTCGAGCTCTCCCCTTGGAGAAGGTTTTATGTTTTTTGCTATTTCAACCACAGAATTGTTATAAAAATACAATCCTGGTACTGCATAATTTGATTTTGGTTTAATTGGCTTTTCTTCTATAGATTTTGCATTACGATGCTCATCAAACTCCACAACACCGTAGCGTTCTGGATCATGAACAGGATAAGCGAAAACTACTCCACCATCAGGATGGGTATTGGCTTGCATTAACCTTGCCATTCCATCTCCAAAGAAAATATTATCTCCCAAAACTAAGGCAACCGAGTCATGCCCAATAAATTCTTCCCCAATGATAAAGGCTTGTGCTAAACCATCTGGAGAGGGTTGTACAGCATAAGAAAACTTACAACCTAAATTGGAACCATCTCCTAGTAATTTTTCAAAACCTGGTAAATCGTGAGGGGTTGAGATAATTAAAATCTCATTAATACCAGCTAGCATTAATGTAGAAAGTGGATAATAAATCATCGGTTTATCATAAACCGGCATCATTTGCTTACTTACCGCCAAAGTAAGAGGATGTAAACGTGTTCCTGAACCTCCTGCTAAAATAATTCCTTTCAAGTGTATCCCTTATTTTAATAATTCCGCAAATCTATCAAATTAAGTTTGATAAGGTTGCAAAACCTTTGTTATTTTCAATATTTTATAGTTAAAATTAAAGATGTTTAAACAAACATTCTAGGCGCCTTCTACTTTTTCCTTTAAATCTAAATACCATGCTTCACCATACTTTCTTATCAATGGTTCTTTTAGAAACTCGTATACCTTTACGTTTAAAGCGTCTCCAAAATTACAAGCATCGGCACAAATACTCCATCTATCGTAATGTAAAACATCAAAATCCGGATAAGCGGTTATCCTTATAGGATATAAATGGCAGGAGATAGGTTTTTTCCAATTCACTTTACCTTCTTCGTAAGCTTTTTCTATAGCGCATTTGGTAATTCCGTTTTCCCAAATCACATAGGCACACTCTTTATTGGTGTCTACACATGGTGTGGTATAATCGCCTTCAAAATCTTTTACAGATGTACCCACTTGCTCTACAGTTTCAATACCTTTAGCTGTCATGTAGGGTTTAACCTGAGGATAAATCTCGTCTAAAATAGCCAACTCATGCGCTTCTAAAGGAGCACCCGCATCTCCTTCTATACAACAAGCCCCCTTACATTTATCTAAATGGCACACAAAGTTTTCTTTTAAAACATCTTCATGTACTAAAGTATTTTGAACTTCTAACATATCTCCTTTATTATATCAACCCACAAAATTACTCTTTTTATCCTGAGAAGTTTCCGCTTATAACTTATTTCCCTCTTTATCAACCATGCCTTGCTTTCTAGCTGGATTGCCATACCAAAGCTCAAAATCTTGAACCGCTTTAGTAATTACTGAACCAGCTCCAATAAAAGCATAAGCACCAATATCATGGCCGCAAATGATGGTGCTATTGGCGCCCAAAGTAGCTCCTTTCTTCACCATAGTAGGCTTAAATTCGGCTTTTCGCTCTATAAAAGCTCTAGGATTGATGACATTGGTAAATACTACCGAAGGACCTATGAAAACATCATCTTGTATTTGGACGCCTTCATAAACAGAAACGTTATTTTGAATTTTAACACCGTCCCCAATTCTCACATTTTTACCAATAAATACATTTTGCCCTATCACACAATTTTTACCAATTTTTACGCTTTCGCTGATATGAGAAAAGTGCCATATCTTAGTCCCTTCGCCAATTTCAACAGCAGCATCTATAAGGGCTGTATCATGAACAAAAAATGTTTGCTTATCCATAAAATTCTTTGATAAGTTTAGAAACTTGCTGAATATCTTCTTCTTTCAGTTGATCATGTATGGGTAATGACAAAACTTCTTTGGTTAATTGCTGGGCAACCGGAAAATCTTGATTTAAACCAATATATGCGGGTTGCTGCGATAATACTTTTGGATAGTAAATCATACTTTGAACACCATGCTGCGCTAAAAATTGCTTTAACTCATCTCTGTTTTGATGAACTCTGATGGTAAATTGGTTCCAGCTGTGCTGACTATGCGTTGCTACTTGAGGTAGGCTTATTTCTTCAATTTCTAGAAGTTGCTGTTGGTATAACCTTGCCAAACCGACTTTAATAGCTAAAGAAGGTTTTAAATAGCGTAATTTAACTTGTAAAACGGCAGCTTGTAAAGTATCTAATCTTGAATTTCTACCCACCACTTCGTGTTGGTATTTAGCACTTTGACCATGGTTAGCTATCATCCTGATTTTTTTTGCCAGAGTATCGTCCTGTGTAAAAATAGCTCCTCCATCTCCGTAACAAGCTAAATTTTTTGTTGGGAAAAAGGAGGTACAACTGATATGACCAAAAGTTCCTAAATATTGGTTTTTATACATCCCACCAAAAGATTGTGCATTATCCTCAATGATGTATAATTGATGAGCTTTGGCAATCTCAAGCAATTCATCTACATCAACTGCTTGACCAAATAAATGTACTGCGATGATAGCTTTGGTTCTTGGATTAATGAGCGATTTTAGTTTTGTAACATCTATCTGAAAATATTGCGCATCAACATCTACCAGAACGGGCTTAGCACCTAGCAAACTCACCACCTCTAAAGCAGCTACATAACTAAAGGCTGGAACTATCACTTCATCGCCTTCGCCAATATTTAAAGCTCTTAATGCTATTTCTAAAGCATCGGTGCCATTAGCACAAGAAATACTATGTTTGATATTTAAAAACTGAGCAAGCTGATGTTCAAATTCAGTTACAGCTTTGCCTTTTATAAAATCTCCTGCCTGTAAAACAGCTTGCATAGCCTCATCATACTCCACTTTCCTAGTGGCATATTCTAGAGGTAAATCTATCATACTTACAGGTTTCATGTTATAATCTTGCATCTACAAAAACTCGTGGAATAATAGATTTAGTATCAAAAATTACCGTTCCGTTCTTTTTAAAACCAGCATAATCTAATGCTAAAAATTGATGATGCGCTACTGCAATAATTACGGCATCGTATTGTTCATCTGCTAAAGTAGGAATTAAAGAAAATTGATATTCTGCCGCCACTTCTTGTGGATTTGCCCAAGGGTCATAAACATCTACTTCTAAACCAAATTGCTTCAATTCTTTATAGATATCAATTACTCGAGTATTTCTAATATCCGGACAATTCTCTTTAAAGGTAAAGCCTAATAAGAGTGCTTTAGCGCCCTTAATGGTATTTCCTTTACTAATTAATAGCTTAATCAATTTATTGGCAACAAACATCCCCATATTGTCATTCACCCTTCTTCCAGAAAGAATAACCTGTGGATGATAACCTAAAGCCTCGGCTTTATGAGCCAAATAATAAGGATCAACACCTATGCAATGCCCACCAACCAAGCCCGGTTTAAACTTTAAAAAATTCCATTTGGTGGCAGCGGCATCTAAAACATCATGGGTATCAATACCTATTCTATCAAAAATAAGTGCCAATTCATTTACAAAAGATATATTGACATCTCTTTGAGCGTTCTCTATAGCTTTTGCAGCCTCTGCCACTTTAATAGATGGGGCTAAATGAGTACCTGCTGTGATGATGGATTGATATAATTGATTTACAAATGTTGCAGTTTTTGGGTTTGAACCCGATGTTACTTTAATAATATTGCTTAAAGTATTGATTTTATCTCCAGGATTAATACGCTCTGGCGAATAGCCAACAAAAAAATCCTCATTGTATCTCAATTTACTATGAGCTTCTAAAACAGGAACGCAATCATCTTCTGTACAGCCTGGATAAACGGTAGACTCGTAAATGACAGTATCTCCGCTTTTTAAAATACTACCTACCATTCTGCTTGCTTCTAAAAGCAATCCTAAATCTGGAGATTTAAAAGCATTTATAGGTGTAGGAACTGTGATGATGAAAACATTGCAAGCAGCAATATCAAGTTGATTAGAGGAAAATTGTAGTTTTTCTGAATCGCTTAGCTCATCAGCGGTAAGCTGTAAAGTTTTATCTTCCCCTTTTTGGAGCTCTTTTATACGTTGTGTATCGATATCAAAACCTAGGGTTGGATAGCATTTACCAAAAGCTGCTGCTAGCGGTAAACCTACATATCCTTGACCAATAACGGCTATTGAAATTTGTTTAGAATCTATCAAAGTTTTACTAAAACAGTAAAATTATAAAATTCTATCAGAAATAGAACCTCTTTACTTTATAATTTGAAGTGCCTGTCTTAAACCTCTGGCATCGCTAAGCTCCATGGTAATGCTACCTACCAAAACTTCTGCTTCTGCTTTTACTGGAATACGGTTTATATCATCGGTTATCCATAAGAATAACTGACTATCTTTTTTAAAGATTCTTCCTGGTGAAATAGATGGTCTAAATTTTAAACATCTTAATTTCCCCTTATTGGTTCTGATCACCTCTTTGCCTAAATACTCTATGGTAAGTGGTGTAACTTCATCGCTTAAGAAATAACGTATGGTAAGTTTGTCTCCCACTTTTACACCAGATAAATCTAAATTTCTTGCAAAATAATAGGCTGATACTAAATCAAATGTTTGCTCTACCGGAGATTTAAAAGTGCCTTTGTTAGCTATAACTTTACGCTCATCTTGATAAAAGCGAGCTTTCTCTGCTCTTCTATAATTTTCTTCCTGAATATTCTCGGTATACAAAAAAGGTACAAAGGTTTTTTTGTTGATATAAGAATCGTACCTGTTACGCACCTTATAAAAAATATCAAAGGTACCTGTAGTTTTACCTTGAACCAATAAATGATAAGTTGGTTGATTATCAAATTTTACATCGGTATCTAAAACTCTTAAAGAAGCCTCTGCTGCGGTAATGAAGCCATATTTAAGTTTATATTTTAAAACCTCTCCGGTATTAAAAGAAGAGCTACTTAAATAAGCTATGTCTTGACCGCTTACTTGCTTAAAGCTTAGTATAGCGATGATGAGGATATATATGTACTTCATGGTTGGCTTCATTATGTAAATCTAATTACGTAAAATATTTCTATTGATTGTATACATGATGATTTACATCCATCTAAAATCAAAAAGCAAACCAAATTAATCCTTTCTCTTGTATAAAGGAACGGTAGAACAAGGCTCTCCGTACATGATGCTTTTTACAACCGGAAATAGCTTTGATGTTAAAGCAACAAAAGAAGCTGTAGGCACATAAATATCGCCACAACCTTTTACCACAATTCTTTGATCTTTGTATTGTTGAGCATCTAACTTCTCTATTTCGCGGTTAAAAAGATAGATTTCTAAATCTTCTAAACTCCCGTATATGATAGTAGACGCATAATCTGCCAATTTGGTTGCAAGCAACATATAAGCCCAAGTGGGCACTATAGCATCTGCAGAACAAGTAATAGCAATATGTTTCCCTGTATATTGCTCCCAGTTGTGGGTTTTGATAAATTCTCTAAAATCTTTTTCCTTTAAAATTAAACCATGGAAAAGATTATCCTTTATATCATAAACCAATCTTTCTCCGGCTGGCTTTAATTCTGCAAGGTCTACAGATACTAAGCCACTTTGAGCAACTTTGTTAACTATATTTTCCTGAATATCCATAATGTAAAAATAAAAAAACCGGAGCCTATTTTTAAACAGACTCCGGTCATAAAATGATGAATTACCGATTAATAGAATTTTGCTCTATAATCTTTAACCTCTGCTTTTTCTCTTAAAACTTCAAATACAGCGCCATCTACTTGTTGAGAAAGTGCTTGCATTAATTGTTCTTTAGCTTTAGCAACATCTTTAAATGCTGGAGGATTGGTAAAGCCTTTAACGGTATAAACATAAACACCAGCTTCACCTTCAATAGCTGAAGATAATTTTCCTGGCTGAGCGCCAAAAATTGAACCTATAACTTTATTCTCTTGAGATAAACCTGGAATTACTGGATTTGCAAATACAATGTTTTCTACCGGAGTAACAGCTTTACCTAATTTTTGAGCTACCTGCGCTAAAGAAGAAGTGCCTTGTAAAGCTTTATCTGCTTTTTCTTTTAGCATTCTACCTTTAACCATATTTTGTACAGCTGGTTCTATTTGCTTCTTAACATCTTCTAATGATAAAGTTCCTTCTGGTTTAATTTTAGTTAAAACAGCAATTACATACTTATCACCAATGTCAAAAATTTCTTTAGAAACATCACCTTTTTCTGCGGTATACACCCAACGCACTAGGCTTCTTGCATCTTCTAATCCTGGAATACTAGCTTGTAAAGGACCAACATCCTCTCCTACTAATTTATTCATTTTCTTAGCTTGTGATGCTGCTTCAAACTCTTTCAAGTTGCTTACTTCGCTTAAGAAAGATTGTGCTTTTTGGTAAGCCACTTGCTCTGTTTGTGAACTTGGCGCTAATGATTTATCAACCACAGCAACTTTAACCACTTTAGAAGAACCAATTTGTTTTTGAACCTCGATAACATGAACTCCAAATTGAGTTTTGATAGTCATTACCTGCCCAACGTTAGCTGCAAAAACAGCATCTTCAAAAGCTGGCACCATAGCACCGCGACTGAATGTACCCAAATCGCCACCAGAATCTTTAGAACCATCTGTGCCAAACTCCTTAGCTAATTTTGCAAAATCAGCACCTTTAGCGATAAGATTTTTGATAGAGTCTGCTTTTGCTTGTGCTTTATCAACACCGCCTTCTGCTGCCGGATTGATTAAGATATGACGAGCTTTCACAGAATCTGGACCAACTCTAGTATCTATAAGCTTGGCTACTTTATAAGAGTTTCCAGAGAAATAAGGGCCATAAATATATCCGTTAGGCGCTGTAAACATTACAGAGTCTAATGCTGGCTCTAAAGCACCTTTCTTTTGATAAGTTAAAGGCATTTTAGTATCTGCATTGATAGCAACAAAAAGAGAATCATTGGTACTGGTTCTTAAACCTTCAGTAATTTTATCAATTTTTGCTTTTGCTTCTAAGGTATCTTGTTTAGAAGGTGAAGCATCAAAAGAAACATACTCAAATGTTCTGGTTTCTGTTCTATTTTTGAATCTGAATTTATTTTTATCGTAATACTCTTGGTAATCAGCGTCAGTTAACTTTACCTGATTTGCAGGTATAGAAGCGTAATCCAAAACTACATAATCAAACTTAACCAGTTTGTTTCTGTTGGTAAAATCGTCTTTAGCATCTAAAGAATTGGCGTAAACACCATTTTTAATTAGGCTTAAATATTTTTGGTTGATACGCTCTTGCTCAACACTTTCTTCTAAAGCTAACCACTGTTTCTCTAACTGACCAGAAGGATCTGTTCCAGCACTTTTTCTAGAGTTGATAGCCGTATTTCTATCAAAAGAACCAGTTTCAGGATTCGTGAAAATTTGTTGCATTTGTTGAGTAGGGTTATCAAACATGATGTTAAATAATTCTGTATTACCTACAGCAATACCTAATTTTTCTGTTTGCTTTTTCAGAATCACAGAAGACTGCATTTGATTCCAAGTGTTCTCTACCACATAAGACTGCATTTGGGCGTTTAAATTACCTCCCATTTGAGCTTTAAACTGTTGAGAGTTTTGCTCTACACGCTCATTAAAGTCGGTATACAAAATTTCTTCCCCATCTATTACACCTACCTCATTTTGTGCATCCGCAATAAATCCTCTTCCGCTACTAATTGCATCGCCTAAAAGAAATGCTACAATTGCTAAACCTATGGCTATAATAATAATCGCACCAGCTCGGTTACGCAAAAAACCCATGATTCCCATATGATTCTTTATTTATTTTAAATTTTAGAGGGCGCAAGATACAAATTTCAGTAATTAATGCGCAAATTTTATTTATTGGCTTTTTTAAGCTATTTCGGTATAATTTAAGGCGTTGCGGTTGCAGTGCTATCTAAATCTGCATTAAATTGTATGGGGCCGCTACCTTGTTTTATTTCATAATAACTAAAGTCTTCTAATGCCCAGAAGCTAGTACCAGAAATAGTTGCTTGCCCAGTGTTGATACTTACTACCTGATTAGAATAAAACTTCTTTGTATTCTCATCCCAAAATAACTCTTCTGATTTAAATGTCTCGCCTTTCATGTTTTTAGCTACAACATTTCTACGTAATTCTATAGTTTTTTCATGCTCTCTTCTAATAGCATAATCAGAAGTTACAGTACTAGTAGGTTTTAGATTTTCATCGTAAAAAACTACATCAATGCCTTTTGGCATCTCATAATAAGGCTTTGCGGCTTTAAAATGTAATAAAATAGGCGCTTTTAGCTTGGCTTTAACTTTTGTAGAATCGCTATAAATAATTTCGGCTCCTTTGGTGGTTTCTACCTGAACATTTTCATTCAAATCAATAGGTTTGGCCGAATTTAAATCGCTATTGCAAGCTGACAAAAAAAAGCCACAAACACCAATAAACAGAAAAAAAGAGATTCTGCTTAACATTTTTAGTCGTATTTATATTTCTGAAACCATCTATCGTTGATGGTAAAACCTAAGCTGATATTATAAAAATTTTCTTTGATGAGGTTGTTATCAAGTGTACCACGCGTTCCAATCTCGCCAGAAACATTTATTTTATAGAATGCAGACCTATTTGAAACTAAAGGTAAACCTAAACCAACATTAATACTTTTAACATCTATTTCGTTATTGTTAATCTTCACGTAAGATTTATCGTAATTAACACCAAAACGATAATCCATTAATTTAAGGTAATTGGTAACCGCATTAATATTAGGCACTATTACCCCACCAACCGATACGCCCCAAGTATTGTTAAGATTTGGATTATTACCATTGATACGGTAATTAGACCAATTAGACATTCTAAAATCGGCACCAATAAGCCATTTATTCTCTTTCATTAAGGAGATACCTAAAGTATGAGAAGCAGGTAAATTTATTTTCCCTTCACGGTCTAAAACAGAAGAAATAGTGTCTATTTTAAACTCATCGCCAGTAGAAATATTGGTGATATAAGTAAAGGTACTGTTGGTAGTATTGGTATTTAATGATGATTTTAATGATGTATTATAGCCAATGGTTAAAGATGTTTTGGAAGACAAAGCAGCTATATATTGTAAGCCTAAATCTAAAGTTAAGCCACCAATACCATTTCTATTTTCGGTTCTTGAATTAAAAAAAGAAGCAACGTTTTGGTATTGTGCAGAACGGGCCTCTTTCAAACTCCCAAACAAATAAGACATATTAAACCCTAAATTTAGGTTTTTGCCTAAGCCGAAACCATAACCTAAATAAGCTTTAGATACACCACCTTCTCCTCTATAGAAATAATCAACATCTATATCTTCTACTTTGCCTGGTGTTGTAAAAGTATATCCGAAATTGCTATAAGGGATAAGACCAAAACTTACCGCAGATTTTTTATTTACCGGAACTGCAATAACCAAATGCTTCAGCATGGCATTAAAACTATTTTCTGAATCTGAACCTTTTTTTAAGGTTTGGATGTTAGAGCCCACACCGATATCAAAAGTGGTTAATCTTATTTTTGAATAAGAAGCCGGATTGTTTGAGTTGATATTGCTGTATCCGCCGAAGTAACTTACCGCAGCTGATAAATTACCCATTCCTTTATTTTGAGGCATGTAAGTGCCTGTTAAATTACCTAAGCCAAATTTTGAATAAGGCGAATTTATGGTGGATTGCGCAAGAGCTGTAAAAGTAAAAGCTACCATTAAGGTAACCATTAATAAATATTTTTGAGTTTTAATCATGCTGATAGTTAACAACCTTATTTAAACCTATAAGAACCAAATGAGGTTCTGTAAGTATTTGGTGGGCAAAGATGCTATTTTTCAATCTAGTATCAAAAAACGATGCATCACCGCCACATAGTATAATTTTAGTTTCAGGATGTTGATTTAAATAATGATTGATGCATCCTGTAACTTCAAAAATCAATCCGTTTATAACGCCACTTTGTAAAGCTTCTTTTGTTGAAGCTCCGTAAAAAGCGTTGTTATGTTCATCTAAAGTTACTAAAGGCAACTTTCCGGTGAACTCATGCATGGCTTTAAACCGCATTTGTAAACCCGGGGAGATGCTTCCCCCTTTATATTCTTTTTGTTTGCTTATTAAATCGTAAGTGATGCAAGTGCCTGCATCTATCACTAAAACATCTGTATTGCTAAATAAATGATTTGCTCCTATTACTGCTGCTAACCTATCTAAGCCTAATGTTTCTGGCGTTTGATACAGATTTTGAATAGGGATTTTAGTTTGATGGCTAAACTTTAAAACAGGAACGCCTATGTTAAAAGTAAAATCTTGTTTTACCGAAGCGTAAATAAGCTGTTTGATAGCGTGTTTTTGTACTATCTTATTTAAGTCTTCTTCTTTAAGCTGTGCTACTTTTGTAATAGATACTAATTTGTCATCCTCAAAAACTGCAATTTTTGTAAATGTATTACCAGTATCTATGACTAGGTTAGCCATTAAGCATTCACCATTTTTAAGATAGATTCAAATAAAGGCAAGCCATCTTGATTTCCTAAAATAGCATCAGCGGCTCTTTCTGGGTGCGGCATCATTCCAAAAACGTTTCTCCCTGCATTACAAACACCTGCAATATTTTCTATAGAACCATTAGGATTAGCTTCTTCTGTGATATTTCCTACTGCATCGCAATATCTAAATAATACTTGGTCGTTATCATTTAGCTTTTTCAATTCATCAGCATGAGCGTAAAAATTACCCTCGCCATGCGCTATAGGAATATTTAAAACCTGGTTTGGAGCTATTGCCGATGTTACCAAAGAGTTTTGTGTTTGCGCTTTTAGGTAAACATTTTTGCAAATGAACTTTCTGTTGGTATTGTGTAATAAACCACCTGGTAGTAAACCTGCTTCTGTTAAAATTTGGAAGCCGTTACAAATACCCATTACATAACCACCTTTATTTGCGAAAGCAATAACTTCTTGCATGATAGGAGAAAAACGAGCAATTGCACCAGAGCGTAAGTAATCACCAAAAGAGAAACCTCCCGGTAAGGCTATAAAATCTACATTTTGTAAATCGTGGTCTTTATGCCATAAAGGAACTACTTCTTGTCCAAGAATTTTATCGAAAACATAAATTAAATCCTGATCACAGTTAGAACCCGGGAAAACTACTACGCCAACTTTCATTTTTCTTTTGATTATCAGGCTAAAACAGCCTGTAGATTTTAAAAAATTTTATTGAATATACTCGTTAGCAAAACTAACTAAATTTTGATTTTATTTGGCCGACTATCTGTTAAAAAAAGTTAAAGCGCTGTTACACAAACTGGAAATAAACGACAAAACCAATGATGCATAGAAAAAGAGGCTCGTAAAACCACTTTTTATTTGCCTGCAGAAAGTAATATGCCAATAAGGCCGAAACCGGAATTACAGCCAGATGAAAATGATTGATACGGTAATCTGGTTTTAGATAAAAAGTAAAGGCCGCTATGATAAAAATAAAAAACAGCAGCTGAAAAGTTTTTCTAACCTGCACAAAACTTTTGAAAAAATTCTCTCTGAGATGATAAAAACCCAACAGCAAACCAATGGCAATGGGTAATAATACAATGTAATCTTGAAGCTGAATTCTGACAAAAATTGGAAAAGCACTAGTTAAAGGTCTCCAAATGGCGTAAAAAGCAGCTAGTTTATCATTCCAGAAATAGTAGACTCCTAGAAAAAATATGATGGTACAAAAACCCAATATAACGGCTATCCACTCTCGCCAGTTAAAAGGCCTAAAAATGAGTAAGGCTAGCCAGAGTATCAAAATCATCCCGATAAAGGGGAAATAAAAAATGGTGCCTATAGCGGTAACCATGCCTAAATCAAACATGGTAGTTATAAATGCCATGTCTTTTGATGGAGCAAGTATGCGATAAACCATAAAAAGCAAGAAAAAATTGCAAATTAATGGTGGCGATAAAAATAGAAAAGGTGTAAATACACTTGAAGAAACAATATAAACCAAAGCAGGTAAAAATGTTGATTTTCCTATAATATTGAAGGTATTTACAATTCTGTTAAACAATAAAGCTTGTATAAAAACTACAATAGCAGCAAGCGTTACATTGGTAAAAGGCGTAAAGATGGTGTCTGACTGGGAAATTAATAAGCGATTGCCTACTTCAGAAAAACCTGTATTGATGCTTTCTGGTAGTTGAACATACAAACCAATTCTGAGTATATAAACCAGAAAAAATAAGACGAACAGGTTAATAAAATTTAAGCTTCTAAATTGTCCTATCATTATGGCAAATATAATTATTTAGCCCTAATAAGATTTACTGCCTGTAGGTATTCACTACTTTTTCTACAATAGCAGCCGTTTGGTTGGGGAAATCAACTTTAATTTTAAAGTCTTCTTTTATCCAAGTGTCTAAGTAAGAAACAAATTTCTTATTGATATCATTCACCACTGGCACACCCATTAAACGGGCAGCTTCTGCATTACACTCTTGCTCAAACTGGTATTTCATAGGTACTAGCAAAACTTTTTTGCCGAGATATAAAGCTTCTGCAGGTCCTTCAAAGCCACCTCCGGTAAGTAAGCCTTCACAATTTTCTAAGCTCTTGTTATAATCATTGTTGGTGATAGGTTTTACCCAAACATTAGCATATTGATAAGGCGTTTTTTGATGCTTACTAAATACATGCCACCTTACTTTAGGAAATAGATGAAGATATTTTACCAGAATCTTATCATCAACAGCAGGCAGATAAACAGTGTAATGACCAAAATTTTTGGGGTTTAATGCTCTTATTTCACTTCTGATAACGGGGGTATAGATAAAATCATCGTAAGGTTGAAAATGAAAACCCACATGATCTGTTGTTGGGGCATAATATTTTAAAATCCACTCGGCATATAAACCTTTTTTTAGTGGCCTAGGAGTTTTGTCTGAAATAAAAGCAGCTTGATGACTTAAAGATACGCTGCGCTTACCCTGTAATTTACAAGCCCAAGCGGTTAGGGGTTCAAAATCGTTGATAATTAAATCGTAATCGTTTAAGGGAATACTACGCATATCTTTCCAAAACCTGCGTAAATTCATTAATTGATAAGATTTCCAATGGTCTACCCCACCTTTTTTTCCAAATACAAAACTAAAACCATGAAACTGATACTTCACTTCTTGCTGTAAAGTAATATCAGCTTGTGTACCGCTAACAAGAATATCTAATTCGCCATACTGCTGTAATAATGGCACAATTTCTTTTGCCCTGCTGATGTGGCCGTTTCCGGTTCCTTGTATAGCGTAGAGGATTTTCATAGACAGTATAGCGTATTGAGTAGTGGGTATGGAGTAGTAAATATTACGTAGTGGGTATTGAGTATGGAGTATGGAGTGAATTTCATCGATGATAAAAATAAAATTTAAGCTACACTTTGTGTGAATTTTTTAAATAATTCTTTAATATCCATTTTAGATTGGGTGTCTTCAAACTCGTCTTCTTCTTTTTCTGTGTAAGCTGCCCCATCGTATTTATAAATGCTCCAATTGCCATGATGGTATTCTAAGGATGTTAAACTTTCTACCCAATCGCCAGAATTGAGATAGGTTACTTGCCCTTTTTCATTTTGGATATTTCGCATTTCTGCATGGTGTATATGCCCGCATATTACGTATTGATAATTTTTCTCGATGGCTAAATCGGCAGCAGTTTCTTCAAACTGATTGATGAATTTTACGGCTTCTTTAACGCTTGCTTTTATTTTTTGCGAGAAACTGTATTTTTTTCTACCCATTTTTACTAAACACCAATTTACAAAGCTGTTGATGAGGATAAGTGTATCATAACCTACAGCGCCTAATTTTGCTAACCATTTAGAATGTTGCATGGTTACATCAAAAATATCGCCATGAAAAAACCAGACTTTTGCCCCATCCACATCTAAAACCAATTTATTTAAAAGTTGAAGTCCGCCCATGTTAAAATCTGTAAACTTACGTAGCATTTCATCGTGGTTACCGGTAAGGTAATACACCGGAGTTCCATCTGTTACAAACTTTAGAATTTTTCTGATGACTTTGGTGTGCGCCTCTGGGAAATAGGATTTACTAAACTGCCATATATCAATAATATCCCCGTTAAGGATTAAAATTTTAGGGTTTACGCTTTTTAGGTACTTCAATAATTCTTTGGCATGGCAGCCATAAGTTCCTAAGTGAATATCAGAAATTACCAGAATATCTATCTCTCTTTTTGGCATATCCTAAGGAATTTAATCTTCTTCTTCCTCTATGCGTAATTCAAAAGGACTGAAATAGAAGATAATGACTGCTAAAAGTGCTATAGCAATTAAGAAACCATCATAGATATGTATCATACATCGTTGTTTTTTCAAAGTAACAATACTAAGATTAACAACAAGTTAAGTAGTGATTAAGTTTAGTTTTTTGAGTAGAAAGTTAAAGGTAGAAAGTACAGAGTATAAAGACCCTAAATTCGGATATTTAGGAGCTACTCTTAAATAATTTAAAGAAACCTTTGTACGAAACAGCAATTTTTAATCTACAACTGCTTAACATGATGTTTAGTATGTACCACCATAAAACGCAGCCAATTTTTAGCGTCTAAATAACCTAATCTAGGATGTTTAATTTTATAATGGGTATCAAAATTTTTAAAATCTGCTTCTAAAGCGGGTAGTTTTCTTTTAAGATTGATGATTTGATTTGCAGCATCTTCTAAACTGATACGCTCTACCTTAGCAGCAACAGCTTCTGGGGCTTTAATCTTACCTGGAGGGAAAACTCCGAAAAATAAAATGAGTCTAACTCGCCAATCGGGTTTATTGGTTTTAATATGAGCAGTTCTGTTTAAGCAATTTTCTGTCGCAATAGCTGCTGTTTTATTTACCCAAATGACATGTGAATAAACTTCTGAAACCGACCAAACATTTGCCTCTGGCTTAGCAAAAAAATCATCTTCATGAATAGCTTTTAGGTATGCCAGGTAATAATCTAACAGTTTATGTAATGATTTAAAATTTGCTCTTACACTCATAACAAAGCTTTTAGTTCTGATAAATGATTGATATGCACATCAACATCTTCGGGTATGGTAAGCTTATTTGGATTAAAATAAATAGCATCCATACCTATATTTTTAGCCCCTCTTATATCGGCTTCTATGCTATCACCAATCATGATACTCTCATGGACAGCGCCACATGCTAAGTTTAAAGCATGTTGAAAAATAGCCTTATCCGGTTTATTGATTCCTACTACTTCTGATATAATGATATTCTTGAAATAAGGCTTCAAATTGGTATTTTCTACTTTATACTCGGTAGATTCTTTAAAACCGTTAGATATTAGATGTAAATGATATTTCTCATGCAGATAGGTTAAAACCTCATGCGTATGAGGAAACAAATTGGTTTTGGTAGGACAAATACGTACATAATCATCCTCGAAAGAGATAGGTACTTTAGTTTCATCAATGCCTAAATCAATAAAAGTTTTTCTAAAACGTGTTTCTCTGAGTTCTTGTTTTGAGATTTCTCCTAAATGGTATTTAGCCCATAACTGATGATTATTAGCCGTATAAGTTTCAATTAAAATATCGGGGGAATGTAAGCCCAATACTTTTAATTGATGATGATGGTATAATTCATAAATGGTTTCTTCTGCATTTTTATCAAAATCCCAAAGGGTATGATCTAAATCGAAGAAAATATGTTGGTATTGCATGTTCAGTTGTCGGTTATCAGTTGTCAGTTGCGGGTTATCAGTTGTTGGTTTTCAGTTATTAGTTGCGGGTTATTAGTTTTATTATTTTGGGGTAAGTGATGCGTAATATTTTATAAATCCACTTAACAATTTTCTTGATTTTTGTAATACTTCTAACTTTCTTTCTAAGCTTTCTTGATTAATAAAGCCAAGATCATAAACTAAGTATAGCTGCGTTTCGAGCTCATATAAAGATCCTCGGGCGATATAAAAAAACCTAATAGAATCCTTTTGAGTTTCTCTGCCGCACCCTTCTGCTATATTAGACGGAATGGATATCGCCGCTCTTTGAATTTGTGAAATAAGTCCGAACTTTTCAGAATCTGGAAATAATCTCGTCATTTCATATATAACTTTCACCAAATATCTAGCTTCTTTCCAAACTTCTAAATCGGTATAATTCATTATCTCTTCAAAAAATTATTTTACGTAATAAAAAAGCTTCGCCAAAATTCAGGAACTGGAAACTGTCAACCGGCAACCGGCAACTGATAACCCATTACACTTTTTCTCCAAAGGCTAAATCTCCGGCATCACCCAAACCGGGTACAATATAAGCTTTGCTGGTCATCTCTTCATCTATAGCTCCTAACCAAAGTTTGGCTTTTGGTAAATGAGCTTTTACATGTGCTACACCAACCTGGCTGGCAATGGCCGATACGATATGTAAATCTTTAATCTTATAATTTGCCATCAATTCTTTGCAACAAAGTACCATACTTTGGCCAGTGGCCAACATAGGGTCGGCAATAATTAAAGTTCTTCCATCTAAATCCGGAGTAGAGAAATACTCCATTTTTATGATGAAACTACCATTCTTTTGCGTTTTCCTGTAAGCAGCAATAAAAGCAGAATCGGCTTTATCAAAATAGTTCAGTAAACCTTGGTGTAAAGGTAAACCGGCTCTTAAAATGGTTGCTAAAACAGGCTGATTTTTAGTTAAATTTATATTGGCCAAGCCTAAAGGTGTTTGTACTTCAAACTCTTCATAAGTGAGCGTTTTGCTGATTTCGTAAGCAAAAATCTCCCCTAAACGTTCCATATTTCTTCTGAAACGCATGCTATCTGTTTGTACATCTACATTTCTAAGTTCTGCTAAAAAATGGTTAGCTATGGTATTTTGCTGGCTGAGTATGAACATGCTATAAATTTACAATTTTTACCCCTTCCGTTTATCATTTATTTGTGTTGCTGGCATTTTCTAATAACTTCATATAAACCGGTTTCCAAGCTTTCCAAACGCCAAAGTTGCTTAAAGACTCGTTATGCCAAAGGCTAATGAAAGTACCGTTTACATTTTTCACTTCCTGAATGAGCTTATTTAAAACTTCTGTAGCCTCCTGAGGTTTTAAACCGAGGTAGCTTCTTAAAGTTTGATCCATCACTACAGTGGGAAAAACTTTTAAACTGGTGCTACGCTCTGTTTTTAAATTATACCAATAAAAAGGGGTACAAGTTCCTGCTCTAAAACCTATATCATCGGCGTAAGCCATAGAATAATCTTCTGTTATACCGGCTTCTAAAAGATTCTCAAAGGTTTCTGGCAAATTAAATTTCAAGTAATGTTGCCTGCTTTTTTTGATAGGATGTTGAATAATATCTTCTAAAGCTTGTTTTTCTTTTAAAACTTCTTCTTGGTGGATATGACTTTCATAAGATGGATGAATACCTAGCTCATACCCCAGCGCTAACTTGCTTAAAAGTTTTCTAAACTTTGGGTTGTGGTTATCAGGCGCTACATCAAACTGATGTTTATTCCCCATTAAAATAAAATATTGGGTTTGGGTTTGATAATATTTATCCCACTGAGCAACTTGCTTATAAACATCAAAAGGATCTGTGAATTTTCCTTTTAACAAGGATTTAAACTGTTTTAAAATCCTCCTAGTAAATTTCTCTGTTTTAAAATAATAAGGTCTATCTATATCTAAGGTGGGGATAAACTTGAATTGGCGTTTTTGAAAAGCTAAATCAGGGTAATAATTGTGTATAATGTTTAAAATATCATAAGCCCAAATATCTATTACTGGTTTATGTAAAAATGAATTTGCTTTCGAGATGCTATATTTTGCTGGAAAACGTCTGTGCTGGTCTCGCCCTTTATTGGTATATTCCTCGTATCGGCTTAATAAATAAAAAGAAGCAGCAAAAACATCAAATGGCATAACCGATGATTGTACAGGGAAAAATACTTGCACATCATGATAATCTATACTCACTAAATCTTGATGTTTAAGTCCTAACTCATCTAAAAGACCATAAGACTTAAAATGGATTTCATCAGCTAAAGCCTCGGGAGCATAACTTATTTTAGGCCCTTGATAATTAGAAAACGTAGATGCATCATCCAGAACTTGGTGGTTAATACCCAACACCTGGCTAAACAAGAAATCAAAAATATATTGTTTCCTGCTATTTAGCTTGGGTGTATAGATGAGCAGTTGCATGGCTAAAAATAGAGATAATATTGAGATTTCTTACGAAAATCAGAAGATGATAATTTCATCAGTTATTTGATAATCTGGAAGTTACTATTAAGTATTTTATTTATATTTGTTTAACCTCGAAAAAACATCTCGCTTAATTACAGAAATTTTATTAACTCAAGTCCACGTATAACCCACGTATACCCCACCTTTTATCCACGTTTTATCCATACTTCCTTCGAAGCTCCTCCTGAGCTTCTCCAATCCCCCTTAGGAAAAATGGGGGTATTTCTCGAACAAGTCTCGAACATGGTGCGAAGAAGGTGAAAAGCTGAAAACTTTATTATCCGCAAATCGCTTTATAATTTTGAAGAATGTTATAGGAAAACCTCTAGCTATTCGTTGTTTTGGTTGGTCTTACTTCTACTTTACTAGGCAATACTCTTGGGTGCATATTTAATAAATCTACCACCATTTGGCCCATGTCTTCGGGTTGTATTTTCCATGCATCTTTTTCAGTATTGGGTTCATGCTCGTTAAAATGGGTAGAAACAGAACCTGGCATAATGGTACTTACTTTAATGCCGTATTGCCTTAAATCTAACATAATAGCCTGCGTAAAACCTACTAAACCAAACTTGCTAGCATTATAAGCTGCACCACCAGCAAAGAAATTTGTTCCTGCTAAACTGGCAATGGTAAAAATATAACCTGTGGTTTTCTTTAACTCTGGCAAAGCCGCTTTAATGCTATAAAATACCCCTGTTAAATTGGTGTCTATAGTATCATTCCAATCAGATACGGATAAATCTTCAATACTAGCAAAATGCCCAACACCTGCATTGGCAATTAGAAAATCTAATTTGCCCCATTTGGCTATCATTTTATTAATGACTTCTTGTTGAGATGAAAAGTCTTTAACATCGGCTTCTAAAGCCAATACATCATGACCTAATTTCTGGGCCGCTGCCTCTGCACTAGCCAAACTTCTACTGGTAATAGCTACTTTTATACCTTGTTTAAGTAAAGCTTCTGCAATACCAAAACCTATACCTTTGCTTCCGCCTGTTATGAGCGCTACTTTATCTTGTAATTTTTGCATTGTAAATGTTTTAAGCTATTAAAACAACCTTACAATTAAAGTATTGTTTAACAGAAAAAACATTCTATCATTCAAAAGTAAAAAAGCGCCAGTTTTAATCTAAGAACAACACTAAATACTAGCCTATAACGTATTTAAAATGAGCATCTTCGAATGTTCATTTTAAGGTTCAACAAAGGGGTTTATCTTTTAAAAGCTAAATCCCTTTTTGTTTGGTTAAAGCCTGTTGAAATCATTTATATTTGTTAAACATGAATTTTAAAATAGAATCTTATTACAAACCTACCGGCGACCAGCCAACGGCCATAAAACAACTGGTTGAGGGCGTTAAAAGTGGAGAAAATTATCAGACACTGCTTGGCGTAACTGGTTCTGGTAAAACTTTTACCGTTGCCAATGTAATAGAACAAACACAAAAACCAACTTTAATATTAAGTCATAATAAAACATTAGCCGCACAGCTTTACGGAGAGTTTAAGCAATTCTTCCCTGATAATGCGGTTAACTATTTTGTATCTTATTATGATTATTACCAGCCAGAAGCATTTTTACCAACAACAAACACCTATATAGAGAAAGACTTACAGATAAATGAGGAGATAGAAAAACTACGGTTGAGAACAACATCGGCTTTAATGTCTGGCAGAAGAGATGTTATTGTGGTATCTTCTATTTCTTGTATTTATGGTATGGGTAATCCCGAGGATTTTTCAAACTCGGTTTTTAGATTTGGTGTTGGTACTCGCATCAGCAGAAATGCTTTTCTGCACCGTTTGGTAGAGATTTTATATTCTAGAACGACCTTAGAATTTAAGCGTGGTACTTTTAGAGTAAAAGGCGATACGGTTGATATTTATCCGGCTTATTTAGATTTAGCGTATCGTATTTCTTTTTTTGGAGATGATATTGAAGAAATATCGGCTATAGACCCAGCATCGGGTAAAACCCTAGAAAAAATGGACCAAGTAGCTGTTTTCCCAGCCAATTTATTTGTTACGCCAAGAGATAGATTTACCAGTGTGCTCCACCAAATTGGGGAGGATATGGAAAGTAGAAAAAAGCAATTTGAAGGCGAAGGTAGATTTTTGGAAGCCAAACGTTTAGAAGAGCGCACCAATTACGATATGGAAATGATGCGTGAATTGGGCTACTGCTCTGGTATAGAAAATTACTCGCGTTATTTTGATGGTAGAACACCAGGGATGCGCCCTTTCTGTTTATTAGATTATTTTCCTGATGATTACTTAATGGTGATTGATGAAAGTCATGTTACCGTACCGCAAATAAGAGCCATGTATGGCGGAGACCGTTCTAGAAAATTATCTTTAGTAGAGTATGGTTTTAGATTGCCTGCTGCCCTAGATAACAGACCTTTAAACTTTAATGAGTTTGAGAACCTTGCCCCACAAACCATTTATGTAAGTGCTACACCCGGAGATTACGAGCTAGAGAAAACAGAAGGTGTAGTGATAGAGCAAGTGATAAGGCCAACAGGCCTATTAGACCCCTTAATTGAGGTGAGGCCAGTGATAAACCAGGTGGATGATTTGTTGGATGAAATAGATAAAACCATTAAATTGGGCGACCGTATTTTGGTAACTACCCTAACCAAAAGAATGGCAGAGGAATTGGCCAAATACATGGATAGGTTAAATATTAAAGTACGCTACATACACTCTGAAGTAAAAACTTTAGAACGTGTAGAAATTTTGCGTGGCCTCCGTTTGGGCGAGTTTGATGTTTTAATTGGGATTAACCTTTTAAGAGAAGGTTTAGATTTACCAGAGGTTTCTTTAGTTGCCATTTTAGACGCCGATAAAGAAGGTTTCTTACGGTCTGAACGTTCTTTAATACAAACCATTGGTAGAGCCGCCCGTAATGACAGAGGCCGGGTTATTATGTATGCCGATAAGATTACCGATTCTATGCGGATTACCATGGAAGAAACCGAACGCAGAAGAGAAAAACAAATTAAGTATAACGAGGAGCATGGTATTGTACCTAAAACGGTTGGCAAATCTAGAGAGGCTATTATAGAGCAAACATCAGTAGTAGATTTTAAAGGTGGTGTACAACAAACTTATGTGGATAATGCAGAAGTTACACTAGCTGCCGACCCAATAGTACAATACATGACCAAGGCACAGCTTAAGAAATCTTTAGATAATACTAAAAAAGACATGTTAGCTGCTGCAAAAGATATGGATTTCTTACTAGCTGCTAAGCTAAGAGATGAAATGTTTGCTTTAGAAAAAATGATGGAAGAGAAATTTGGAAAGTAACATTTCCTACATAAAAAAGTCTTATAAAACATAAAAAACTATATTTGCAATCATGGGCGGATTATTAAAATTTATCATTATAACCATTTGTGTACTTTATATTTTAAGGGTATTAGCTCGTATTTTCTTGCCTTTTTTATTCAAAAAAGCGATACATAAAATGCAAGAAAAAATGCAGCAACAACAAGGTGGTGCATATCAACAACAAACAAAACCAGAAGGAAAAATCACGGTAGACTATATACCACCTCAGAAAAAAGAACCTAAGCTAGACAATGCTGGCGATTTTGTGGATTATGAGGAGGTAAAGTAATCTTAATTTTAACCACAAAGGGTGCAAATATTTAGGACTTTGCTTTATGCACTCCTTTGTGGTTAAATTTTTAAGTTTAAAATGGGACACAATCCAAGGCAGTTTTAGCTAAAACTACGTTATCAGATGTGCCAGAACTGTAATTAATACTAAACTTAAGTTCAGAGGCATTAATACTAGTAATTGTTAAATTATACGTGTTAGTACTACTATTGGCAGCTGTACTTATTAAGGTGATGCTTTTTCCATCTTCGCTTACTGTATAAGTTAAATTTCTACTGTTTCCTTCAAAACCCCAAGTATCAATAACAGAACCATCAGATTTAAACTCCCAATAAGAATCCTCATTAAAACATCTTGAAGTGTTAAACGATTGATAATACCATTTTCCACTTGTCAATAATACTGTCACTCTTTCTTTTTCAGATTGCTCTTCATCTTTTTTACAAGAAGTAAATACTAATGCTGTACTTATAAACAGCATAAATAGGATAGTTGATTTTTTCATAATTATTGTTGTTTGATTTTAGTTACGAATATTTAAAGGTTTGATAGTTTTCTTTCATAGTGCTGGCTTTATTACTCATTTCATTTTAATATTTATGAGAAAATAAACCTGACATATCCAGAAAACATCTTTAGAAATACAGGGGTTTATTTCGCTTAAAAAACAAGTAATCTTTGTCGCAAAAATACAGGCTTAACCATTTACCTTACCTACCCCAAACGGGTAGGTAAATTTTATTTGAATTCACTTAACTCTTAAAGCTTACTTAAATTTTATCATCAGGTTTTTATTATTCATTAGCTCTTTAAACCAAGACCTCTTCTGCTTTTTGAGTAGGCCTTTTTTATTTTATATCCTCACATACCTGATATATCTTGTATTTTTCTATTTTTGATGTTCAACACTTATAAATTAAAATGAATTGGTTTAAGAAGAATGGTATACACTTGGCTGTCATAGGTGTATTTGTAATTTTATGTTTTATCTATTTCGCACCTGCTTTCCAAGGAAAAGTTCTGGTACAGAATGACGTTTCGCAGGCTAAAGCCATGCAAATGGAAATCATGAAGTATAAAGAAATAGATGGTAAAGCACCATTATGGACAAATAGTATGTTTGGGGGAATGCCATCTTACCAAATTTGGGCTACTTATCCTAAAAATATTACGACCTATATCATGACAAGCTATAGAGCCTTGTTTCCAAACCCGGTGGATATGGTATTATTATACATGTTAGGAAGCTATTTACTTTTTAACGTTTTATTAGGTCTTTATAACGATAAACAAAAAAGCCTAAATGCTTATTTAGCCGCTATTGGTGCATTGGCATTTACTTTTTCTTCTTATAACTTCATTATTATAGAGGCAGGACACGGTAACAAAGCATTAGCCATAGGCTTCTTTGCCCCTGTTTTAGCTGGTATTTTACTAACCCTAAGAGGCAGATACCTATTAGGAGCTGCTTTAACCGCATTATTTATCGCTTTAGAAATTAGGGTTAATCATATCCAAATGACTTATTACCTATTCTTAGCCTTATTAATTTTGGTGGGGATAGAGTTTTACCATGCTTACAAACAAAAGCTTACTAAAGATTTCTTCAAATCTATAGGCTATTTAACAGGCGCTGTACTTATTGCTGTTATTATTAACGCTAGTATGTTGTGGACTACCTATGAGTACGGCCAATTATCTATCAGAGGGAAATCTAATTTAACCAGTACAAATACCCCTGCTAATACAGGTTTAGATAAAGAATATGCTTACCAATGGAGCCAAGGAGTAGGAGAGTCTATCACTTTCTTAATCCCTAATGCTTACGGAGGCGGTTCAGCATCATTATTAGATGAAAAATCTGAGGTGGTAAAAAATCTTACTTCAAAAGGGATAGACATCAATCAATCATTAGACTTTGCTAAACAATTACCCGGATATTGGGGACCAAAGCCATTCACCTCTGGACCGTGGTATTTTGGTGCTTTTGTATTTTTCTTATTCGTTTTAGGATTATTTATTGTTAAAAGTCGTTTAAAATGGTGGTTATTAAGTGCAACGCTCTTGAGCTTGTTCTTATCATTCGGAAAAAATTTCAGTCTTATTTCTGATTTGTTTTTTGATTATTTTCCGCTCTACAATAAATTTAGAGCGGTAGAGTCTACCTTGGTAATAGCCTCTTTATGTATTCCAATTTTAGCTATTTTGGCTTTCGCCGAGATTTTAAAAGCAGACAAAGACCAAAAAGCTATCTTAAAAGCTTTAAAAAACACCAGTTATATCTTAGGCGGAATTGTAGTTGTTTTACTAGCAGTACCAACTTTATTATTCAGCTTTAAAGCAGATAATCATCAAGATTTTATTACCCAACTGAACCAAGTAACCGGCGATATGTCTTTTGCTACTAGCATTGCACAATCTTTAGTAGAAGACAGAATTAGCTTATTTAAAGCCGATGCTTTAAGAACCTTAATTTTTATTGCCGTAGGTGCTGGTATTTTATGGGCTATCATCAGCAAAAAAATCAATACTACTTTAGGCACATTAGCTATTGGAGTTTTAATTGTTACAGACTTATGGGCTGTAGATAAACGTTATTTAAACAACGAAAACTTTGTTGCTAAAGCGGTTATAGATCAACAATTTAAAACCAGAGAGGTAGATGAATTTATATTACGTGACCCAGACCCAAATTACAGAGTTTTAGATTTAACTATCCCAACTTTTTCTAGCGCAAATGCTACATATTTCCATAAAACAGTAGGCGGATACCATGCTGCCAAGCTTAAAAGATTTCAAGAAGTTATTGAAAAACAATTTACAGGAAGTATGAATCAGGATGTTTTAGACATGCTGAACACCAAATACTTTATTACACCAAGTAAAGATGGGCAAAACACTTCTATGCAAGTAAACAGCACTGCATGTGGTAATGCTTGGTTTGTAGATAAAGTACAGTTTGTTAAAAATAACGATGAAGAGATGGTAGCCATCAGTTCTTTTGATCCTAAAAAAGAAGCTATCATCAATGATGAATTTAAAGCTCAACTAGATGATAAAAATTTAGGTACAAGCTTTAATGGAAAAATTAATTTAACAAGCTATCATCCAGACCATCTCAAATATGAATATTCTATTGGCAAAAGTGCACTAGCTGTATTTTCTGAAGTTTGGTATCCTAAGGGTTGGAAAATGTATATAGACGGCGAAGAAAAGCCATATATAAGAGCTAATTATTTGCTTAGAGCAGCCAAATTACCTGGCGGAAATCATACTTTAGAGTGGAAATTTGAACCAGAGTCATATTATTTTGGAGAAAAAATTTCGTTAATTGGTTCAATACTATTATCTTTAATCTTAGCTTTTGCATTTTATAAAGAGAGAATACAAAAGTTGAAAGCTTAAACCAACCAGTAAAAACCTAAAATCCCGATGCTAACCACATCGGGATTGTTGTTTCTAGACGTTTTTTTTAAACTATTTTTTCAGTATTGATTTCATCGTAATGATGAAGTGATTAAAAATATTAGGCCAAAAACCATAATATTTTTGAAGAATCAGGTAACGTTCTTTTAAACTTTCTCTATGCCTTTGTTTAGAGGCCCCGCCTTCTAAAAACTTAGCCACATACATTTGGGTGTTTACAATATGTTTGGCTTTTTTCGCAATTTTCAGAATCCAATCTATATCTCCGCTTAAGCGATATTGCAAATCATAAGGTTGAGCTAATGCTCTTTTCACATAAATAGCTTGATGGCCTACATTCATCCCATACTTAAAACTTTTCCAAGAGAATTGCTCTGGTATAAGATGTTTCCGAGGGCCTAAACTTTCTAACTTCTCATTAATACGCAGTGTTTCTCCGTAATAGATATCAGCACCATCAGCGCAAGCGAAAACTTTTTCTACAGTATCTAAAGCATATATCTCGTCGCCAGAGTTCATAAAAAGAACATAATCTCCAGTGGCAACAGCCAAACCTTTATTCATAGCATCGTAAATACCTTTATCTGGTTCAGAATTAAAATAAAACAAGTTATCTTGATATTTTTTAATCACATCAACCGTTCCGTCTGTAGAAGCGCCATCAATAATAATATATTGTATGGGCTTATAAGTTTGGTTTAAAACAGAAAGCATAGTTCTTTCTATATGCTTTGCATCATTATAAACTATGGTAATAACAGATAAAAGAGGCTTTTCTTTTTGCATAAGCAATTTTAAGGGCTTTTTTATTAGCAGCGAAAGCTAATTAAATATTTTTAAATTTGTGCTTCATGCAACAATTAGAAAATATATATAAATCCTTTAATTGGTTTTTCTCCAATCTGATAAATACAATTTTTTCTTTTTGTAAGGTTTTTCTTATTTCTGGTTTCAACCAAAAAATACACAAAACAACTCCTCATGATAGCTGTATTATTTTAGGTAACGGTCCATCACTTTCAAATTCATTAAAAGAATATCAAGACTATTTAGCTAAGTATTCATTGGTTTGTGTAAACCTTTTTGCCCTAACACCAGAATATGAACAGCTAAAGCCAGCATACTATGTCATGCATGACCCTGCGTTATGGAAAACAGAATTACCTTTGCCACAAAAAGTTTTTGCTGCTGTAAAAGAAAAAACAAATTGGCACATAACCCTGTTTTTTCCCTATAGAGCGAGAAAATCGGCTTTTGTACGAGCTCTAAATTCAGAACATATAAAAGTAGTTTACTACAACTATACTATTTTTAAAGGTTTTAATGCTATTGCCTTTAGCTTATTTAAACAACAATTGGCTATGCCACAAAGCCAAAATGTTTTAGTAGCCTCCTTATTTCTATCTATCAACTTAAGATATAAAGAGGTTTATGTTATTGGAGCAGACCATACCTGGCATGAAAACTTAATTGTTAATGATGAAAATATACTTTGCTTAAAAAATGTTCATTTTTATAGCGAGGGTGAACAAGTTTCTTATAAACCATTTTACAAAGGTTTGAACACGCAAGAAACCTTTAAAGTATCAGAGATTTTTGAAAATTGGACAAAAGTTTTTAGAGGTTACGAACATATCAAAAAATACGCAAAATACTGCAATACAAATATTTACAATGCTAGCCATGTTTCTTTTATAGACGCATTTGAAAGAAAAAAAATATCATAATGGAAACATTGTTATTAAACCCAATATCGCTTTGGCTAAGATGGCTTTTTACTAAAGCTGTTTACCTTTTTAAAAATAGAGGTAAGCATCTTAAAATAGAATATATGGTAGAGCTTAGTAGTTGTACTTTTGGTTCTTACAATACCATTTACAAATATACAAGACTTAGAAATAGTACTATAGATAGCTTTAGTTATGTAGCTCGTAATACTTTAGTACAACATGCTAAAATTGGCAAATTTTGTTGTATTGGCCCTCATGTAAGTATAGGCTTAGGTGCGCATCCAAGTTCTCAATATGTATCTAGTCATCCTTTATTTTATTCGATCATTGGTCAAGCATCTGGTTTAACACTGGTAGAAAAAGAACTTTTTCAAGAATATCAAGAAACGATTATAGAAAACGATGTTTGGATAGGTGCACAAGTCATTATTAAATCGGGTGTTAAAATAGGAAATGGGGCAATTATAGCTTCTGGCTCTGTAGTTACCAAAGACGTTGAACCTTATAGTGTGGTTGGTGGTGTACCGGCAAAATTCATAAAATATAGATTTGCTCAAGAGCAAATAACCTTTCTACAGAAATTTAAATGGTGGGAGCAAAATTTAGATTGGCTAAAAGAACATAAAGATTTATTTCTTGATGTGGATTTACTGATGAAAAATTTAATCGTTAATAGCTTGGATAGAAAGGAATCTTATAAAACAGGCACTATTGGCTCGCAAACCATTAAAGGAAGCATTTATTCTTACTTAGGAATCATCATTGGCTTTTTTAGTGTTACTGTTTTACGTTCTCACGGATTGGGGCCTGAAGAAAATGGAATTTTAGATTTAATTCTGTCTTTCACCATGATTTTGGCCCAACTGGGTTCTTTAGGCTTTTTCAATGCCAGTATCAGATGCTTCCCCTATTTTAGAGACGAAACAAAAAACCACAACGGTTTTATGTTTTTATTACTAGCAATACCTTTTGTTGGACTTTTACTTTTCACCTTACTTTTTTACTTAGGTAAATCTGTATTACCTGTGGAAAGTAATTTCACTACGCTTTTTCAAGATTATACGCCTGTTATACTGGCACTTACTTTAGGTACGGTTTTATTTAATGCCTTAGATACTTTTAACAGAACGGCTTTATTAGATGCCGTTACGGGCTCAACACTAAAAGAATTTGTACAAAAACTTACCGTAGCCATAGCTATGGGTTTGATGCTTTATTTTACCTTACCTTTTCCATTATTTCTATGGATTTGGGTATTGGCAAATCTCATCCCAACTGTATGGATATTTATCAAACTGTACAGGAAAAAAGTTTTTAACCTCAAACCTGATTTTGCATTTTTAAATCCGGAAATGGTTAAGATGCTGAGTAGTGTGAGCTTATTTGCTGTGCTTACGGGTTTCACCACTATGATTATCCAATACATTGATAAAATCATGATTAATGAGATGATTAATACTTCCTTAACAGGAATATACAGTATCACAGCATTTTTTGGCACTGTTGTATTGATGCCTTCACGTATCATGTACAGAATTGGGGGCATCATCATAGCAGAGAAATGGAAGGTTCATGATATTGATGGGATAAAATCTGTGTACAAGAAAAGTTGTATCAATCAGCTTTTAATTGCTATGCTGATATTTATTGGCATTTGGGCCAATATTGATAACGTATTTGAGATGATTCCTAAAGAATACGAGGCCGGTAAATATGTGATTTTATTCATCAGCCTTTCTGGCTTAATAGAAATGGCAACCGGCTTTAACGGTGTTATCATTGCCACCTCTAAATATTATAAGTACGATACTTATTTCTTTTTAGCACTTATATTCATCACGATAGCTACCAATTATATTTTTATCCCTATTTGGGGGATAACCGGCTCTGCTATGGCAACAGCTTTGGCTACGTTGTTATTTAATTTCTTTAGATACCTTTTCTTGGTTATTAAGTTTAAGATGCAACCTATGGGCTTAAATAACCTTTTTATACTGATGATAGGCTTGTTTACCCTCTTCATTATTGGTTATTTACCAAAACAATCTTTCTTTGTTTGGGATATTATCTTACGCTCGGGTATCATCACTCTAGTATATGTAAGCAGCATTTATGTGCTTAAACTAGCTCCAGAAATGAATACCATCATTGATAAATATAAAACCAAATTATTAAGCTAAAACGGCTTATTTCAACTTAGCCAATGCTTCTTTTAATTGCGGAATTTTAGCTGCAATTTCATCGGCAGAACAAGCGCCAACAGATGCTCTATACCAACACATATCATTGGTACCAAAAGCAGAAAAAGGTACTAAAGCAATATTAGCTTCTTTTATTAAATAGAAATTTAAATCTATAGATGATTTTAAGACCTCGCCTTCTGGTGTGCTTTTGCCTAAATAATCAATTTTTAAGGTAAGGTAGATAGCGCCCATAGGTTCAATAGCATCTACTGCAAAACCTTCGTTTTTTAAGGCGTTAATACCTTTATAGAGTGTATCTAAACTATTTTGTATGCGGGTTTTAAAATCTCCTAAATAAGTATCAACAGCTAAAGTATCTTTTAAATACTTGGCCATAGCTACTTGCTCTGCCTTTGGAGCCCAAGCACCCATGTGACCAACAATAGCCTTCATTTTATCGATAATTTCTGCCGGACCAAAGCCCCAGCCTACTCTTACACCTGTTGCTGCAAAACATTTTGAGCTACCATCAATAAAAACGGTATAATCTCTTAATTCTGGAAATAAAGTTACAGGGTCTACATGTTGATGTTCGCCAAATGTTAGTTGAGCATATATTTGATCGTAAAGGATGTAGAGCGGTTTCTCTCCTGCGGTTCTGCTTTTATTTTCTGCAATTACCAATTCGCAAATCTCTCTAAGCCCTTGTTCAGAAAACATAGTACCCGTTGGGTTTAACGGGGAACATAAAGCCAATAAACTAGCGCCTTTTAGATGTGGTTTTAACTCGGCAGCAGTAGGCATGAAATTATTCTCAGGCTGGGTAGCTACACTAATTCCATGAGCGCCTAATAAATGAACGTAATGGTTATTATTCCATGATGGAGCAGGAAAAACTACTTTATCTCCGGCATCAATCAAAGCTAAATAAGTGGCATAAATAAGCGGACGAGAGCCTCCAGAAATCAGAATTTCATTTTTTGCCGCGTAATCTAAACCCATTCTGCTTTTCAAGAAATCAGAAACGCTTTCTCTTAAAGTTAAAACACCATCTGCAGGTGGGTAATTCGTCTGAAAATCAGCGTAAGCGTCAACAATATTACTTTGTAGCTCAGCAGGAATAGGATATAATTGAGCATCAAAATCACCGATAGTCAAATTAGCTATTTGTGCTCCTTTGGCCTTCATTTGGTTTACTTCGCCTGCTATTTTTATAATCTCTGACCCAATTAAGGTTTCTGCTAATACTGATACTTTCATTGTTATTTTGGAATTACGATTGACGATTTTTGATTTTTCCTTGCGCTCGTTTCTAAAAAGTGCTAAATATGGTTTTGCGATTCTATCGCAGCTTTATTTTGAATTACGATTGACGATTTTTGATTTTTCCTTACACTCGGTTTTATTTTCTTGCGCTCGTTTGTAACGAGTGCTTAATATGGTTTTGCGATTTAATCGCACCTTTACTTCACTAATTTATCAATCGCCATTTCTATTTTATCGAACTTAAATTGTGCTTGCAAATTCTGCATCATGGCTTTAACTTCTGGTAAATTTAAGTTTCCTATACTGCCTTCGTGGGTATGATTAACTTTTCTATCGGTCTCAAAATTTCCTGCTTCGATATCTAAACCTACTTTTTTATAAGCTTCTCTAAATGGCATGCCAGCCAAAACCAAATTGTTTACTACCTCAACGCTAAATAAGTAAGCATATTTATCATCTGCCAAGATATTATCCTTAATCTTGATATTTTTCAGCATCAGTTTTGCCATATCCAAACAGCTCATCAAGCTATTAAAAGCCGGGAAAAGCGTTTCTTTCAGCAATTGCATATCTCTATGATAACCTGATGGTAAATTGGTAGTTAACATCATGATTTGATTTGGCAAAGCTTGTAATTGGTTTGTACGACCTCTTATCAGCTCCCAAACATCTGGATTTTTCTTATGAGGCATAATGCTAGAGCCTGTTGTTAATTCATCAGGGAAACTGATAAAACCAAAATTCTGGTTCATAAATAAGCAAGCATCCATAGCCATACGGTTTAGCGTTGCCGCGATAGAAGACATAGCCTGTGCAACCACTCTTTCACTTTTACCACGTCCCATTTGCGCATAAACCACGTTATAATTTAGTGTATCAAAACCCAATAATTGCGTAGTTAAAGTACGGTTTAAAGGGAAAGATGAGCCATAACCAGCAGCAGAACCCAAAGGGTTTTTATTACTGATTTTAAAGGCTGCTAACATCAACTCTAAATCGTCTATCAGGCTTTCCGCATAAGCTCCAAACCACAAACCAAAAGACGATGGCATGGCAATTTGAAGATGTGTATAACCTGGTAATAATTTATCTTGGTGTTGCTCGGCAAGCTGGGTTAATAAATCAAACAGCTCTTTTGTAGAAAGCACCATTTCCTGAATTTGGCTACGGAAAAACAGCTTTAAATCAACCAAAACTTGATCGTTTCTAGAACGTCCGCTATGGATTTTCTTTCCTGCCTCGCCCACTCTTTGGGTTAAAAGCATTTCTACCTGCGAGTGTACGTCTTCTACACCATCTTCTATAGTGAAATTTCCATCGGCAATTTCCCGGTAAATATTTTTTAACTCATGTTGTACTTTATCCAAATCTTCTTTAGTCATTAAGCCAATACTTTCAAGCATTTGGGTATGTGCTAAAGAACCTAAAACATCAAAAGCAGCCAGATAAAGATCCATTTCTCTATCCTGTCCAACCGTAAAAGTTTCTACCAGATTATTTGTTGATGTATTTTTTTGCCACAATTTCATTTTTTGGAGTATTGAGTATTGAGTATTGAGTATTGAGATTTTTAAATCATCATTTAATCAAATTCAATACAAATTGATATTATTTATTGTAAAGCTCTATAGCATTTTCTATTTGTGTATAAAACCAATTACCTATAGAATTAGTGATTGATTCCATTTCCTCTTTGGTTAACTCTTCATCATAAAGTTTACTTATTGTTGTTTTAGAACCAGAATAAGAAATCTCATACGCATTTTGATGAAATTGTATTTCAATAAACCCACCATTGAAACTACCACTATCTTTAACACTTTTTAATTTTCTATAACTCGATGAAAACCTGATTCTAATTATTTTTTGATTGTTATTTATTAAAAGAAGAAGTTTATTCAGAAAGTTATTTGTGAGCTTTTCGTTTATTTCCATTCCACTCACCCTTCCAAATTCAGTATTTAAAGCTACTTCTCTAGAGAAAAAAAACTGATCAAATTTTTTTAAACCTTTTTCCCATTCATAGGCAAGAGGAAAAATATGCTTCTTTACCAATTTTTCAAGAACACTATTGTCAAATTTAAGCTTAACCTCTTTATCTTGCTTTAACTTTTTCTTTAAAACTGATATTTTCTTTTCTAAATCGCCTTGCTCATCAATAGTTTCTCCCTTTGCTGCTTTTATAGAAATCTCTAAAGACCATTTTACTTGTTGTGAGATATATTCTATAAAAGGTTCATAATCTCCCACATCTGCTAAATGCAGAGCTCTCAGATAATTTTGCTTATCGGCTGATTTAATAATAATAGGAGGATAATTATGCTTCAAAAGCACATAATTCATTAATAATCTAGATACTCTACCATTACCATCATCAAAAGGATGAATCCTAACAAACTTATAATGTAACATGGCAGCAAGTTTAACAGGATGCAGATTATCTTCTCCTTCAGCATACCATTTTATAAGATCCTGCATTTCAAAAGGAGTATCTGTTGGAGAAGTGTAGTGAAAAATTTCACCATTTGCTAACCTTACAGAATTAGGATGATTCTTATAATTACCAATATTAATGAGTCTTCTTGTATTCTGACCATCAGGAGTTATAGCTTCTTTCCAAAAAGGTCTAACAAGTATAATCTCATTTAAATTTTTTATTTTTTGTTCAATCAATGGGCTCTCCTTATCCTGCGCCCATTCTTCTACAAGTAGATAAGCAACATCGTGAGCTTTCATTTCTTCATACTCTCTTAAAGTATGATTTCCTTTTGTATCATCAAAAATAAGTAGAAGCTCTGTCTCTCCGTATGTTAAAGTGTTCCCCTCTAAATGATTAGAATTAAAATTAAACTCAAGTCTGAACTTTTTATCTAGTTTAGTCTTATACTCAGGCTTTATGGGTTTTAAAGCCTCAAGTCTTGTCCACAACTGATCTATAATTTCTATTGTTCTTGACATAGTCTAATATAAGTCTAAAATCGTAAATCGTACCTCTTAAATAATCTCACTTATCATCTTCACATATAGCTTTATGCCTTCTTCAATTTCATCCACATAAATAAATTCATCTGCGGTATGTGAGCGGGCAGAATCTCCCGGACCACATTTTAAAGATGGGATATTTAATAAAGCTTGGTCTGATGTTGTTGGCGAACCATAAGTTTTTCTACCTAAAGCCATACCTGCTTGTACAATAGGATGATCTATTGGGATAGAAGATGGCTTTAACCGTGTTGAACGAGGAATAACTTCACAATCTACAAACTGCCTGATGATTTTTAAAACTTCCTCATTGGTGTAAGCATCTGTTACCCTAACATCCACTGTAAACTTACACTCGTCTGGCACCACATTATGTTGCGAACCTGCATTAATAATGGTTACAGTTGTTTTGATAGGGCCTAAAGTTGGCGATACTTTTGTAAACTGATAATCTCTAAACCAAGCAATATCTTTTAGTGCATTATAGATAGCATTTTCTCCTTCATTTCTTGCGGCGTGACCAGATTTTCCTTTAGTCACACAATCTAACACAAGTAAACCTTTCTCGGCCACTGCCAAATGCATTTCTGTAGGCTCTCCTACAATAGCAAATTCTAGTTTGCCTAAATCTGGCACAATGCGCTCTAAACCTTCTTTACCAGAAATTTCTTCTTCGGCCGTAGCTGCAATAAGGATATTATATTTTAAATTTTCTTCCGGATAAAAGTATAAGAAAGTAGCTATTAAAGATACCAAAGCGCCTCCAGCATCATTACTTCCTAAACCGTAAAGCTTTCCATCAATTATTTCTGGTAGAAATGGGTCGCGGGTATAACCTTGATTAGGCTTTACCGTATCGTGATGAGAGTTAAGCAATATCGTTGGCTTTTTTGCATCAAAATGCTGGTTATAAGCCCAAATATTATTTCCTTTACGATGGATGTTAATACCTCGCTGCTGTAAAAAAACAGCTATTTCATCGGCTGTTTTAGCCTCTTCTTTACTTAACGAGGGAATAGCAATTAACCTTTGTAATAATGCTAAAGCATCTTGAAACAAAATGTCTAAATCCATCAATAATTAATCTTTATCGTACAATTCGCCAGCTTTTTGTGCTGATAATTTTATTCCTTTAATCATGGCCGAGCTAAAGCCGTTATGCTCCATCTCATTTAAACCGGCAATGGTACAGCCTTTCGGCGATGTTACCTTATCAATCTCATGCTCTGGATGCGATGCTAACTGTAAAAGCAAATCTGCCGCTCCCTTAGCCGTTTGTGCTGCCATTTTTAAAGCTTCACCAGCATGAAAACCAACCTCAACACCACCTTGTGAAGCCGCTCTGATAGAACGTAAGAAAAACGCAATTCCGCAAGCACATAAAGCTGTAGCTGATGTCATAAGCTCTTCGTTAATCACCACACAAATACCCACTGTATTGAAGATGTTTTTTACCAATTCTATATTCTCCTGAGATGCATTGCCTACCGAAATACAAGTCATAGATTGCTTAATAGCGATAGCCGTATTAGGCATTACCCTTACTACTTGCACATCTTTTTTCAATCTGTTTCTGATATCCTCGCAAGAAACTCCAGATATCACAGAAATGATTAAATGCTTACTTACATCTATTTGCCCAGCAATTTGGTCTAATACCTGATTTAATTGTTGAGGCAAAACCGCTAACACAATAATATCAGCTTGCGCAGATGCTGAAACGTTATCTGCACTAACCTGAAAGCCTTGAAATTTATACTCATCTAAAGCCTCAATATTTCTTCTGGTTAAAGTGATGCTAGATGCCGGATATAAACCAGATTGTGCTAAACCTTTAGCCAGAGATAAACCGATATTACCACTTCCAAGAATGGCTATTTGATTTGATTTTTTAAAGTCCATGGGCTTATTTTGTTAATCTTGTTCCAAATATACTTTCTTTTTGTAAAGCAGCTAATTTAGCAGCATGACCGATATAAACTTCTTTCACCCCATTTTGAATGGCATCAAAAGCATTTTGTAGCTTGGGTAACATACCATCAGCAATAATTCCATCGGCTTTTAGCTCTTCAAAATAAGATGGATTTATTTCTTGAATAACAGAATTATCGTCATTGATATCTCGCATCACGCCATTTTTCTCAAAACAATAAATCAATTTTGTTTCATATAAAGATGATAAGCCTAGCGCTAAAGCCGAAGCAATAGTATCTGCATTGGTGTTAAATAATTGACCATTTCCATCATGCGTAAGCGCATTAAAAACAGGCACTAAACCTGCTTCTAACAAGGTTTTGATGATATTGGCATTCACAGCATCAGGCAATAAATCTCCTACAAAGCCAAAATCAACATCTTTAACGGGGCGTTTTACGGCTTTTATAGCGTTTGCATCGGCACCTGTCATCCCAATAGCGTTAACTTGGTTGGCTTGTAACTGGGCAACAATATTTTTATTCACTAAACCACCATACACCATGGTTACTACGTCTAACATAGCGGCATCAGTAATTCTTCTGCCATTTACCATCTGCGTTTGTACACCTAGTTTTGCAGCTGTTTGCGTTGCTATCTTCCCGCCACCATGAATTAAGATTTTAGCTCCTGATAAGCCCGCAAAATCTTTTAAAAATTGTGCAAGTTGTATAGGGTTATCAATAACATTACCGCCTATTTTAATGATGTATAGAGCCTCACCCCGGCCCTCTCCGAAGGAGAGGGAGCCATGATCTAGCTTATCTTGTGGATTATTTTTACCCATATTTATTTAAAAACTTAAAAAATCAGACATTTTATTTACGCTATTTAGGTAAGCCCTCTCCTTCGTTCCAAAGGAACTCCTTAGGAGAGGGTTTGGGTGAGGCACATTTTTAATACCGCCTGTGCAGCCCAAACCCTATTATTTGCTTGATTAAGCACTAAAGAATTTGGTCCGTCTAGTATTTCGTGAGAAAGCTCTAAACCTCTTCTTACAGGTAAGCAATGCATTACGCCAGCGTTGTTGGTGAGTTTTAATTTCTCATTAGTCATCATCCAACCTTCACCATCAGAAAGTATTTTACCATAATCCTGATAAGAAGACCAATTTTTTACATAAACAAAATCAGCCCCGGCTAAAGCTTCGTCTTGATTGTTGGTAACGATAGCATTTCCAACAAATTCTGGCGCTAAATCGTATCCTGCTGGGTGGGTAATAACAAAATCGTAATCTGCTTTATTCATCCACTCTGCAAAAGAATTGGCAACAGCTTGTGGTAAAGGTTTAACATGAGGTGCCCATGTTAGTACTACTCTTGGTTTAGCGGTTGTTTTTAGCTCCTCAATGGTAATTAAATCGGCCAAACTTTGCAAAGGATGTCTAGTTGCTGATTCTAAACTCACAACCGGAACACCGCAAAACTGTACAAACTTGTTAAATATCAGCTCCGAGTAATCTTCATTTCTGTCTTTTAAACCAGGGAAAGAGCGTATACCTATGATGTCACAATATTCTCCCATCACACCGGCAGCTTCTCTAATATGTTCTACCGTAGTACCATTCATGATAATGCCATCTTGTGTTTCTAAAGCCCAGCCTTCTTTATCCATATTCATCACCATTACCTGCATACCTAAATTCATAGCAGCCTTTTGGGTGCTTAAACGGGTACGTAAGCTAGGGTTTAAGAATATTAAGCCCAGCGTTTTATGCTTTCCTAAATGCTCATCAGCAAAAGGATTTGCTTTTAATTGGATAGCTTCTGAAACCAGTTGGTTAACATCAGACACATCTTTAACGGAGGAGAATAGTTTCATCTTTATTGAGGGTTATGATTAGATATTTATCATGGGATTTTGTCTGTTATCCCAAAAGAACACTAATAAAATAGTTTGTTGTGATGTTTCATAAAATAGGGAGGTATGCTTTGATATGAATGCTTTGCGAACATTTTTAATTTCTGATTCCTTAAATAAATAAGGATTTACAGCTATTTGTTCTAAAACTTTTAATGTTTGCACTCTTAACTTTTCTGCTTGTTTAATATTCCATTGAATAGAAACAAACTGATATATTGCATCAAAGGTTACTTCAGCTTCATCAGACCAACGTATTTCAAATTTCATACGTTATATTTTCTCATTACTTCTTCTGTAGATTTTGTAAGTCCTGCTTTACCCTGCTCCTGACCTCTTTTAATTCCTTCCTTAACGTGGTCGGGTAAAAGATTTGCACTTTCTAATAATGAGAGATAATCCTCCATACTTAGTTGTACAGCTGTTTTATTTCCTTTCTCGTCTACTAAATAAGTAACTGTCATATCACAAATATAACCATTATCAAAAAGAGTTGAAAACCTAAGCTTTCAACTCCTTACTTAATGCTTCTAAAAATCTATCAGCGTGTTCTCTAGTTAAATTTAATGCTGGCAATAACCTAATCACGTTAGGTTTAGCTTCGCCAGTGAAGATATGATGGTTAAATAATAAGTTTTTCTTCACTTGGTTAAGCTCTTCTGGTAAATCAATACCAATCATTAAACCTTTGCCACGTACTTCTTTAATGTGGTTTAGTTTCTGAAGCTCTTGAATTAAATAGCCGCCTATTTTAGCTGCATTATCCATCAAATGCTCTTGCTCCATCACTTCTAACACAGCTAAAGCTGCCGCACAAGCCAAATGGTTACCACCAAAAGTAGTACCTAACATACCATGCCAAGGTTTTAACGCCGGACTGATACTGATACCGCCAATAGGAAAACCATTGCCCATACCTTTTGCCATGGTATAAATATCGGCATCTACACCAGCAAAATCTGAGGCATAAAATTTACCGCTTCTGCCGTAACCACACTGTACAGAGTCTGCAATAAAATAAGCTCCGTATTGTGTACATAATGAACGTATGCTTTGTAAAAATTCATCACTAGCAACCTGTATACCGCCAACACCTTGAATACCTTCTATTATAACTGCACAAATTTCATTTCCTTGTTCAGCAAATAAGGTTTTTAGTGCATCAACATCATTATGAGGCAAGAAAACAACATTTTCTGTTTGGTTTACCGGAGCTATAATTTTAGGATTATCTGTTGCCGATACTGCTAAAGATGTTCTGCCATGGAAAGCTTTTGTAAAAGCCACAATTTTTTTTCTTCCATTGGCAAAAGATGCCAATTTTAAAGCATTCTCATTAGCCTCGGCACCAGAATTACACAAGAAAAGCTGATAATCTTCTCTGCCTGATATTTTCCCTAGTTTATCTGCCAATTCTTCCTGTAAAGGAATTTTAATAGAGTTTGAGTAAAAACCCAATTTACCTAACTGCTGTGTTAAGCGCTCTACATAATGCGGATGCGTATGACCTATAGAGATTACAGCATGCCCACCATAAAGGTCTAAATATTCCTGTCCTTTATCGTCCCAAACCAAGCTCCCCTGGCCTTTTACGATTTCTATATTGTTTATTGGGTATACGTCGAAAAGTTTCATTTTTTAGAGTTGTAAGTTTTAGGTTTTTAGGTTGTAAGTAGCTTATGCTCTAACTTTTTGAATTAATAAAATAAGCATTGCCTTCACTTCATTGATGTTTTTTTCTAAAATTAAATAATCTTCTATAGGTAAATAACCGAGGTCTTTTGCAAGCAGCAGAAAGTATTCTGTTTCGTTTGCTGATCCTAAAGCAATATTCAAATATTTACCGAAATCGTTTTTAGTATTTTTTCCACATCCCTCAGCAATATTGGCCGGTATAGATGATGAAGCCCTTCTAATCTGACTGGTAACTGAATAAATCTCTTCTTTCGGAAAGTTCTTAGTCACGCTGTAGATTTTAAGCGTTAATTCATGTGACTTTACCCATACTCTTAAATCTTTGTAATTCTGCATTGGCTAACTTATAACTCAAGAACTTATAACCTAAAACCTTTTAGCTAAAACCCAATCGCTTTCAACCTCAATCCTTCTTTTTCATCCAAACCAAACATCAAATTCATATTTTGTACGGCTTGGCCTGATGCGCCTTTTAGTAAGTTATCTATGATGGATAAAATCATCAGTTTATTGCCGTGTTTTTCTAGATGAATAAAGCATTTATTGGTATTCACAACCTGCTTTAAGTCTATATTTTCCTTGCTGATATGCGTGAAAGGTGCATCTGCATAAAAATCTTGATATAATTTCTCTGCTTCTTCTAAACTTAAATCACAATCCATATAGCTTGAGGCCATAATTCCACGAGCAAAACTACCGCGATAAGGAATAAAGTTTAACACTAAATCCTCTTGTTCTCCTGTCTTTGCTCCCTCTCCTTTGGAGAGGGTTGGGGTGAGGCTTTTTAGGCTTTCGCCGATTTCATTTAAATGCTGATGCTCAAAAGCTTTATAAACCGATAGGTTATTACTCCTCCAACTAAAATGAGAGGTTGTTGTTGGCTTTTGCCCTGCCCCTGTAGAACCTGTTGTTGCAGTGATGTGTACTTCAGATTTTAACAGCCCGGCTTTGGCTAAAGGCAATAAAGCCAGTTGTAAACAGGTTGCAAAACAACCTGGATTAGCAATATTCTGAGCTGTTTTTATGGCTTCTTTGTTAAGCTCGGGTAAACCGTAAATAAATTTTCGATTTTCGATTTTTGATTTTTGATTGAGCCTGAAATCTTGAGAAAGGTCAATAATTTTGATGTTATCGTTAAAATTATTTGCTTCTAAAAACTTTCTAGCATCGCCATGCCCAACGCATAAGTACAACACATCGATATCCTGCGAAAGCTTATCGGTAAATTTCAGGTCGGTATCGCCAAGTAAATCAGTATGCACATCTGATATTAAGTTACCAGCATTGCTATTACTGTGTACATAAGCAATATCAACCTTTTGGTGATTAACCAAAATTCTTAAAAGCTCTCCGCCAGTATATCCTGCACCACCAATTATACCTACTTTTATATTACTCATCTTTAATACCCTCGTTTACTTTATGCCAGATACTTACTTGGTTACCAAATATTTTAGAAAATCCTTTTACATCGTCTCCGGTATAACCTTCGTTCATCTCGCCATAGCTGCCAAATTTGCTACTCATTAAATCGTTCTCAGACTCGATACCGATAATCAGGAATCTGTAAGGTAATAGCTGTACAAATACTTTTCCGTTGACTGTTTTCTGGGTATTTTCTAAGAAAGCTTCAATATCTCTCATCACAGGGTCGTGAAACTGACCTTCATGCATCCAATTCCCGTAGAACATGGCCAATTGGTCTTTCCAGCTTAACTGCCATTTGGTTAAAGTATGCTTTTCTAAAGCATGGTGAGCTTTGATAATTACCATTGGTGCTGCGGCTTCAAAACCAACTCTTCCTTTTATCCCAATAATGGTATCACCTACGTGGATATCTCTTCCTACGCCAAACGGAGCAGCAATTTGCTGTAAAACTTGAACGGCTTCTGTTGGATGGTTATATTTTTTGCCATTTACAGCTACTAACTGCCCTTTTACAAATTCAAGCTCAACATTTTCTGCCTCTGTTTTGGTTACTTGAGTTGGCCATGCTTCTTCTGGTAGCATACCATTAGAAGTTAGGGTTTCTTTACCGCCTACAGAAGTACCCCAAATACCTTTATTGATAGAGTATTTAGCTTTTTCGGCATTAATTTCTACGCCATGTTTATGTAGATATTCAATCTCTGCTTCTCGGCTCAATTTCAAATCTCTAATAGGCGTAATAATACCCACTTTAGGAACCAAGATATTGAAAATCATATCAAAGCGCACTTGGTCATTACCAGCACCTGTACTACCATGAGCAACAAAATCAGCATTAATTTCTTTTGCATAGTTTGCAATAGCAGTAGCTTGGGTAACACGCTCTGCACTTACAGAAAGTGGGTAAGTATTGTTCTTTAACACATTACCAAAAACTAAATATTTTAAACAAGAATCATAATAGCCTTTTACTGCATCAACAGCGTGATGAGAAGCCACCCCTAAACTGTAAGCTCTTTCTTCTATTTGTTTTAATTCTTCTTCAGAAAAACCTCCGGTATTTACAATAACCGAGTGTACTTCTAAATCCAAATCTTTAGTAAGATATATGCAACAAAACGAGGTATCTAATCCTCCGCTAAAGGCTAAAACTACTTTTTTCTTCATTTTTTTAGTATTGAGTATGGAGATATGAGATTTGCGATCTCATATTTCGATACAGTTTATTTTTAAATTAATCCGGCTACTACCATTTTTAAAGAGCGTAATTTTGCTTCTATTCTTTGTAGTAAAGTAGCTTTGTGTGTTATCTTCTTTAACCTTTCGGCTTCTTCGGCTTTTTTCTCTTCTGGGTCGTAAAGCATAGCTGTACACATGCAATTCTGCCTGTTTTTACTCATCAGAATATCGTAGTTTACGCAGCTTTGGCAGCCTTTCCAGAAATTCTCATCTTGGGTAAGTTGCGAATAAGTAACGGGCTCGTAACCTAAATCAGAGTTGATTTTCATAACCGCTAAACCCGTTGTTAAACCAAATATTTTAGCGTCCGGATATTTTTCTCTAGATAAATCAAATATCTTAAACTTAATAGCCTTAGCTAAACCAGCTTTACGGTAAATAGGGTTAACAATTAAACCAGAGTTAGCAACAAACTCGCCATGGCTCCAAGTTTCTATATAACAAAAGCCTGCCCAAGTGCCATCTTTATGTAAAGCAATAACTGCTTTACCTTCCAACATTTTATTGGCAACATATTCTGGAGAACGCTTTGCTATACCTGTTCCACGCACTTTTGCAGAGGTTTCCATCTCTGTGCAAATAGTTTCTGCATAACCTACATGTTGCAAACCAGCAACCAGTATGTTAAAATCTTTAGTATGCATTTTTTGAAAAAGATAAATCCTTCATGAGGGATTTTAATCAGAATAAACAAAAATTTAATTAGAGACCTGTTTACTTACAAACAGAAAAAGAGATTGAAACTATCAGCAGAGGTTTAGGCCCTGGTGACAAACAGAGGTCTTCGTCGTAGTAAACGAATAGATGTGTGTAAATCAGAAAGCAACATATAAAAATTAAACGCCTTTTTAACAGCAGCTAATTTCTTAAAAGTATGTAAGTTTTGTTGTTTCATTTCTTTGTATCCATCAACCACTTAGGGCTGATATTTGACGCAAAAGAGCGCATTATTTTTATTAATTACAATAAAAAAATGCAATTAATAATAATATAACACAGAGGTATTGAAAAAACAACACAACACCTCTGTGTGTAAAGCATTTAAGCTTTTCTTAATTTTATAATTCTTACCCAATGTAAAACCTTTAAAATAGGATATACTGGATCAAACTCGAACCACTTTTTTGCAAAGTTTGGACTGTTTGGAAACTTATGGTGATTGTTTTGAAAAAGCTCTCCTAACATGAAAAAATCAAAAGGGGTTGAGTTTTTAGATTTATCATCATTATCAAAATTTGAATAACCATATTTATGTCCGCACCAGTTTACAATAGCGCCATGTAATGGCCCCATGATAAAATGGATAGGAAGTAATAAAAACATCCACCAAGAGGTTGCAAAAAACACATAAAAAGCAATGTAACCTAAGCCAAACAAAATTCTAGTGATAAAAGAAGAAGCTACTTTATCTATAAATTTCCATTCAGGATAGTTGCCTTTAAACTCTTTATCTGCTTGTAAAGTTCCTTGGGCAAAACCATTGTACATGCCTCTAGTATTCCACATCATTTGGAAAACATCTTCAAAAAAGTGTGGCGAATGCGGGTCTTTTTCTGTATCTGAAAAAGCATGGTGCATACGGTGCATAATGGCGTAAGCTTTAGGTACTAAGTAAGAAGAACCTTGACTAAACCAAGTGAAAATATAAAAGGCTTTCTCCCAGAATGCATTTAAAGTAAACATTTTGTGAGAAGCGTAACGGTGAAGGTAGAAGGTTTGGGCAAAAAGGGAAAGAAACCAATGTGCCAAAAAGAAAATAATAATGTACATGTGTGATTTAAAAAAAAATTCAGATAATATAATCTGGCTACTAAGTTAGGGTAATTGTTTTTAATCTAAAAAAAGCCATCATTTTAATTTGTTAAATATTTAAGTAAACGTAATTTTCTTGCTCCTTGTTATAAATGGCCTTGTAACGTTTATACTGCTGCTCGTCTCCCAATTTTTGGTAGGTTAAAGCCATACCTTTCAAAATATCGGGCCTAAAGTATTTATTTGATGTATTTAGCAAGCTATTAGCTAGTTTTAAATCGGCCAAAGCCAAACCATAATCTTTAATTCTATTTTTCACTTTCGCCAGCATCAATAAAGAACGTATGGTGCCTACCCTATGGTGTAATTTATTTGCTAAAATATTGGCTTGTACAAAAAACCACTTCGCTTCTGTAAACTTATTCTGATGCCAATAAACTCGGCCCAATTGCTGATAACAATTCATTTCGGCTTGTTTACTATTCATCCTGTAAGCCATTAGTAAAATTTTGGTAAGGATTTGTTGCTCTGCTTGTTTTAAATTTCCGGCCCTCAGCATCAACTCATTTTGTTGTAATAACGCTTTCACTAGTTTTTGATCTTGCTCCATAATTCTGTATCCGGCTATGGCCATATCATTAAAATCGGCAGCAGCTTTATCATCTCCAGATAATAAAGATAATTGATACAAATAGCTTGAAGTTTGTGCCACTTGGGCATGGTTAAGTTGCGCCTGATAAAGGAATAATGCTTTACTAAAATGATGATAAGCAATATCTAAATCGCCTGATAAGGTTTCTGTAACGGCCATCATTTTATATAAACCTGCTTGGTGATTAAGTAAGTTTGCCTTCGAATAAAAATCAAGCTGTTGCGGTAAAGCGTTAAAATAATGTTGACGCTGGTGATAGCTAATTGCGCTTACGCTGATGTTTAGACTTAAAGCATCGGTTACGCTTTTTACCAGTTGATAAGTATCTAAAAGCACAATACCATCTGCCAATAAATACTTATCTGGTTGTTTATGGAAAATAGAATCGGCAAATTTTTGTTGGATATTACTGGATAAAACAAAATTCCCTCTTGCAAAGCTCTTCCCTGTTATACAAATACATAAAACTGATAAAAGAAAAAAACGTAGCATGAGGGTATTTTAATTAACAAGCTAAATGCTTTTATATGATATTTTGCAAACGCTTAGCGCTGATTTTGATACTTTCATAAGGATTGATATCAAAGTTTTCTTGCTCTACAAAAGGATATTTTAAGCCTGATAATTTTGCTTCCTTAGTAAAAGACTCAAAATTAATAGAACCGCTGCCAACTTCTGTATTTTTTTGAGGGTTTACCTTATCCATATCTTTTACATGCCACAAAGCAAAACGACCTTTATAAGTTTTAAAGAGCTTTAAAACATCTTGCTTTGCTCTTACGGCCCAATATAAATCTAATTCAAAATCTATACTTGGAAGTGTATTTTCTACTAATATCTCATAAGCTGTTTTATCTCCTAGTTGCTTAAACTCAAAATCGTGATTATGGTAAGCCAGTTTCAATCCTTCTTTTTCTAATCTTTTAGAAGCCTTGTTAAGCTTATCAGCGAAAGCTTTTACACTTTCTACACTATTAAATATTTGAGGGTTGATGAAAGGGACAACAATATATTTTTGTTGCAGTGTTTTGGCAGCTGCAATATAGGCGTCTAAAATAGCATCATTACCTGTTTTTTCCCATTCGCTAAATTCGTAATGAGCGCTGGGCGAGGTTAAGCTATATTTATCTAACAATTGTTTAAACTGCGTTGGAGTTAAGCCCCAAAAACCATTTTTTACAGAGTAGCCATAACCTTCTACCCAAGAATAACCTGCTTTTGATACCTCAGCAATTACATTTTCTACACCTTTAGAAAATTCGTCTCTTAAAGAATAAAGCTGTATTCCTATTCTTTTTTTATCATCTACCAAACAGCCAAGATTTGGTAAAACCAAAACCGATGCGGCAGCCAAACCTACTTGCCTGATAAATACTCTTCTACTGTTAGATGCTTTCATAATTAAACGTCACAAATTTTAACTGCTTGATATAAAGATGCTATTTTATCTTCCTTTTTAGGGATAAATTCTTGAGCAACATAGCCTTTAAAACCTGTTGCTACAATGGCTTTCATAATAGCCGGGTAATTTAGCTCCTGATTTTCGTCTATTTCATTTCTACCGGGTACACCTGCGGTGTGGTAGTGTGCTATATAAGGGTGACTATCTTTTATGGTATGGATAACATCTCCTTCATCTACCTGCATGTGGTAAATATCATAAAGCAATTTGAAGTTTTCTGAGCCTACTCTTTTACAAAGCTCAACACCCCAAGCTGTTTTATCGGCAAAGTAATCTTTATGGTTAATTTTACTATTTAAAAGCTCCATAACTAGGGTTACTTTGTGCTTTTCTGCAAGCGCCATCAGCTCTTTTAAACCTTTAGCGGCATTATTTAAACCGGTTTCATCATCCATACCTCTGCGGTTTCCGCTAAAACAAATTAAGTTTTTATAACCTGCTTTAGCAACCATAGGAATCATCTCGGTATAATTCTGGATAAGTTTCTCATGAAAGTTAGGTTCTGCAAAGCCATCAACCAAATTGATTTCTGCTCCGTTACACATGCTAGAATCTATACCATGTTTTTTCAGAATATCCCACTCTTTAGGCCCAACCAAATCAATAGCTTTAATTCCTATCTTTTTTGATAAAATACAAAGCTCTTCTAAAGACAGAAAACCATAGGTCCATTTACATACAGCATGGTTGATATTACCTTTTAAAGTGATGCTTTGCTTTTCATCAGAAGAATTGCCGAAACTTAGCATAGGTGTTGTGGTTAAAGCAGCAGTGCCTGCTAGTATATTTTTAATAACTGATCTTCTATTAGTTTTCTTTGGCATTATGATGCAAATTAATGAGTTAAAGCCTCTTTTTTCTTATTCTTCATGTAAATAACTAAACCTGTAAAAGCTACCACCAAAATTATTGGAATAACTAAGGTAGCTTGTAAAACTTCTGGACCGGCTGCATTTTTTGCCTCATTAAGCAAATTAGCCATTTCTGTACCTGGTGCTGCACTTAAATAGTCGGCTTCATTAGCACCTGCCGGGAGTTTTTTTAGGATTAATCTATCATAAAAACCTCCCATGAAAATGGTATAAACAGAAACTGCAAACATACCGGCACCGCCCATTAGGTTTAAACCTAAAGCACCCGATTTTGGTATATTCTCTGCCACAAAGCCTAACATGGTAGGCCAGAAATAACATACGCCTAAGCCAAAAATAAAGGCTGCAAAATAAATAGCATTTCCTGTTAAAGTACTTAATAAGTATAAACCTAAAGCAGCTAAAATAGCAGAAATTAACAATACCCCTTGCGGAGAAAAACGATGAACAATAGGTTCTGCCAAGCCTCTGCCAATAACCATTACACCTGTAGTAAGGGTTAATATCAGGATAGCATTATCGGTAACGTTTTTAAGTAATACATCAATCCATTGGCCTGTAAAAAGCTCGGTAATAGCAGTACCAAACATACAGATGAACATGAAAATAAATAAAGGCGATGTTACCGATTTATACATCGTAGCGGTAGAAACACCAGAAGCTACACGCTCTGTTACCGGGAAATCTAATTTAGAGAATAAGTAACCGTATACCAATGTTGGCACTATCATTATAGCTACTTGTATTTGCCAGCTTAAACCTATGCTGTTAAATAAAATCACGATAAGTGTACCTAAAAATATACCACCAGGGAACCATAAATGGAAATGGTTAAGCTTGGTAGTTTTATTATCTGGGTAAATGGTTGCAACAAGTGGGTTACAAGCCGCTTCTACAGTTCCGTTGGCAATGCCTATGAGTAAAGTAGAAATGAAAAGTGTCCAATATCCTTGTGCGAAAATGGTTAAGACGATACCTAACAAATGAAAGATAAAGGCCATTACCAATAATCTTTTCATGCCAATGGCATCAACAATAAAACCACCTATAACTACGGCTAAAGGGAAGCCCCAGAAAGCGGTAGCTGTTATGGTACCTAATTCTGTTGCGGTTAATTGAAAATCTGTGCCTAGTTTTCCTAAGATACCGGCTCTTATTCCGAAAGATAAAGAGGTAACCAACAGCGCAAGACAGCTTGCCCAAAAAAGTTGGCTTTTTTTAATATTGTTCATTTAAAATTGGGTTAGGTTATAATTGGTTGGCTTGTATTAAAGTGCTTTAATCATGATGTTTTTAAACCAAACTTCATCGCCATGGTCTTGTAATACAATTTTTCCTGATTTAAATTTACCAAAATCAGGCATAGATTTAAACTTACTAGCAGCTACCATTTTATTCCAAGCATCATCCCACATGGTGGTAGAAACAACTTTAACACCATTTAAATAAAATTCTAACTTGCCATTATTGCTTATAATTTCGGCTTTATTCCACTCGCCAGCTGGTTTTACTGTTTCTTTGCTGCAAGGAATTAAATCGTATAAATCGCCTGCTCTGTGTTTAAATATTTTAGCATCTGGATGCCCATCATTATCTAAAACTTGCATTTCTGGACCAGTTAAGTAAGGTTGTGGATATTTCTTAGCATCCTCCAATACATTAAACATGATACCGCTATTGGCATTTTTTGCCACTTTCCACTCTAGTTTTAAATGAAAATTTGCATAATCTTTATCGGTAGCTAAATCTCCACGTTGAGCTTTATCTGCAACCGGTTTGAAATGAAGAACTCCATCTTCTACTGTCCAAGCGGCACCTGTTTCTGCTTTGCCGTAAGTATGCCAATCTTGAGTTCCGTTTGCTAATAAGTTTTCCCAGCCTTTATTGGCTTTCACTTTTTGCGATTTGCATGATAGCGTTACCAATAACACTAACATGAAGGTTAAAATACTTCTCATTATTTCTTAATTGTTAAGATATATTTGACCATTTCCTCGGCATCAGCCTGACTAACTTGTGGATGAGCAGACATTGGAACTTCTCCCCAATTTCCTTGTCCGCCATTGATAATTTTACCAGCAAGCATGGCAATATTTTCTGGTGTAGCTTCATATTTTGCAGCTACATCTGCATAAGATGGACCAACTAATTTTTGCTGTTCTTTATGGCAGCCCAAACAGTCTGATTGTGCAATTAATTGCTTGCCCTTTGGTTCTTCTGCCGCTGGTGTTGTTGCGCTTTCTGCTACTGCCGTAGCTTCTGAATTTGTACTTTCTGCACTTTGCTGACTACCACCGCCACAAGCCCATAAACTAACAGCCAGAATACTTAAACTTAATACTTTATTGATTTTCATAATGATACTTTATATGCCTAAAACTTGATTATTAAAATTTGCATCGCCACCAGAAGCAGCAAAATCATCAAAAGCTTTTTCTGTAACCCTGATGATATGGTCTGCAATAAATTTCGCCCCTTCCTTAGCTCCATCTTCTGGATGCTTGATAGCGCATTCCCATTCTAAAACGGCCCAACCATCGTAATTGTATTGTGCCAATTTGCTAAATACCGATTTAAAATTCACCTGTCCATCGCCCAAAGAGCGGAAACGTCCGGCCCTGTCTATCCAGTTTTGATAACCACCATAAACACCCTGTCTGCCCGTTGGGTTAAACTCTGCATCTTTAACATGCATCATTTTTATACGCTCATGGTAAATATCGATAAAAGCTAAATAATCTAAACACTGCAATACAAAATGCGATGGATCATATAAAATATTGGCTCTTTTATGATGATTTACTTTATCTAAAAACATTTCAAAAGTTACGCCATCGTGTAAATCCTCACCAGGATGAAGTTCATAACAAAGGTCTACGCCATTTTCATCAAAAACGTCTAAAATAGGTTTCCAGCGTTTTGCTAACTCATCAAAACCTGTATCAACCAAACCTGCTGGGCGTTGTGGCCATGGGTAAACAAAAGGCCATAACAAAGCACCACTAAAAGTAACATGAGCATTTAAACCCAAATTTTTTGATGCTTGTGCGGCATACTTAAGTTGTTGTACTGCCCAAGCAGTTCTAGCTTTTGGATTTTTGTGTAATTCTGTTGGTGCAAAGGCGTCAAATAAATCGTTATAAACAGGATGAACTGCTACTAATTGCCCTTGAAGGTGCGTAGAAAGTTCGGTAATTTCTAAACCTGCTGCATTTACTTTTCCTTTGATTTCATCGGCATAAGTTTTACTTTCTGCTGCTAGTTTCAAGTCTAAAAACCTGCTATCATTTGTGGGTAATTGCAAGCCTTTAAAACCCAAGTCTTTTGCCCATTTGCAAATACTATCTAAACTATTAAAAGGCGCTTGGTCTCCTATAAATTGCGCTATAAATAATGCTGGTCCTTTTATTGTTTTCATTGTTATCTGAGATTTGCGTAGTGAGTATTAAGTCATTAAAAATTTATCCATTTCTGGGATGATTTTCCAGACTCGATTACCTTTTCTATAAATGTCATCCCTCTTACACCTTCTGTTACACCCGGATAATCAAGTGCTTCTTTTGCTGGCTGCTGCTGGTTCATTTCTGCTAAAACAGTTAAAGCAAAATTTCTGTACAAGTTAGCAAAAGCTTCTAAATAACCTTCGGGATGCCCTGCTGGTGTGCGTGTATTATGCGAAGCAAAAGAACTTACATAAGCACCGCCAGTTCTGTAGGTTTGAGCTGGCGCATCTAACCATTTTATAACTAAAGAGTTAGCATCCACTTGTTGCCATTCTAAACCTCCTTTTTCACCGTAGACTCTTATTTTAACGTTATTTTCTTCTCCAGCAGCTATTTGTGTAGCCATTAAAACCCCGCTTGCCCCATTATTAAATTTAAGTAGAACGGCGCCGTCATCATCTAACCTTCTGCCCTCAATTACGGTATTAATATCAGCACAAAGCTTGGTAACACTTAAACCGCTTACATACTCGGCAAGGTTAAAAGCATGGGTCCCAATATCGCCCATGGCACCAGCAATACCACTTTTAGATGGGTCTGTACGCCAATCGGCTTGCTTATTTTCTACCGCTGTACTTAACCAACCTTGCGGATATTCTACATAGATTTTTCTTATGGCTCCTAGCTTACCTGCCAAAACTTGCTGACGGGCTTCCTTCACCATAGGATAACCTGTGTAAGTATGGGTTAACAACAGTTTTTTACCTGTTTGCTGCTGTATTTTTTCTAACGCTAATGCTTCTTGAAGAGATAGTGTGATAGGTTTATCTAAAATAACATGGAAACCATTTTCTAAAGCCATTTTAGCTGGCTCGAAATGTAAATGGTTTGGTGTTACAATACTGATAACTTCTACTCTTACGTTTTCTGGTAATTTTTTTTCTGTTTCTATGAGTGTTTGGTAAGATGGATAAGCTCTCTCTGGCGATAAGCCTAATATAGCTCCCGTTTGTGCAGATTTCTCTGCCGAGCTACTAAAAGCCCCACAAACCAATTCATAACAATCGTCTATTCTTGCTGCTATACGGTGTACTGCCCCAATAAAAGCATCGGGACCACCACCTATCATGCCTAATCTTAATTTTTGTTTCATAAGTTATGGTGTTAGAAAAACAGGATCTCCTTTTTTATAAGGGATACAAGCGTCATATCTGCCTGGTACTTCTACATAAGTTAAAGCTTGACTACCGCCTATTTCTGATGTAAAATAACCTAATAAAGTTAACTCTTTCATCATTCTAAAATAGTGTGGCGGCGCTTCTTTTTCTTTAGTTTCTTGATACGCTTTTTGTTGTTTATCTAAATGGGTTAATAAAGCTTTTTTCTGGTCTTTATCTAAAGAAAGGAAATCTGCTTTATATTGTTTTTTAGCTTCATCATCAACGTTTTTCAATCCGTCAAGGAACACTTTTTGATGTTCTTTATCATAACAATCTTTCACCATTAGGGCCATAAACTCACCTGCTTTGGTAGCTTTTGCACCTGGTGTATCGGTTTCTGGAATAATGGTTTCTGCAATTTCATCTAAAAGTAAAACATCATTGCTATTAAACAAATCATTTATTTGCTTTGGCGATGAAGTACAACCTGTTAAAGTGAAAATTTCTGCCCCTAAAACAGTACCTCCTAATAATAGGGCTACTGATGATATGGCTTCTCTTCTATTCATGATTTTAATGTTTTTGGTCTTTAATTAAACACCTAGCGTCCAGCCGGCTCTGTAATTTCTTTTTACAAATTGATTAGCTTCCTCAAAATTGGTTACCCGCATTTGCGTATTATCCCAAAGTAATTTGATGTTTCTGCCTGGGAAAATGTCTTTACCATCTTTTTGCGTTTTGATATCATAAGACCTGATAGCTAAATTGGCCATTAAAAGCGCTTCTGTTAAAGGAACCGCTTTTTCAAATGGCGAGCTCAGTTCTTTGTTACCATAACCTGCTAGGCAAGCTTCTACCCATTGTGCATAATGACCATTGGTGCTGCCGGTAACTCTGTCGTATTTTTGTTTAACTTTTACTTCCTGAGTTTTGCTAGTAGGTAATAAACGAGGGTTTTGGTTATAAGTACCTGCCATCATTTTGCCTTTAGTACCTATAAATAACATCCCGTTACCACCATCGCCAAATACTTCATTTGGACCTAATTCTTCTGGGCGTTCTGGCTGTATACCGCCATCCATCCAATGTAATTTAATAGCCGATTTGTTTTTTGCCGTTGCCGGGAAGTTCAAGATAACATGACTAGAAGGGGGGCAAGAATCTGGGAAATAACCTCGTTTAAACTCATCAACATAAACAGAACCCACACTAGCTTCAACAGAAGTTGCTGCATTTAAGCCTAAAACTGTGAACGGACCTTCCATTAGATGGCAACCCATATCGCCTAGTGCTCCAGTACCGTAATCCCACCAGCCTCGCCAGTTAAAAGGCACTAATTTATCTACATAATTTTTCTGAGGTGCAGTGCCTAACCATAAATCCCAATCTAGCTCTTTTGGAATTTCTGCAGCTTGTGATGGCCACGGAATACCTTGTGGCCATACAGGGCGGTTTGTCCAGCAGTAAACGGTATGTACTTTACCAATAACATCAGCATCAAACCATTCTTGCATTTGCCTTACACCATCATCTGAAGCGCCTTGATTACCCATTTGGGTAACTACTTTATACTTTTTAGCGGCATCTAATAAGACACGAGCTTCATAAATATCATGCGTAAGCGGTTTCTGCACATAAACATGCTTACCCAATTGCATGGCTGCTAAAGTGGTGATAGCGTGGTTATGGTCTGGTGTTGAAACGCAAACGGCATCAAAGTTTTTTGATTCTTTATCAAAAAGCTCTCGCCAATCTTTGTAATATTTTGCTGTTGGATAATCTTGTCTTGCTTTTAATGCTCTTCTATCATCAACATCACATAAAAAATTAATAACGGCTTTGCCTGAGTTATGGAAGCTTTTTAAATCGCTATAACCTTTACCGCCAACCCCAACTCCTGCAATATAAAGTTTATCGCTAGGGGCTAAAAAGCCTTTACCCAAAACATGTCTGGGTACAATAGTAAAAGCTGCCGCTGCAATAGCGCCAGATTTGATGAAGTTTCTTCTACTTTGATGATTACTTTCGTTCTCCATGTGTAGGGTATTAAAGGTTCATCTTTTTAAGTTCAGAAACAGCGTGGTCTACCGCTCTGGCAGTAAAAGCCATATAGGTTAAAGATGGATTTACGCAACTTCCTGATGTCATGAAAGAACCATCTGTTACGTAAACATTTTTGGCATCCCAAACTTGATTGTATTTATTTACCACAGAGGTTTTAGGGTCTTTACCCATACGGGCTGTACCCATTTCATGAATACCTTGGCCAAAACCGTAACCATTATCATGCGCTTTAACATCTTTAAGACCTGCTTTTTCAAGCATTTCTTGAGCGTCATCCATCATATCTTTACGCATTTTAATCTCATTCTCTTTTATTTCAGCATCAATAGCTAAAACTGGTAAGCCCCATTTATCTTTCACAGTTTTATCAAGGGTAACTTTATTTTCATGATAAGGTAAAATCTCACCAAAGGCTGTCATCCCCATGGTCCATTGACCAGGTTGTAATAAAGCCTCTTTTAACTCGGCACCTATACTTAGTTCTGCAATTTCACGGTTCCAGCCTTGTCTGCCCGCCGCACCTTGATAGCCAAAGCCACGTAGGTAATCTCTTTTCTCGCCATTCATGTTTCTAAAACGAGGCACATAAATACCGTTGGGTCTTCTTCCGTAATAATATTTATCATCATAGCCCTCTGCAATACCAGAAGCACCTAATCTGAAGTGATGATCCATCAGGTTATGACCAAGCTCGCCACTGCTACTTCCTAAACCGCCTTCCCAAACATCGGTTGCAGAGTTCATTAATACCCAAGCAGAGTTTAAGGTTGATGCGCAAAGGAAAATCACTTTGGCTTTATATTCATAAGTTTTGTTAGTTTCTGCATCTATAATTTCTACACCTGTGGCTTTTTGGGTGTCTTTATCATAAAGAATTTTAGTGACAATAGCATGCGGGCGAAGTGTAAGATTACCAGTTGCCATAGCTGCTGGCAAAGTAGAAGACTGTGTACTGAAATAAGCTCCAAAAGGACAACCTAATGAGCATTTATTTCTGAACTGGCAATTGCTACGACCTTTAACAGGAGCAGTAACATGGGCAACACGACCAATAAACATGTGTCTTTGGTCTTGATATTGTTTTTTGATACGAGCTGCTACATCTTTCTCTACACAATTTAATGCCATTGGAGGTAAAAACTCGCCATCAGGCAAGTGAGCTAAATTTTCTTTTGACCCACTTATACCAGCAAATTTTTCCGCATAGCTATACCAAGGTGCAATTTCATTGTAACGAACTGGCCAGTCTACAGCGATGCCTTCTTTAGCATTGGCTTCAAAATCTAAATCACTCCAGCGGTATGATTGTCTTCCCCACATTAAAGACCTTCCACCAACATGGTAGCCACGGTACCAATCAAAGCGTTTCACTTCTGTGTAGGGAGCATCTTTTTCGTTTACCCAAAAACTCAGGTTTTTTTCTGATAGCGCATAATCTCTTTTAAGAACAGGATAGTTATCTATCATCTCTTGCGTTCTTCTACCTCTGTGCTCAAACTCCCAAGGAGCTTTAGTGGCATTTTCATAGTCTTTTACATGCTCTATGTTTCTGCCTCTTTCTAGTACAAGAGTTTTCAAACCTTTTTCTGTAAGTTCTTTAGCTGCCCAGCCTCCGGAGATACCGGAACCTATAACTATGGCATCATAGCTTTGTTCTGACATTCGTTTAATATTAAAAATTGGTTAAGTGAATATAGAAATTAAATTCTTTAAATCAAGATGCAAAGTGTAAAAATTACAATATCTAATTTGCTCTTTTTGAGGTTCTAAAACGGGAAAAGCCATACTAGTAAGACAATATCATTAATATTGTTACTTACCAATATGGCTTTATAAACCAAACTATACCTTAGTAGAAGTATCTATAAATAGGCTTTTAAGAGTTTTGCCCAAACTGCATAACCTGCTGCTTTTAGGTGTAAACCGTCATGCGTATATTCCTTTTTCATGCGGCCATCGGCATCTAGAAATATTTTATGCGTATCTATTAGGCTAGCTTTTTCTGCTGCTGCTAGCTTTTTTAAACCTGCATTAACCGCTGCAATATGTTCATCCTTATTATAATGGTTTTTAAACTGTGTAAAAGTATTATTAACAGGAAATAAGGTTTGTAGATAAATTTTTGTATCCGGAGATTCTTTTTTAATCTGCTTTACTATACGGTGATAATTGTTCATGATTAAGCTATCAGGAATATTTCTTGAAATATCATTAATACCTATTAATAAAAAAACCTTAGCAGGCTTACCTTCTGTTACTTCCCCTAACCTTTCTAAAACGCCATAAGAAATATCTCCAGAGATACCTCTATTTTTAATATTTGGATTACCTAAGAGTTCTACCCAATCTGCCCCGGCGGTAATGCTATTGCCTAAAAAAACAATATCTGTTTTGGCATTTGGGTAACTTTTAAATTGTTCTACTTTAAGCTCAAAATTATTGGGGCGATAAGTAGAATCCCATTTTACAACTTGTGCATTGCTATGGCTAGCAAAGAAAAATAGCACAAGGCTAAAGCATAATAACTTCTTCATATATTTAAGTTTATGGAGGTTTAAATTACAGTTTTCTCTTCATATTTATTGCCAAACCTATCGGTTGCTTGTACTTTGATAATTTTCACTTCAGGGTTGACATGAGCCATAAACAAATGTTCTGTTCTTCTTGGCTCTGCAAAAGAGCGTGGTTTAGGTAATTGATCGCCTTTGTATAATTTTACGCTTAAAGGATCAAAACCTTTGGTTTGCTCTAATAAGCCCATGTATTTATCATCAGCCCACCATTCTATTTTCCATTGCGGGTCCCAATTCCAAACATTGGCCAAAAGCCTTTTTTGCGCTGTTAATTCTTCTATATGCAAACTTATTTGATGCGTTTTAGGTTTCCGCATAGATTTATAATACCAATCTATCTGGTTGCCTTTTACATGATAAACGCCATAACCACGAGGAGCACCATCGCCACAGATTGGGCCCGTCCACCAAGCGCCACAAACGGTCCCATGTACATGTTCATAAACATTATCTGAGATGTAATTATCATTGTAATGCGTATGGCCAGACATGATATGCACTTGTCTGCCTTTTAGAATTTCATACAAAGCGGTGTTATTCTTTACCGCATTATGTACAGGAATATGTAGGCCTATAACGATTAAATGCTCTTTAGGAACAAAAGCTAAATCTTTCTTTAACCAAGACAACTGTTCTTCTGTGATGTAGCCATCGTATTTTCTTTCTTCGCCTAGGTACCGAACATCATCTAAAACAACATAATGTACCTGCCCCCTGTTAAAAGAATAATAGGTTGGCCCGAAATTTTGCTTAAAGGTTTTATCAGAAGTTTCATCTCCGCCTTGGCGATAATCCATATCATGATTACCTAAAGCTTGGAAAAATGGTATGCCCATTTGTTTAACCGCTTCAGCATAGTCTTTAAATAGCTCAAGTTCATCCCAAACTAAATCTCCAACACCTATGCCATGTACCAAAGCTTTATCGCCTAAATTTTTAACCAATTCCTGTACATCAGGCACAGATTCTTCCAACATCTGCTTTACATCGGCCTTGTTTTTTACCTGTGGGTCTGCCCATATAACGAAATAATGCTCTTGATCGTCCTGTTTAAGTTTGGTTAAGTTAAAATCAAAACTGTTTGTGGTATTTAAATTTTCATATTGTTTTGAGATACTGTTTTGAGTTTCAAACTCGTACCCAGCTGGGGTACTCATAAAAACATGGGTAGCTTTATCATGAGCTTTTAGTTTATACAAACCATTTTTATCGGTTTTCACTACACTAAAACCATCAGAAATAACCACATCTGCCAAAGCTTTACCATTTGTTTTTACGCTTCCGCTGATGGTTTTATCAGCTTTACTTAAAAAACCATGGCTATTTAAACTTATAAAAGCGCTACCGGCTATTAGACTGGTGCTTTTGATAAAAAATCTTCTGTTCATATATGATGAAAACAAATAAAGGCTAGCGTATTAGCTAGCCTTTTAATATTTAATTAGTTAATGTAGTGACGTTTGAAGCCTGAATTTCAGTAATTTCCGATGTTGGAGACATGAGATAAAAAGTATGCGTTCTAGGGCTTGTCCAAGCTTTTGTGGTGGTATTATAAACTCCACCTAATTTCACAAAATAGCCTGCATCTGATGGTGTTGAATGTGGAATTATAAATTGATTAGTTCCTTGAAAAAAGAAAGGTTGGTTTGTAGATGTTGCGACATCAATTGTACTGTAACGGTCGTTATCTACAATGCGATAACCCTGACCAGCTACTTCATTAAATATTGTTGTTTTACCGGTTCCACCAAAGAAAACAACATCTAAAGGAATAGAAGTTTCTGTAACATTAATCCCCTCAAAAACTGCAATACCACCAGCATTTCCACTATTCGGTAATAAGCCAGAACTAGCATTTCCAAAACCATCTCCAGCATTGGTAACATAATTTATAGCTGCTAACCATTTTGCTGAGCTTATGTTCGTAGAATTTGGTCCGTTTATACGCTTATTACTACCTCCTACATAAAAGAATTCTCCTTTAGAAACTGTACCAGAAGTGATGTTAAACTTATAAGTTCTGCCCCCACCTGTAGCCCAACCGCCAGCAGGTGCAGTTCCTGGATATGGGGTTGCAGTGCCAGCATTAGTACATGTCACTACAGATATGGGGTTTTTCTCAAAATCTATATCACGGGTAGCTATAAATTGGAAATATTCATAATTACCATCTGAACCTTTAGAATCATTTACAAACCCTGTTATTAAAATAGGAAATTTACCTAAACCTGGTCCGTTAGGGTCTGGAGGAGCAACTTGATCTGTTATATCATCAATACTTCTTGGCCATAATTGTATCTGTAAGCTATCTGCTGTTAGTTCTTTTAAAAAAATAATACCTGTAAATGTGGCATTAGCAGGAAGTGTAACGTTAGCAAAATTAGCCGCAGCCTCGGTATGTAAAAAAACGCTATCAGCCCCATTTACTACACTTTTATCACCTTCAAAAACATCTGTTGGTAAAGGAACCGGATTAATTGTTCCTGATTTTATTTGAACTAGTGTACTTTCGAAATCACGCGGCCTTTGATTAATATTTAAACTAGAAGTTACTTGGGTTCTTAATGGCCTATCACTTGCTATTTTTTCAACGGCGCTTTCTGTAAGGCCAGTAATTTGTAAAGAACCATTTATTTTAGTTAGGGTTTTTCCATTGATATTAATCATTAAAGAATCTCCAGGTTTATATGTTGACGCATTCTCTAAGGCTAAAATAATTCCTCTGGTTCTAGATCTCCTAGTGTTTTGTATTATTACCATTCCGGATGGTACATTTGCAGCATCGGGATTAGAAATTACAACACCTGTAATTTTTTCTGCCCCCATTAGTTTGTCTTTATCTAATAATACATCCGCATCAACATAAAGACCTCTAACATCTTCTATAGATGTGATAGGGCTTAAAACCCCCTCTGCAAAATTATTTTTTTCACACGACATCCATCCGAATGAAGTAATAAAAAGTAAGAAGTATAAAAATTTCTTTTTCATTGTTTTTTATGTATGAAATAAAACTTATTAAGGTTTTTGCCACCAAACTTGGGTAGTAATATTATCTGGCCCCTGTATAGCTACTGCTGCCTTATAATTTATACTGTTAGATGATTGAATATAAACTGGATAATTTAAGCGGGCAGGCATAAGTCCACCATTGGCCAAGCCTGCTCCTTTTGGAATATTAGGGTGCCCTGTCCTACGATACTCAAACCATTGTTGTAAATCCGTAAAAAACATAGCATAATATTTTTGAAGATGGATGAGTTCCATTTTTTGATTAAATGAATAAGTATCATCCCATTTAACTTTATCGAATGTCAAATAATTATTAGGTACAGTTAAACCCCATAATGTTATTCCATTTGTAGCTCCTCTATCATAGTAAATTTTTGGACTTGTAGAGATATATCCCTTTAATGCTGCTTCTGCAAGGATTAATTGTAATTCTCCATAATTCATGATATTACCTAATAGAGGCTCTATTTTAAGTGATAATGGGAATGAAGATTTTGCTTCCGGTGCTTGTCCAGGTGCATATCCACTTGGAATACCTGCATAATCACCTTGGTATAATGTAGCCCATTTTTGTACCCTTGGATCGCTCCATTCATTTAAATTATCGACAAAAAAACTAGCTATTTTTGGCCCATACCAATCTCCGTCTCTAATCGTTGCAAATGGTGAAACATAAGGTGCGGTTCCTGTCCATCTTAAAACGGCAGCATCATCATTTGAAGTCATCACTGGATAGTCTGCTGGTTTTATATCAACAATTTCGGTGATTTTTGATATGGCTAAAGGCTCTTTCGCTGAAACCCTAAGTAATAATCTTAAATATAAAGAGTTTCCAAATTTTCTCCATTTTAAGGCGTCTCCTTTAAAAACAGGATCACTAGAAGAAAGCACATTGGTTGCACCTTTTAATAAAGTGTTAGCTTGCTCTAACTCTGCAAATAAACCGCTATAAATAGCCTGCTGAGTATCAAAAACCGGGGCTATAATACCCTCTTTCCCTCTATTTGCCTGAGTGTAAGGAGCATCTCCATAAGTATCTGTAATAAGCGAAAAAATCCAGGCTCTACAAATTAGCGCTATGCCTTTATAGGTATTATTATCTATCTCGTCTGCAAATTTATAGACGTCATTAATATTGGTTAATTGTACATACCAAGCGTTCCAAAGAAAGTCTGCTTCCGAAGTACGAATTTCATATCTGAAGATTTTCCCCTCAGTATCGCCCATATTTACAGTTACTTGCATAAGCTCATTGGTAATCCGCTGGCTACGGCTCATATTGGCACTTACTAAGCTAGTTAACGCTGGCGGAAGAATAGCTTGTGGTAAAGCTTGTGAGCTTCCATTGGGGTTAGTATTAATTTCTTTAAAATCTTTCGTACAAGAAGAAAATACAAAAGAAGAAATGAGTAAGCTTGTTATATATATTTTTAAAGTTTTCATATCCTTTGCGTTAAATGCCAATTACTAAATTAAAACCAAGGGTTCTGGTTGAGGGAAACTGCCCATATTCAAAACCTCTGTTAATTTCAGAACCGCTAAGTGTTCCAAACTCGGGGTCAAAAATTGGCCATGCAGAAAAGGTAAATAAATCTCTACCATAAATACCTAAAGTAATTCTCTGTAAACCAACTTTATTAGCCACTTTTATGGGCAAACTATAATCTAATCTAGCTTCTCTGATTTTTATAAAATCTGTTGAATAACTTGTGCCTTCAACATTATCACGCCCATAATGTGCAGTGTAGTAAGTCCATGGGTCTTGGGCAATAACATCATTTTTTCTAAAGGTACCGTCTGTATTTCTTATTACACCATTACCAATAATTCCGTTATATCTTCCTGGTAATGTATTAACTGTCTTGCCTTGTTCTGCCAAAACAGCCGCAGATAGAGAATATGCTTTTGCGCCGTATTGCCCATCCAAAAGAACGTTAAATGAAAAATTCTTATACTTAAAATTATTGCCTACACTGGCTCTCCACTGAGGGATGGTATTACCAATATATTTTGCATCCTGAGTTAAAACTGGATAACCATTTTCATAAATGATTTGACCATCAGGCGCCCTTTCATAACCTCTGCCGTAAAGATCACCTAAACTTCCTCCAATATTTGCGGTTATAGACCCTCTACTTCCAGGTCCGTTTTGTAATACTTGTGGTAAATCATTTGGCAAACTTTCTACTGTATTTCGGTTTGCTGAAAAAGTTCCGAAAATATTCCAATTTAAGCCATTCTTACTTTTTAGGGGAGAGCCATTAATAGCTATTTCCACACCTTTATTAGACACTACACCTAAATTAACCTCAGCAAATCTATATCCGGAAGATGCATCAACAACAGAGCTTAATATTTGGTCTCTTGTCTCACCTTGATATACCGCTACATCAAAACTTAAACGATTTTTAAATAATCTTACATCTGCACCAATTTCAAAGCTTTGTGTATATAAAGATTGTAAGTTAAGATTAGGGAGCGTAGTAGGATTAACCAAGCCTCCTGCGAATATATTTTCTGGAAAATAATTATAAGAATTTCGATAGGCTTGTGTGCTTCCGCTACCCACGCCAGCAAAAGAAGTTCTTAACTTTGCAAAACTTATAGCTTCTGGCAATTTAAATGCTTCTGATAATACAAAACTTAAATTAAAAGAAGGATAAAAGAAATCTGCATTATCAACAGATGTAGGTGTTGCTAAAGTACTGCTCCAATCCTTTCTAGCTGTAACATCAAGATATAAATAATCTTTAAAAGATGCTGTAAAAAGACCATAAAAGCTATTAATAGCATACTTACTTCTGTTTGGTAATGCTTCTAAAACACCAGCAGCGTTTGCTAATGTGAAGAGTCCTGGAAAAGATAAAGAATCGGCTCTTAATTCATCTCTATTATAATTGTTTTTAAGTACGCTACCTCCTACTGAACCAGATACAGCAAATTTTTTATTGATTTTTTTGTTATACCTAAGCAAAAAGTCACTATTTACTTCTTGTGAATTTATATTTTGTGTACGATACATTCCCCTTTTAAACTTTTCAGTATCAAAAGGTCTTTGTTGAGAACGTTGTTCTTGAGCCATATCCAAAGACGTACGTACCATTAAACTTAAATCTTTGGTGAAATTATAAGTAGCTTGTACGTTACCTGTTAAACCATTTCTGTTAGACTTATTTAACATTTGATTGGCTATTAAATATGGATTATCAGGAAAACTACTGAATGGAAAACTCTGATTTCTGTTTTCTCTTCCTGGTAGCCAGTAATCTTTTAACCAATCTACCGATGCGCTTGGTACCCAGAATAAATACCAATACATGATGGATTGATTATTATAGCCTGTAGAAGGTAGATTATCACTAAACTTGTTTGTATAATTTACTTTAGTGACAATCTGTAGCTTATCATTCATTTTTTGCGTTACAGATAGCGCCACTGTATTTCTACCATAGCCTGTGTTAGGTATAATCCATTTGTTATTTACATTGGTATAGGAAAATCTAGCAGAAGTTTTTTCACCTGCACCATCCAAAGTTACGCTATTCGTAAATGTTCTTCCTTCATCAAAAAATCTACGAGAATCATTAACATATGGTATCCAAGGTGTTCTTGTTGTTGATTTTGTATGAGTTACAGGGTCATATTGATAAAACATTTGCCCATTAAACCTTGGTCCCCAAGCAGAACTTGTACTTCTAGTACTTGGCCCATCCTCAGAAGCGTTATAAGAATAATAGTTATCACCATCTACACCTTGTCCATATTCATATTGCAAATCTGGCCAACGATTGATTTGTTCTAAAGAAGTATTTGATGTAAATGTTACACCTAAACCCTTTTTCTTAGCCATTCCAGATTTTGTTGTGATAATAATAGCACCATTAGCACCTCTTTGTCCATAAAGAGCTGCAGCTCCGGGTCCTTTTAAGACAGTTACACTTTCAATATCCTCAGGATTAATATCATTTAAACCACTTCCAAAATCTACCGGCGTCTCAGAGCTTAAATATCCCGAACCACCTGTTCCAGTAGACCTACCGCTTCCTTGATTAATAACCACACCATCAACTACAATAAGCGCATCATTTTCTCCTGTTAAATTATTCTCTCCGCGTAAAATAATTTTATTTGATCCTGTTGGCCCCCCGTTAGACCTTACCAAGTTCAATCCTGCTACTTTACCAGATAAAGCATCTGTCCAATTATTTGATATTGCGCTTGTTAAATCTTCACCTTTTACAGTTGTTGTAGCGTAACCCAATGCTTTCTCTTCCCTTTTAATACCTAAAGCCGTTACTACAACTTCGTTTAAAGCAGTTGTAGATACTTTTAGTCTTATGGTTAAGTTACTTTGGCTGTTAGCAAAAGTCATTCTTGTAGGCTCGTAACCTATGTAAGAAAAAGTAACCGTGGTATTCTTTGGGACGTTGATAGAAAACTCACCATCGAAATTGGTTGTACCTAAATTCTTCTTGTTATTATCTGTTATGATAACACCAATGATGGGCTGACCATCATCTTCACCAAGAAGTTTTCCTTTAACCGTTATTTGTGCCGTTTGCGCAAAGGCACTTAACGTATTAAAAATAATTAGAAAGAAAGATAGAAATAAAAGGCTTATACCCTTTGTTTTTACCACTTTCTTTGAGCGGGGTAAACATTTCTCATTCATTATTCAAAAAATTGATTTTCAATTACTATTTAGTATTTAGGTCTAGCTTAATAATAAATTTATTAAGTTATTTGGTTTATTAAAATTAAAATAAAAAACATTTAAAAACACCATATTATTTACAATTTATTTTTTATTGTTTCTTTTTATTGCTTAGCGGCACAAATAGAGCAATTAAATATTACTAACTGGTTATTCTTATGTTAAGTATTTGTTATGATTGATTATGAGAGTAGTATAAATAATAAAGCGGCCAAAACTGCCCCAACAAGAGGACCTATAACTGGTATCCACGAATAAGGCCAGTTACACACACCAGCTTTCCCTTTATTGATGAAAAAGAAAACAATACGTGGCCCTAAGTCTCTTACCGGATTGATAGCGTATCCGGTTGTGCCTCCTAAAGATAATCCAATTGCCCAAACTAGAAAAGCAACAGGTATAGCACCTAAAGAGCCTAAACCTACAACGGTTTTAGGAATTTCCAACTCGGCCCCAGTAAAATAAAAGATGATAAAAATGAGAACGAAAGTTCCAACAATCTCGTTCATAAAGTTTAATCCTTTATTTAAAATAGCAGGTTGGGTATAAAAACAAGCTGCTCTAAGGTTAATATCTTCTGTGTTTTTGAAATGATCATGATAAAAAAACCACACCATTAAAGAACCAGCTGCTGCTCCTAAAAGTTGTGCTGCCGCATAAGCAGGAACTTCGGCCCATGCAAACTTATCGGCGACAGCCAAAGCAACACTTACGGCAGGGTTTAGATGCGCACCACTATGTGGTCCGGCAATAACTACACCCACAAAAACAGCTAAGGCCCAACCAGTTGTAATTACTATCCAGCCAGAATTTTGTCCTTTTGTTTTATTGAGCACTACATTGGCTACAACACCATTTCCCAATAAAATCAGGAAAAATGTACCCAAAAACTCGGCTACATACTGATTCATGTTTTCTTTATTTTAGTTTATAATTGGTGATGCACCTTTTCTAGACTGGATGCATTTATTTGTTTATAATGTTGTCCAATGGTTAACCGCTTGTACTGCTTTTTTCCATTGTATAATATTGTTCTGAACCTGTGTTGTATGTGCTGGCTCAAAAACTTGATCTACTTCCCACTGCTTCTTTATCTCTTCTATATTAGCCCAAACACCAACCGCCAAACCTGCTAAATAAGCTGCACCAATAGCCGTTAACTCTGCTGCCTTAGGTCTGATAACCGATGTATCTAAAACATCTGCTTGGTACTGCATTAATAAATTATTTACGGTAGCACCACCATCAACACGTAATTCTTTAATAGCAAAATCAGCATCGGCTTCCATGGCTTTTAAAACATCCATAGTTTGGTAGGCTATACTTTCTAAAGCTGCTCTTGCTATATGCGATGATTTAGTCCCTCGGCTTAAGCCAAAAATTGTCCCTTTAGCATAAGGATTCCAATGTGGAGCGCCTAAACCCGTAAAGGCAGGTACCAAAACAACTCCTCCGTTATCTTCACAAGCGCTAGCTAAATCATCAATTTCAGAAGATGTTTTAATAATACCTAAACCATCTCTTAACCATTGCACAATAGCACCGGCCATGAAAATACTGCCCTCTAATGCATAATGGACTTCGTTATTTATCTTCCAGGCTACGGTAGTAACCAAATTGTTTTTAGACATTACAGGTTTGTTACCGGTATTCATCAGCATAAAGCAACCTGTGCCATAAGTGTTTTTTACCATACCAGCTTGTGTACAAAGCTGCCCAAAAAGTGCCGCTTGCTGGTCGCCTGCTATACCTGCAATAGGAATTTTAGCAGAAAATATAGCTCCTGCTGTTTCTCCATAAACTTCACTTGATGATTTTACTTCTGGTAAAACAGATTCTGGGATATCAAAAATGCTTAATAATTCATCATCCCAACTTAATGTATGGATATTAAAAAGCATGGTTCTTGATGCATTGCTTACATCTGTAATATGAACTTTTCCTGCTGTTAATTTCCATACCAACCAGCTATCTACCGTACCAAAAAGTAAGTTTCCTGCATTGGCTTCTGCTCTTGCACCTTCAACGTTATCTAAAATCCATTTTAATTTTGTGGCAGAGAAATAAGCATCAACCATTAAACCGGTTTTTTCCTTTATCAATGGTTCTTTACCAGCTGCTTTTAGCTCATCACAAAAAGAAGCTGTTCTTCTATCTTGCCAAACTATAGCGTTACAAATAGGCTCGCCAGTTTGTTTATTCCAAACGATGGTAGTTTCTCTTTGATTGGTAATGCCAATACAGGCAACGTCTTGCGGAGAAATTCTGGCTTTGATAACAGCTTCTGTAGCCACGCCTATTTGCGAGCTCCAGATTTCCATAGCATCATGCTCTACCCAGCCACTTTGCGGATATATTTGTGTAAATTCTTTTTGAGCAACTGCTAGTTGCTTGCCTTCATCATTAAAAATAATTGCTCTTGAACTTGATGTTCCTTGGTCTAAAGACAAAATGTATTTACTCATGATATCAAGCTTTAGTTAATAATTGGTCTTCTTTATAAGTTGGCGTTACCGGATGCTTGTTTAATAAATATTGCTTAGCTAAAGTTATAAAATTGCCTATTTGTTGGGCTTTCCATTCTTCATTTTGGTTTAAAACCGATGCCATTAAATCGGCAACTTTAGGAGCCATTTCTATAGCCGCTTGTGCATCAACAAATAAAATACGCAATCTTCTGGCCAACACATCTTCTACAGTGCGGGCCATTTCATTTTTAGTAACCCAAACTACTTCTGCCAAATAATGTGGAAATTTAGGATGTAATAACTCGCCTAAATTTGGCTCTTTTTTGATAAGATTTTGAATATGCGCAGCATCCAAGCCATAAAAATCTAAATGATTACCAAGTTTTTTAGTTGTGCTTCCGTGGATAGCCAAGGCTTCTGTTTTACAAACTGCTTTTGATAATTGAGCCACCTGAATAACTTGATCTATAGTGTCTTGCGCCATTTTACGGTAGGTAGTCCACTTACCGCCGGTAATAGTTACCAAACCAGTATCGCTCACAATAAGCTTATGACTTCTAGATATTTCTTTGGTTTTACCCGTATTTTTTGTTGGCGCAGCTAAAGGCCTTAAGCCCGCAAAAACGCTTAATACATCTTTCTCGGTTGGCTTTTTAGCAAGATATAGCGCTGCCGTTTGTAAAATAAAATCTATTTCTTGTTGTAGTGCTTCTGGCTCGAGGCTGTTTTTATCTAGTGGTGTATCTGTTGTACCTACTACTAGATAGTTATGCCATGGCACCGCAAAGAGCACCCTACCATCAGAAGTTTCTGGAATCATTAAGGCAGCATCAGCAGGCATAAAAGATTTATCTAACACAATATGCACTCCTTGACTAGGTCTTACCAATGCTTTTGCGCCTGGTTTATCCATACTTAAAATATCATCAACAAATACACCTGTAGCATTGATAACAGCTTTGGCTTTAACATTATAGGTGATTTGTGTTTCTAAATCTCTTACAGCAACACCATTTACCCTAGCACCAGATTTCAACAAACCTTCTACCTTTATGTAATTAAGTACAGTAGCGCCTTGCTCTATAGCCGTTTGTGCAATGTTAACCGCTAAACGGGCATCATCAAACTGGCCATCGTAATACTCTACACCACCTCTTAACTTCGTACTATCTAAACCTGGTAAAGCTTTCTCTACACTCTTTTTATTTAATATGGTTGATGAACCAAAGCTAAATCTTCCAGATAACCAATCGTAAAGCTTCAAACCTACCACGTATTTAAGCTGTTCAAAAATGCTAAAACATGGTATAATAAAAGGTTGCTTTTTAACTAGGTGAGCTGCATTTCTCAATAGCAAACCTCTTTCTCTTAAAGCCTCGTAAACCAATGCCACATCTCCGGCTGCCAGATACCTAACCCCGCCATGAACTAATTTGGTACTTCTGCTTGAGGTTCCCTTTGCAAAATCTGATTGCTCTACCAATAAGGTTTTAAAACCTCTTGAAGCAGCATCAACTGCACAACCCAAACCTGTTGCACCTCCTCCAATCACAACAATATCCCACTGTATGTCTTTTTCTAAGTCTTTTATCTGGCCTTCTCTATTCCTATCCATAATTTAAAAATCGAAAGTAAATCGAAACACTAAACAATTATAAGAAAATAAATCGAAATAAAAAAGAACAAATAAAAATAAAAAGAAAACCTCAAGACTTTAAAAAGAGATTAGAAAATATTTTGATAACCTTTAAAACATTTTCTTTTTATATTTAATTATTACCTTAGAAAATCAAAAAATTAGTGTAATGATAAATATTGCAGAACGTCATCAGTTTATTTTGAATAAACTTCAAAAAGAAGAATATATAGCCGTAGTTGATTTGTGTAAAGAACTTGATGTATCACCTGTTACTATTAGGAAGGATTTAAAGCTGCTAGAAGAGAAAAACTTACTTTTCAAAACTCATGGCGGGGCAACACTTCAAAACCCTTACACTATAGACAGACCTGTTAATGAAAAAGAGAAAATTCAATCTTTGGAGAAGGTTAAAATTGCATCTACAGCAGCGGGTATGATACAAGAGAACGATGCTTTAATTATAGCATCGGGCACCACGGTTTTGGCTTTGGCAAGAGCTATTCCTGCCAATATGCATCTAACTGTAGTTACAGCAGCATTAAACGTAGCGCTAGAGTTAACTAGGCATCAAAATATTGAGGTTTTACAATTGGGTGGTTTGTTAAGAAAAAGCTCTTCTTCTGTTACAGGTTCTTATGCGGAAACTATTTTAAAAGACTTTTTCTGTAATAAGCTCTTTTTAGGTGTTGATGGTATTGATCTTGAATTTGGCTTAACCACAACCAGTTCTATGGAAGCTCAGTTAAACAGGGAAATGATTAAAGTTGCCCAAAAAACCATTGTTTTGGCAGATTCTACGAAGTTTGGTAAAAGAGGATTTGGTAAAATTTGCCCAATTGATGAAATAGACCATATCATTACCGATAGTGGCATTTCTGCTTCAACTTTGCAAGCAATAGAGAGTATGGGGATACATGTGACTGTAGTTTAATTCTTATTTGTCAGAAATAAAAAAACAGCGCCCTCAAATAAGAGAAGCGCTGTAATTATAAATCTCCAAACTAAATTTAAACCTGTATATCCATTATCTTACCGGTTTTACGACTTTCCTCTGCCATAAAACCCATGATATGGCTTTCGATAGATTCATCAATAGTAGAAGTTAAAATACTAGCATTTTGCTGCCCAACGGCTTGTACAAAATCTTTAACCAGCAGCCAATCACCTCCACCATGACCACTGTTTTTGTAACCATCTACATCTTCTGCCTTAGGTATGAATTTAACCGATTTTCCTGTTTTAAAATCACTTAAAACCAGTTCTTCCATATCGCCAACCATATCTCCCATAGTTCCCATAATGCGGGTTCTTCTTCCATGATAAGAAGTAAAAGCCTCCATAGAGAAACTTGCCGTAACACTATCGGCAAACTGGATGCTGGTAATGTAATGGTCTGGCTGGTCGTTCTCCATACGGTAAACACATCTGCCATAATTGGTGGTTTTTAAACGCTCCATAATGACTTCCGGATGCTTAGTTTTATCCTCTGGCAAATCTAAAACGCCCAACCTCTTTCTATTTTCGTAGTACTCTTTTATAGCAGAATAAGGGCATTCTCTTTCAACTTTACATCCATCTGTACAACGGGCGGTACTTCCTTCCGGAGCATTTTCTTTTTTAAACCATTTTAAATCGCCCATGGCAACTATTTTCCGACTTGGCTTATTGATAATCCATTTAATGATGTCTAAATCATGACAAGATTTTGCTAGAATAATAGGTGTTGTTTGCTTTGCGTTATGCCAATTACCACGCACAAAAGAATGTGCCATATGGGTATGTTCTATAGGCTCGAAATGTTGTACACTTACTATCTCACCAATAGCACCTTGAGCAATTAAATCTCTCATTTTAACAAAATAAGGTGCATACCTCAGCACATGGCAAACAGCAACAATTCTACCTTTCTTTTTAGCTAAACTTAAAATTGCTCTGCATTCTTTTTCTGTAGGCGCAATGGGCTTTTCTAGCAAAACATCGTAACCCATTTCTAAGGCTTTCATGCAAGGCGCATAATGTAAATCGTCTGGAGTAGAAATGATAACAGCATCGGCAAACTTGGGTTGTTTAAAAACATCTTCCCAGGTTTTGAATCTATTTTTATCAGCTATCTGATGCTGTTTTGCATACCTATCATTTCTAAATTCATTAGGCTCTGCAATACCAATAATATCTAATTGATCTGGAAATTTAGCTGCAAAATTACCATAAACTGTACCCCGGTTGCCAGCACCAATAGTGATAGCTGTTACTGCCTTACCAAGCGGTTTGTGAAGTAAATTTGGCCTACTGGTATACAAAAAAGAATCATTAGCTAATTTTGCAATAACCTCTGTACTGATAACCGAAGCACCCAAAGAGATGCTTATTGTTTTTAATAAATTTCTACGATTCATGATAATTTCATTTTGCTTAAAAGCAATTATTATTGATGTTTATTTGATGAATTTTGTTGTAAGCTTCTCTTGAGCTTTATCTAACCTTAATACATATACACCTTTAGCTAAACGGATAGGTAATGCTACCTTATTTAAGCCAAAAGCTAATCTCACTTTTTCTGATAAAAGCTTTCTACCCGATATATCAAAAATATTTAAATAACCTTCATCTACTTGTTGTTGGCTTATAAAAGCTATCACTTGAGCATCATCGGCGTAAGCCTTTAACTCATTGGTTAACAAGCCATAATTTACAACTTTGATTTCAGATAATGCAATATCGCCATTAAAATCTATCTGTTTCAGTTGATAATAATTGTTTCCTATTTCAGGATTTACATCTGCATAACTATAAGTAGAAAGCTCATCTTTTGTCCCTTGACCCTGTATAGTGCTTAGTAAAGTCCAGTTTTTAGCATCAGAAGATCTTAAAATTTCAAAATGGGAATTATTTTTTTCTGATGATGTGCTCCAATTTAAACCTACTTGTGTTACTTGTTTAACTGCTTCAAATTTGTTGAGTACAACTGGTAAAGATGTTGAAACAGCTGTACCTGCAATGGTAAATACATCATCAGAAGATGTTTCTGATAAACCAAAAGCAAAAGAACCAACCGTAGATGTATAACCCCAAGAATAAATTCTGAATTTGATATTTTTACTTCCTTCTATATTCTGCAAGGCAGTTACACCAGATACATCTATAGGGTCTTGAGGAATACCTCCAGCAAAACTATTTGAAAAAGAAAGAGCTGGGCTCGCATCTAAAAAAGTACCTCCGTTAATACTATATTGTATAATATAATTTCTTGCACCTGCACTAGACCGTCTTAACTTAGCATAAATGGTCTTAATAGAAACTTTATAATTAGCCAATACATTAACATCAAACTCTACATAACTATTGTTGGCAATAGCACTGGTTTTATCTGTTACAATTGTAAAATTCAAGCTTGCATTTGTTCTAGAGCTAAAACCTTTTGATAAGGAAGATGCTTCTAAACCGCCGCCTCTAATCATAGTAGATGAACTAATGGCATTAGAACGAGTAGTTGAAGTAAAAGAAGCTGTCGCTCCACTTAAAGTATTTGCAGACCAGCTGATGAGTAAATTATCATCAGAAATATTGGCTAAATCGCCTCTAATGGTAAGTACGTTTACATCTGTAGCCGAACTTACTCCAAACGCAATAGTTCCTGTCCTGGTGCCTTCGCCATAAACATAAAGTCTTATTTTTACTAATTCATCAGGTCTGATGTCTTGTAAATCGATAATATTACTAACATTAACAGGGGCTAAATAATAGCCCTCAGTAGTAGAGTTTACACCAATTTCTGAACCAATATTTGTAATAGCACCACCGTTAAGGATATAAGTCCATTGTATTTTTGATGAACCATTAGAAGTTCTTCTAATCTTAGCGGAGATTTCTGATAAAGAGATAGCTTTACCCGGTAAAGGCTTTACAGAAAATTCATAATACTCATTTCTATCTTTAGCCTCGGTAAAAGTTGTAGTTAATACGCCCGAACCTAAATCTGCTTTAGCGGATGAAAATCCTTTGGTTAAGACATTATATACTAATCCGCTTCCTCTGGCTATTTTTGAGCCCAACATCCCTGACAAATAAGTAGCCGGATAGTCAGACTGGTCTGAGCTAGTTAATCCGGTTAAATCCCAAGCCAATAATTGAACCGTGGGAACAACCGTTTTTAGACCCTCAAAATAATTATGGTATTGATTAAAAAGCGGAGAATTTAATAAATAAACCAAAACTTCATTATTGGCTTTCAGCGCAGGGTCTGTATAATTATGAGAACCTGTAATAATCACTTTTGAGTTAGCCTGACCTTTCCATGTACCTTCAATCAGCATGATTTTAGCATGAATATTAAATTTAGCATCACTACCGCTTTCTAAGTTAAATATCCTTACTGTTGCCCCTAGTTGTTGTAATTGTCTTAATTTAGTTTGTACTAATGTTCCTGCTGCATCTTTTGCATAAACTTCTATAGTAGCTCCCTGATTTTTTAAGGCGATTAATTTATCGGCTATAGCAACTCTTAAATCAGACCAGTCTGACATGGCAATTCTAATTTTAGCATTTGCTACATCTGTAATAGCATTTAAATTTTCTATAACATTATCTTGGCCAATAAAACTACCATTTGTAATTTTAGGAAAAAACTCTGCCCTTAAGCCATTAGTAACATCTTCATAAACCGTATAATTGAAATTATTCTTCATACCGGCAGCTGCATAAGACCGCATCATTTGCCAATTATTTAAAAAAGCATTGTAAATACCGGCATCGTTAAACGTAATAGCATCTTGAACTTTTTTAGCATCTGAAAGAGTGAAGTTATGCGATGTTTGTAAGGTAATATTGCTTACTAAACCTGCTGTGGTATTTACTTTAGAAAACAAGACATATTTATGGTGATTGATAGATAAAGAACTTACATCGTTTACTGTAGAAACAATTTCTGAGCCAGCTAAATTTGCCTGCAACCATGGTAAGGAAGCTGCGTTTGTTTCCTGACTATCAGAACGGCTCATATCTACCAACATTTTAATATTAACGCCTCTAGTTTCAGCATTTTTCAAGGCATCCATTACAGGCTGATAATTAATTAGATAAATAGATATTCTGATGTTTTCACCAGCTGGGGTATTATCTATCAAAGCTATTAACCTATCTAAAATAACGGTAGAAGTGCCTTCTCTGGCAATCAAAGATGCATCTGTAAATAAAACCTCTGGAAAAGTAATATTTACTTGTGCTTTTAAAGATGTATTCATGACACCAAGCATCATAAATATCATACTTATTTTTAGTAGTAATTTTCTTATCATATTTCTAATTTTAGTTTATAATATTTTGATTTACTGTTATTTAACTCATAATTCAAGCCCAAATTTTAGACATAACAAAGGACCCTCAAGAGTTTTTAGCTCTTGAAAAAACTTATAAGCAATATGCGTTAATTGTTATCTCCTAATGTGAGTATGTAATTTATCTACCAAACGAAGAAATAGTGTAAAATCTAAAGTTTTGGCTTACATTTTCTTCAGTATTACATAAAAATTATATCGTTGATAATCGTTTAATTTCATCCTTCCATGTTAATAAACTCAAGAATATGGTTAAAACACATGCCATTACCAAAACGTAAAAGCCGCCATCCCAACCCCAAGCATCAACAATGTAACCTATAGCAATATTTGCAAATACAGAACCGCCTAAATATCCAAATAAGCCTGTAAAACCTGCTGCCGTACCAGCTGCTTTTTTAGGTACCAAATCCAAAGCTTGTACGCCAATCAACATCACAGGGCCATAAATAAGGAAACCAATAACAATCAAAGAAATGTTATCTATCATGGGGTTTCCCGGCGGATTTTTCCAGTAAACCAGTACAGCTATCAATACAAAAAACATGTACACTATAGTCGCAGGTACTCTTCTTCCGTTAAAAACTTTATCGCTTAACCAGCCGCATAAAAGCGTACCCGGTATACCTGCATACTCGTAAGCAAAATAGGCCCAGCCAGATTCTGACATAGAAAAACCTTTCACTTCTTTCAAATAAGTTGGTGCCCAGTCTAATACACCATACCTTACCAAATAGACAAAAACATTAGCGACAGCTATGAACCACAAAGCCTTATTAAAAAGCACATAATCTAAAAAAATGCGCTTAGCGCTGAGTTCTTTTTCTGCTTCTGGGGAAACTTCACCTTCGTTTTTATAAACTTCTATAGGTGGTAAACCGCAAGATTGCGGCGTATCTCTTATTAAAATGTAAGCTAACAGCGCTATGGCTAAAGCAATAAAACCTGGGAAATAGAAATTGCTATGCCAATCGTTAAAAAAGGCTAAACCTAAAATAGCTAAAGGACCAATAAGGCCGCCACCAACATTGTGTGCCACATTCCAGATAGACATTTTAACACCTCTTTCTTTCTTAGAAAACCAGTGTACCATTACACGTCCGCATGCTGGCCAACCCATCCCTTGAAACCATCCGTTAAGAAACAATAAGCTGAACATGATGGCTATAGAACTTGTAGCAAAAGGGAAAAACCCCATTAAAATCATGGTAAAGGCAGATAAAAGCAACCCTAATGTTAAAAATTTACGAGCATCACTTCTGTCTGATACGTTGCCCATTAAAAACTTACTAATTCCGTAAGCAATAGAAACTCCTGATAAAGCCAATCCCAAATCTCCTTTAGAATAGCCTTCTTCTATCAAGTTGGGTATAGCTAAAGAGAAATTTTTCCTTACCAAATAATAGCCCGCATAACCAATAAAAATCCCTAAAAAAACTTTCCACCTTAACTCCTTATAAGTGGGGTCTATTTTTTGTTCTTGTATAAGAGGTTGATGCTTTGCTGGGTCTAAAAAAGATAATTTCATGTATCCTAAAGATAATTAGCTATTAAAATAAGTTTGGATAATCTGATATAATACCATCAACACCTAATTCTTTTAGTTTCTCTATCTCTTCTTTGGTATTAACTGTCCAAGGTATCACTTTTATATCTTGCTTTTTACAAGCTTCTACCATTTCTTTTGTTACTAATTTATAAGCCGGACTATATATAGCGGGTTTAAAACTTAAGTCTTTAAGATGATTTTCTAGATAGCCTTTAGAAACCAAATAAGCAGTTTTTACTTGTGGATATTTTTGGTGAACAATTTCTAAAGAGCGAGGATCAAAAGATTGAATAATCACTCTATCCGTAATTCCTTTTTTCTTGATGACTTTCATTAAGCGCTTCACAAACTCTTCTGGTGCCGGATGTAATTCGCCATCACCTTTTAGAGTAATTTTAGTTTCTATGTTATAATGAGGTGCAGGATAACCTTTTTCTTTAGCGTAAGCCTCAGAAGCATCAATTAAATCCTCGAGAAGTGGGATATGTACTTTTATTTTTTTTTGTTCTGGAAATAAAGGATGAAATTTTGAACCTACATCAAAAGTTTTTATTTCTGCGTAGTTCATTTGGTAAAGCTTTAAACCTTTTCCTTTAGGTATTTCTTTACCATTTTGATCTAAAGCAAATACATCAGAAATATAAGGGTCATGAGCAACCAATACCTTTTTATCTTTACTGATAGTAATATCCATTTCTAAAGTAACCCCATAATCTAGCGCCAATTTCATTGCCGGAATGGTGTTCTCAGGCATTAACCCTCTACTTCCACGATGCCCTTGTTTATCAAAATTTGCTTGTGCCATGCTAACAAGGTTAGAAAAATCAATAATAAAACTAATACTATATTTCTCATCTATTTTTAATTGTATATACAATGCTAAACAAAAAGAAACAAATAAAAAATAAAACAATAAATAAAAATAAAAAGGAAATAAAAAGATAATAATTAGTTAATAGTGGGTTTCATTTTAGCCTTGTCTCCTTATCCCATATATCCATGTAAATTTTAATATGTGGTATTAGTATTTAATGGCTTATTCAGAAAGCTTATCAGGATGATCATTATTTGTATGAAAAAGTGAGTATAATCGAATAATTTTTAAAAAAGATCAGATAACCTGAATCATTAGGAAGAATTTCAGAAACAAAATTTTATAAATAACACAGTAAGACTAGCCTTGACTTTCTGTAATTAATCTATCAACTTCCAACTTTAGCTTAGGTAAGTGATGAGTAAGTACCGACCATATATTTTCATCAGAAATATTATCGTAAGCATGGATAACTTGATTTCTTAATCCTATGATAGCTCTTGAATTATTTATTTTTTCTATAAAAGAACTATCACGAGTAATAATTCTATTTACTGCCTCCCCAATAATTTCCAGGTTTCTTTCCACTGCTCTTTTAAGCATAATATTGCTTTTGTATTTCAAGAAGTTTTTTTCTTCTCCACTGAAAAAACCATCAATTTCATCAACACAAATTTTAATATCAAAAAGCCACTTAAGAATTCTTTCATCCATAAACAAGTTCCTTAGATTTATTAATGGAATTAATTAAAACAGGATTTCTTAATGTTTGCTCTTCAACTAAGTCGACTTCACGTCCAAATAATTTTTCAAGCTTCTCTTTGAAATTTATATAATTATCAAAATAATATGACAAATCCATAGATTTAAACTTTACAAGAAAATCTATATCGCTCTTATCAGAAAAGTTTTGATTTAAAGCCGAGCCAAATAAATAAATCCTCTCAACTTTATATATGCTACAAAGTTTTATAAATTTCTCTATATTTTTATCGTCAATAATCATATAACAAATTTATTAAAATTTTCTTTCGTTGTCTTTTATAATTGCTGCTCCTCTTTAATCTGATTTATTAATCTTAGCTAAAGAGCATTTCCTCAGTAAATCACCATCAAGCTAAATAAAAAAGAAAAGAGGAGCATAAATATCCATTCAAACCCCTTGACAATTAAAGATAAAGCCCTATCTTTGCAGTCCCTAAAAATTAGGGATAGAACATATTTATAAATAATTTAAAACAAAGCAAGTGAATACGTTAAGTTACAAAACTGTCTCTGCTAACAAAAAGACCGTTGACAAACAATGGATTGTTGTTGACGCTCAGGGCGAGATTTTGGGGCGCTTGTGTTCTAACATCGCGAAAGTGATTAAGGGCAAAAACAAGCCAGGGTACACCCCACACGTAGACTGCGGCGATAATGTAATCGTTATCAATGCAGACAAGGTTAGACTAACTGGTAATAAATTAGGTGACAAAACCTATATTTCTTACACTGGTTATCCAGGTGGTCAACGTTTTATTTCTCCGAAAGAGTTATTAGCAAAACATCCTGAAAGAGTAATCGAGAAGGCTGTACGTGGTATGTTACCTAAAAACAGATTAGGAAGAGCAATCTTCAAAAACTTATATGTTTATGCAGGTAATGAGCATCCACATGTTGCACAAAACCCTAAAGAAGTTAAATTTTAATTAAAGGAGAAAGAAAATGTCAGTTACTAACACTTCTGGAAGAAGAAAAACTGCAGTTGCCCGCATTTATTTAACTGAGGGTAATGGTCAAATTACCGTAAATGGTAAAGATTATACAGAATATTTCCCAACCTTACCTTTACAATACATTGTTAACCAAGCCTTCATCGTTGCTGAGGTTACTGGTCAATACGATGTTAAAGTAAACGTAGCTGGTGGTGGTATTAAAGGTCAAGCTGAAGCTGTTCGTTTAGCGATTGCTAAAGCTATTGTTGAATTAGATGGAATTAGAAAACCTGCTCTAAGAGCTAAAGGCTTAATGACACGTGATAGACGTATGGTTGAGCGTAAGAAACCAGGTAGAGCTAAAGCTCGTAAGAGATTCCAGTTCAGTAAACGTTAATTTTAGGAGGACACAACAATGGCAAGAACAACTTATCAGGACTTATTGGATGCAGGTGTACACTTTGGACACCTTACCCGCAAGTGGAATCCTAAAATGGCGCAATACATTTTCATGGAGCGCAATGGAATCCATATTATCGACTTAAACAAAACTTTAGTAAAAGTTGAAGAGGCTGCAGCTGCTATCAAGCAGATTGTAAAATCAGGTCGTAAAGTATTATTTGTTTCTACAAAGAAACAAGCAAAAGACATCGTTGCAGAATATGCAAGATCTGTAAACATGCCTTACGTAACCGAAAGATGGTTAGGTGGTATGTTAACTAACTTTGCTACCGTAAGAAAGTCAATTAAAAAGATGACTAACATCGATAAAATGACTAAAGACGGTACTTACGATGTATTATCTAAAAAAGAAAAATTAATGATACAGCGTGAGCGTATTAAATTAGAAAACCTTTTAGGAGGTATCGCTGATTTAAACCGTTTACCAGCAGCATTATTCTTAATAGATGTTAAGAAAGAGCATATCGCTGTTACTGAGGCTTTAAAGTTAAATATCCCAACTTTTGCAATGGTGGATACTAACTCTGACCCTTCTAACATTGATTTCCCTATTCCTGCGAATGATGACGCAACTAAATCTATCTCTTTAATCGCTGGCATTATTGTTAAAGCCATTGAAGAAGGTTTAGAAGAGCGTAAGCAAGAGAAAGAAGCAGAATCTGACAAAGAAGCAGCAGCTGAAAAAGCTAAAGCTGATGCGCCAGCTGTTGAAGCTAGAAAAGGAAAAAAAGCAACTGAAGTTACTGCAGAAGTAACTGAAGAAGCTAAAGGCGAATAAATAATTTAGTTGTGGGTTGTTTGTTTTTAGTTGATAGATTTCTACAACTAACAACTAACAGCCCATTACTTTTAGTTTGAAACTTAAAAAAAGAAAATAAAATGTCTACAGTACAAATTTCTGCAGCAGATGTAAATAAACTTCGCCAACAAACTGGCGCAGGTATGATGGATTGTAAAAAAGCTTTAACAGAGTCTAACGGCGATTTTGAAGCAGCAGTAGATTACCTACGTAAAAAAGGTGCTAAAGTAGCAGCTTCTCGTCAGGATAGAGATTCTAACGAAGGTGTTGTTATTGCTAAAACTACTGCCGATGGTAAAAAAGGTGTTGTAGTAGAAGTAAACTGCGAAACAGATTTCGTAGCTAAAAATGCTGATTTTATTGCATTTGCTGATGCTATTGCTGCTAAAGCTATTGAAACTAACCCAGCTTCTTTAGAAGATTTATTAGCTCAAGAATTAAACGGAACTAAAATTTCTGACTTGATATTAGACCAAACTGGTAAAATAGGTGAGAAAATTGGCGTTTCTAAATACGAAGTTATTGAGGCTGAAAAAGTTGTTGCTTATATCCACGGTAACTACCGTTTAGGTGTATTGGTTGGTTTAAGCCAAGATGCAGCGGGTGTTGATGAAGCTGGTAAAGACGTAGCTATGCAAATTGCTGCTATGAGCCCAGTTGGCGTTGATAAAGACGATGTTGATTCAAGAGTAATCGAAAGAGAACTTGAAATTGCTAAAGAACAAATCAGAGCAGAAGGTAAACCAGAAGAAATGGTAGAAAAAATTGCTGCTGGTAAATTAAACAAGTTCTACAAAGAGCAAACTTTATTAAATCAAGAATTTGTTAAAGATTCTTCTAAAGATATCAGAGCTTTCTTAAATGGAGTTTCTAACGGTTTAACCGTTAAATCTTTCAAGAGAGTTGTTTTAGGAGCTTAATTGAGATTTGAGTAGTGTGTATTGAGTGGTAAGATTGCTTGATAGGCCGAAAAAATTATAAAATCCTCATCTTTTATTAGATGGGGATTTTTTGTATCGGCGTTTAGCTAAATCTAAATTGTTATTTTATTTAACAGGATAATTCCTATTTTTGCCAAAATCCCCCTTTAATGAAATATAAGAGAATTTTACTGAAACTAAGTGGAGAATCCCTGATGGGAGACCAACAATATGGTATTGATAATGCCAGAGTATTACAATATGCTAAAGAGATAAAAGCGGTTAAAGAAGAGGGCGTTGAAGTAGCTATTGTAATTGGCGGAGGGAATATTTTTAGAGGCTTAAGCGCAGAAAAATCTGGAATGGATAGAGCGCAGGCTGATTATATGGGTATGTTAGCCACCGTCATTAATTCTATGGCGCTACAAAACGCTTTAGAAACAGTTGGGGTATATACTCGTTTACAATCGGCTATTAAAATGGAGCAAATTTGCGAGCCTTACGTTCGTAGAAGAGCCATGAGACATTTAGAAAAAGGAAGAGTTGTAATTTTTGGTGCCGGCACAGGTAATCCGTATTTCACAACAGACTCTGCAGCTGCATTAAGAGCAATTGAGATTAAAGCTGATGTTGTTTTAAAAGGAACCCGTGTAGATGGTATCTACACTGCAGACCCAGAGAAAGACGCTACAGCTACTAAGTTTGATCATTTATCGTTTACTGAGGTATACGATAGAAATTTAAACGTCATGGATATGACAGCTTTTACGTTATGTGATGAAAACAATCTTCCCATTATTGTATTTGATATGAATAAGCCTGGTAACCTAATGAAATTGATTAAAGGCGAAACCATAGGCACTTTGGTTAAATAAAAACTAATTTTACGTAAATAAATTAAAGATGAACGAGTTTATTAAGTTAGAACTGGAAGAGGCAAGCTCTACCATGCAAAAAGCTTTAGCCCATACGGATAGTGAGTTTACTAAAATTAGAGCGGGTAAAGCGTCTCCGGCTATGTTAGATGGCATAATGGTTGATTATTATGGCGCTCCTACTCCGCTTACGCAAGTAGCTAATATCAACACACCAGACGCAAGAACCATTGTGGTACAACCATGGGAGAAAAGCATGATTGGCCCCATAGAAAAAGCCATCATGATTTCTAATGTAGGCTTAAACCCACAAAATGATGGGCAATTGATAAGATTGAATGTACCACCTTTAACAGAAGAAAGAAGACGCGATTTAGTGAAGAAAGTTAAAGAGGAAGCAGAAACAGGCAGAATCAGCATCAGAAACATCAGAAAAAACACGAATGAAAGCATCAAAAAACTAAAAAATGATGGTGCTTCTGAAGACGAGATTAAAGTTGGCGAAGCCGAAGTTCAGAAAATTACCGACGCTTACATTGCCAAAATTGACCAATTGGTTGAGCTGAAAGAGAAAGATATCATGACTGTTTAAGTCTGTAAAATAAAAAAAAGGGAACATCGCTATTGCTTTGTTCCCATTACTGTTAGTTAGTCAGTGTATTATCTTCAACCTTAAGCAGGTATTTCTTCTTCTAATCTGATGGGTTCTAATGGTAAGTTAAAAGCATCTGCAACGCCTTTATAAACTACATCTCCATTTACAATATTTAATCCTTTTCTTAATTCTTCATTTTCTTTTACGGCTTTTACCCACCCTTTGTTTGCCAATTGTAAAGCATAGGGTAAAGTAGCATTGGTTAAAGCTAAAGTAGAGGTATAAGGCACAGCACCCGGCATATTAGCTACACAATAGTGCACAATACCATCTATGATAAATATAGGATTCTCATGTGTAGTAGGCGTACAAGTCTCTATACAACCGCCTTGGTCTACAGCTACGTCAACCAAAACCGTTCCCGGTTTCATTAACTTTAGCATAGAACGTGTAACCAAATGAGGCGCTTTGGCTCCGGGTATTAAAACGGCACCAACAATTAAATCTGCTGTTTTTACAGCTTCTTCTAAATTATATTCGTTAGAAATTACAGTATCTACATTGGCAGGCATGATATCTTCTAAATAACGTAGTCTTTGTAAATCTACATCCATCATGGTAACATTAGCCCCTAAGCCAGCGGCCATTTTAGCAGCCTGTGTACCAACAATACCACCACCAATGATGAGGACATTAGCGGGCTTAACTCCGGCAACGCCGCCCAATAAAACTCCTCTGCCGCCTGTTGGTTTACCTAGGTATTTAGCCCCTTCCTGTATAGCCATTCTGCCTGCTACTTCAGACATAGGAATTAAAAGTGGTAAGCTTCTATCTTTTTTCTCTACTGTTTCATAAGCTAAACAGATAGCCTTACTAGCAATCATAGCTTTTGTTAAAGCCTCGGATGATGCAAAATGAAAATATGTAAATATTAATTGATTTTCTTTTACTAGAGGATATTCTTCTGCAATAGGCTCTTTTACTTTGCAAATCATCTCGGCAACAGCATAAACCTCTTCAATGGTATCCAGTAATTGAGCGCCTACTTTTGCGTAATCTTCATCGGTAAAACCGCTACCTAAACCAGCAGATTTTTGGATATAAACCTGATGACCATTCTTCACAAAAGCAGCTGCACCGGCAGGAGTAACTGCAACCCTATTCTCGTTATTCTTAATTTCCTTCGGTACTCCTATAATCATAAATATGTTTTGCTCTTTAAGTATTTAAAATGAATTCCTTAAAGAGTAACTAAATTACAACATCAGAATTTTTTTTTATCATCATGAAAAAAATAAGAAAATACATATATTTATACTACATATAAAAGAAAAATATTCTTTAAATAATTGTTAAAACCGCCGATAAAGAAAAATATTTCTTATTTAGAGCTTATGGAAGTAGATAAAACAGACCTTAAAATATTGAAACTTTTGCAAGAAAATGCGCAGTTAACCTTTAAAGAGATTTCACAACAAATTAATCTTTCTATCACACCTATTCATGATCGTATAAAAAGGATGGAGAAAGAAGGGGTGATAGAAAAATATGTTACCATCCTCAATAAGAAAAAAGTAGGTACATCATTAGTGGTATATTGTAACATCACTTTGGATAAACAAACACGGCATAATTTCACCGAATTTGAAGAACGTGTTACCCAATTTCCAGAGGTTGTAGAATGCCATATTGTTTCTGGAGGTTTTGATTATTTGCTTAAAGTGATAACCAAAGACATGGAGAGCTACAACCAGTTTCATCAACAGAAATTATCTGTGATGAGTACAGTGGCACACATCCATAGTTTCTTTGTGATGTCTGAAATTAAGAGTACAACGGTTTTACATTTGGAGGATTAAACCAAATAAACCGTTAAACTTCTTGCTCCGTGGGCACCTATCACTAAACTTTGCTCAATATCGGCGGTTTTAGATGGACCAGCAATAAAAACACCAAAGCCTGTTTCCTGAACTTGTAATTTTTGGTATGCCTGATACATGTTATCTACCAAAGTAGCTTTATCTAAAACAATAAATAAATGCTGGCAAATGAAAGGTAATAACCTGTTGCCCATTTGTGCCTCATACAACCATACCGAACCATTTTCTGCTACGCCTAAAGTTGCTTGTAAATAGGCTCTGTCTACCCGTTCTAAATCAAATGAAGTTTGCGCTTTTAAGGCATCATCCGTATTAAAAACGGTATCAACTACAAATTCTCCTGATTGCTTATGTATAGCAATTTCCTCTTTTACCTGCTCTATATTTTCTAAAGCAACAACTTTACCGCCTATACCTTCTAAAATTAGCTTAAACTGAGCTATTTTATCATCGTAGTGGGTTAAATGCTCGTCTGATAGCTGGGGTAAATCAACCAAAGCTGGTTTATTTGCGGTACAGGTTGCTAATATTTTTTCTCTTGAGCTCATTTGTTTTTGTTTTGTTGATACCAATCGTGAAAACTTTGCTTTGGTGCTTCTGGCATTTCTCTTTGTTTATACCAAACGTTTAATTTATTATTGCCTAAGAAAGGCATCGTTCTTAAAAACCATCTTCCAGATTTACCAGCCCATCTGTAAACTTTAGGATTAGAGAATAGCCAAGCCATCCCTTTCATAGCTATTTTCTTTTCTGGCTTCACATAGCCTTCTTCTACGATGACTTGTCGCCATTTCCACAATTGTTCATGAATATCAATCTTAACTGGGCAAACATTGCTGCAAGAACCACATAGGGTTGATGCAAAAGGTAAGTCTGCGTTGGCTTTCATATCTAAATTTGGATTTAAGATAGAACCAATAGGACCAGCAACAGCGGTATGATAGCTATGTCCGCCACTACGTCTGTACACCGGGCAGGTATTAAAACATGCTGCACAACGAATACATTTTAATGAGTTTCTAAAATCGGCTCTGCCTAACTGTTTAGTTCTACCATTATCAACAATAATGATGTGCATTTCTTGCCCTGATCTTGGCTTTTGAAAATGACTAGAATAGGTGGTGATAGGTTGCCCAGTTGCACTTCTGGCTAGTAATCTTAAAAACACGCCTAAATGCTCTGTTTTAGGAATAATTTTTTCTATCCCCATACAGGCCACATGAATTTTAGCGGTGTGGGCACCCATATCAGCATTACCCTCATTGGTACATACCACAAAGCCCCCAGTTTCTGCTATAGCGAAGTTAACACCCGTAATAGCTAGTTCTGATTGAATGAAATGGTCTCTTAAATGTTGTCGAGCGGCTTCTGTAAGGTATTGAGGGTCGTTATTTCCTTCCTCGGTATGTAAATGTTCATGAAAAGTTTCACTAACATCTTGTTTTTTAAGGTGAATAGCTGGTAAAACGATATGACTAGGCGCTTCATCACGCAATTGTACAATACGCTCGCCCAAATCTGTATCCACCACTTCAATGCCTTGTTTTTTTAAATAATCATTTAAATGGCATTCCTCCGTAAGCATACTCTTGCTTTTCACAATGCGGCTGATGTTATTATCTTTTAAGATTTTATGCATCAACTGGTTATGCTCTAAAGCATCAGCAGCCCAATGAATTTTAATACCATTGGCTTCAGCTTGTTTCTCAAAAGCAATGAGGTAATTATCAAGATTTGAAAGCGTATGGTTTTTAATTTCAGAGGCCCATTCTCTTAGCTGTTCCCACTCGGCAATACCATGTACAGCTTTATCTCGCTTTTGGCGCACAAACCACAAGGTATCATCATGCCAATCTGTTCTGGCCTCATCTTTTATAAATATCTCTGCCGCAGCAGCGTGGTCTAAAGTCTTTAAATTACTCATGATTTAATATTTCTGCCAGATGTATGGCCTTTACCTTACTACCTTGTCTTTTTAAAATTCCTTCTAAGTGCATTAAGCAGCTTACATCACCAGCGGTGATATAATCTACCTCGTTTTTTTGATGCTCTTCTATCCTATCTTTACCCATTTTCACACTTACAGCTTCTTCAAATACGCAGAAAGTACCACCAAAACCACAACATTCATCTTTACGCTCTGGATAAGACAATTGCAAACCTTTAACTTTTTGCAGCAATTGCTCTGGTTTAGAGAATTGCGGTAATACCCTTTCTGTCATAGATGATAAATGCAAGCCTCTTTGTCCGTGGCAACTGGTGTGAAAACCAACTTTGTAAGGAAAGTTTGAAGAAAGATGCTCTACTTTTAAAATATCAACCAAAAACTCGGTCAATTCATAAATGTTATTTCTAATTTTTTGTGCCTTTTCGGGATTTTTATCATCCTTAAGATGCTCTTTAATATGCAAAACACAGCTACCAGATGGCGCTACGATATAGTCATAAGCATCAAAATTGGCAACAAAGTTTTTATCACAGCCCCCAGTTAAAGGAGAGAAACCACTATTAGCCATAGGCTGTCCGCAGCAGGTTTGATTTTCTGGATAATCAACATCGCAGCCCAATTTTTTTAATAATTGATAGGTGGCGATACCCACTTGAGGGTAAAACTGATCTATATAACAAGGTATAAATAATCCAACTTTCATGAATGCAAGGTTTTATAATTGCGATTTGAAAAGTAAAACTACAGCGAATAGGATTTTTAGACTACCACATCTTTAACCAAAATTGATACTATTTTAACATAAATTGGTAATTATTGCTATTTTTAGATTATAATAACATCAAAAATGAAACCTCACTTACTTAAAATAGCTTTAAACCCCGAGCATTCTTTTAATGTAAGGTATGATATTGTGCCGCATTTTTATGATAAATGGCATTATCATCATGAGGTAGAATTGGTTTATATCATTAAAGGAACAGGTTTACAATTTATTGGCGATGAGATTTACCGTTGGAAACCCGGCGATATGTTATTAATAGGCTCAAACCTGCCCCATTTATGGCGTAGTGATGAAGAGTTTCTTTTGCCAGATTCATTGGAAAAAGTTGAGGCCATTGTGGTACATTTTTTACCTAGCTGCTTTGGTGCAGATTTTTTTAGTTTACCAGAACATCAGGAAATCAACAGGTTGTTAAATCAATCAAAAAAAGCTTTTAGAATACAGGATGCGTGTAGAGATTTAGTTGCCGATAAGCTATTTCAGCTGCTTAAAGCTTCAAAGAGTAAAAGAACCATTTTGCTTCTAGATATTTTATCAGATTTAGCTGATAGTCCGCTTAAAAAGCCTGTTTTAGATAAAGAATCAGACTTTATCAATCAACCTAGTGAGATGGATAGGTTAAATAATATATATCAATACATCCTGAATAACTTTACAGAAGAGGTGAGTTTAGACCAAGCTGCACAAATTGCACATTTAACTCCTCCGGCTTTTTGCAGATATTTTAAAACCAGAACACGCAAAACCTTCTCTAGATTTTTATTAGAGTTAAGAACTGCCCATGCTGCCAAGCTACTGACAGAAAGTTCTAAAACGGTAGCCGAGATTTGTTATGAAAGTGGTTTCAATAATTTCTCGAACTTTAACAGGCATTTTAAAAATATCATTGGAAGAACGCCTCTAGAGCATAGAAAATTTTTTAGGGTTTTATAAATGATATAAACCTTATTTCTATATATTTACTGATGATTAATTTATATTAAATAAGTTAATTGTAACAAATTTTTTCTTTCATAGTATAAAAGAATTTGTAATTGCTCTCATTATTAGAACTACAGTATATGCCTGACATTAAAAATGTTATCAGGTGGTTTCGTTATGTTAAAAAGTATGTAATAGGTCAAAAAATCTACCCGTCCTATATTCTTTTCATGTTTTTTAGCTTTGGTTTTACAACCGAGGCCTTGGCGCAGTGTGGAACAGGCGCAATACCCATAAATTTGAGTAGTTCGCCTGATGCAACAATTGTTACTCCATTATTAACACGTAACGAACCTGGAAGTTGTATTACATTTAGTATTACATTGCATCCAGGAGCACAAGGAATTAGGTTTGCTATCCAGGACGGAGCTAACCCACCAGGAGCATTAACTTACAGCATTAACTGTGGCCCTAGCCAAACATACGGTCAAATTGTTTGCTTAACAGGAGTAGGCCCTCATATTGTTACCTTTTGTAAACCTGGAAATAATGCTAATAGCTATGCTGTAACTTCTGTACCTAATGTGCAAGCACAAAGTAATAGTCCTACAGGTTCAAGCGTATCAAGTCAGGTTTGTGAGGGAGGAACGTTAAGTTTAACAGCTACCACTATCCCAAATGCTACTTATAGCTGGTCTGGACCAAATGGTTTCGCTTCTAACGTACAAAATCCAATTATCCCAAATGTTTCAGCAGCTGCTGCCGGAACTTATACAGTAGTTGTTACAGCCCCAGGTAGCTGTGGAACTCCATCAAGTTCTACACAGGTTACCATAAATCCAAAACCAGCAACACCTATTGCTACTGCTAATGGACCAATTTGTGAAGGGGGGAGTATTAGCCTTTTTGCTAGCACTATACCAGGGGCAAGCTACAGCTGGACAGGGCCTAACGGGTTTACATCAACCTTACAAAATCCAGTTATTAATAATGCAAGTACAGCTGCATCCGGAACTTATACCGTTAGAGCAGTTAGCGGTAATTGTATTTCAGACGCAAGCACAACAAATGTTGTGGTAAACCCTAAACCGGTTGCTACTGCAACACCAACCGTAGCTAGTTTATGCTCTGGCTCAACCAGTGCTATCGTCTTATCTAGCAACGTAGCATCAACAACATTTTCTTGGACGGTTACCACAACAGGTAATATTACTGGTGCTTCTGCGGGAAGTGGATCAAGTATCAACCAAAATCTTGTTAATACAGGCACTAATAATGAAACGGTAACTTACACCATCACCCCCACTGCAAACGGCTGTGCTGGCGATCCTATTACTGTGACTTTAACTGTTGCACCAACTCCGCAGAGAGCACCAATAACACCACTATCTCAAACTATTTGTTCTGGAAGTAGTACTAATTTACCGCTAAGTTCTACCGTTGCTAATACAACTTTTAGCTGGATAGTAACACAGAACGGCGTAACCGGAGCTTTTGCAGGAAGTGGTACTAGTATCAACCAAATATTATCTACAACAGGTGCCAGTAGCGGAACAGCTACCTATACCGTTACTCCTATTTTAAATGGTTGTAGTGGAACATCATTTAATATCACAGTAAGCGTAAACCCTTTACCAGTGGTTACTGTGCCAAATAATTTGGTTTATTGTGATGGAGATAATGTACCAGTTACCAACTTTAGTAGTACTTCAGTAGGTACTACTTTTTCATGGACAAGTTCTAACCCAGCACTTGGTTTAGCAGCATCTGGAACTGGGAATTTACCTTCATTTACAGCTACCAATACTACAAATGCACCAATCACCAGTATTATTATAGTTAGAGGAACAGCTAATGGCTGTGAGGGTGCTCCTGCAAGTTTCAGCATTACTGTAAACCCAAGAATTATTGTAAGTGTACCTTCTAATTTAACTGTTTGTGATAATACCATCATCTCTGCTAGTAATTTTAGTAGTAACTTAGCTGGTACAACATATACTTGGACAAATTCTAATACGAGTATAGGCTTAGCATCATCTGGAACAGATAATGTGCCTAGTTTTACGGCTACAAATACCAGTGGTGCAACCCAAACCGCCACCATAACAGTGACCCCTTCTTTAAATGGATGCTCTGGAATACCAAGTTCTTATACCATTACGGTAGAACCTCTCCCTAATGTTACTGTTTCAACAACACAAACTTCATCTTGTGTCAGTAATGATGGAACTATTACCGTAACAGCTACCGGAACTGGCACATTAGCATATTCTAAAGATGGTGGAATAAATTTCCAGACTAGTAATATTTTTACTGGTTTGCCTGCTGGGAGTTATCCAATAGCAGTAAGAAATGCTTTAGGTTGTATTGTTTATGCAAATCCGGTAACCTCTGTAACAGCACCTAATCCTCCGGTAAAACCACAATTATCTACTAACAACCCGGTTTGTGTAGGAGAAGTATTTAGTATAGGTATTGTTTCTCCGGCTGCCGGCACTACCTACAATTGGACTGGCCCTAATGGTTTTATTGCTAGTGGTCCATCTATAACTATTAATAACCCAACAGCAGGAAGCTATGCGGTTACCGCTATTACAGGCGGTTGTAGCAGTGAATCTGAAACTTTTAGTTTAGTAGTAAAACCCTCGCCAATTGTTAACGTACCGTCTAATATGGTAGTTTGTAATAATAGCTCCATTCCTGCTACTAACTTTAGTAGTAACCCTAATGGAGCTACTTATACATGGACAAATGACAACACTGCTATTAACTTACCCGCAAGTGGAAATGGTAATATCAATAGTTTTACAGCTACTAATAATACAAATGCCCCTATAACAGCTACCATAACCGTTACACCAAGCTTAAATGGTTGTGTTGGAACACCAAGAAGTTATACCATTACAGTTAATCCATCACCTATTGTTACTGCCACCCCTCCTAGCCAAAGTATTTGTTCTGGTAGTGCGCCATCCATACAATTATCTAGCAATATACCCGGAACTACCTATTCTTGGACAGTAGTACAAACCGGAGTAAGTGGAGCAACATCGGGAACGGGAAATGTTATTGATCAAGTAATTACTGCTACATCAGGAACGGCGGTTTATACGATTACGCCCACGGCTAATGGTTGTGTGGGAAATCCTATCAATGTTACTATTAATGTTTATGCGGTTCCGGTAGTAGAAACTACCGCCGGAGATAGCCAAGAAATTTGCTCTGGAACAAGCACTAATATTCCGCTTTTTAGCAGTACCAGTGGTACCACTTACAATTGGACGGTTGTTCAAAATGGTGTAACAGGAGCTTTTAATGGTTCTGGAACTGGTCCGATAGCACAAAATTTAGTTGCCACCAGTAATGTAACTGGCACAGCTGTTTACACGATAATTCCTGTTTCTAATGCTTGTACTGGTAACCCAATTACCGTTACAGTTTTTGTAAAACCATTAGCAGAGGTAAGTGTACCTAATAATTTTGAGGTTTGTGCAGAATCTCAGATACCTGCGAGTGTTTTTACAAGTACAGTTGCGGGTACCATTTACAACTGGACAAATTCTAATCCGGCTATTGGGCTGGTAGCCAGTGGCGGTGGAAATGTACCCAGTTTTATAGCTAAAAATACTGGTACTACGCCTATTACTGGTACTATTACAGTAACCCCAAGTCTTAATGGCTGTAATGGTCCATCAAAAACTTATATTCTAACAGTTAAACCTCAGCCTAGAGCTATAAAACCTAATGATATTACTGTTTGTGCAGGCAATACTGTAGCGCAAGAAATATTACAAAGCTTACCTAGTGGGGCTACTTATATCTGGACAAACTCTAATTCTGCTATAGGTTTGGCAAGTAGTGGAATAGGAAACATCCCAGCTTTTACAGCAATAAATACATCAGGGACACCTGTTACGGCCGTAATAACTATTATACCTACAGTAAATGGATGTATTGGTTTACCAACCAGTTACTCTATAACAGTAAATCCTTCACCTAATTTAAATATCAGCCCGGCAGAGGCTATTATTTGTGCTGGTGGTAGTGTAACCCTTTCGGTAAGTGGTGCAAATAGTTATACATGGTCTCCTGCTACAGGGTTAAATACAACATCATCTGCTACGGTTGTTGCATCACCATCAGTAACAACAACCTATACTGTTTTTGGAGTTGGAAATTTTGGTTGTGCTTATGCTAAAACAGTGAAAGTTATTGTTAACCCTCGTATCGTTTTAGCATCAACAATTAAAAATATTAGTTGTAATGGAGCTAATGATGGAGAGATAAATCTTAATATTTCTGGTGGTACAGCCCCTTATAATGTTTCTTATAGTTTAAATAGCGGCCCTTCTTCAAGTTTAATCAATACTTCATCTGGCTTGGTAAACTTTAATAATTTAAGTGCCGGAAATTATAGCATTAGCGTAGTTGACGCTGTGGGATGTACAGAAATTATCAATATTGTTATTAACCAACCGTCTCCTTTATCGGCAACAGCAAGTATTAATAATACGACTTGTAAAACATCATCTGATGGTAGGATAACCATTGCGCCTAGCGGAGGAACAGCCCCTTATAGCTATAATTGGGTAAACCAAAATAGTACAAGCGCTGTGTTAAATAATGTACCTGCTGGAAGCTATACTGTAACAATTAGAGATGCCAATAATTGTACCTTTTCTTTGAGTTCTACTATTTCATCAGGAAATTGCCCTCCAGTGGCTTTAGATGACAATTTTGTCACAGCAGAAGACACACCAATAAATGCTATTGTTGCAACTAATGATATTGATGCAGATGGGGATGTTTTAACTTTTACAAGATTAAGCAACCCAGCTAATGGTAGTATTTCTTTTAATAGCAATGGTAGTTTCACTTATGTACCTAATAGTAATTGGAGTGGCACTACATTTTTTGATTATAGAGTTTGTGACCCCTTAGGTTTATGCGATATTGCAAGAGTTACTATTACCGTAACCCCAGTAAATGATGCCCCGATTGCTAATGATGACAGTTTTTCTCAGACAGAGGATAACCCTATTAATACCACAGTAACCAATAATGATTTTGATATAGATGGCGATGCTTTGGTTTACACCAGAATAAGTAACCCTGCCAATGGTAGCTTAATTTTTGACCCGAATGGTACTTTTACCTTCACGCCTAATCCTAATTGGCATGGTACAACTTCTTTTGATTATCAGGTTTGTGACCCTAATAATTTATGTGATATTGCAACTGTAACGATTAGGATAAACCCTGTAAATGACCCTCCGACAGCCGTTAATGATAACTTCTTTGAAAGGGAAGATAGACCTGTACAAGGTACTATAAGTACAAATGATTCTGACCCTGATGAGGATAATTTAACTTTTATTAGGTTAAGTAGTCCTGCTAACGGTAATATCACATTTAATAATAATGGTACGTTTACTTTTATACCTAATTCTAATTGGAATGGGACAACATCTTTTGATTATCAAGCTTGCGATCCTTTTGGTTTATGTACCAGAGCAACTGTGTTTATCAACATCACTCCGGTAAACGACCCTCCATTAGCAATTAATGATAATTTTACAGGTGTAGAAGATGTTATGATAAACGGGAGTGTTGCACCTAATGATCGTGATATTGAGGGTGACCCTCTATCATTTAATATTTTAACTAACCCAACCAATGGTAGCATAACTTTTAATACCAATGGTACTTTTAATTTTAGACCTCATAACAATTGGAATGGCACCACAACCTTTACTTATCGGGTTTGTGATAACCAAAACTTATGTGATACGGCAACCGTAACAATAGTTATTAGCCCGGTTAATGACCCACCAACGGCCATTAACGATAGATTTTTGGTTGTAAAAGATTCTTTAATAACTGAAACAGTTGCTAGAAATGACTTTGACGTTGATGGTGATTTTTTAACTTTCACGAGACTTACCAACCCTTTTCATGGTTCTATCACTTTTTCTGGAAATGGAAATTTCACCTATGTTCCAAATAGAAATTTTGTAGGTAGAGATTCTTTACGTTACCGGATATGCGATCCATCGGGTTTATGTAATACCGCAACAGTTACTTTTTTGATACAACCTAGAGTCATCGTTAACTTAATACCTCCAACCGGAGAGATTTTAGAAGGTGAAAGTATAACTATTAAGGCGCAACTAACCGAAGCATTACTAGAAGATGTTATTGTTAATTTGGTAAATACTGGCTCTGCAAACTTTCCTTTAGATTATGAACTTAGAGCAAGTACACAAAGTTTATTTTTTCCAGCTGGCAGTATTTTTAGTACTGATTCTTTAATTATAGCTAGTAAAATAGATGCTTTAAAAGAACCTGCTGAAAATGTGGAGGTGAATATTGCTTCAACTTCGTCGGTTTTTGTGCGTATAGGTACCGGGTCTAATATCATCATCACAGATAAATATCCAGAAAGCAAACCTATAGGCCCTGAGGAAAACCCAGATATTAATCCAGATCCATACATTTCTCCAAATGGTGATGGTATTGGGAATGAAGGTTTTGTTATTTATAATATTGAAAAATATCTTGATAATGAACTTATTATCTTCAATAGATGGGGAAATGCTATTTTTAGAGCCAGAAATTATAACAATAAAGACAACTTATTTACTGGAAGTGCCAATACGGGTATATTAACCAATGAAAATGTTGTTCTGGTTGATGGGGTTTATTATTTTCTGGTTTACACTACGGATAATGCTGGTGTCAGAAGAATGAATAAAGGATATATTATTTTGAGGAGGTAGTAGTTTAGCTACCTCTTCTTATTGATAAAAATACCTTTATTAATTTATTACAAAAACTCCTGATGATTTAAAGGTATGTAGGGTAAATCCGTTGATTTGAGATATTTCACCTCCTATTGCTTTAGGCGCACCTAAATATCTTATAAGTACAAGTCCGGAAGCTCCTCTACCTGCATTCAAATTAGTTGCTGTTGAAGGCCCGCCTCCTCCACCTCCACCAGTATTAGGTGTGGCATCTTTGCCAAAAGTAGGCCCTGTTCTACCTCCATCGCCGCCTCCATGTGTACCTAAACCAGTTGCAGTACCTCCATATTCACCGCCGCCACCGCCGCCACCGTAATATTTACCATCAACTATACTGAGTACGCCTAAACCACCATTGCCAGGATTGGTAATCGTTGCAGCTTGCCCAGCCCCACCAGAACCTCCTCCTCCTCCACAGCTTCTGCCACTAAATGCATTACCACCTGCAAAACCACCTTGCCCAGCATGTGCAGCATTATAATCGTAAGAACCACCACCACCATTCCAACCCGTATTTGTGCCAGGCCCTCCGGAACTTCTAGATCTTCCACCGTTGCCCCCCATTGCTGTTATTGTTCCTGCATTTCCTCCTGAAACAGAAGAATTGCCTCCATTTCTACCAAAATGATTATAACCAGCTGGATAATCTGTTTGTACGGCAACTGTGATAGTTAAACTTTGTAAACCAGTAATATCATAATTAGAAACGTTTACAACCTGACCGCCACCTCCGCCGCCGCCAACATCGCCGCCACCTCCGCCGCCGCCACCAACAACAGTTAATCCTATTTCATTAATTGGTTCTTTAGGCGCAGCATAACTATTATTACTTCTGAAAAAACTCTGCTGGGCTTGTAAATTAAAGCTCGATAAAAGAATAAAAATGAAACATCTAGTTTTAAATTTCATATTATATATAGTTTAATTAGATCACAAGGACATGGTAATACCCAAATAGGCGAATAATCAAATGAGCCTTATTACAATCTTTTGTAGCATTAATAATTATCATATTAGTAACTTTATCAAGCTTATAATGAGATACTTCATCTTTAAAAATTTATAATTACATGCCAAATCTTGATTTTAATACATTATAATTTTGTTGAATTTCTGAAGCTGTTAATTCGCGATTATAAATTCTAAGATTACCATATTGCATATTTCCGAGAAAACCTCCATTGTTCCAACTACATAATCTTAGGTTGTTGTTAAAACCAGGAATATTAGCATCAGTTCTTACTACCGGAGTTAGTACCCCCACATCAACACCGTCTATATAAATTTTATTTGTAGATAATAGGCCTGAACTTTTCATAACAAATGTATAATGGTGCCAATTACCCACTAAGTTTAAATTCGAAACTATAGCAGCCGATATTCCAACTACATTACCCCCTCCGGTATTATAACCGAGTGTTCCACTTTCAGTCCATACATCATAAGTAGTGAAACCAAAAAACATCCCTCCAGAGCCAGAAACCCATTTCACAAAACCCTCTATGGTTAGTATGGTTGCCGAGCCGAATGAATTAGAAGTGATATCGGCATAATCATTTACACCATCAAAAACTAAAGATCCACCATTTGAACTATTAAAGGCGACCCCATTAAATAAAGTACCATGATTACCGTTACCACTTAAATCTGTCCAAGTAATGCCATTTCCAGGGTATGATGACGTATTACCAGCATCTAGATTTACAATTAAACTGTTAGTAACCAAATTACTAGTGTTAATCTTAGATTGATAAAAGCTAAAAGGCATTACTTGCGAAAACCCTAATGAAGATGATAAGAATAGAAAGGAGAAGAAAGATGATTTAAGTTTTTTCATATTTAGAGTATTTTAATGCCGAATTTTAGTTTATAAATTAAGTTATCTAACCCAATACCATAAAATACCAGGATTGGGATTTGTTGTGCCCCCACCCGCATTATCTATCCAAGGAGTTGGAATCCAGCCAGTACAACGAGAAACTAAGGTTCCCCACCAATTGCCTCCGCCATTATCGGTAGTTATTTGTCCGCAATCATTTTGGTACCATGGCATTCTTTCGCTAATACCATTATCATTTATATAAGCCCAATTACCAAATTTGGTATTAATTGTAATGTTGGTTTGAGAATTATCGGTTTTCACAAAACTATAATTACCGTTAGCAGTCCAAATTGCACCATGGCTTCTTCTTGTTGTTGCATCAATCATGTATTGAAAGCCGGATGCACTTCTTTTGATAAAATCTGCCCAGCCAATGATAGAATAATTAGCTGTTGATGTACTGATGACATCTGCAGTATTAGTAAATGGCATAGATGTATTTAATGAAATTGCATTTTCATATGTCCAGCCAGCACTATTAGAATTCTTTAAAATCAAAGTCCAGCCACCACCATCAGTAGTCATATCTGCATAAATTTGAAATGGCGTATTACTATTGATATTTACATTCTTAATCCAATAAATACCATCTGTAGAACTTGGATAATCTCTCTTAATTTGAAAAGCACTGCTACCAGCTGTAGCACTTGTTTTACCATCGCCAAAGCCCGACGCATTATTTCTCTGAATAAAACTCATAGGCATAACCTGAGCATGTGCCAAAAAAGGAATAATTATTATAAAAAGTAGAACGTTTAATTTAAGATGGTTCATTTTTGCATATTTAAATTAAAGACCAAACCTTGATTTTAATGCATTATAATTTTGTTGAATTTCTAAATCCGTAAGTGTTCTATTGTAAATTCTAACTATAGCAATTCTTCCATTCAATCGGGAATTAACATCAGATCTAGTACCGCCAAAATTTAATACTCCGTATGGATTTTCATTTCCGGTTCCAGTATGTTTAGTTTGATTGATAAACAGATTAGCCCCCTTAGTAATACAGAACCTATACCAAGTATTTAGAGGAGGTTGTCCTACTGTGCCGTAACTTCTTCCTCCTAAACCATTACCATCAGTTCTAAACGATGAACCATTGAATGTGTAAGATCCTGCATTCCCATTGTAAGATAAGATATCTCTCTCTCCACTGCTCCGTGTATCATAAATCCAGATTTCTAAAGTAAAATTAGTGTAGGATGATAAATTTATACTTGATACAATATCATCAGCACCGTCTAATCTTAAATATCCCCCATTGCCACTATTGTAACTAACACCATTTTGAAGAGTTGCATGATTGCCATTACCACTTAAATCTGTCCAAGTTGTTCCAGTTCCAGAGTAAGATGCTGTATTACCTGCATCTAGGTTTACAACTAATCCAGAATTTATTATGGGGCCGTCAGCTATAGTAGCTTGTGGTGGTTTTCCTAAAAAACTTACTGGCACTACTTGTGCTTTTCCCAACCATGGAGTTATTAGAAAAAGAAATAAGATAGTTGATTTTAATTGTTTCATTGTGTAGTTTACTTAACTAATATCCAAACCTGGATTTAAGTGCTTCAAAATTGTCTAGGACTTGTTTTGCTGTTAAAACAATGGAGTAGGCTTGGGCAATGGCAATATTTCCTGCAAACTTTGGGTCGCCAGTAACATTTGCGTTATAAGCAATACCAATTTTAGAAGGTCCAGTTAAGGACCCCGTAGAGGTAGTAAAAGTTTTATCTAAAACACCATCAATATACAAATTAACCTCTCCAGAAGTAGCATTTCTAGTTACTGTAATATAATGCCATAAGTTATCATTGATAGATTTTGTGGTGTAGGATGTAATGTCGTTTGCTCCGTTTCCAAAACCTAATTTACCGTTACCCATTACTACTGCATAATCATTAGTACCGCCGGGCATCTCACCTCCAAAAATAGAATAAGCCGTATAAAATTGGCCTGATCCACCCCCAGTCTGACTGGTTTTAATCCAAGCTGCCCAAGTCATATTATCTTGTACTGGTCTGGCAAGAGAGAATCCATTCGTACCATTAAAATTGAAATAACTAGCTGCTCCATTAACTGTGAATGTAGGATTACTTGGATTACTATACATAGTTGCATTATAGGTAGTTCCTCCAGTACCTTTATTTATCCAAGTGGTTCCGGTACCTGCATAGCTGGTTATATCTCCCGCATCTAAATTTAAAATTAGGCTATTGGTAACAATTGAAGGCACAGCGTTTCTTTGTAAAAAACTTATAGGTACTACTTGTGCAGCTCCTAACAATGGGACTAGTAGAAAAAGAAATAAAATACTTGATTTAATATTTTTCATCGTATTAAATTTACAAACCGTATTTAGCCTTGTTAGCATTAAAATTTTGTAGAATTTCTGAGTCGGAGAGCGCTCTATTATAAACTAATATTTGGTAAATCTGTCCGTTTGGCCCCCAAACCTCGCTACCAGTTACTCTATGTCCAATTCTAGCTTCGGCTATACCAGTGTTTATGGAAGCAGAAACACCTGATCCCTGCGAAACACCATTTATCCAAAATTTATGCAGTGTATTAGCATGAGTATAAGTTACTGCAAAAAATAATTTGTTGCAGTAGCAACCGTGGCACCCTGCCCTGGGTATGTGGCCCATGTGTGTGAATTTAATTGGCCATTAGATAATGCTAATCCAAATGTTTGATTGTTAGACGTAGAGCCCCAATGTATAATGTGATTTAAAATAATAAAACTTGTTGGGGTTTTTACAAAAGCAATAATTGTTCTATCGCTAGTACCTATGGGTAGCTTTGATGGATTTAAGCTAACATATTGGCCAGAACCGTTAAAATTAAAATATCCACCATTACTTGAATTGAAAGTAACTCCGTCTATTAAAGTACCATGATTAGCAGTACCACTTAAATCTGTCCAAACAGTACCAGTGCCAAGGTAAGACGCTTGATTACCTGCTTCTAAATGCAAAACCAATCCATTAGTATATGGAGCTTTTGGTATATAGGAGTTATTACTTCGAAATAAGCTTTGTTGGGCTTGTAAGTTTAAGTTAAACACTAAACAAACTAGAAGGGTTAATTTAAATTTCATGGCTGTTATATTATTAAAAAATAACTTCTATACTTAAACTAATCGATAACTTTTTACTATAAAATTGCCCATCTCTAATGATGTAGGATGGGCAATTTGTTTTTAATCTTAATATTTGTTAGCTGTAATTATTAAGATTTCCATTAGAAATTTTGCAAAATAGCTGCGTAATACGTTGTGCCATCATAAATAATGGTTACAATATCAGTTTTACTAGCCCCAGTTGTTATTGTAGGTATAGTACCCCGCTCCATTTCCAATTTGCAGGAAAAGTTACTGTTTTAGAACCAGTTCCGTCTTGTGTAAACTCTATAATGTAAGTTCCGGGAGTTGGATTTGTAAAAGACAGCGTACTAATATTAGTCCCTAAAGTAACTTGAAATAAGTTTCCATCAGATAAATTAAGCGTTGTTGTTGCCGCCGCTGCAACAGTTGGCGCTGTAATGGTATATTTTTTGGCTGTTACGCTACCTGCAACACCTACACCACCATTAACTACTAATGCTCCTGTGGTAGTACTAGTTGAAGCTGTTGTAGGTAAGACTGATACTTTACCAGGCGCAATTTCAAAAATTGAAGGCGCAACATTATTTGCAGTAGCTATACGGAATTTTAGAGTTGATATACGAGCTGGATTAGTAGTACCCTCATCTGGGAAATCATTAAACATCCCTGTATTTCTTGCCCAATCACCTCCTATAAAAGAGAATCCAACTGCCTCATTGTAAGTACTTCCAGCTGCGGCTCTCATTGCAGTCGCTGTTGGCGCCGCCCAAGTAGGCAAACCGCTGGCTAGGGTTAATACTTGTCCATCTGACCCTTTCCCTAATCTTGTTCCTGTACCGCTGGTTCCACCATAGATGATATCGCCTGAAGCAGTCATCGGAGATAAAGCATCAAAAGCAGCCGCTTTAGTAGTTGCATTAGTACCACCATTAGCGATTGATAATGTACCAGTAACACCAGTAGCTAAATTTGTTGCGGCTGCAGCAGGTGCTGCAGTACCATATCCTTGCCCAACATTCCAATAGTATGTAGAGCCATTATAATAAAAACTAACAATATCTACAGCATTACCTGCCGTTGATAAACCAACAGTAGTTGTTGAAGTAGAGCCTAATACTCTATGTGTACCTGAAGGTAATGTTAGAGTAGCGCCACCGCCTGCAGGTTGTGTTACTACTAATGTACCATAGGTACCGCTTGCTGGTGCAGAACTAAAAGCTAAAGTGCTATTTCCTGTTAATGTTACCGAAGCATTTAACCCTTTAGCTGGATCCCATGTAATGGTAGAGCCTGAAGGACTTATTGGGTTTGGCGTTGAAGCATAAATAGGTGAAGTAACCGTTCCGGTAAAGGTTGGTGAAGCTAATGGTGCTTTTGCATCTAAAGCAGTTTGAGTAGCCGTTGAAATTGGTTTACTTAAATCTGTAGTATTATCTACATTACCTAAACCTACCATGGTTTTTGTTATACCTGATACTGTTCCAGTAAAAGTTGGTGAAGCTAATGGCGCTTTTAAAGCTAAGTCTGTATTTGATGCTTTTGCATCTAATGCTGTTTGAGTAGCTGTTGAAATCGGTTTACTTAAATCTGTAGTATTATCTACATTACCTAAACCTACCATAGTTTTTGTGATACCTGATACTGTTCCAGTAAAGGTTGGTGAGGCTAATGGTGCTTTTAAAGCTAAAGCAGGTACTGTTGGAGATTCTGCACTTCCTGCTAAATCACCTGTTAGTTTAATAATGCCTTTAGTAGAACCATCAGCAGTTGGCACCCCTCCTGATGTAAAAGAATTATCTACATACTGTTTAATCGCTTTTACAGTTGGGTATTTATCATCAGAACTAGCATCCTCTGTAATATCGGTTGATTTATTCGATTTATCTTCTTTAGTTAACTCTGCTGCTTTTGCTCTATTCTCTTCAGCCACAATTGCATCGGCATTAGCTTGCTCTGCAGCTCTTGTTATTTCATTTGAAATTGCAGTTGAATTATCAGACTCCGCCAATTTAGCTCTAGTTTCTTCAGCTGCAATTGCATCGGCATTAGCCTGCTCTGCAGCTTTTGCTCTTGTTATTTCATTTGAAATTGCAGTTGCATTAACTTCTAAACCAGGTACCTTTGGTAAATCTGCAGTTCCACCTAAATCTCCCGCTAATTGTATTTTGCCTTTAACTGCAACACTAGCATCCGCTAAAATAGATCCATCAGCACCAGCTGGGCCTTGTGGCCCGATAGGTCCTGCTGGACCAGTTTCCCCTGTTTCTCCTTTGTCTCCTTTTAATCCTTGTGCACCGGCTACTCCATCTGCACCTGCTGGACCTTGCGGACCTGCTGGACCAGTTGCTCCTGTTTCTCCCTTATCTCCTTTCAATCCTTGTGGACCTTGTAGACCGATAGGGCCAGCTGGACCTTGAGGGCCTGTATCTCCTTTTATACCACTTCCTACTGAAGCGAAGGTATTATCTACATAACTTTTAACAGCTTTTTGTGTTGGATACAATACATCGCTTGTTCCTAAAGCAATAGACGAAGACTTATTAGCTATATTCTCTTTAGTATCTAGAGCAGTTTTTGTTGCATTACTTACAGGTTTATTTGCATCACTGGTATTATCAACATTACCTAAACCTACTTTTGATGGACTTATTCCAGATGCTATTTTAACATCTGTTATGGCTCCATCAGCTAATTTAACTGTCGTGATATTTCCATCACTTACTGATGCATTTTCTGAGAATAGCGCATAAGGAACAGACATAAAGGGCTGCTCACTAATCTTCGTATAAGAAGCACATGCTCCTGTAGTATTTAAGCTTACTACCAATTTCTTGTTTCCTAAAGACCAGCGGATTTTATCAAATGCCGATGCATAACCTCCAGTTTTAGTTCCTGTTCCAATCATCAGGTTAACCATACCAAACATATCTGTTGTTGTTTGTATAGATTCTTGATATTCTACTTGTGATGATCCATCAACAATCTCAAAAAGCATACAAATACCTTTATTGGCTAGAGGAGCACTAGGAATATCTGTACCAGGAGCTGATAAACCTTTTGGGTTTAGAATAACCGCTTGGTAGCTAATTCCTTTTTGTTGAGCGTAAACATTAAGTGTTATAAATGTTAAGAAGCTGAGTATAATTCTTTTCATATAAATGGAAGGATTAATTAATGTTGATGCTAAAGCCTAGACTAAGGCTATGGTTATTAAAAGATAGTTTTTGATTACTACTATTGGCTAAGCTATACTGTTTACCGTAATCATAATCTGCAAGAAGGTGAATATCATTGTTGATAGAGAAGCTATAAGATAAACCTAACTGTGTATTTAAGAATAAGCCTTTAAACTCTGTTTCCTTCAACAAGTCGTATCTGCCACCGTTAATTTGCTGACGACCATGTATTAATGTTGCAAAACCCAAACCTCCTTTAACAGCTAGTGAGTTTCTATCTATTTGTAGAAGCTTATAATAACCTAAGCCTTTAAAATTAGCATAGGAGGTTTCCCATACCAAGTTATTAGAAGCGTAAGAACCACTAGCATTGTATTCTTCTAAACCCAAACTAAAGCCGTAGTAGAAACGCTTTTTTTGTGGTATTTTACTGATATATCCAAACTCGTAGCTTTGTCCTATTTCATTCTGTAGGTTTGCAACTTCGTTACCACTACTGCTAAATATATAGTTATTAAGGTTTCTACCAGATTTAATAAATACTGATTGAGCTTTTAAAAATTGCATGCTAAGCAGCAATAAAAGACTCAGAAGGATGATTCTTTTCATTATAGTTTAATTAAAGTTTTAGAATGGGTATAATTTTTAGAGGTTAAGACTAGAATATAGCTCCCTGGGGCTAACTGTTCAAAGTTGAAGTCCATAGTAATTAAGGGAGCGTTATATTCCCTTTTATATACCATTACCCCAAACATATTGTACAAGGCCGCACTCATTTTTTCTGAAATGGTTTCAGAGAATTTGATGTTAAGGGCTGATAAAAATGGATTAGGATAAATAGTAGTTTCTATACTGCTGATATTGTAAACAGGAATGAATTTGGAAACCATACTTTGCTGGAAACCTTGCTGTATGATGATGTTTGATAAACTTGAACTCCCAATAACACTCTGCTGACCCACCGTTTGTCTTACAATCATCCCATTCTTTAAGATATTTGTGCTACCCAAAGAAGATAGCATTTGGTGATGAAGAGATTGAGCCTTTACCTGTAAACCAAAAAAGCCTAACAAGCAAAAGACTAAAATTTTTAATATTCCTTTTTTACACATAAGCTGTCTTAAAATTTTAAATGAAAGTTTTGTGATTATTTTCTAAAATGAATCACACTTTCACTTCAACAGCTTCAAAGCTAAGTGTCTAAAACCTGTGTCTAAAATATTAGCAGTAACCACAGAAATTACGTTGTTACTTTTTATGACGCTTTGGTTATCAACTACTTAAAAAAATCATAAAAGCAAAACGAAACCAAAGACTTATAGTTTTTTACGCTTATTGTTCTACAAATCAAATCCTTTATTTTTATTGCTAAAGCAAAATTAGATTAGGACAACCTTTTTTAACAAACCAACTTTACTTATAAGGAGAGTTCACAAAAATGATATTAAAAATTCTGTGATAAAACCTCTAATTAAAGAAAGTAAAGCATTAACTGCTTAATCTATTTGGTAAAAGGAGACAAAATAAGGTAGAAGAAATATGACTAAAACAATCCTATTTAATTTAGGGGAAGAGATTACTACATATAGTCTAAAGACTTCATAAAATCTGATGGTACACCACCATGAAATTTCTTAAATGGTTTATACAAATGGTGTCTAGAACTAAATCCTGCTAGTTGAGATAAAGCATCTATAGTATAATTGTTATGTTTTTTGCTTTTCACAATATCTATGAAATATCTTACTCTGTTTTCATTTACCAAATCGTTAAACCCAGATTTGTAATTTTTATAGATATATCTGTACAGGGTATCAGAAGAAATTTTTAATTTTTTACTTAAATCATCCATGGAAGCATCTGCATTAAGAAAATATAGATTGTCATAAAAAGCCTCATTAAATGCGATATGATCTATTTCTGAATCAGATTTTTTGTAAAATAATTACTTAAAGAGATACTCAGCTTAGATGTATTTAAAAACTTCGGTCTAAATAAAAGGGCTAAAATGGTTAAAAATAATACTAGGCTATTAAGATATCGGCTGATTTCATTGTTATATCCATTAAATACGCGGTTTACCCCAGATATAAAAATAATTATCACACCTACAATAAAAAAGCAAGCCCAACTTTTAATTCGCTTAAAGTAGATATTATCAGCCTGATATTTCGATTGCATTTTAAAATATAATGACCCACTTATGATTAGAAAAGCTATCATATATCCTAACTTAATATAAGAAACATATCCTCCTAATACATTTTCATCACTTAATGGGATTCCAGTATCTACTGGTTTTATAAAAAGATAATAAACAACAAAAACAAAATAGTTTATAAGGCTAATGGCTGAAAATACAACAACATAACTTTTAACTTTATTATAACATAAAGTAGAAAAAAACGTCATGAAACAGATAGATAATAAAGGAAAAGGGAGTTCTAATAAAATTCTGTTATACCCGTAATAGCTACAATACAAATGACTTGCACTGTACCATAAAACACCTGATGAATACCCTATTAGGATTGTTTTAAGAGATTTGTTTTTTTTAAGCACAAAAATCAACTCAAACAAAACAATTAAAGAGACAACAAAAAGTGCTGAGTAAATATGAACTAAGATATTGAACCCCATAGCTTCTAAATCAAGTTAATCTTAAAATATTTTTACTAACCTTTTTAGAAAAGCAATAATAATGATAAAGAGGACGCGTCTGATGCCTTAAAATAGGGATAGCTATATTTCATTAAAATTAATATTATTACTAATAATATAATTGAATGCTTATGGAGTTAATTTATAGACAAAACCTAGGCCTAGGAAATCTGCCTCGGCTTTATGAACATACATTTTAGCTTGTAGAGCAAGCTTTTTATTTAAGTGATAATCAGAATTTACAGTCCAATAAGTATGCATAGGTTTAAGACTATTAAAGTATAAATAATATCCATATTTAGGTTCTACTTCAAATTTCCCTATTCTAATACTTGGTCCAATAGCTGTACCAAGCCTCCATCTATCTAAGGAGCTTGCATAAGATTGATAAGTACCAAGATTATTATCAGGATGATAAACCTTATGATAATAAACAGCATCAAAACCTAAACTCAAAGCTAAAAAATAATTGAATCTGTAATTATAACCCAGATATAATCCATTTCTATATAATCCTTTTGAACTTTTATACGCTCCCCTTCTCCCTATATTTAAACCTAATTCTAATTCATGCTTATTTAATGTGCTATCTGGAAATGTTGTAAGACTTTCTTTAGATGGCTTAGCCTGATTATTCTTTAATTCTTTTGAAATTCCGAAGCTGATAGATGATTGATTGAAACCCATATTTGGAACACGAGTTGCAGCATTTGAGATATGCAAGAAGTTAATGCCGGTAAGCAATTTTGTTGTTGAAGTAATACTAATCTCGGTTTTAAGAGCTGCTCTTGAATACATATTTACATGGCTACCCATAATTCTGTTCTCATTGGTATAGATAGTTTTATTTGTATAACCCAAGCCAAATGCCGGTGAGAAGTTTAGATTTATATATTTTGTTTTTAACACAGAGAAGTTTAATCCGTAAAGTAGCGCATAAGAATCGCCAAATTGGTTTATATTTTCATTGATTTTAAGACTTCTTAATGTGTTAAATCTTAAAACCCAATCTTGACTTATGATATTTAATTTTCTCTGCAATAAGCTACTTGGTACTTTATGGTAAATAACCTCAGCGCCATAAACTTTACCTGATAAATGATTAGTGGAAGGAAAGTATTTTAAGCTAATCTCAGCATTAAACTCTATACTATTACCTATATTTTGAGCAAACACATGGTTAATTAAAGTCACAAGAATTAAGGAGATTAAAAGCTTTTTAAACACACAGAGCGATTAAAATTAAGGCTAAACAATTCTATTCATCATAGAGCCTGCGCTAAATTAATCTCCAAATACATGCTATTTACCCCTTAAATAAGTAGGTAAAAGCAATCTGGTAATTCTCTAAGAATATAAATTAGTTTCTATAATGGATAAAGTAGAGAGCCTTAAAAATAAGTTAGGTAAACTATTGTATCTCAGCAGACATTAAACCCATATCTAACTTTAAGCCCTTGTTCTTCAATTAAGTTTATAACTCATATTCTTACTTTACAAACCTAAAAAGAATAAATAAAACTAAAAACAACTTGATCTAAACTTCTTGAAAATGTGAATCCCAAATCAAACAAATGAATTAAAAAGATGTATAATATTGAATTATATTTGACCAGATTATAAACTTTAAATTAAACTCATGCAAAAAATTTTATTTTATCTATTGATGTTGACTTCTGTGCTATCATTTGCTCAAGAAGACACCACAGAAGTTGTAGATTATGGCAAATTTGGTGATGCAGAAGGGGTTAAACGTTACTGTAACCAAAAAGTAATTAATCAACTTCCTCAACGTATTATAAGTTTTGGTTATGAGCACCAAGGTGGTTTTACCATGCCAGGCGTTAGGGCATCAGCTTCATCATCAACAGTTCAAGATTTTACGGTAAATCAAGTTTCTTCACTAAGGGCTCAAGTTAACATTCCAGTTATATCAAATACCAAGATTATATGGCAAGTAGGAGCCAATTATTGGGCAAGTAGGTTTAATTTGGATAACCCTGGTAATAATTCATTTGCACAAGCATTAAATAGTAGAGCCTTAACTACCACAGGAATTAATACCACCATTTTTAAGCCTTTAAACGAGAAGAATTTTTTAATTGTTCAGGCTAGCGCCGATGCTAACGGCCTTTTTAAAAGTTTTAGTGATATTTCTAGCGACGCCATTACCATTAGCGGAGCTGCCATTTATGGATGGAAAACATCTGATAGAAATATGATAGGATTAGGTATCTCTCGTACTTATAGAGCAGGGCAACTTTTACATGTTCCTATCCTTTTCTGGAATAAAAGTTTTAACGACCATTGGGGGATGGAACTTTTATTACCTGCCCGCGGTCATGTAAAATATAATTTTTCTACATCCAATATTCTTCAACTAGGTTTTGAACTTGAGGGTAATCAATTCCTAGTAAATTTACCTAATAGCCAAAACGGAAAGGTTTTTTTACAAAGAGGAGAACTTAAACCACGAGTTGCATGGGATAAGAAATTAACTGGCTTTTTATGGATGAGTGCGCAAGCTGGTTATAGACATAATTGGCGTTTTGATGTTATGAACGGATATGATGCTAGAGAAACAAGCCAACGTTATTTCTCTAGCAACTTAGGTAATCCATTTTATTTTAACCTGAGTTTAAACTTGGTATCGCCTTAATTTTTAACAACTTGCTTGGTCCAAACATCTGTTCTGCCAATTAAAGAAACGCCAATATAACCTCTAACTTCAAGAGTGTTAGCATTGAGCATCTTAATAGTGCAAGAATAGGTGTTTCCACTTTTAGGATCGTAAATATTACCTTCATCCCACAAATTTTTCTCTATAAATTTAAAACCCCAAATATTTACCAAGCCTACTACTGGGCGGTTTTTAGAGGTTTCTGTAGGATTATTTTTGTCAAGTTTAGGTTTTCCAGTATCGGGGTCATGAGGTTCTTTTAACCATACAATTTTACCTTGATAGGTTTCCCCATTTTTATAAATACGAACAATTGCATTTCCATCTCCAGTCTTCCAAACACCAACTACCGCATCTGGGTTATTTACAATTGATGCTGCCGTTGCGCTGTTACCTAAAAATACAATCATAGCAGCTATGATGACGAAAAGAAACTTTTTAGTGGCTAAATATTTAGTTATCATATCATTAAAATGGTTAATTGAAAAGATTATAAACAAATATAAAAAAATTATACACTTGCTAAAATTAGTATCATGAAGATTTAATAAGCAAGTAGCTACAGGGCTTACAAAGCGTGAAAAGGCACTTTTGGTAAAAAAGAGCGACACCCAATAGGTATATAAAGTAAAAACACAAAGAAGTTGTCTCACCTACATCCAATAAGACAACTTCCTTGGCTTTGCCTATACTAGTCCTAATTAAAAGGAATCTACATTAATAAAATATAATGATAGCATAAACCTGAATCTACATTATGATATTTTACCATCCTCCACCTAAAGCTTTGTATAAATTTACAGCAGCAATATGCTGTCTTTTATTCACATTTATCAATTCAAATTTTGCTTGAAGAGAGTTTTGTTGAGCTAATAATACTTCTAAATAACTTGCTCTTCCTGTGCTAAATAGCTCAGTTGACATATCAACCGAGGTGTTTAGCACACTATTTTGTTCCTTTTTTAAAACATGCAAATTCTTTAAGTTTTCTAATGCCGATAATTGGTTCATAACTTCAGTATAGCCCGTAAGAATACTTTTTTGATAATGATGCATAGCGCTTAACTGATTGGCCTTTGCATAACTAAAATTGGCCTTTAAAGCGTTCCTATTTATTAGAGGTGTCATTAAACCTCCTAATGCTTGGTAAGTGATAGATGCCGGAGCTAAAAACAAAAACTCTGGCTTAAAGGCCTGAAAGCCTAGCCCAGCAACTAAGTTCATGCTTGGTAGAAACGCAGCTTTTGCAGATTTTAAATCAAACTTACTTGCTTCAAGTAATAATTCTGCCTCGCGGATATCAGGTCTGTTTTCAAGAAGTTGTGAGGGTAAGCCAGTTTTAATTTGACTAGGAACATCAGCTAAAAGGATTTCCTTTACTCTTTCAACTTTTTGGGGAAATCTCCCTAACAAAAAATTTATTCGATTTTCAAATTCTACAATTTGCTGTAATAACTCTTTCTCAATTGCTTGGGTGTTTAGCAGTTGAGCCTGAAATTGCTGCACAGCTAATTCATTTGTTCTACCTGTTTCTTTTTTGAGTTTTATGGTCTCTAAAGCATCTTTTTGCCTTTGAATAGTTTGCTGAATAATTTCTAACTCATGATCTAGCGCAAGCAATTCATAATAAGAAGTGGCAATATCTGAAACTAATGAAGCAGTAACACCTTTAGCCCCCTCTGCACTTGCAAGAAATTGATTAATAGCTGATTTTTGCTTGCTTTTTAATTTTTTCCAAAGATCTATTTCCCAACTTGCCTGAAAACCAAGAAAGATATCAGGTAAGTTAATAGGTACTATCCTACCCGGTGTCATTTCTGTAGCAATATTTCCAGCCCCATCCATAGTATAACGTCCAAAACGACGGATACCGCCATTAGTCCCTGCATTAACCTGAGGAATTAGGCTAGCTTTTGCATTTGTAACACCCGCTCTAGCAATTTCAATTTTTTGAATGGCGATGTTAAGATCATGGTTATTTACTAAAGCAGTATCAATAAGACCGCTTAATATAGGGTCGTTGAAATAGTCTCGCCAATTTATTTTCGATATTTCAGAACTATCTGAAACCTTATAAAAACTAGGAGGCAATGTTTTTTTTTGTATGGATAAATTTGTGTCTAAGGTTTTACAAGCATTAAATATCATACCCGTAAATAAACACAAGCCTACATATATTCCTTTAATTTTCATTTTCAAGGATTTAAATTTTCAGTAAAAGGTTTTTCATCATTTCTATTGGAGCTAAATTTCTCAGCTATTTTTGCGAAAGCAAAATATAATCCTGGGATTAAGATAACACCGCATACGGTACCAAAAAGCATCCCTCCGGCAGCTGCAGTTCCAATAGTTTTGTTTCCAATAGCCCCTGCGCCTGATGCAAGCATAAGCGGAATTAAACCGGCAATAAATGCAAAAGATGTCATTAATATTGGGCGTAAGCGTTGTTTAGAAGCTTCTATTGTTGCTTCTAAAACCGATTTACCTTGGCTATGGCGTTGTGCAGCAAATTCAACAATGAGAATAGCATTTTTTCCTAATAACCCTATTAACATGATCATAGCAACTTGAGCGTATATATTATTTTCTAGCTGAAAAATCATCAGCAACAGCAACGCACCAAATACCCCTGTGGGTAAAGAAAGAATAACGGGTAATGGTAGCAGAAAACTTTCATATTGCGCACAAAGAAGTAGGTAAACAAACAGCAAACAAATGATAAAAATGATGATAGATTCGTTTCCGGCATTTGCCTGATCACGTGATGATCCTGCCCAATCAAAATCATAACCTTTAGGCAATTTTTCAGCGGCAGTTTCTTTAATCGCACTTATGGCATCACCACTACTATATCCATTTGCAGGCTCACCATTTACCAATGCTGAGGAATACATGTTATATCTCGTAATTTGTTCTGGCCCATATATTTTATCTATCGTTATAAAAGAAGCTATAGGAACCATTTCCCCATCCCGATTTTTTACATGTAAATTCATTACATTTTCTGGAAGAGCTCTAAACTCTGGAGAGGCCTGAACCATTACTTTATACATTTGACCAAAACGGATAAAATTGGTAGCATATTCACTCCCTAGGTGAATTTGTAGTGTACTTAAAATATCGTCTACAATTACATTTTTCTGAGCGGCTTTAACATAATCGATATTGACCATCAACTGTGGGAAACTTGCATCAAAAGAAGAAAAGGAGTTATTTATTTCTGGCCTTTTATTAAGTTCTAACACAAAGCTTTTTGCAACCTGCTCTAATTGCTTAGCATCCCCTTTACCTGTTTTATCTAACAATCTTAACTCAAATCCGCTTGAGTTTCCATAACCAGGAACAGGCGGCGGTGTAAAAAATTCAATGCGAGCATCCTTAATTTGTGATGTTTTCTGTTTAAGCAACTCAATAACTTCCTTATCTGTTTTTTCTCTTTCATTCCAAGGTTTTAAACCAATAAGGTTCATTCCGTAACTCGCTCCCGTACCATCTGATAATATACTAAAACCTGCAAGCGTTGAAACTGAAGACACCTCGTCTAAAGACTGGGCAACTTGCTGAATATGATCAACTACTTTTTCTGTTCTTTCAAGGGTAGAGCCAGATGGGCTGGTTATATTGGTATAAATAGTTCCCTGATCTTCATTAGGTATAAAACCGCCAGGAACTATATTGCCTAAAATTCCTGTTGCTAAAAGGAAAAATATTAAGCTACCAAATGTTATAACTCTTCTATTTACTATTTTCTTTATTAACCTAGCATATTTGTTTTCTATACCATTATAGGAATGATTAAACCAATTGAAAAATCTATTCAGCATACCTTTAGAATGCGCTTCCCCATGAGTATTTTTAAGTAGAATAGCACATAATGCTGGGGTTAGTGTTAAGGCAATTATACCAGACAGAACAATAGCAACTGCCATTGTTAAAGAAAATTCTCTGTAAAAAATACCTGTAGGACCAGATATAAAAGATACCGGAATAAAAACAGCAGACATCACTAAGGTGATGGCTATAATGGCTCCAGTTATTTCATGCATAGCCAATTCTGTTGCCAAACGTGGTTTAACATTGCCATTGCTCATTTTAACATGGACGGCTTCTACTACCACAATAGCATTATCAACCACAATACCTATGGCCAGTACTAAAGCAAATAAGGTAATTAAATTCAAAGAAAAGCCCATCAGCTGCATGGCCAAAAGTGTACCTATTAAAGAAACTGGAACTGTTAGAATAGGTATTAATGTAGAGCGCCAGTCTTGAAGAAAAATAAAGACCACAAGCGCAACCAGAATGAATGCCTCAATTAGTGTCTTTATAACTTCTGATACGGAAGCGTCTAAGAAAGCAGAAACATCATAACTTACTGTATATTCCATACCAGCAGGGAAATTTACTTTCAGTTCTTCCATGCGGTTTTTGATGTTGCTAATTACTTCACGAGCGTTACTACCTGGCCTTTGCTTTAGCATAATGGCAGCAGAAGGTCTTCCATTTTCTTTAGAAAGTACATCATACTCTTGCGAATCAAATGCTACAGTAGCAATGTCTTTTAACTTTAGTAATTCGCCACCGCCATTACTTTTGATAATGATATTTTCATATTGCTCTACCGTATTGAATTTTCCGGTATATTTTAAAACATATTGAAGTGCTTGGGCCTTTCTTCCAGAACTTTCACCAACTTTTCCGGGTGCTGCTTCAATATTCTGTTCACGAAGACTATTAACAACATCTTCCGTAGAAATGGCATAGGTTGTCATTTTCGTTGGATTTAACCAAATGCGCATAGCATATTCTCTAGAGCCCATAAGGTCTGCAAAACCTACTCCTTCTATTCGCTTTAGCTCGGCCAAAAGATTGATATCCGCATAATTAAAAAGAAATTTCTCATCGGTTTCTTCATCTTTACTCAGTAGATTTAGGTATAATAACATACTGTTTTGTACCTTTTCTACAATAACACCGGCCTTAATAGCTTCTTCAGGCAGTTCATCCATTACTGATGAGACCCTATTCTGAACGTTTACAGCTGCGATGTTAGGATCAGTTTCTGAACTAAAAATAATTTGGATAACCCCTGTTCCATCATTTCCAGAAACAGAAGTCATGTATGCCATGCCAGGAACCCCGTTGATTGCTTTCTCAAGTGGCGTAATCACAGCTTTCACAACTGCATCTGCATTTGCGCCTGTATATTTTGTGGTCACAGTAACCTCTGGTGGTGCAATATCTGGAAACTGCGTCATAGGCAGTTGAACTAGGGCAAGTAGCCCTAATAAAGTGATAATAAGTGATATTACTATTGATAATACAGGCCTTCTAATAAATAACGATTTCATAATTTTCTGGTTTACCTGTAATTTTTAGTTTTTAAAAGCTTGGGATGCCGAAATCTTTTGGGTATTTATCTTGTCGCCATCTTTTACAAGCTGTATACCTTCATAAAGTATATGATCATTTAATTGAAGACCCGATTCAACCACGTAAAGATTTTCTAACCTAAGCTTAGGTATAAATCGTTTCATTTTTACCATGTTATTGGCATCTACCAAGAAAACGTAAAGATTTTCTTGAATCTCAAATGTTGACTTCTGAGGAATAATCATGGCATTTTTAAGTGCTGTATTGATTCTTATTTTACCACTACTTCCATGCTTTAAGAGATGCTCTGGGTTAATGAATCTAGCTCTAAAGGCAATATTACCGGTACTTTTATCAAACTCACTTTCAGAAGTTTCAATATTTCCCTTGTGCTTGTACACATCGTTATTAGCAAGTATGAGCGTTACCTGGTCCGTTTTACCTCGCTCTTTCGTTTTCGCAAATTCTAGGTAATCTATCTCAGATACATTGAAATAGGCAAAAACTTCCTTATCGTTAGAAATACTTGTTAGCAAAGCTTCTTCATCAACCAAACTTCCTATTTTATTAGGTATCCTATTTATTATTCCATTAAATGGTGCCTTAATTTGGGTGAATGATAAATTTAACTTAGCCTGCAAATTATTTGCTTTAGCTTCTTCAATTTTAGCCTTTACTATTTCAACCTTGGCTCGTAACATTTCAAGCTCGGTTTTTGAAACGATATTCTTATCTGCAAGTCTCCTGGTGTTTTGAAGCTCTATTTCCACAGCTTTTAATTCTGTGATTGAACTTCTTAACATAGCCTGTGCCTTAACTAAATCTTGCTCAAAAGAACTATTACTAATGGTAAACAAAAGTTGACCTTGCTTTACAATTTGCCCCTCATCCACATGAATTTTTTCTATAATTCCATGAATTCGTGAACGTATTTCTACATTTTGAACGGCATTAATTTCTGCAATATATTCCCTATTATATAGGGTATCCTTTAAAATAGGATTGAAAACTTGAAAATTTTGTTCTATTTCTTTTTTTGTATTTGTTGAGCATGCAATAAGAAATGTACATGCAATAACACTCAACATGGAGATTATTTTCATCTTTAATTTAACTTAATAATAATGATAGGTGCAAATAGGCATAAGCATCTTTTTATAAGATGCATGCGAATTAAAAAATAAAGAGCTAAAAAAATCTAACTAAACTTTGGTGGAGGGGGTGTTAGTTCTGGGTAGAAGTGTGCTATATAAAGTTCTTTGTATAATGTCACTTTAGAAATAACAATTTGATGAGAGACAAAAATAAATGACTGAATTAAAGGATCTTCAGGAGATTCATTTACCTCTATTAAAGAAAGATTTTCACTATTATCAGCATCAGAGGTGTGATTTTTATGATCTAAACCTTTATTGTCAAAAAAATCTTTAGCTACCTGCTCAAAAAAATCTGTTATTATATTACACTCATGAAAATTTCTATTGCCTTGAGATTTAGAATCAGAACCTACCAAAGTGTAATTTAAAATTACAATTGACATGATCATCCAACTTAACTGGATAAAGATATGGGTTCTAATAAATCGCATTTCGGCAGTAAATGTAAACATAGCTAAGGCTAGGATAATCAATTAATGCTTGAAAATATAATAATTGACCGTATTTTTACAAAGAGCATAAGGGAGCAAATAAGGCATCTAATTTAACTGGATTAGTAATTTGGAAAAATAAGTGCTAGGCGCCCTAGAAAAAGATAATCATTACAATGACTGAAAAAACGCTAATCAAAAATATAAGCATCGTTAACGAAGGCCAAATAATTGTTACCGATATATTAATTGGTAATGGTGTAATTCTAAAAATAGGACGAAATCATGATGCCTTAGATACAAAAGTAATTGACGGAACAGACAAATATTTATTCCCTGGTATTATAGACGCTCAAGTACATTTTCGTGAACCAGGGCTTACACATAAAGGTAATATTTATTCAGAAAGTAGAGCTGCCGTTGCTGGTGGCGTAACTTCCTTTATTGACATGCCAAATACATTTCCGAATGTTTTGACCATGGACATCTTAAATGAAAAATATCAAATAGCCTCAGAAAAATCTTTAGCTAATTATGGCTTCTTGTTAGGTGTTAATGATGATAATCTGGATTACGTTATTAATCTAGATACATCTAAATTGTTGGGCGTTACTGATGACGGACTTTACTTTACTAAAAAAGGGAACCTATTGGCAGACAATCCTGAAACCATGGAAAAACTATTTGCCAACTGTAAATCTATCATTGCTATCCATTCTGAAAAAGAACAAATAGTTGAAGAGAATGAAAACGTTTATCGTGAAAAATATGGCGATGATGTGCCTATTGCATTTCATCCTCAGATAAGAAGTGAAAAGGCATGTTACGAGGCCAGCAAAAGAGCCATAGACATTGCAAATAAACACAAAGCCCGACTTCATATTCTGCATTTGACCACAGAAGCAGAAACGCATCTCTTTCGAAATGATATTCCTTTGAAAGAGAAAAATATTACAACTGAGGTATCGGTTCATCACTTGTGGTTTTCTGATCAAGATTATCAGCGTTTAGGAACGCTCATAAAATGGAACCCAGCCATCAAAACAGAAAAAGATAAAAAAGGACTATTGAAAGCATTATTAGACGATAGAATAGACATCGTAACCACAGACCACGCTCCTCATACTTTGGAAGAAAAACAAAAACCTTACTTTCAATCCATGTCAGGCGCACCAATCGTTCAGCACTCCTTAAATATTATGCTTGAATTTTATAAACAAGGGCTTATCTCTCTAGAGAAAATTGCTGAAAAAATGTGCCATAACCCAGCAACATTATATAGTATTGAAAATAGAGGTTTTATACGTGAAGGCTACTTTGCAGACTTAAGTATTGTTGACCTCGATTCTGTTTGGACAGTTAGCAAAGAAAATATTTTATCAAAATGTGGCTGGTCGCCATTAGAAGGAACAACATTCCAAACGAAAGTGACTCATTCATTTGTAAATGGCAACTTAGTTTACAACAACGGACAGTTTAATGAAAGCATAAAAGGTAAAGCGCTAACATTAACAAATAATACCCAAAGAAAATAGATTGAGTGATACTTTCCATAGGTTGAAAAACAAATTGAGGTAGATTTTAATAGTGGTCCCCGCGGGAATCGAACCCACATCTAAAGTTTAGGAAACTTCCCTGCCTGCCGTTGAGTAGGTCTGTTTAACGGCAGGTAGATATTCTTATCCGTTGAACTACGTAAGCAATGATTTTAGAAATTCCTTACCAATGCCACTCTTATAGTACTTTTCTTTTTTTCTAGCAGAATCTCTGCCTTGTACCTCCTCAAAATATAATAATGTCCATGGTCTAAATCCCTTTGTTGATTTAGTTTTACCACTGTTATGCTCATGGATACGCTTATCTAAGTCACCACTAAAACCAACATAAATTCTTTTATCCTTTGCACTTATGAGAGCGTAAACAAAAAACTTATCTTCCATAGGTTGAAAAACAAATTGAGGTAGATTTTAATAGTGGTCCCGGCGGGAATCGAACCCACATCTAAAGTTTAGGAAACTTCTATTCTATCCGTTGAACTACGGGACCTAATTTAATATTTGTTTTTTTGTACCCCACAGTCTAAAGTTCAAGAAACTTCCCTACCTAACGGCAGGCAGGCCTACCTAACGGCAGGCAGGCCTACCTAACGGCAGGCAGGCCTACCTAACGGCAGGCAGGTATTCTATCCGTTGAACTACGGGACCTTTCAATTTTTGATTTACGAATTAAATCCAAACTCGTCAATCAAAAAATTACCTAATTACAGAACCGTTATTAATATCACTTTCTGTTGGTGCTACAAAACTAAGTTTTCCTGATGAATTTTCGGCCATTAAAATCATCCCTTGAGATAAAATTCCTTTAATTTCTCTTGGTTCTAGGTTTACAAGTATACTCACTTGCTGTCCAATGATTTTTTCTGCTTCGTAAAACTCTGCAATACCAGATACTACTGTTCTCACATCAATACCGGTATCAATTTTTAGTTTCAGCAATTTCTTTGTTTTAGCAACTTTCTCGGCTTCTAAAATAGTTCCCGTTCTTATATCTAAGCCAGAAAACTGCTCGAAACTGATATTTTCTTTAGCAGGAGCTACAGCACTAGCCTCCTCTTTTACTTGCTCTAAAGATGCTTTTTTTGCTATTAATTTTTGAATTTGGCGCTCTATCACCTCATCTTCAATTTTCTCGAACAATAAAGCTGCTGTATTTAACTGATGGCCGCCTTCAAAAACAATCTCGTCATCAAAAGATAAATTATTTTTAAGATTCAACATAGCAAAAATCTTTTCGGCAGTGTTGGGCAAAAATGCTTGTAAACAGGTTGCAGCATGCGCTATAATATGTAAACAATTATGTAAAACTTCTCTAGCAGCTTCCGGATTTTCCTTATAAGCTTTCCAAGGCTCATGCTCTGTTAAATATCGATTACCCAAACGGGCAATTTCCATGGCTGCTGTTTGTGCCTGTCTAAATTTATAAGACTCAAATGCTTGCTCTACCTCATCATAACAATTACCTATAGCTTCGTTAATAGCTTTATCAGAAAGGTCTATTTTACCCGAGCCAGCAACAATACCATCAAAGTATTTATGCATCAAAATCATGACCCTATTCACAAAATTACCTAAGATAGCCACCAACTCGTTATTTACTCTTGCTTGGTAATCTTTCCAAGTAAACTCGCTATCGCTGGTTTCTGGTGCAATGGCAGTGAGGTAATATCTTAACTCATCAATCTTATGAGGAAAATCTTCCAGATACTCATGCATCTCTATGCTCCAACCTCTAGAAGTAGACATTTTATCGCCTTCTAGGTTCATAAACTCATTAGCCGGAACGTTCTCAGGCAAAATAAATTCGCCCTGGGTATGCAACATCACCGGAAAAACAATACAATGGAAAACAATATTATCTTTCCCTATAAAATGCACCAATTTGGTTTCTTTATCTTTCCAATACAGCTCCCAATCTTTGTTATGGTCTAGCGCCCATTGTCTTGTTGCAGAGATGTAACCTATGGGTGCATCAAACCAAACATATAGTACCTTGCCATCTGCCCCCTCTGCCGGAACTTTAATTCCCCAATCTAAATCACGCGTAACGGCTCTTGGATGTAAGCCGCCATCAATCCAACTTTTACATTGGCCGTATACATTGGTGCGCCAATCATGCTTATGCCCTTCTAAAATCCACTCTTTCAGCCAGCCTTCATATTTATCTAAAGGTAAATACCAATGCTTAGTTTCTTTTCTTACAGGTTTATTTCCGGTTAAGGTTGATTTTGGATTGATTAACTCTTCAGGACTTAAAGAAGTTCCGCATTTTTCGCATTGGTCTCCGTAAGCACCATCGTTTCCGCAGCTAGGGCATGTACCTATAATATATCTATCAGCCAAGAATTGCTTAGCTTCTTCATCATAATATTGTTCTGATGTTTCAACTTTAAAAATCCCTTTTTCGTTAAGATTTCTAAAAAAATCCTGAGCGGTCTCGTGATGAATTGGCTCGCTGGTGCGATGATAAATATCAAAAGATATTCCTAACTTCTCGAAGCTGTGTTTATTAAGCTCATGATATTTATCAATAATAGCCCTGGGTGTAGTTTGCTCTTTCATAGCCTGATTAGCTATGGCTGTACCATGCTCATCAGAACCACATACAAAAACTACATCTCTCTTCTTTAAACGTAAATAACGTACATATAAATCTGCCGGAATATAAGCACCAGCTAAATGGCCAATATGTTTTGGTCCGTTAGCATAAGGTAGTGCAGCAGTAATGGTATATCTTTTAAATTTATCTTGTCCCAAAGCTATATATCTGTATTTCTATGAATTTGCAAAGATATATTATTTAGCATAAAGATGAGTAGTTTATCAGTTTGGAGTTGTTGGTTGTCGGTTATCAGTTGCTAGTTATCAGTTGCGAGTTGTGGGTTGCCGGTTATCAGTTACTTAGTAAGTATTTAAAACAAAAAAACAAATCCACATTTCATCACCTCTTATACTTTACGTTATATTTGATACATGTTACAAGCCCCATTTCTAAAAGCTGGCGATAAAATTGCCATCACTTGCCCGGCGAAATCTTTAATAAAGCCAATGGATGATGCTATAAAATTGTTATCATCTTGGGGATTAGATGTCATATTAGGGGATACTATTCATGCACAATTTCATCAATTTGCTGGCACTGATGAATTAAGAGCTCAGGATTTTCAGCGTTTTATTGATGACCAAGATATTAAAGCTATTATTGCTGCTCGTGGAGGCTATGGCTCGGTTAGGATTATAGATCAGATTGACTTTTCTCCCCTTTTATCCCACCCTAAATGGATTGTAGGTTTCAGTGATATTACGGTATTCCACATGCACTTGCAAAAATTAGGTTTACAAAGCATACATGGGCAAATGCCTGTTACCATTCCTGATAGTACCGCTTTAGGTTTAGAGAGCCTCAGAAAAGCACTCTTTGGAGAAGCTTTACAATATGAATTCCCTAGTCATCCACTCCACATCCCAGGTACTTGTACTGGCGAATTGATTGGAGGTAATCTAAGTATCCTAATTTCTTTACTAGGTTCTGCCAGTGATATCGATTATAGAGATAAAATCCTGTTTATTGAAGATGTTGGAGAGTATTTATATGCTATTGATAGGATGATAAGAGCGCTAGATCGAGCTGGCAAACTATCTCAATTAAAAGGATTACTTGTGGGTGGTTTTACCGATTTAAAGGATAATGACATCCCTTTTGGATTTTCTGTAGAAGAGATTATACATACTGTTGTAAAGAAATATGATTACCCTGTAGCCTTTAATTTCCCTGCTGGGCATATTAAAGATAATTGTGCTTTGAGGCTGGGTGAGGAGGTTAGGGTTGAGATAGGAGAGCTTTGCAAGCTAAGTTTTTAAACAAAAAAAGGAGGTCAAATTGACCTCCTTTTTTTTGTTATAGCTACTTAGTTACTATTGATTAAGTAATGGATTATTAATTACTTCAGCTTGAGGAATTGGAAAAGTTAAATCCACAGAGTTATAAGCAAAAGATTGTCCATCTAAAAATAAATGATTAGGCCCACGTGTTACTGTTGCCTTATTTCTTTTCATCGCTAAATATGATTTACCTTCACCCCAAAGTTCTAACCTAGTTTGTAGATAAATCTCATTTCTTAACGCTTGACCACTTAATGCATCAACATAAGCAGTACCATTTGTTAGTCTTAAATTCAATAATTGTTTTAACCTAGCTCTAGCAGGAGCATCTTGATTCAATTTAGCATTAGCTTCTGCATTTAATAGATAAAATTCATCAACACGCATATAGATATAATCTGTAGTCACATTTAATTGACCATCTAATTGCCTTCCTGGATCAAAGAATTTATTTATAGGTATTAGTCCCGTCAAACCAAATTGAGGTAAATCGTCAAATTGACCTCTTCTTATGTCATCAGGTCTCATAGTGTTATAGAGATTTTCATCTATGACTTTTGTATCTCCAACAGATGGGTAACCATAGGTAAATACATCAAAAGCACCCCACCAAGAAGTAATATCAACATTAGAAGCAATAGTGATATCTACACCCCACATCCAACTTGGAGTAGCAACATTATTGAATCCTGATTGTGAATTTATTACATTACCATTTGCATCAAACCTTGCAACTGTCTCATCCTGATTAGTTAGGCGATAATCGTAATCTTCTATTATATCATTTGTGAGCGTAACCACCTGTTGTAAATCTGCATTAGTTCCTCTTGCAGATAGAGCATAAGCCAATAAGCCTTTTGCAACTGATTGATCAATTTGATCTTTTGATCTCCTATTAAAATCACTTAGATAATCTACAGCCTTAGTTAAATCATCAATTATTAAACTATAAATTTCAGCTGATGTACTTAATGGTACGTTATTAGATACCGTTTTATACAATGGGAGAATTTTTTCATTACCAGTTCCATATCCTTCTCTTGCATATAGCTGAGTTAAGTAAAAATATGCATAGGCTCTCATAGCTTTGGCTTGCCCCATGATATGCTTTTGAGCAGTTGCAGTTGGTACGGCATCTGTTCCACCTAAGGCGTCAATAACATTATTAGCACCGAATATAATCCTGTAGTAATAACGCCATGGCATATAAGCCTCATTTCGAGTAAAATCCCTTGTTGGTTGAAGCTGTGCAATACCAGAATACCAACCATAAGTGACACCTCCTACAGCAACATCGGCAGACAAAATATCACTGAAAAGATCATAAGATTTTTGTCCAAAATCATCATCTCCTGATGTACCACCAGTATATTCTGTATACATTGTTGCATAAAGTCCAGCAATACTTCCATTCAACAAAGATGGATCTTGCTTTGCAGCTTCACTAATTTGCTCAGTAGAAAGGTCCTCATTTGGTAATTTTTCCAAAAAATCCTTTTTACAGCTTACCATTAAAATGGAAAAAACTGTAGTTATAGAAATATAAAATATTTTTTTCATCGTAATGTATTTTTTAAAGTTTAACTCTCAAACCAGCAGAAATAGTTGTTAAAGGAGCATATAAATATCTACTTTGACTACCGGCTCTTGCTGAACTACCTGCTTCTGCAACTGAAGGATTTAAACCATCTCTAGAAGTTGTAATCCATAAGTTGTCTCCTGAAACCCAAAGTGATAATCCGCTCACGCCATATTTACTTATATATTTCGCAGGTATAGTATATCCTAATCTAACATTATTTAAAGCTATATAATTGGCTTTTGTTAAGAAACGAGTTGATAAAGAGTTAGTATTTACATCAAAATCATTAGATAATCTAGGAACTTCTCCATTTCCGGGATTATCAACACTTTGCCATCTATTTAAGATATCAGTATGCCAATTATTACTACCTCCAAAACCACTGTGCATTAAGTCAGCGTAGTTATAATCATATGCATAGCCTCCAAAACTATAAAGAAACTGTACATTAAGTTCTAATCCTTTATACCCTCCAAATAAATTCAAGGCCCCTCTTAAATCTGGGATTGCTGATTTACCTGTATAATCTGAGGTAGCCTCAGAATAAGTTTTAGTAGTAGATTGTAAAATATCATTAGCCTGATTAGGATTTTGAGATAAGAAAAGCGGTAGATTAACAATTTCCTCTCCACTATCAAATGTAGAATTACCATTACCATCTATGTATTTGACAGTCCAAGTTGGTGCACCATCAGCAGGATCGACTCCAGCCCATTCTCTCATGTAGAAGTCAAATATTGACCTTCCTACACCTAAAGCATATGGAGATTGAACATCAATAACCTTTGGAAGACCAGTAGCTGGCTCAATAGGCATTTTTGTTATTTTATTACTAAAAATCTCGCCGTTAATACTAACTCCTAATTTTGCATTGCTTTTTCTGATGAAATTAGATGTTAATTCAAACTCTAATCCATTATTTCTTAGTACTCCATCATTTACTTGTATAGAGGCGTAACCAGCAGAAGGACCAACACCTCTTAAGAAAATTAAATCTTTGGTATTCTTTAAATAATATTCTACAGTTCCTGATAAATATTGCCCTAAGTCAAATTCAAGTCCAGTTTGAAAAATTTGAGATGTTTCCCAAGTTAAATCAGGATTACCAACTCTAGGAGGAGCGATTGCAGGTTGATCGTTCAAATTATCTATAGTAGATAAATTAAGTCCTGGATAAAAACCTACACCAGCTTGATCTCCTATCAAACCATAACTAGCTTTTAGTTTTAAGCTTTCGAAGATATTCTGATTAGCCATAAAGTTTTCCTTCGTGATTAACCATCCAGCACCTATTGATCCAAAAGTTTGCCATTTATCTTTGGTGAATCTTGAAGATCCATCTCTCCTTACAGTAGCTGATAAGAAATACTTCTTATCAAAGTCATAATTTAACTGTCCAAAATAACTTTCTATCGAATATCCCTCTGTATAACCCTCATTTGGATTTGAAACAACAGCATTGCTTAAATTAAGAAGATTATTATCAACTAAATTAAACCCTGAACCTTCAGTAAAATCACGATTCCAATCTGTAGCTTCATGTGCTGCTAGAGCTTCAAAACTATGATTACCTAAAGTTTTATTATATCTCAATAAATTCAATAAATTATATGAAGATAAATCTGTAACCTGTTGAACTATTCTTCCATTAGAAGAAGATGCCGCTCCATAAAATTTATTAAATCTACTTATGCCCTTATTAGTAAAATATTGTACCCCTAACCTGTTTTCAAAGGTTAATCCCTCAGCAATTTTAAAATCTAAATTAGCATTTCCATTAATTTCGTTCCTATTATTTCTTATAACATTATAAGTAGCATCGGCTATTGCATTAGTTAACCCGGCAAAACCTCTACCTGAACCATAATCAAATTGATTACCTCCAAATATTGGATCTGCAACGAAGCCTCCACTAGCATCTCTTAAGAATAGCGGATAAACTGATGGCATATTATCTGCCAACCAAAAAATACTATTTGAAGTCTCTCCTTGACCATTATTATTACTCTCAGATCTAGCATAGTTAATATTTAGACCAGCTTTAATCCATTTATTAACTTGCTGAGTCAAGTTTAAACGAGCAGATAATCTTTCAAAATCTGTATTTATTGAATAACCTTGATCGTTTAAATAGCCGAAAGATGTGTAATAATTAGTTTTATCTGATGACCCACCAAATTTTAAATTGATTTCCTTTCTGTTAGAAGCTTGAAAAGCATAATCTTCCCAATTTTCTGGATCATATTTCCTTGTTATACCTGCTCTTACAGACTTAGTTGCTGGATCAATTAAAGCAGCGGCGTTAGCAGCATTCCATATATTATACGGGCCAATTCCTTGGCTAGTGAACAATCTGGCGTTAGCATAATTCACAGGATTTGCATTATTTATAATCCTACCTCTATTAAAAATACTTTCCCAGCTTAAACCTATATGCTGTTCAGGAGATCTGATAACATCATATCTTGGCAATTCAGCGCTATTAGTTCCAAAGTTTGCATCAACTTCTATAAAAGATTGCTGACCTAACCCATTTTTTGTAGTTATAACAACAACACCATTTGAACCTCTAGCACCATAGATAGAGGTTGCGGCAGCATCTTTTAATACAGTTACAGATTGAATATCTGAAGGATTAATTGAATTTAATCCTCCGGAAAAAGGGACCCCATCAACAACATATAATGGATCTCTATTTCCATTAACAGAACCAAGCCCTCTAATACGAATTGTAGCTACCGTTCCTGGCTGACCACTAGTATTAATAACTCTTACACCGGCAACTTCACCCGCTAATGCTTGAGAAACATTTGAAACATTTTTTCTATCTAAAGCTTCTCCGCTAACTACTTTAGCAGAACCAGTAAATGCTTCTTTTGTACTAGTTCCATAACCAACAACAACGACTTCACTTAATTCTGAAGAACTTGCTTTTAGACTAACATTGATTAAACTTAATGTAGAAACATTTACTTCTTTAGTTTCTGTTCCTATAAAAGAGAAAACTAATACCGCAGAAGAAGAAGAAGAAATACCAATACTGTATTTACCATTGGCATTCGTTTGGGTAGCTGCACTACCTCCTTTAACTTTTACACTTACACCAGGAAGAGGCAGTCCATCCTCAGTGGAAGTTACTGTACCAGTTACGGTACGCTCTTGCGCAATTACATTTACTGCAAAAAGCAACAAGATGAATAAACTCTGTACAAGTTTTTTCATACGATTTGAAATAAGTTAGTTAATAAAAAGTGTTAATTAATGTTAAATATAATGTTATTTTTTATTTTTTATAATGTTATTAAAAAAAAAATATTGATATCATAATAAAAGAGGCTTAACAATACAATAATTTTATTATTAAGGTTTAACATATTTAAGGTAAATTAAAAAAGTCCTTTAGAATTAAATTCTAAAGGACTTAAGCTTTAATATAAATAACTATTAAGGATTTTGCTGTCCTACTAAACCAGTATTAGATTCCATTTCTCTTCTAGGAATTAAAAACTGCCATTGATTAGTTCCGGCAGGTTCTGAAATTTTATTTAGAAATGATGCAGAAACAAAATTAGGAAATGCAGTTGCTGATCTATCCAATGGTAAGTTTAGTCTTTTTAAATCTAAGAATCTAAATCCTTCACCCCAAAGTTCAACTCTTCTATTTAAAAGAATCTCTTCGATTAAAGCATCTCCGGTATTTGTAGACTTAACTGTACTAGCTTCTCTCCTTGATGTTAATACAAATAGAGCATCTTGTGCTAAGGAAGTTTGCGCAGGAGTAGATCTTGCATACGCTTCTGCTAAAATTAAATGCAACTCAGCAGATCTCAATAAAGGTACATCACCTAAAGTTGGCTGCCCTACCACTTTTACAGAGAATTTTCTACTCATGAAAGGAGCTCTTGAAAAAGTAGCTGCTGGTAAAGGAAAATTTGTAGCAGTTGCCACTGGCTCCCACATTCTCCTTCTAACATCAGTTGAAGACATTCTATTGTAGGTTGCAGAATTGATACTTTTTGGATTCCCTCTCATGTAAGTTGTATTGGCATTAAAAGCAATTTGAGAAAAGAATGAACCAAAAGTATCGGCTTGATCTGCTGATGGCATTGATGCCCACATCCATTCAGAAGAAGCAGTTGCATCATTAAAACCAGATTGATAAACAGCGCTAGTCATTAAAGGAAAAAGATTAGCATCAATAACTTCTTTAGCAAATCTAATGGCATTAGGATAGTCTTGCATAGTTAATGCAACCCTTGCTCTTAGACCTTTAGCTACATTAACATTAATATGACTTTTATTTACTCTAGTAGAAACATTTAAAGCAATTACATCATCTAAATCCTTTACTATTTGAGCATAAACTTCTTCAACAGTTGCTCTTGGTTTATTAGATTCAGTTGAAGAAATCATTAAAGGAACACCTAATTGAGTATTTGGCTTAGCAGAAGCATCATATCTTTTGCCATATAATTGCACTAAAAAGAAGTGAGCATAAGCTCTTAATGTCAAAGCTTCCGCTTTAATTCTTGTTTTTTCACTATCAGTACCTGTTGCCCCATCAATATTATCAATGATATAATTGGCATTACCAATTACACGATAAAAGAAACGGTAACAATAGCTAGTAAAAGCGCTTATTTCATTTCTATGAGAAACCCAAGAACCAGAGTCGTTCGAATACCAAGCTGCACCTGGCTGTGTAATATCGTCACCCATAAAATCCATGTGTAGCATAATACCTCCAACCCCTGGTTGATTTTGAGCATCATATCTTTCGAACATATATCTCAAAATTCCATTTAGAGCAGTATTTGCATTAGTAGTTGTTGTAAATACTGATGCATTATCAACCTGATTCGTAGGTGTTGTTTCTAAATAATCTTCTTTACAAGAAGCGAGCGAGAGGATTAAAGCCCCCGCAACTGTAACAAATATTTTATTTTTCATAATTATCTTTTATAAATTAACACTTAACCCAAATACAACAGTACGGCTTGGTACATACGTAGTACTATTAACACCTGTGAACGCCTCTGTTGGGTTTAATCCTTTTCTTTTAGCAAATAATGCTAAATTTTCTCCAGAAGCAAACACTCTTACATTACTTAAATCTAACTTACTGATGTACTTTTTAGGTAATGTATATGATAAGTTAACATTACTAATTGATAAATAAGAAGCATCTATTAACCATCTTGAAGATTGAGCTGTAAAGAAAGTGGAGCTACTAACATCCAGTCTTGGGAAAGGAGAATTAGTATTTGTCTCCGTCCATGCGTTTAAAGCGTCTGTATGTAAAGATTTACCATAAGTATTGATAGCCATTAAACCTGCGTACTGGCCATCATAAAACTTGCCACCAATTTGGTAATTAATCAACACAGATAGTTGAAGATTTTTGTAATTAAAGGTATTAGTTACAGCACCAAACAAGTCTGGTATAGCAGAACCCATATAAGCAAATTCAGCATTATTAAAATTTGTGGTATACGTTTTTCCATCAATTGTTCTTAACTCTGTTGTAGCAGTTGCTGTAGGGATAAATAAAGCCGAACCATCCGAAGGATCTACCCCAGCATACTGACGTAAATAGAATTGATAAAGATCTTGACCTACCTCATAACGCTTAGTTCCAGCTGTTATGGTTGGAGTCTCAGCTGGTAGCTTGGTAATTTCATTTCTAATAATAGAAGAATTAGTTAAAATATTCCAAGTAAAATTTTTCTTTCTTATAAGATCACCACCCAATTGTAATTCAATCCCTTTATTACTCATGTTACCCACATTTTGCCTTATTGAAGTAACAGGATTAGACAAAGGTAGTGGAACAGAAAATAATAAGTCTGTAGTAGCTCTATTAAATACTTCTAACTCCCCTGTCAATCTACTTTTAAATAATGAAAAAGCTACGCCAACATTCAAAGTTTGAATAGTTTCCCACTTCAAATTAGGGGTAGGTAAGCTACTTAATAGATAACCTGGTTCTGTATTATTATTAAATCCTAAATCATATAGCGCTTGATAATTATAATAGCTATCTAAATTATCATTTCCTACTTCTCCAAATGATGCTTTTAATCTTAAATCATCAATCCATGTAGCTTTCTCCATAAAACTTTCTTTATTGATTGACCATGAACCGCCTAAAGAAAAGAATGTTCCAAATCTTGCATCTTTAGAAAATCTAGAAGAACCATCTCTCCTTAATGAAGCATCAAAAAAGTATTTCTCATCGTAGTTATAAGAAGCTTTACTTAAATAAGACTCTATTCTATAAGTATCCCTAAAACCACCTGTACTTAGAGGAGTTACGAAATTTGCAAACTCTGTATTACCAGCAGATGCCTGATTTACTTTTGAAGCATCATTTCTTTGAAAGAGATAATCATAATTTTCATGTCCTGCTAAAACATTTATATTATGTTTTCCAAAAGATTTATCATAAGTTAAAATTTGGTTAAATGTATATGAAGTTGTTAAATCATTTCTTCTAAATACAAAACCATTACTCCCGTTTCCATCACCTACAATTGGATTTCTAAATTCTGTAGAATTAGATTGACGCAAATCAATATTAACACTAGGTCGAAATGTAAAATCTTTTAAAAATTTAATCTCGGCATAAGTTCTTGCATTTAATGCTACACGTTTGTTTAACACATCATTTAATAAGGTTTCATAAATTACATGTCTACCCGGACTTGCACCAGCAGGTCTATTAACAGCGCCTGGATGTTGTCCATAATCATAAAAATGTTGACCTGTAGGAGTTAGAACTGGCTGACCAGTTGAATTATACGCTCTTACAGGATATATTGGTCCCATGTTCCTAGAAAACTGAAAAGGGTTCACAAAAGAAGCTGCATTATCTGTAGAAGCATCTTGTGCTAAGCTAGCATCAGAAAGATTACCGGCTAAATTTAAACCAGTTTTAAACCATTTCTTAACCTGCGTATTAACGTTCATACGAGCGTTAAATCTTCTAAAATCAGACTTTTCTAAATAACCCTTATCATTCAAATAGCCTAATGATACGAAGTAATCAGATTTCCCGTTGCTACCACTATAACTTAAATCAGCATTAGTTCTAGAACCAGTTCTTTCTAATGGGGCAAACCAATCGAAATCATTGTATAGTAGAGTTGCATTAGGGTTCATTTTACCACTAGCATCTAATATTTGATTAGCTGGAACATTAAACGGATTATATACCAACTGTGTTGGTGTATTATTAGATGCGAAAGTAGCTGCTGCTGCCGGCGTTAAGGCTGTATTACCTGGTCTTGGATAAACTCTACTATTTCTTAAAGCTTGCCAATACAATGGATAATAGTCGTAAGCACCAACAGTTTCATATTCTTCTATTCCTCTCTCAGAGAAACCTTGAGTAACATTAACATTTAGCTTACTTTCACCTAATTTACCTCTCTTAGTATTAATAATGATAACCCCGTTTGCACCTCTTGCCCCATATAACGCAGAAGACGAAGCATCTTTCAATAAGGAGACACTTTCAATATCGTTTGCATTAATATCTCCAATATTCCCATCATAAACAGAACCGTCTAATACGTATAATGGAGAATTGGAGGCCGAAATTGAGCCAAATCCTCTGATTCTCACAGCAGAACTAGTACCAGGTTGCCCGTTTGTTGCGCCAATTTGTATACCCGGAGCAACACCTGCTAGAACATTTGTAATATTAGTTACAACACGGTTTTCTATAGCACTTGCATTAAGTGTTGCAACAGAACCCGTAATAGCTTCTTTCTTGGCAGATCCGTAAGCTACAACAACAACTTCAGAAAGCTGTTTAGCATCCTCCTCTAAAGTAACATTTAAATTACCTGAGTTAGGGATAGATACATCCTTAGTTACAAACCCAATAAAAGAAAATGTTAAAGTATTGGTAGATGATGGAACTTTTAAAGTGAATTTACCATCAAAATTGGTTTGAGTTGAGGTATTAGCTCCTTTTACTCTTACACTTACTCCCGGAAGGGGCAATTTGTCTCCTGCGGAAGTTACCGTACCAGTTACGGTACGCTCTTGTGCTATTGCATTTACCGCAATAAACAACAAGATGAATAAACTCTGTACAAGTTTTTTCATACGATTTGAAATAAGTTAGTTAGTTAATAAAGTGTTAATTAATGTTAAATATAATATTATGTTATGCTTACATACAAATTTTTTACACAAAAAATTTGTTTTTTAACATTAAAACCTTAAAAATCAGCTATTTAAAAAATTTTAATATTTACAATCATCAAATAATATTATTGATGAATTTTCAATAAAACAATTGATTTATTAAAAAAAATCATTTTTAAAGATTAAATTATTAAATTATTATGATTTAAATCATGATAATTCAATAAAATCACCAAAAAGAATTATTTAATTTAAGCTTTAGTATTCTTTATAGGCTTAACTCTAAAACTATAGGGCAATGGTCAGAATGTTTGGCTTCTGGTAATATAGAGGCTCTTTTAAGATGAGGCTCTAAGGCTTTGGTAGCTAGGTGGTAATCTATACGCCAGCCTAAATTTTTAGCTCTGGCTCCAGCTCGGTAGCTCCACCAAGTATAATGGTGCGGGTCTTCATTAAAATATCTAAAAGTATCTATATAGCCACTTTCTATGAATTTCTCCATCCAAGCTCTTTCTTCGGGTAAAAACCCAGATGAATTAGCGTTAGATTTTGGATTGTGTATATCTATAGCTTTATGGCAAATGTTATAATCGCCGCAAATGATGAGTTTTGGGAACTGCTCTTTTAATTCTTGTGCGTAAACATAAAAGTCATCCAAAAATTTAAATTTAAAATCCTGACGCTCTTCTCCGCTAGAGCCTGAAGGGAAATAAGCACTCATTACAGAAAAATCATCAAAATCTGCTCTTATGGTTCTTCCTTCTGCATCATACTCGGCTATACCGCAACCATACTCAACATGATTGGGTTCTTTTTTACTTAAAATAGCGGTACCACTATAGCCCTTTTTTTGTGCCGGATACCAATAATGATGATAACCTAATTGTTCTATTAAAAATAAATCTGCTATTTGGTCTGGCGTAGCTTTTATCTCTTGTAAGCAAACAATATCAGCATTTGTAGCTTGCAACCATGATAACCATTCTTTATTTATAGCTGCTCTTATTCCGTTTACGTTATAGGATATAATTTTCATGATTGTTGTCTGTTATTGGTTGTCTGTTATGAGTTTAAACTAAAAGAGATAAGCTTCTTTAAATTTTCAATTTTAGTTTCTTAACTTCTTTTGGTTTCATAAGCGTCACTTGCATTTTTATGTCTTCTAAAGGTCGGTTATTTCCATCAACCTTTACATCAGCGATAGCGTCTACCATTTCTAATCCTTTTACAACTTCCCCAAAAACGGTATAATTTCTATCTAGGAAAGGGGTACCACCAATGCTTTTATAAATTTCTCTTTGGTAGGCTGGTATTTTTTTACCTTCTAATCGATATTGCTCTATCTGATCAAGCTCTTTATCTGTATACTTTTTACCTTGCACAATGTAAAACTGACATGAGCTAGATGCTTTAGCCGGATTGTTATCTCGGGCAGCAGCCAAAACTCCTCTTTTATGAAAAAGGGTAGTATCAAATTCAGCATCAACACGGTAACCTAAATCTCCTTCGCCTAAAACATCTCCTGCTTTAGCTGTTTTTGATGTTGGATCTCCGCCTTGTATCATAAAATTCTTAATAACTCGGTGGAAAAGTGTTTGATTAAGCGTTCCATCTTTAACTAATTTCAAGAAATTATCTCTATGCTTTGGTGTTTGATTGTACAACATCAAATAAACCTCACCTTTGCTTGTACTAATTTTTACATATTGATTTTTAGGTTTTGCTGCAAAAAGAAAAGTACTTATACAGATGAAAATGAATATTAAAGAGGTGGTTTTTGATAATTTATACATGTTTAGTTTGTTAGGTGGTTAGTTGGTTAGGTGGTTAGTTGGTTAGGTGGTTAGTTTGTTAGGTGATTAGTTGGTTAGGTGGTTAGTTTGTTAGGTGGTTAGGTGATTAGTTTGTTAGGTGGTTAGTTGGTTAGGTTATTAGGTGGTTAGGTGATTAGTTGGTTAGGTGGTTAGGTGGTTAGTTGGTTAGGTGGTTAGTTTGTTAGGTGGTTAGGTGATTAGTTTGTTAGGTGATTAGTTGGTTAGGTGGTTAGTTACAAATCAAATAAATTTTCAAAATAGGAGACAATCAAAGATTTTAAAATCATTTCTTGTTCTAATAAAGTGTAATTAGGAATGGGTTTTATTTTTTTCCAATGTGGCCAGCCGTCTTGGTCTAAACCTTCTAACTTGTAAAAACCCATTTCAGAAAATAGACGACAAGTTGCAATATGCATCAATTCTTCTTTTTGTCTTTTACTAAACTTTTTTGGGCCTTTTCCTAACTCTTGTACACCAATAAGAAAGAGAATTACTTTCATATCTGGCTTTTCATTATCAAAATCGCTAGCCAGAATTTGCTGTAACTTATTAAACTTATGATTGATTTCTGCTGGTATCATTACAACAAAGATAATTTAATACCTACAAATAAAGAGAGAAACTATGTATGATTAATTTTACAAAAACCTGTAATGAAACATTGTTGCATGTTATGCGTTAATAACTATATTTGCAGCAGTTTATAATGATGAGTAATAAAAAAGGAATAAAGTTATTAAGTTTATTACTGCTAGTAGCAGTAATGCTTTCTGCCATTCCTTTGCACCAGCTATTACATCAGCATCAAAACTTAAAAGAGCAAACCCATACTTGCGAGCTGAATAAATATGAGCAACATTGCTGTAAACCTGCAAATGTATTTCATAAAAATGCTGCTCTTCTAAAGCAAGATTTTTTTCTTTTTGTATTGCAACAAGAAACGGTTTATCACAGGATTTACCAAGATGCTATCATTACAAAAAGCTTATCTTTTTCTAATAAAGCCCCTCCTTTCTATCTGTCTTAAAACATCTCTTTAGTTTTTTACAGATAATTTTTTGCACTTAATGAGGTATTTATTAATACTTATTAACCTATTTATTTTTACAGAATTGAGCTTGGCTCAAAATTGCGACTTCTCCATCTTTGGAACTGTTAAAGATGCTGCAGATGGCAAAGTTTTGCCTGGTGCTAGCATTAAACTGATAAAAGAAAACCAGGCTACAGTTTCTGAAATTGATGGGCATTTCCACTTTTATAAGTTATGCCCCGGAAATTACACTCTGGAAGTATCTTTTGTAGGTTATAGCTCAAAAATGGTTGCTATTGATGTTAAAGGAAAAACAGACTTAACCATCAGTTTAGAGCCTTCTTCATCTTTATTGAATACCGTAAAAATTATTGGTTCTAAAGTTAATGAAACGCCACTGCAAAGTACAGCTAAATTAAAAGACCGTGACTTGGCTTTAACCAGAGGCGAATCTTTAGGCGAATCTCTTAAAAAAATACCCGGCTTAAACTCTATTCAAACCGGACCAAGCGTTTCTAAACCCGTGATACATGGCATGCACTCTAACAGGGTATTAATTTTTAATTCGGGAGTGCGTTTAGAAGGCCAACAATGGGGAAGCGAACATGCACCAGAAGTTGACCCATTTTTAGCTCATGAGATTAAAGTAGTAAAGGGAGCTGCTAGTGTGCAATACGGACCAGATGCACTAGGCGGAGTAATTTTAATAGAGCCTGCTTCACTTGACTTTCACAATACATTTAAAGGTGAAGTAGATTTTGCTGCCATGAGTAATAACCAAATGGGAGCCTTATCTGCCAAAGTTGAAGGTGCTAACAAAACCCATACTTTTGCGTGGCGCTTACAAAGTACCGTAAAACAAGCTGGAAACGCCAAAACAGCAGATTATGTTTTAGCAAATACCGCTTTTAGAGAACTTAATGGTTCTTTAACATTAGGTTATCAAAAGGGACATTTAAGTACAGAACTTTTTGCGAGCTCTTTTAATACTAAATTGGGCATTTTTACAGGCTCTAATATTGGCAGTACTACAGATTTACAAGAAGCTATCCAAAGACCTCGCCCAGATATTATTGGAGAACGTTCTTATAAAATAGGCAGGCCTTATCAGGATGTGCAACATCAAACTATAAAATTAAAATCAACATATTTATTTGATAAGCTTGGTAAAGCTGGTTTACAATATAGCTTTCAGCGTAATATACGCGAGGAATATAGCTTGGTAAGAGCCGCTAGCAGAAGTGGTTACCAATTACAATTTGAACTAAATACTCAGAATCTTGATTTATATCTTGAGCATAAACCCATAGGTAATTTTACCGGAAAAGTTGGCCTTACAGGTATGTTTCAACAAAATTTTTATGATGGAAGTTACCTGATACCATTTTTTGACAGCTATAATACCGGAGCTTACTTTATAGAAAAATGGTCTAAAAAGCGCTGGGAAATTGAGGCTGGATTAAGGTTCGATTATAAACATATGCAGGCTAAATTAAGAGAAGTTCCGCTTGATAATAATAGCCCAATTATTACACCTGCATTTAATTTCAACCAAACAGTAGGTACTTTAGGAAGCTCTTATTTATTGAAAGAAGGTTTAAAAGTTCATGCTACTATTGCTCAAGCATGGCGTCCGCCTGCAATAAGCGAGTTGTTTATTGATGGGATTGTACAAGCACAAGCAGCTTATATTATTGGAGATAGGAATTTAAAGGAAGAATCTTCTTTGAACCTAAGTACTGGAATAAGTAAAACATCGGGTAAACTTACCGGAGATTTAAACTTTTATTATGATTTTAATCAAGATTATATCTACCTACAACCTACCCAAGAATTAAAACTTACCACCAGAGGCGCTTACCGGGTTTTAAGATATGTACAGGTTGATGCTCGCTTTTATGGTACCGATGCTTTTTTAGCGTATCAGCTTCATGATAATTTAAATATTAGCGTAAAATATTCTGGTGTAAGGGCTTATAATAAGGCAAACAATAACTTTTTAGAACTTATACCGGCAGATAGAACATCAGCTACTTTGAGCTTTAAAATCCCTGATTTAAAAATCATGAAAAGCAATCTTTTAGATTTTAATGTACAGCATGTTGCCCAACAAACCAGAGTAAACCCTAATGCAGAACCCTTATTACCACCGGCAGCCTACACACTTTTTGGTGCTGATTTTACCAGTAACATCAAATTTGCTAAGCAAATGATTGGTTTAGGCTTAAGTGCACAAAATTTATTTAATAAAAGTTACAGAGACTATTTAAACAACTTCAGGTATTTTAATGATGACCTCGGACGAAACATCATTGTAAGATTAAACATGAAAATTTAACTCAAATTATTAACATTAAAACAAGTAAGAACATGAAGAACAAATTTAAATTTTTAGCTTTTGCAGCCCTATTAGTTGGAAGTATTTCGGCATGTAAAAAAGATGAATTGCCACATGTGCATGAAGAAGAATTAATTACAACTGTAACTTTAAGATTTACCAACACAGCCAATGCTAATGATGTGGTAACGGTTACAGCTAGAGACATTGATGGAGATGGTGGAAATGCTCCAGTTATTGGCGCATTAAACTTACGTCCTAATACAACTTATAATTGGTCTGTAACACAGATTTTAGATGAATCAGAAAGCCCTGCTGAAGATGTCAGAGAAGAAATTGTTGAAGAAAATTATGAGCATTTATTGGTTTACACGGCTACACCAGCAAACTTAATCACTGTAAATATTACTGATAGAGATAGAAACAATTTACCCGTAGGCTTAACCGGAACAGCAACCACAACGACTGCCGGAACTGGCACTTTAAGAGTTACTTTAAAACACCAGCCAAATGGTACTAAAAACGGTACAGCTGCTCCTGGAAGTACTGATTTTGAATTTACTTTCCCTTTAAATGTGGTAAATCCTATTTAATACGAAGATTTTGAAAAACATAAAAAAGCCCTAGGATAAAATCTTAGGGCTTTTTGATTTAGAATTACGAATGTTGTGCTTAAAAAGCTAATTGGAATTTGGCTGCATAATCACTAGGGTTATCGCCTATAACAGCCTTAAAAGTTTTACTAAAAGCACTTCTACTAACAAAACCACATTCCCAAGCTAAAGCTTCTATTGTGCTTTCGCACAAAAAGCCCTCTTGTATTAATTTTATTGCATGCTCCATTCTTAATTTATTACGATAGGCAGCAAAACTTAAATTATAGTGCTGATTTAAAAAATATGATAAATGATGAATAGGTATTTCAAGATAGCTTGCCAAAACATTAATATCAAAGTTTTGTGATAGATATAACTGTTCATTTTCAAACTTATTGAGCTTATCCTTAAAGATTTCTATATCTAAACCGAATTTTATTTTATCATCCTCAGATTTACAAATCTTCAATGCCTGAACATCATTTTTTAAACCTTCTAGCTGTACTTTAGCCTCAAAAAAACCATATAAAGTATTGGGAAAATAAAAAGGAAGTGCCGATAAGAGTATAAAGCCAACAAATAATACTGTTAAGATTTTTGAATAATGAACGCCTATTATAACGAGACTTAGAGGATAGCAATTTTGCAACACCAAAAGAAAAGTAGAAAACACTATAGCAGATAAAACTATAAGAAAACTCAAAATCCATTTATTAGTAGTTTTTTGATGCTTCTCTAAACCTTTATTTAGTAAAAGAGGCATAAATTTGATCCAAATTAAGGCAAGAGCAAACAGAGACCAAGTATAACGTATCAAAAAATGCTCTTTTAAAGCAAACAGTCCATATTGCTTTTCAAATCTATCTGCCGGATTTAAAATAGCATCATTGATGATAGCTATTTTTTCTGTAGCTGGTTTTAAGGAGAATAAGAAAACATCTAGCAATGCTAAAAGAAAAGGAATAAAAAGGAGTATATATGATGCCTTCCAAGTAATACTTTTATCTAAGATGCATTTAAAATAGAAGAATATAACCACATGCATTAATGCATAAATGGGTAGTGGCCAAACGTAAAACCAAGGTAAATCTTTTAAATACCCAGCTTCAATAACAAAACCTTGAAGCGAATATAAAAATACAATGAAAAAGAAAATTGATAGTAAAGAATTGGCTTTTTTATCGCCCGCTTTTCTCAGTAATAGGATAGAAACCTTTACTAAACTTAATACAGCAACAATGATTAAAACTGAACTAAAGAAACCCATTAAGCCTTATTATTTTGATTATCAGCAGATTAAAAACTAAAAACATCACTTTAAAAAGAGATATTTTATGCTACGATTTTAATCAAAATAAAAAGGGGCTTTCTCCCTTAAATTAGGCATACCCTTTTAATGTAATCTAAACATTACAAAAGGGAGTCTTAAGAAACCATCACTTTTTTCATTATTTCATCAACGCTTAACTGCTCTTGGGTGCCGCTTTGCATGGTTTTGAAAGTCAATTTTCCGCTTTGCATTTCATCGCCACCAATAACAATAACATAGGGAATGTTTTTGTCATTAGCATATTGCATTTGCTTTTTAATTTTAGCTCCAAATGGGTAAAGCTCTGCATGAATATTTTGTGCTCTTAATGACGCCAGGAGCGGTAAAGCGTATTTTTCTTCTTCTTTACCAAAAACACATATCAAAACTTTGGTGCTTTCTTGTGTAGTATGAGGGAAAAGGTTTAACTCTTCTAAAACGTCATAAATTCTATCGGCACCAAAAGAAATACCAGCACCAGTGAGGTTTTGTAAACCAAACATCCCGGTAAGGTCATCATACCTGCCGCCGCCACCAATAGAACCCATAGCAACTTCGTTGGTTTTAACTTCAAAAATACAGCCTGTGTAATAATTTAAGCCACGGGCAAGTGTTAAATCGAGTTCAATTTTAGCTTTGTTGAGCTTAAAACTAGCTAGGTAATCAAATACTTCTCTTATTTCTGCAATACCTTTTAAACCACTATCTGATGCTTCTAAAATAGTATCTAATTGCGCTAATTTTTCTTCGTTAGAGCCAGCTAATAATATGACAGGTTTAAGCGTTTGCAAATCTTCGGCTGTAAAGCCTTTGCTTAGAAGCTCTTTTTCTACCCCTTCTAAGCCAATTTTATCTAGTTTATCTATCGCAACTGTTAAATCAACAATTTGTGATGGTTTGCCAATAAGTTCTGCAATGCCGGTTAAAATTTTTCGGTTATTGATTTTGATGGTGAAATCTGTTAAGCCTAGCTTGCTTAAAGCTTCATCGTAAATGCAAATAAACTCGGCTTCATTAAGTAAAGAGTTTGAGCCAACCACATCGGCATCACATTGGTAAAACTCGCGGTAACGCCCTTTTTGTGGTCTATCCGCCCGCCATACGGGCTGTATCTGGAATCTTTTAAAAGGAAAAGCTATTTCGTTTTGATGCATCACCACGTACCTGGCAAATGGTACGGTTAAATCATATCTTAAGGCTTTTTCTGAGATTAGTGGTAATAAGTTTTTAGATGATAACTCTTCGCCTTTTTGCTTTAAGCCATCCGCTTTAAGCATATAATCTCCACTATTCAAGATTTTGAAAATCAATTTATCGCCTTCATCGCCATATTTACCGGTTAAAGTATCTAAGTTTTCCATCGTCGGCGTTTGTATTTCTTGGTAGCCAAACTTTTTGAAAACGCTTTTAATGGTATCGTAAATATGGTTTCTACGAATCATTTCTACCGGACCAAAATCTCTTGTACCTTTTGGGATGGATGCTTTAATACTTGCCATGCGGCAAAAATAGAAAAAAAGCTTTAGGAAAGCACAGGCCTAAGCCGATGTTGTTTTACTTCAACATATCAGAAAAATACCATTTATCTATGATATTTTGTCTTTCTGCTGGTGTGAGTTTATAAAATTCTGGATTTTTCTTGATGAAAGTTTTAAGTGCATTTAACTGGTTAAACCAGATTTTGGCATAATCGCCGCCGTTTTTCATTCCGTATTTATTTAGAAACTCGGCATAACTTTTCTCATTTTTAAGAATTTTAGCCTCATTAGCCTCTAATTCTTTTACGGCTTCCTTTGAAACCGGAAGTTTAAAATCGACCTTTTTACTTTCAAATTCTTTTCTTGCTTTAAGGTAAGACATAAAGCTTTCATCCTGATTAAGATAGTAATAAAAGTATTTGATGTCTTTTTCCTGCTTTTGAGCAAAAACTTGTAAGCCTGCAAATAAGAATAATAGTAAAATGAGATTTTTCATTAAAGCGCTATTTTTTACAATGCTAAAGCTTTTACTTACTTAATTCTTGCAAAAGTTTTTCACATTGTGTGTAAACCAAATCAAAAACAAGGGGAAATTCTTCGTCGTTATAATAAGGGTCTGGCACAAAACCATCAGGAATAAAGAGCTTTACTTTTTCTTCTTGTTCAGGCGTTTTGGCTTGTGCTATAACATCGCGGTAGTTTTGCTTATCCATCACCAAAATAAGATCAAAAGTCTCAAAATCTGCAGAGCTAAATTGCCTTGCTCTTTGGTTGGTAATATCTATGCCGTTTGCTTTAGCTACTGCAATAGAACGTCTATCTGGCTGGCAACCAATATGCCAAGAACCTGTACCGGCCGAGTCTATTTCCCATTTAAAACCTTTTTGTTTAACCAAATCCTCCATCACGCCATGGGCTAAAGGCGATCTGCAGATATTGCCTAAACAAACCATTAAAATTTTCATAAAAGCTTTACTTATAATTTACAAGAAGTTCTTTCTTTAAGAACTATGAAGTGTGGCAAGGTTTGTAGTTTACTTTTAATTTGTAGGGTATCCTGATGTTTTTTAAGCATCAAAAAATCATACTCAAACTTTCCAAAGCGGTAGCAACTGTTCTCGGGCTTATACTTGTAATCTTGGTTTACAAAAGCTCCGTTAAGTTTCAAAGTATCGGCTACAACAGTGTATGTTCCTTTTACATACTCTCTCCATGTATCGGTATTATAACACTCGCCACCATATAAATTTACTTTAGAGTGGGTGTTTATCTGGAGGTAAAAAGAATCGCAAGTAAATTTAAATTGATATTGCTCGTAATTAACCAATTGGTTTTTAAGCGGGATGCTATCTTCTGTCCAGCTACCTTGTAAAAAAGCATCTCCTGCACTAGGTACTTGCTCATTAAAAGAACATGCTTGTAGAGAAATAAAAAATACGGCATACAGTACCCTAGATTTATGATATCCTATCATCATCTCATTAAAAAACCCAACCGTAAAATTTAGCATGTATTTGTACTTTTTATAAAAGCAGAGGCTTTTTCAAACCTCTGCTGTATGAAATTACTTATGTAACTATTTAAGCGAGCCCACCATATCTTCTGGCTTAACCCACTCTGTAAACTGCTCGCTGGTTAATAAACCAAGCTCTACAGCAGCTTCGCGTAATGTTTTATTTTCTTTATGCGCCTTTTTAGCAATTTTAGCAGCATTTTCATAACCAATATATGGGTTTAAAGCGGTAACCAACATTAAAGAGTTTTCTAAATGCTTTTTAATTTCTGGTAAGTTAGGCTCTATACCAACCGCACAATTGTTATTGAAAGATACGCAAGCATCTCCAATTAAACGGGCAGATTGCAATACGTTAGACGCTATTACAGGTTTGAAAACGTTAAGCTCGAAATGTCCATTTGAACCTCCAAAAGAAACGGCTACATCATTACCTATAACTTGTGCACAAACCATTGTTAAAGCCTCTGGCTGTGTTGGGTTTACTTTACCTGGCATAATAGAAGAACCTGGTTCATTATCTGGGATAATGATTTCGCCAATGCCGCATCTTGGGCCAGAGCTTAACATCCTCACATCATTACCTATCTTCATTAAAGAAACTGCCGCTCTTTTTAATGCTCCTGATAATTCTACCATAGCATCATGTGCTGCTAAAGCTTCAAATTTATTAGGCGCTGTTACAAAAGGTAAACCTGTTAAATCTGCAATATGTTTAGCTACCAAAACATCATAACCTTTTGGTGTATTTAAGCCTGTACCAACTGCTGTGCCACCTAAAGCCAACTCTTTTACTGCCTCTAAAGCTTGCTTAACAGTTTTTATGCTATTGGTAAGCTGTTGCGCATAACCAGAAAACTCTTGCCCTAAGGTTAAAGGTGTAGCATCCATAAAATGGGTGCGCCCGGTTTTTACAATTTCTGCAAAATCTTGTGATTTTTTTACCAAAGTAGCTCTTAAAAGTTCTAAGCCTGGTAAAGTAATTTCAACCACTTGCTTGTAAGCAGCAATATGCATGGCTGTTGGAAAAGTATCGTTAGATGATTGTGATTTATTTACATCATCATTTGGATGCAACACTTTTTTATCATCATTTAAAGACCCACCGTTTATAACATGTGCTCTGTAAGCGATTACTTCATTAGCATTCATGTTAGACTGCGTACCAGAACCTGTTTGCCAAATCACTAATGGAAACTGATCATCCAATTTACCTTCTAAAATTTCTTCACAAGCTTTTGCAATTAAATCTCTCTTTTCTGTAGAAAGTACACCTAAATCGCAATTAGCCATTGCTGCTGCCTTTTTTAAATAGGCAAAAGCATAGATAATTTCTTTAGGCATAGATGCCTCTGGACCAATTTTGAAGTTGTTTCTTGAGCGTTCTGTTTGTGCTCCCCAGTATTTATCTGCCGGAACTTTAACTTCGCCCATGGTATCATGTTCTATTCTGTATTCCATTTCGCTAATTAATTTTTAAATGCGTTCAAATTTATAATTTTTGTCCGTTTTATATGATATAAACAAACAAATACCCGAATGTTTAAAACTCATTTCTGTTTTCTTTTATATAATTTCTAATTTTCCCTCGTTTACAATTGCGAACCATATTTTTTTTAGATGATACAACGTAGCTTTTTCATAGCCTCTATTTGCGCCATTTTATGCTCTTCCTGCTCTTCTAACACAGAAAACAAGGATAAAGACCCTAAAGTTAGAACTATTGATGATGATAAAACTGATAGCCTTCTTTTAGTTTACGATCAAAAAAAGGAAGATAAATATATTGCCGAGTTTGCCCAAAGACTTCATAAACGCTCTGGTTTTAACGGAAATATACTGGTAGCTAAAAAAGGAAAAATCATTTATCAGAAATCTTTAGGCTGGGCAGATTACCTTCATCGCGATAGCTTAAAAATAAATTCGGTTTTTGAACTGGCTTCTGTTACCAAAACTTTTACCGGCGTAGCCATTATGCAGTTGATAGAACAAGGAAAACTTTCTTTAACTGATGATGTAAAAAAGTTTTATCCAAACTTCCCTTATGATGGCATTAACGTAAAGCTATTACTTACCCACAGAAGCGGTATGATGAATTATGTTTACTTTGTTGATGATATCTGGCGTAAAGAAAAGCGAGACATGAAAAAAGGCATCACCAATGATGAGGTGATGCATATTATTGCAGAACGTAAACCCAACCCTTATACCAAACCCGATAATCGTTTCCATTATAACAACTCTAACTATATGGTTTTAGGCGCTATCATAGAAAAAGTTACAGGTATGAGCTACGCCGATTATATGATGGAAAATGTTTTTAAACCAGCAGGGATGAAAAATACCCACGTATATTCTAAAGCGGTTTATGATAAAATTCCGGTAGATGTTGTTGGGCATGACCGTACTTGGCGCTACTCGGTTGCACAAAATTTCTTAGATGGCCCAGTGGGCGACAAAGGTATTTACAGCACCATTCATGATTTAGTTTTGTACGATAATGCCTTAAAAACTGGCAGATTATTAAGTAAAGAAAGTTTAGACTCGGCCTATACCGGAAGAAATACCCCAGTTAACGGTCATTTTAACTACGGCTACGGCTGGAGAATTTTTGATGGCGATAAAGGCGAAAAAGTAGTTTACCATACCGGATGGTGGCATGGATTTAGACACATCTATGTAAGAGATATTAAAAAAGACATTGTTATTGTTTTGTTAGGCAATTTAACCAATGGCAGCTTGCTACATTTAGATGATTTATACAAACACCTAAAAGTACCTGTGATTAGAAAAAATGCTTATCACGGCAGCGGAAGCCTACCCGGAAGCGATGAAGATTAACATGATTTAAAACATTTCACCCATAAAATTTATTTAATCCTTTAACAAAAGAGCCAACATGTTTGATAAGTTATTTGAAGCACAAAAGAAAGCAGAAGAAGTTAAGAAAAGACTAGAAACCATTAGCGTAACTGGCGAGGCAGAAAACGGTGCTATAAAAGTTATTGCTACTGCTGGTAAAACCATTAAATCTATAGCTATTGCCGATGATTTTTATACATCAACAGATAAAGAGGCTTTAGAAGAATTAATAGCCCTTGCCGTGAATAAAGCTTTAGAACAAGCAGAAAAAATTTCGCAAGCAGAAACTGCCGCCATGACACAAGAAATGCTAGGCAGCATGGGTGGCTTAGGTGCATTAGGCAATCTATTTGGTAAATAAATAAACATTTTATGAAGGTAAATTATTTAGGACACTCTTGCTTTTTACTACAAACAGGAGGAAAGAAAATTTTAATTGATCCATTCATTTCTCCTAATGAATTGGCAAAACATATTGACATCAATACCATTGAATGTGATTATATTTTAATCTCTCACGGCCACGGAGACCATGTAGCTGATGTACAAAGCATAGCGCAAAGAACAGGAGCAAAATTGGTAAGCTCCTATGAAATTGTAGAGTGGTTTGCCAAACAAGGTGTAGCTGGCGGGCATCCATTAAACATAGGCGGTTCTTGGAATTTTGATTTCGGGACGGTTAAAATGACTTATGCCGCACATTCTAACTCTTTACCAGATGGCACTTACGGAGGCACAGCAGGTGGTTTTATCATTAAAACAGAAGGAAAATCTTACTACTACGCTGGCGATACCTCTCTTACCCAAGACATGAAGTTAATTGGCGAGTTTCATGATATTGAACATGCCTTTCTGCCTATAGGCGATAATTTTACTATGGGTGTTGAGGAAGCCACCATTGCTGCAAAGTTTGTAGGCTGCAAAAAAGTTATTGGTATGCATTACGATACTTTTGGCTATATCAAAATAGATAGCGATGCTGCTAAACAAAAATTTACTGATGCCGGGCAAACGCTTACGCTGATGAAAATAAGTTTAAAAGATGAGGATAGTATAGAGATTTAAGTAAATCCCAACTCCATAAAAAAAGCGTATCTCATTAATTTGAAACACGCTTTTTTTTGAATTTTTTTATCCTTCACACAAGGCTTTCCTACTTCATGACCGGCCATCTTGATATTTAAGTGATTGGAAATGTTGAGAGTTAAAATTTTAATGGTCTTATTTTAATTGTTTTTGTCATCTTTAAATATTATTATAATCATTGTTTTTAAGCTCATGAATCAACAATTTTCTGAAATAGTACAACTAATTAGACAATCCCGAAATAACGCTTTAAAAGCTGTTAATACTGAACTGATTAATTTATATTGGAATATTGGAGCTTACATAGCCAAACAAATTGATAATGCAAATTGGGGGCAATCAGTTGTAAAAGAATTAGCTGATTTTATAGCGCATAAAGAACCAGAACTAAAAGGTTTTTCTGATAAAAATCTTTGGAGAATGAAACAGTTTTACGAAGCTTATAAAGATTTTCCAAAACTCTCACCACTGGTGAGAGAAATTAGTTGGACAAATAATTTAATCATTCTTTCAAGAACCAAAACAAAAGAAGAAAAAGAGTTTTACTTAAATATTTGCAAACAAGAAAATTATAGTAAAAGAGAATTAGACCGCCAAATTTCAGCAGGTCTTTTTGAGCGCACTATGTTAGGAAATACAAAACTCTCACCAGTGTTGAGAGAATTACACCCTAACTTTAATAACAGCTTTAAAGATGCTTACATCTTAGAATTCTTAAACCTCAAAGAAACACATAAAGAAAGCGATTTACAAAAAGGATTAATCAAACAAATGAAAGATTTTGTTTTAGAGTTAGGAAAAGACTTTTTGTTTATTAGTGAAGAATATAAAATACAGGTAGGCAACAGTGATTTTTATATTGATCTTTTGTTTTATCACAGAGGCTTACAATGTTTGGTAGCGTTTGAATTAAAAGCCGATAAATTTAAGCCAGAGCATTTAGGTCAACTTAACTTTTATCTAGAGGCTTTGGATAGAGATGTTAAAAAGCAAAATGAAAACCCAAGCATTGGAATACTTCTTTGTAAAGATAAAGACAATGAAGTAGTAGAATATGCTTTGAGTCGCAGCCTTTCTCCTACCATGGTTTCAGAATATCAAATTCAACTGCCTGATAAAAAATTGCTTCAACAAAAGCTGCATGAGTTATTTGAGGAGAAAAACTAGCCTAAGTAAAATCGAAACAATTAAAACATGACTATAATTCAGTTCTGCAAAATGGATGTAGTATTTTAAATTGGTTTATCGCTAACAAATGAATTGATAAAACAATACGAGAATAAATATAGATTAAACTAACTGTAAAAATTTAAAAAAACCCTTGAAAAATATTTATTTACAAGGGTTTATTTTTGTTAAAGTGATTCCAAAGAAACTTTCTTTGAAGGAAAGGGATTGAGGGTAAGACTATCTCTACCCTATAACCGTTCCATCCGCAATGATTGCTTTTTTCTTGATGACGATGATACCATCTTTACAAGTATGGGTATCAAAATCTCCATCTTGTAAATGTGGACCACCATTAATTACAACGTTATTACCAATAAAGCAATTCTTATCTAAAATGGCATTGTTAATCGTACAATTTTCGCCAATACCGGTTAAAGGTTTATGGGTTTGCTTTAAACCTTCAATTTCTTCAAGGGTTTGGTAATAATCGCTACCCATAACATAACAGTTAGAAATTTTTGTGCCTGCGCCTATTCTGGTTCTGATACCTATAACCGCTCTGCTAATTTCTTCTGCATTAATGATACAACCATCAGCAATAACCGTGTTGTTTAATTTTGTTCCTGATATTTTTGATGGTGGAAGCATCCTAGCTCTGGAAAAAATAGGGCAAGGACTAAACAAATTAAATTCTGGAACTTCATCTGTGATGCCTAAATTGGCTTCAAAGAACGAGTCTATATTTCCGATATCTGTCCAATAACCTTCGTATTGGTAACTAACAATTTTATTTACACCAACAGCCTGTGGGATAATTTCTTTACCAAAATCATGACGCTCATTACCCTCCAACATACTAATCAATACATCTTTATTGAAAAGATATATACCCATAGATGCTAGGTAATGTCTACCTTGTTTTGCCATCTCCTCGCCTACTTCAGATTCCCAACCAATAATTTTCTCGGCATTTGGTTTCTCTGTAAAAGCTGTTATAGAAAGGTTTTCATCAGCCTTTAAAATGCCAAAACTGGTTCCGTCTTTAGCGTTAACCGGGATGGTAGCAATAGAAATATCAGCTCCTTTTTCAACATGCGAATCAACCATAGCTTCAAAATCCATTTGGTAAAGCTGGTCGCCAGATAAGATTAATACATATTCAAAATCATGCTGTTTTACATGATGTAAACTTTGTCTTACAGCATCAGCTGTACCTTGGTACCAGGTTGTATTTAAAGGAGTTTGCTCTGCTGCCAAAATATCCACAAAAGCATCACTAAAAACACTAAAATGATAGGTGTTTTTAATGTGTTTATTTAAAGATGCCGAGTTAAACTGAGTTAAAACGAAAATCCTTTTTAAGTTAGAATTTATACAGTTAGAGATAGGAATATCAACCAAACGATATTTACCAGCAATAGGAACTGCCGGTTTAGAACGTGTTGCTGTAAGAGGATAAAGACGAGAGCCTTGCCCGCCACCTAGGATAATTGAAATGACTTTAGATGGTACCATGTTGTAGTGTTAAGCTGCTGTATAAATGAATATATTGCTGTGCCGATTTATTCCATGAAAAGTCTAAACTCATCATAGATTTTCTTATTTGTGTTAGTTTTTTATTGTCTTGATAGAGGTAGATAGCCCTTTCGATAGCTTTTACTATATCGCTTACCTCACAATTATCAAATCTTATACCATAGCCACCGGTATCATCAATATCAATAATAGAATCTTTTAATCCGCCGGTTGCCCTTACAATAGCTACTGTGCCGTATTTTAAAGCGTATAATTGGTTTAAACCGCAAGGCTCTACTCTTGATGGCATCAAAATAAAATCTGCCGCTGCATAAATCTGATGGGAAAGCTCCTCGTTGTAACCGATATAAACATTATAGTCTTTAAATTCTTCTTTTAAATCTACAAGTTGCTGCTCTATGTATTTCTCGCCAGAACCTAAAACCAACACACTTATTTGCCCATCAAAAGCTTTTAAGCTATCTCTTATAGCATCGGCAAGTTTATCTGCCCCTTTCTCTAAAACTAACCTACCTATAAATGTAAAAAGTGGTTTTGTTTCATCTAAACCAAAAGCTCTACAAATTTCTGCCTTATTAAAAGCTTTACCTTGCACTACACTGCTAGCCGTATAAGTTTTAGCAATCATTTTATCTTTAGCAGGATTCCAAACGGCTGGGTCTATACCATTTAAAATACCTATTCCTTTTTGCTGCTCCAACTCGAATAAAAATTCTAGTCCGTTTGCTTGATGTTTTAGCTCGGCCAAATAACTTGGCGAAACGGTAGTGTAAGCCCAACAACATTTTACTGCTGCGGCCAAAGAATTAATACAGCCACCCCAATCTAGAAGACCTGTTTTGCTCGTATCGGCATCTGGTAGATAGTAGAATTTATCCCATCCCAACCAACCTTGGTATTGCCCATTATGTATAGTTAAAACTGTAGGGATATCTTTTAAGGAGTTAAATCTGGATGAATGCTGCATGAGAAAAGGCACTAAACCAGCATGATGATCATGACAATGTACCAAATCTACTTCAACATTTGCTTTTACCAGCCAATCTACCACAGCAATTTGATAGGCTACAAACTGCTCTATTTCATCTGGATAGCAATATATTTCTTCGCGATCTAATAAACTTGGTATTTTAACCAAATAAAGCTCAAAACCTAGTACATCTTTTTCTTCTTTCAGGATTTCATAATCGAAAACCCTTTGCCCTAAATGAGAAGAACTGCTAAAAACGTTTATTAAATGATGCTCTTGCGTAAATTTCCGATTATAAAAAGGCATCACAACGCTTGCTTGTACGCCTTCTTGTTTTTGATATTTTGGAAGTGCACCCACAACATCGCCCAGGCCGCCTGCCTTGGCTACCGGATAACATTCTGCACTTAAATGTAATACATTCATTAAAGATAAATTGGTGCTTTAATTTAGTATTTTGTTATTTAAATGAAGAATTATTTCTTAATAAATTATGATTTTAATGTGCCTCTAACCAGTTTTGTCCTTCGCCAATTTCTACCACAATAGGTACAGTTGTTTTAAGGGCATTTTTCATCCTGTTTTGGATAATGGTTTTCATTTGCTCTTTCTCAGAAATCAGCACATCAAAAACCAACTCATCATGTACCTGCATGGTCATTTTAGATTGCAGCTTTTGGCTGATGATATCTTGATGTATTTGAATCATGGCAACCTTAATCATATCTGCCGCAGAACCTTGTATAGGTGCATTAATGGCATTTCGCTCTGCAAAACCTCTTACAGTTTGGTTGGCCGAGTTGATATCTCTTAAATATCTTCTACGCCCCATAATGGTTTCTACATATCCATTTTCACGAGCAAAATTCATGGTATCTGCCATATATCTTTTGATGCCTGCGTATTGTGTGAAGTAGTTTTCTATAATTTCTGCCGCTTCTTTTCTTGGGATACCTAAATTTTGCGATAAACCAAAAGCAGATTGGCCGTATATAATTCCAAAGTTTACCGCCTTAGCATTTCTTCTTTGTTCTGATGTTACTTCTGATAACGCTACACCATAAACCTTAGCTGCGGTTGCGGTATGGATATCTAAACCATTTACAAAAGCTTCCATCATGTTTTCATCTTTACTTATTTCTGCAATGATGCGTAGCTCTATTTGAGAATAATCGGCAGATAAAAGGATATGATTTTCATCTCTAGGGATAAATGCTTTTCTTACTTCTCTGCCTCTTTCTGTCTTTATGGGGATATTTTGCAAGTTTGGATTATTAGAACTTAACCTACCTGTTGCAGCTACCGCTTGATTATATGAAGTATGCACCCTATTGGTTTTAGTATTTATCATCAGCGGAAGCGCATCTACATAAGTAGACTTTAACTTACATAACTGGCGGTAATCTAATATATCTCTAACAATGTCTGATTTATTGGCGAGTGCAAGTAAAACATCTTCACCAGTTTGGTATTGCCCGGTTTTAGTTTTCTTGGCTTTATCATCAAGCTTAAGCTTATCAAATAAAACCTCGCCTAGTTGTTTTGGCGAGCCAATATTAAATTTAACACCCGCTTTATCAAAAACTGTGGCTTCTAAACGGTTTATCTCTACCTCTAAATCTTTAGAATAGGTTTGCAATTGCTGAATATCTATACGCACCCCTTCTTTCTCCATATCTGCTAAAACGTAGATTAATGGATTTTCCAAGTTTTGAGCTAAATTATCGGCTTGAACTTCTTTAAGTAAGGGCTCAAAAACTTCTTTTAGTTGTAGCGTAATATCGGCATCCTCGGCAGCATAATCTTTTGCTTTCTCTAGCTCAACATCACGCATATTGCCCTGGTTTTTTCCTTTTTTACCAATCAGTTCGGTAATAGAAACAGGCGTATAACCCAAATAATTTTCTGCCAATACATCCATATTATGGCGGGTATCAGGGTCTAGCAGGTAATGGGCCAGCATGGTATCAAACAATTCGCCTTTTAGGTTAATGTTATACCATTTTAGAATAAGTAAATCGTACTTAATATTCTGACCAATTTTTCTGATGTTTTCATTTTCAAAAACAGGTCTAAACTCCTCTAAAATAGCTTTACAATCATACTGATTCTCTGAAAGCGGCACATAATAGCCATCGCCAACTTTAAAACTAAAAGATAAACCCACCAATTCGGCTTCATGCGCATCTAAACCAGTGGTTTCTGTATCAAAACAAATTTCTTTTTGTTTTAAAAGTTCTTGGATAAGGTTTTGCCTACTGGCTGCATCATTAACCAAATGATACTCATGTGGCGTATTATCAATATTTTTTGATGGTATTATAGCTTCTGCTAGCTCTGTAACTGGTTTTTGTACTAAATTGCCAGCTGCTGGGCTGCTAAACAAATCCATTTGTCCGCTGCTGCTGATTTTTGCATCATTTACAGAAAAATCTTCTCCGAAAACACGTTTACCTAAAGTTCTAAATTCCAACTCGGCAAATAGAGGTTCTAATTGCTCTTTATCTGGTTTATCTAACCTAAAGCTTTCTTCATGAAACTCTACCGGAGCATCTAATAAAATTGTTGCTAACCTTTTAGACAACAAACCTTGAGCCGCAAAAGCCTCCACATTTTCTCTTTGTTTGCCTTTAAGCTCATGACTGTTGGCTATGATATTTTCCATAGAGCCGTATTGCTTAATTAAAGCTTTAGCGGTTTTTTCTCCAATACCTGGTATACCCGGGATATTATCTACAGCATCGCCCCAAAGGCCTAAAATATCTATCACTTGGTGGATATGTTCTATCTCCCATTTTGCCAAAACTTCTTTCACCCCTAAAATCTCCATATCATTACCCATTCTGGCGGGTTTGTAAATGAAGATATTTTCTGATACAAGTTGGGCAAAATCCTTATCCGGTGTCATACAAAAAACGGTAAAACCTTCTTTTTCTGCCTTTTTAGCTAGGGTTCCAATCACATCATCGGCTTCGTAACCATCAGAAGTAATTACTGGGATGTTAAAACCTTCTATCAGTTTTTTCACATAAGGCAAGGCAAGAGATAAATCCTCTGGCATGGCTTGCCTATTGGCTTTATAAGCTAAAAAATCGGTATGCCTTTCTGTTGGAGCTTCAGTATCAAAAACTACCGCAATATGCGATGGATTTTCTTTCTTTAAGACTTCTAATAAGGTATTAGCAAAACCCATTACTGCCGAGGTATTGATACCCGTTGAAGTAAAACGTGGGTTTTTACTTAATGCAAAATGGGCTCTATAAATTAAAGCCATCCCATCTAAAAGAAAGAGTTTTTTCATTTTTATTGAATTGAGTGATGATACCCGCTTGGTTTAAAAGAGGCATCTTCCAAATTTATAAATATATTAAAGATTATGGCTGTTGCCGATGCTATTTATGTGTACAAGTAATTAAATGATCATTTACCATACCAGTTGCCTGCATGTGTGCATAACAAATGGTTGTACCAAAAAATTTAAAGCCTCTTTTTTTCATATCCTTGGCGATAGCATCAGAAATTTCTGTACGGGCAGGAACATCCGCCATACTTGAAGGGAAATTTATCACGGGTTTTTGGTTAGGCATAAAGGAGTACAAATAGGTATCAAAAGAACCAAACTCTTGCTGCACCTTTAAAAACAGCTTTGCATTGTTAACCGCCGAAACTACTTTTAAACGATTACGAATGATGCCCGGGTCTTGTAAAATACGTTCTATATCGGCATCCGTAAATTGAGCCACTTTTTCTGCATCAAAATTGGCAAAAACCCTGCGGTAATTTTCTCTTTTACGCAATACAGTTATCCAACTTAAACCTGCCTGTGCTGCTTCAAGAATTAAGAATTCAAAAAGTATTTTATCATCATGAACTTCTTTTCCCCACTCTTCATCGTGGTATTTTACATAAAGGGAATCTGTGCCACACCATGGGCAACGAGGGTTTAATTGGGGGTGGTTCATGAGATGATAGCTTTCATTTCATCCAAGCTAATGAATTTACCTTCAGCAATTTGCTGTTGACTTTTTTTTACTTTTTGTACAACAACATCTGGAAGTTGTTCTTCTACACCAGCTTTTAGACACTCAAAATCTACTTTAAGCGCTTCTAAAACCGCTTTTAATGCCTTTTCTTGAGCTTTAGTTTGAGGATGTATGATATAAGAATCCATGAATTAAATTTAAGCTTTTATAGTAAAAGAAACAAACAGTGTACTAACCGGCATTCAACTCGTCCCAATACTCTACTGCCCTTCTATAATGTGGAATAACAATAGAGCCGCCAACCAAATTGGCAATCATAAATATTTCGTTCATTTCGGCGTGGTTTACGCCAGCTTCATAGCATTTTCCTAAATGATATTTGATGCAATCATCACAACGTAAAACCATAGAGGCAACCAAACCCAGCATTTCTTTGGTTTTTACATCTAAAGCACCATCAGCATAAGTGGTAGTGTCTAGTGCAAAAAAACGTTTGATATTAGTATTTGCACTTTCCATTATCCTATCGTTCATTTTTGTACGATAGCTATTAAAATCATCAACCAGTTTTCCCATGTTATTTTTTTATTACGAATATAAAGATGCTACAACCTAACCTTGCTATAGCCTTGTGTAAAAAAGATGATGCTTACTTTTCTAAATCAATTTCTACTGCCGGATCCCAAAAAAGCTGTTTAAAGTTTATAATTTGGTCGTTTTCTACCTTGATACCCTCTTTTTCTAATAATTCTTGCATCGCGGTAGCAGTACCAAAATAAAACTTACCGGTTAGTAAACCATTTCTATTCACTACCCGATGCGCCGGAACTGGCGGATGCGCTGTAAAAGAACTATTCATGGCATAACCTACCATTCTGGAAGAACCCTTTGCACCTAAAAAACCTGCAATTGCCCCGTAAGAAGTAACCCTACCTTTTGGAATAAGCCTCACCACCTGATAAACCTGTTCAAAAAAAGTAGCTTTATCCATTTAAATAAATTTAAACCTTACGTAATTGATGTTTTTTCCCTTTTGCAGATACAAACGTTCGTAATGCGTTTTTATAGATAAAATCTCATCAGTGGGATGCGTTTTGTAAACATCTGTAGTTTGCTCTTCTATAGGGAAATTAAGTTCTGTAATTTTTTCTAGCGTGTAATCGTAAAAACCATCATTATCGGTTTTTAGATGCATAGCACCATTGGCTTTGGTTACGGTTTTATACTTTTCTAAAAATGTAAGATTGGTTAATCTTTTTCGCTCTAAAGGGCTTTGCGCTTGTGGGTCTGGGAAGGTAAGCCATATTTCATCAACTTCGCCAACCTCAAAATAATCTAATAAATTTTGAATTTGTATTCTTAAAAAACCTACGTTATCCAAATTTTCATCTAGTGCCATTTTTGCACCAACCCAAATTCTGTTGCCTTTATAATCTATCCCTAAAAAATTCTTATCAGGATATTTACGGCCTAAATTAACGCTATACTCGCCTTTTCCACAGGCCAGCTCCAATATCAAGGGATTATCATTTTTAAAAAACTCTTTCTTCCAATTTCCTTTATAAGGCTTTCCGTTTTCTAGCTGCACCACATTTTTAAAAGTGCCTATCTCTGTAAAACGCTGTAATTTTCTTTTTGCCACGTATCAAGTATTTCCACAAAAATAACCTTTCTTTAAAATTTAGCGCTAACAATAATAGCAACTGCCAAAAGAATTATATTTTTGCACACATCTTAATATAAAGTTTTGGAAAAATCAGCAAAAATTTATGTAGCAGGTCACCGTGGTATGGTTGGCTCTGCCATCACCAGAAAACTTCAAAAAGAAGGTTATACCCATATCATTACCAGAACATCTGCCGAACTTGATTTAAGAAACCAGCAAGCCGCTACTGATTTTTTTGCTGCCGAAAAGCCAGAATATGTTTTTCTTGCCGCTGCAAAAGTAGGTGGTATTGTGGCTAATAATACTTACCGGGCCGAGTTTCTGTATGATAATTTACAGATACAAAACAACATCATCCATAACGCTTATTTAAATGGCGTAAAGAAATTATTGTTCTTAGGTTCTAGCTGTATTTATCCTAAATTGGCCCCTCAGCCTTTAAAAGAAGAGTATTTATTAAGTGGCTATTTAGAAGAAACTAACGAGCCTTATGCTATTGCCAAAATTACAGGCATAAAAATGTGCGATGCTTACCGCAGTCAGTATGGTTGTAATTATATTTCTGCCATGCCTACCAATTTATATGGCTATAACGATAATTATCATCCACAAAACTCGCATGTTTTACCTGCTTTAATTCGTAAATTTCATGAAGCTAAGGTTAATAACTTACCTGATGTTACCATTTGGGGAACCGGAAGCCCTATGCGTGAGTTTTTATTTGCTGATGATTTAGCAGATGCTTGTTATTACCTGATGTTAAATTACAATGAGCCTCATTTAATTAATATTGGTACTGGTGAGGATATTACCATTAAAGATTTGGCTTTAACCATTAAGGAAATTGTAGGTTTTGATGGCGAATTAAATTTTGATACTTCTAAACCCGATGGTACGCCACGTAAATTGATGGATGTAAGTAAACTACACAGCAAAGGCTGGAAATATAAAATAGAGCTAAAAGAAGGCATCCAATTAGCTTATGAAGATTTCTTAAGCAAATATGCTTAAAACAAAAAAGGTGGTTGAAATTTCAACCACCTTTTTTTATGCATTCTGCAAATTAAACTGCTTCGCTTTTAATATCTTCAGACATCGTCTCGTCAATTAAGATACGTCCGCAATGCTCGCAAACAATAATTTTCTTACGTTGACGAATGTCAGACTGACGCTGAGGTGGAATTTTGTTAAAACAACCAGAGCAAGAATCTCTCTCGATAGTTACTACCGCTAAACCATTTTTAAAGTTTCCTCTTAAACGGTTATAAGCAAATAATAAACGCTCATCTATTTTCTCATTTGCTTTCTCAGCTTGAGTTAATAAAACTTCTTCTTCTTTTTGAGTTTCAGAAGTAATAGTTGCTAGCTCTGCTTTTTTTACTTCTAAGTCTTTTTTACGGTCTTCTAAGTTTTGTGCAGCACTTTCATAAACATCAGTTTTAGTTTTAATCTCATACTGATATTCTTTAATCTTCTTCTCGCAAACTTGTATTTCTAAACCTTGAATTTCAATCTCTTTAGCAAGAGCATCAAACTCACGGTTATTTTTTACATTGTTTTGCTGAGTTTCGTATTTCTTGATTAAAGCCTGAGCTTCTTTAATCATATTTTTACGATTTACAATCGCATCTTCCAGATCATCAAGCTCTGCTTTGATTTTTTGTATACGGGTTTCTAAACCAGCAACATCATCTTCTAAATCAGCAACTTCCATTGGAAGCTCGCCTCTTGTCTGACGAATTTTATCAATTTTAGTATGAATTGTCTGCAGTTCGTATAAAGCTTCAAGCTTTTGTTCTACGGTTTGTTCCATTAAGACAAATATTTTATTGGGTTTGTATTATGTACAGTTAAACGGAGTGCAAAGTTAGGAAAATTATTTTGAATTATTTCCAATAGTAAGTCTTGCGTAAATTGCTCACTTTCAAAATGTCCGATATCGGCAATTATAATTTTTCCATCGGCATCAAAAAACTCATGGTACTTAAAATCTGCGGTTATAAATATATCGGCCCCAGCCTGTATAGCTTGTTGTAATAAAAAGCTTCCAGAACCACCACAAACCGCTACTTTACTTATTTTTTTGCCTAAAAGTGCGGTATGTCTAATCACAGAAACCTGCATATTTTGCTTCAAAAGCTTTAAGAACTCTGCCTCATCCATAGCTACTTCTAATTGGCCAAACATACCTGCACCTACTGTTTTTAAAGTATTAGAAAGTGGAAATAAATCGTAAGCTACCTCTTCATAAGGGTGCGCTTGCAACATAGCGGCTACAATTTTATGCTCTAAATGTGCAGGAATTAATACCTCTAAACGATACTCTTCCTCGGTATGTCGCTTATTTTTTTCGCCTAAAAACGGCTTAGCACTTTCATTGGCCTTATAATTCCCTTGCCCTGCTTGTTCAAAACTACACTCGGTATAATTGCCAATACTACCCGCACCAGCGGTAAACAGAGCTTCTTTTACTTGTTCTTTATGCTGCGTAGGCACAAAAACAACCAGTTTTTTTAAAAGTGCTTCTCTAGGAGCTAGTATTTGGGTATTTATTAAACCTAGCTTATCGGCTATTTTTTTATTTACACCATTGTAGACATGATCCAAATTGGTGTGGATGGCATAAATGGCAATATCATGTTTAATGGCTTTTATAACCACACGCTCTACATAATTTTTGCCATTAAATTTCTTCAGCCCTTTAAAAACGATAGGATGATGAGCAATAATGATATCACATTGCTCATCAATAGCTTCTTGCACAACGGCTTCTGTACAATCTAAACATATTAAAGCTTTTTTTATTTCTTGATGAGGATGACCAACTATTAAACCTGCATTATCATAAGCCTCCTGATAAGAAGCTGGTGCTATACTTTCTAAAAAAGTGCTAAGTTCTTTAATCTTCATAAGCACTAAGTTAGTTTTTTATGGCAAATCATCTGCAATAAAAGCTAGCGCTAATGCCTCGTAACATCAAATCAATAAAAATTACATGGCCGCCATGCCAACAAAATGACGACTTTCTAAAGCCATTTTATGGTTATACTCGTTTGCTAAGCTTTTATAATTGATTAAATCTACGATAGTACCTATAAAGCATAAACCTGCTGTAAGGAAATATAAAATGCCCATACCCATTTGGTTGGTTACAAAACGTTGTATACCTGCTATCCCAAAAAAGCCCAGAATAGTAAATAACAAAACGTGTTGCGGGTCGCGGCGTTTACCTGTATAAACCAATTCAAAGTTTCTTACTTGGTTTTCATTTAAGTCTTTCGTTATCTCTTGTATGAAGATCATTTCTTCAGTTGTAACGTTAGCTAGGTGAAAAAGGAAATTATGTTTCATTTGCTCCATTTTTTAAGGTTCAGAAAAATATGTTTTTCTAATTAGAGTATAAATGCGAACAATTATTACAACAAAAGCAAAAAAACCTAATGGATGCATTTTCCAGGATGCCGAAAACTGAAAATGTAACAGATAATAAATAGAGCGGCCTAAGCCACAGCCGGGGCAAAAACCTATCTCAAAATAGGCTAAAGGGCAAATAGAATGATGCTCTTGACTAGGATTTAAAAAGTATAAGGCAATAATTGCCGTAGAAAAAAATAAAAGCTCGAGCGGAATTTTTACTATTTGTTTAATCACTTTACAACTGCTTTGGCTTTGTCATTAATAGCAATGAGCTAGCTAAGGTAACTAAGAAACCTATAATTGCAGCACCAAAAATACGCTCCATATAATCAGAAGAAAACTCTAAGTTTAAAAAACTAAAATAAAGCGAGCTAAAAGCGCCTGCAATTAAACCACCAATAGCCATTATTTTAAAGCCTTCAAATACGCCCTCAAAAAAAGTTAAGCTATTGTTGTTTCTATTTTTAAAGCCTTTTATCCCTAAATATAAACCAATTATTGGGATAATAACAGAGGTGTATTCTAACCATCTATTATCGCTTTCTTGTACATTTTCTGGGTTTATACCTGCAAAATGCATGATGATTACCCATATAACCGAAACTACACCAATGATGATTCCTGATAGTATTGCGTTTTTCATTTTCATAATAAGATGTTTTAATGTTGAAAGGTATTGATAATTGAAGAAGCTAATTTGATGCCATTTACAGATTATAATTATGCTTTGGTATATTTGTAGCAAGAGATTGTAAAGTGAACATCAGAGAGATTTTAGAAAGATATAAGCAAGATAACCGGGTTGAGCAATTAACCCAGGCCTTACAGCAAAAGAAATCGCGTGTACATTTAAAGGGTTTAATTGGTGCTCAAGATGCTTTTATTGTGGCCGCCAATTATTTTCTTACCCATAGAAATATGGTTTTTGTACTGCCAGACAGAGAAGAAGCTAATTATTTTCAGGCCGATTTAGAGAACCTTATGGATAAAGATATTCTGCTTTTTCCATCGTCTTACCGCAAATCTTTTGATTTTACCCAAACAGATTCTGCCAATGTACTTTTAAGAGCTGAAGTATTGAACGAGCTTAACCATACACATGAGTATGGAAATTTAATTGTTACCTACCCAGAAGCATTAGCAGAAAAAGTTATTGATAGAAACGCACTTGAAAAAAACACGCTTGAAATTATCTTAAACAACAAACTCAGCATTGATTTTATCAACGAGTTTTTAATTGAATATGATTTTGAACGTACCGATTTTGTATATGAACCAGGACAGTTCTCGGTTCGTGGAGGTATTGTAGATATATTTTCTTTCTCTAACGAGTTACCTTATCGGATAGAGTTTTTTGGCGACCATGTAGAATCTATCAGAACGTTTGAAATAGAAAGTCAGCTTTCTGTAGAGCAAGTAAAATCTGTTACCATAGTTCCAAACGTACAAGCTAAATTTCTTACAGAAAGCAATATCTCTTTATTAGAATTTATTGATGACGATGCAGCTATTTGGTTTAAAGATGTGGTTTTCACTTTAGATACCATCAAAACCGGATACAAAAAAGCTACAGAACTTTGGAAAGCTTTATCAGCAAATGATAAGCAAACTAACCCAGACTGGCTAGACCCAAAGTTTTCTTTTACGGATGAAAAACTACTGGCAGACCAACTGAGCGATTTTCCTCTGATAGAATTTGGGAAGCAGTTTTTTTATCCGGCAACGCAAACAATCTTGTTTGATACTAAGCCTCAACCTTCTTTTAATAAAGATTTTAATCTGCTTATCCACAACCTAAAAGAAAACGAAAAGCAAAAAATAGAGAATTTTATCCTAACAGATTCTTCTAAACAACAAGAACGTTTATTTGCCATTATAGAAGATTTAGGCAAGCAAATTACCTTTACGCCTATCAATATATCTATCAGAGAAGGTTTTATAGATTACGAGCAAAAACTGGCTTGTTATACAGACCATCAGATATTTGACCGTTACTATAAATACAAGCTTAAAAGAGGCTATACTAAATCTCAAGCCATCACCCTTAAAGAACTTAGAGATTTAAAACCCGGAGATTTTATCACCCATATAGACCATGGTGTTGGTAAATACGGTGGCTTAGAAAAGGTTGAAGTAAACGGTAAAATACAGGAAATGATTAGGCTTATTTATGCCGATAATGATTTGCTGTATGTAAACATCAACTCTTTAAACCGCATTTCTAAATATTCTGGTAAAGATGGGCACATTCCTAAAATGAATAAATTAGGAACCGATGCTTGGGATAAACTCAAGAAAACAACAAAAAAAAAAGTTAAAGACATTGCCCGCGACTTGATAAAACTTTATGCCCTGCGTAAAGCACAAGAAGGTATGGCTTTCTCGCCCGATACTTATTTACAAAACGAACTGGAAGCTTCTTTTATTTATGAAGATACCCCAGATCAAGAAAAGGCTACCGCCGATGTGAAAAAAGACATGGAATCGCCACACCCAATGGACCGTTTAGTTTGTGGCGATGTTGGCTTTGGAAAAACAGAAGTAGCTATCAGAGCAGCTTTTAAAGCCGCTACAGATGGTAAACAGGTTGCTATTTTGGTACCTACAACCATTTTGGCTATGCAACATTACAAAACCTTTAATGAGCGTTTAAAAGATTTCCCGGTAAGGATAGATTATATCAACCGATTTAAATCTACCAAGCAAGTAAAAGATACTTTAGAAGCCTTAAAAGCCGGAAAAGTAGATATCATTATTGGCACCCATAAATTGGTGAGTAAAGATGTTAAGTTTAAAGATTTAGGCCTTTTAATTATAGATGAGGAGCAAAAATTTGGTGTTACCGTTAAAGAAAAATTAAAGCAGTTTAGAGCCAATGTAGATACGCTTACGCTAACTGCAACGCCAATTCCGCGTACTTTGCATTTTTCTTTGATGGGTGCTCGGGATTTATCTATCATCCAAACGCCACCACCAAACCGCCAACCTGTTTTAACAGAGCTACATGTTTTTAATGAGAAATTGATTAAAGAAGCTGTAGAGTTTGAGTTAGATAGAGATGGGCAGGTTTTCTTTATCCATAACCGTGTTGCAGATTTACGTCAGCTAGGTGGTTTAATACAAAAGCTGGTTCCAAAAGCAAGAATAGCTATTGCACATGGTCAGTTAGAAGGCGATAAGCTTGAAGATATCATGCTTGATTTTATTGAAGGAAAGTATGATGTTTTAGTTGCTACTACCATTATTGAGGCTGGTCTTGATGTACCAAATGCCAATACCATGTTGATTAACCATGCACACATGTTTGGTTTAAGCGATTTACATCAGATGCGTGGGCGTGTTGGCCGCTCTAACAAAAAGGCGTTTTGTTATTTGTTAAGTCCGCCTTTGTCTACCCTTACGCCAGAAGCCAGAAAGCGTTTAAGCGCCATAGAAGAGTTTTCTGATTTAGGTAGCGGATTTAACGTGGCTATGCGAGATTTAGACATCCGCGGAAGCGGAAACCTTTTAGGTGCAGAGCAAAGTGGTTTTATTGCCGAAATTGGCTTTGATATGTACCACAAAATCTTGGATGAAGCTATACAAGAACTTAAAGAAGAAGAGTTTAAAGGTTTATTTCAGGATGAAAAACCTCGTCCTTTTGTAAGCTTTACCCAAATAGAAACCGATATGGAACTGCTTATTCCTGATGAGTATGTAACCAATATCCAAGAACGTTATAATTTATATACCGAGCTTTCTAAAATGGAGAATAAAACAGCTTTAGATGCTTTTGAAAAAGAACTTCATGACCGTTTTGGACCACTACCAAGACAAGTGAAAGACCTACTCAGAACGGTAGAATTACAATGGATTGGAAAAGAAATAGGCTTAGAAAAAATCAGCTGGAAAAAAGGAACTTTAAGGGGTTATTTTATTACCGATAAACAATCTAAATATTTTGAAACCGATATGTTTGGTAGTATCCTACAATATGCGCAACAGCATCCACGTAAAGTAAACCTGAAAGAGGTTAAAAACACCTTGCGTATTGCTGTTGAAGACATCAAAAATATTGATGAAGCCATTTGGGCACTAGAGCAAATGAGAGACCCGGTAGTGATCTAGATTGACTGAATTAACGTAAATTGAGTCAGTTGATTGACTGAATTAACGTAAATTGAGTCAGTTAATTGACTGAATTAATGTTTTTTATTATCTTTGGGATATGAAAATTCAAAGATTAGCTGCTTTACAACTGGCGAAACGTATCCAGCAAAATAAAGTTTTACTGCTATTTGGTACTCGTAGGGTGGGTAAAACGCATTTATTAAAATCTATTGAAAGCTCTTTAAATATACCCTTCTTACACCTTAACGCCGAAGATACTGATACAGCAACGCTATTAGAAAATAGAAGTATTGCCAATTATAAAAGGTTATTAGGAGAGAATCGCTTATTAATTATAGATGAAGCACAAGTAATTCCAGAAATAGGCAAGATATTAAAGTTGATGATTGATGAATTTGAGGATTTAACCATTATAGCCACAGGTTCATCTGCTTTTGATTTATCAAACCAAACCGGCGAACCTTTAACAGGAAGAAGCTATACCTATTATTTATACCCTATAGCCCAAGCCGAACTTGCACAACATGAGAATATATTGCAAACAAGACAAAACCTGGAAGAAAGATTAATCTACGGCTCTTATCCTGAGATTTTCTCTTTAGATAGTCTTAAAGAAAAAGAGGAATATTTAAAAAATCTGGTAAACTCTTACCTTTTAAAAGATATTCTAAGGTTTGAGAACATCCAAAACAGTAATAAAATTTTTGATTTGATGAAACTTATCGCTTACCAAGTTGGTGCAGAAGTTTCTTTAGACGAGTTGGGTAAGCAGTTAGGCATGAGTAAAAATACCGTTGAGCGCTATTTAGACCTTTTAGCTAAAGTGCAAATCTTATTTAAATTAAGTGGTTACAGTTCTAATCTTAGAAAAGAGGTCACAAAATCCTCTAAATGGTATTTTTTTGATAATGGAATTAGAAACGCCATCATTAATGATTTTAGACCTTTAGCAATAAGGCAAGATACTGGCTTACTTTGGGAAAATTATTGTATTTACGAGCGTATTAAGATAAACCGCTACCAAAAAACAGATGCTGAGTTTTTCTTTTGGAGAACGTATGACCAGCAAGAAATAGATTTAATAGAAAAAGTAGGTCATAACATTCATGCTTTTGAGTTTAAATACAGCAACCACAAGAAGGTAAAAGTACCTGTCTTCTTTCAAAAAAATTATCCCGATGCTGAGTTTAACCTCATCCATCGGGATAATTATATAGATTTTATTGTGGCAGAACTACTTAAACCTTAAGTTCATACTTATAATGTTAGAGCTTAAACCATTGCTTCTGCTGTAGTGCCCGTAGCGTAGCTCAACCATGGTAATTCTTTGTAATTTTAATACGCCTGCCGGAGGTGCAAACCTTACACCTGCTCCAAAATAATTGCTATTAAATTTAGATAAATCGTAATCACTGGTATAAAAAGTATTAGACAGCTGATGCTGATTGATACCTGCAAAATATTCAGAAGCACTTTGCTGATAATATCTGTAAAACGGACTTACAGATGCAAATGGAGTAATTTTAACCACTGTCTCTAACTCGGCAGTACTAGAGTTTATTCCCCAATTATCTGTATAATATCTTGCAAAAGACCTAAGAACTATATGATCTCCCCAGAAATAATTTAGCCTAGCACCTATAGGTAATTTCAACCTATTATCGGGCAAAAATTCTGATTTTAATGTCCCTCTTGAACCATCTGGATTAAAGTTATTGATATCATTAAAATAAACCCTTTGGTAACGTGTAGAAAGTAAACCGCTTTGATAAGCCGGTTCAACCATAATTAAAACCTGTAAATCTTTACTGATAACCTGTGCTAAAGACAGTGCTGCACTAAAAGAATTTCGAGGGGCGTTATCGCCTTGCGTATAGCCTTCAAACCGATAATTAGACCGAAGTTCTATAGGCATAATAACCGCCCAAGTATCAAAAAAGGCCTGTAATTTTACAGAAAAATCGCGGTTTTTATCTTTGGATGATTTGGTATAATTTAAACCTCCGCCTATAGAAGTGTAATCATACTCGCCAGAGAAAGAGGCTGAAAAGCCAATGCTATTTCCTTTCTGTTCGTTTGCGATATTCCAGCTTAAAGAAGGGTAAATTCTTACATCAGAATAAGATGCTGAGGTTACGGTAGCCGGGTCTATGTTATCAGACGATGCCGAGGTATAAGTATCAAAACCTACTTCAAATGTATAAGTATGCTTTAAACCCGTTTTTCCGTAACGGGATAATTTTAAATCAAAGCTATTAGAAACATCGGTTAGTTTTTCTGTGCCAACACCACCCGTTACGGCAGAATTATTACCATCTTGACTGTAATAGCTGTTTACCAAGTTAGCCTCTTCAAACTTCAGCTTTCTTTTCTCAAAAGAAGCCTCTGATGACTTTATTTGAGCAAAACTTGCTACAATACTGAGGTAGAAAAATACAATGGTTAATGATATAAATTTCATATTTCTACCTTAATTACATCCACAACCACCACCACTTTTACCGCCATTTGCGCCAGAAGAGCCCTCGCGGTAGAGCTGAGCATTTTGTTCAAATTTTTCTGCCTTACGGGCTGATAGCTCCATCTCAGAATCATTCAATTTTATTTTCTCATAGGCCTTTACTGCCGTACATGAGCTCATTCCCGAAACATAAAATGCCGCAAGAATAAAAAGCAAAGCTATTTTTTTCATCTAACTGATATTGATATTATTAGAAGTATGCAACCTATTATCATCATCTATAACAATACAAGCCACACCTTTTAATTGGTTTATTAAATCTAAACCAACATGAACGCCCATAACCATAACTGGTGTAGCTAATGCATCGGCAAGCTCTGCTTGCGGACAAATGATACTTACGCTTTTTATCCCGCTAACGGGAAAACCAGTTTTAGGATTTATCGTGTGCGAGTATTTTCTTCCTTTTATAACAGCAAATTTTTCATAGTTACCAGAAGTAGCTATGGCCATATTACTGATGTTTAAATAAGAAAAAGCTTGTAGTTTTTGGTCGGGGTTTGCAATGGCGGCTGTCCAAGGTTTACCATCAATTTGGGCACCCCATGTTACTAAATCTCCAGAAGCGTTAACTATACCACTTTTTATGCCCAACTTTTGTAAAACTGATTTTGCTTTATCCGCCGCATAACCTTTTCCTATACCACCAAAGCCAATACGCATTCCCTTTTGCGTTAAAAAAACAGTTTGTTGGGCTTCATCTAGCATCACATTTCGGTAGTTGATTAAAGCAACTGCTTTCTTAGCCGTTTCTGCATCTGGTAAAGCCGTCATGTTTACATCAAAATTCCATAGACTTTTATCTATAGAACCATAAGTAATATCAAAAGCACCTTGTGTAATTTCCGATATTTTTAAGGCTCTTTTTATCAAATCAAAAACCTCTTTATCTACTTTAACAGGTTTAATTCCAGCAAAATCATTAATTAAATTGGTTTGACTATGAGCTTTAAAAGTGCTTAATAAATCTTCTATTCTACTTATCTCTGCAACTGCTTTTGCTATACAGTCGTAGGCTTCTTGCTCTTGGTGATGAACCACACTTATCTCAAAATGGTTACCCATTAATTTCATCTCCCTTTTAAAAACTTGGGGAGTTAGTATTTCATCCTCAGTTTTTAGCATGCTGAGTTTTATCTATCTGAGCGGTAAACTCTTGAGCATTTGCTTGGGGGAAACCATCCCATTTTTTTATGATTTTCCCTTGCTCGTCTAGCAATAGCGTAAGCGGAAAAACACCATCAGGATTATACTTTAAAGCTAAATCGTTATTTTTCTTAAGCTGTTCTGCTGGCAATTGATTTTTCTTTAAGCGAGGAAAATCTGCCCTAACAAGCACTAAATTTTCAGATGCATATTTTTGAAAGTCATTAGCTTCAAAAATCTCTTTATGCATACGGATACAAGGTCCACACCAATCAGATCCGGAAAAATTTAAAAGGATATATTTTTTTGATGCTACCGCTTTCTGCTGCGCTACATTAAAATCGTTCTCCCAAATATTTCCGAAGAAAAACATGGATATAAAGAGTGTGAGTATTAATTTCATTTTGAAAATTTTCTACCGAATTTAAGCAATAAAATGCCAACTAAAAGTGATTTTCATCACAGTAAGCATCTATTTATGAAAATTTCTTAAGAAAAAACTCTTAAAGTTGTGCCGTTTAAAGAAGTGTTATACCTTCTTAAAGCTACCGTAGCAGGCCCTAAATTTACAGCGCCATTTTCTGCAAACTGTGCCCCATGGTTTGGACATACAAAAAGTCTAGCATTTGAATTATAAGTTACTGATGTACCTTCATGCGTACAAGCTTGTGCTACAGCCAAAAAAGCTCCACTCATGCTTTTTGCTACAATGATCCGGTTGGTATAGATAAAGCCTCCATTATTATTTAAAGCGGCATTGGGTGCTGCTGTTAAATCGATAGTAAAATCTACTCCAGTTGGTGGATTGTTAGAGTTTGAAGGCCCTTCATTGTCTGATTTAGAACAACCAACGCAGCTAAAAACAACTGCCGATGCGGCGGTAAGGCCAATAGCAGATAAAAATTCTTTACGGTCCATAATATTTGGTTTTTAATTTCCTTAAAGAAACGTGAAAATTGAGCTTTGAGTTTTTAATTTTTCAAAATAATTACAATATTTTTTATAAAAAAAGCCAGTCAGCATTTTAAGCTAACTGGCTCCTTATCAAAAAGATAGTTTTAAGCTAACTTAAAAAAAGCTAAAGCATTTTTAATCCTGCTTATTGTTTCTGCTTTGCCAAGCATTAAAGCGATATCAAATACTTGCGGACCAAATTTTCCGCCTACCAACATCACCCTAAAAGGCAGCATAACTTCACCAACTTTTAAGTTTTTATCAGCAGCTAAAGCTTTAAACAAAGTCTCTAAACTAAGGCTATCTTGAAATTCAGTTTCTTCAAATTTTTCTATCAAGCTAGAGAAAAATGCTGCTTTTTCTTCGTTCCATTTCGGCTTTACAGCATCTTCATCATAAGCCGTTGGTGCAGTAAAAAAGAAAGCACTTTGCTGATAAAAATCAGGCAATAAGGTACAACGTTCTTTTACGGCATCCATAACTTTCTCTAAGTAAACATCTTCCGCAGCAATACCTTTTTCTGCTAGAAGTGGTTTTACATAAGGCAATAAATGGCTTGCTGTACTTCTCTTTATCCACTCGGCATTGTACCATTTAGCTTTCTCATAATCAAATTTAGCACCGCCTTTATGGATACGTTCTAAAGAAAACTTTGAAATCAATTCATCCAAAGAAAAAAGCTCTTGATCTGTCCCATCATTCCAACCTAGCATAGCCAAAAGGTTTATCATGGCTTCTGGCAAGAAGCCTACATCTTTAAAACCATCTGCTTTTTCCTGAGTTTTTGGGTCTATCCAATCTATAGCGTAAACAGGGAATCCTAATCTTTGACCATCACGCTTGCTTAATTTACCATGGCCATCGGGCTTTAATATCAAAGGTAAATGTGCCCATTCCGGCATATCTGCCTCCCAACCTAAATATTTCCATAATAAAATATGTACCGGGGCAGATGGTAGCCACTCCTCGCCTCTAAAAGCATGAGATATCTTCATCAGATAATCATCAACCACTACTGCTAAATGGTAAGTAGGCATACCATCGGCTTTAAGCAAAACTTTATCGTCAACATCGTTACTGTTGAAACTTACATCGCCGCGTATTAAATCGTTAAAATAAACCTGCTCATCCTTAGGCATTTTTATCCTAACCACATGTGGAGCGCCTTCTTTAATTAAACTTTCTGCCGCTTCATGAGGTATGGTTAAAGAATTTCTCATTTGCATACGATGGTTATGGTCGTACTTAAAGTTTTCTATAACCTGTCTTTTGCTTTCTAATTCTTCTGGTGTATCAAAAGCATAATAGGCATAACCGTCTTTTACCAATTGTTCTGCATAAGCCCTATAAATCTCTTTACGTTCGCTTTGTCTGTAAGGGCCATAAGCGCCACCAACATGCGGACCTTCATCTGGGTTTAATCCGCACCATTTTAAACAATTGATAATATAATCTTCTGCACCTTCAACAAAACGGGTTTGGTCTGTATCTTCAATTCTTAAAATAAACTCGCCTTGTTGTTGTTTTGCAAAAAGGTAATTAAACAAAATGGTACGCACACCACCTATATGTAAGCCTCCAGTTGGGCTTGGGGCAAATCTTACCCTAACTTTTTTATCCATAGCCTTTGAAAATTTAAGCAAATATTAATGCTTTTCTCAGAAGCCAAAGTTAAGAGATAAGCTTGTACAAACCAGCTTTTTTAATCATTAATCAGGATTTTTAAGTCCTAAACCTGGTTCATCGCTTAAAATATATTTACCGTTAAGAAAATCGGGTGTTTTAAAGGGATTATTGGTAGTCATGAAAGGCCCGTCTAAATCGGCCCAATCACATAAAGGAGCCAAAGCCGCCCCGGCTAATGTTGCCACGCTGGTTTCGCTCATGCAACCCATTAAGATTTTTAAATCATTTGCTCTTGCGATTTTTATCATCTCATAAGCTTCGTACAAACCAGCAGATTTCATCAATTTGATATTAATACCATGATAAACACCTTTAGCTTTTGCAACATCTGCTAAGCGTTGTATGGCTTCATCGCCGATAATTGGGATAGGACTGTGAGATGTAATCCAGGCATTTCCATCTATGTTGTCTTTGGGCATAGGTTGCTCTATTAACACAACACCTTGCTCTTTTAGCCAAAAAGCCATCTCTAAGCCTTCCTTTTTATCGGTCCAGCCTTGGTTAGCATCAACATACAAAGGTAAATGGGTAATATTTCTTATGGTTTGGATGATTTGCTTATCGTTCTCTCTACCTAATTTCACTTTTAATAGTTTGAAATCATATTGTAAAGCATCTTCTACTTTTTTGATAATCATTTCGGGCTCATCAATACCGATGGTGTAAGTTGTAGCTGGCATATGTTGTGGCCATGTGTCAAAAAAAGTATAACAGGGTTTTTGTGCCAACTTACCCGCCAAATCATACAAGGCAATATCAACGGCGGCTTTTATAGCTGGCATTCCGGGTGTTATATCATCCATATACTGATGAATAGCGGCAAAATCAAAAGGAAAAATAAATTTTGATAAATCTAGTTTTGACAAAAAAGAACTTGCTGTTTCTTCATTTTCACCCATATAAGGTACCATAGAAGCCTCACCAATACCTGTGTATCCTTCATGAAAAACCTCTACCAGCATGATGGGGGTACTGGTTCTAGAGAATTTAGCTATGGTAAAAGGAAATTTTAGTAAAAGATTAAAACTATTGTAACTTATTTTCATGTATTTTCGTCTAAAAATTAAATGTAAAAAATTACCTTTTAATTTAACCTTAAATGATTAAGAAATACTCTCTAAATATTGTTCTTATTCTGCTCATTACCATTATAGGCGCTTGTAGCAGTGGAAAAAAACTATTAGAACAGGGCGATTATGACAGAGCTGTTTACACTGCTGTTGACCGCTTAAAAAGCAGCCCAAGCAACAGAAAAGCCCGCCAAACCCTAGACGCAGCCTTTTCTTATGCCGTACAAAGGCATCTAAAAAGAATTGATGAAGCTAAAATGAGTACAACGCCTTTTAAATGGGAAAGTATAGCTAATGATTATAGTGCATTAAACAATTTAGCCAATACAGTTGAAAACTGTCCGGCTTGTTTAGCGCAAATTCCTAATACTAGAAAATTTATTAAAGAGCTAGATGATGCCCGTTTCTACGCGGCAGAAGAACGCTACAATGCCGGAAAAAAATTATTAGCACAAGGCACCAGAGAATCTGCCAGAGCAGCTTATGACAATTTTGACAGGGCAAACCAATTATTTCCTGAATATAAAGATGTAAGAAAACTTTTAGATGAGGCTTATTTGGCAGCCGTATTAAAAGTTATTGTTGAGCCTGTGCAGGTAAACTCTAGACTTTACCAATTGAGTAATGAGTTTTTTCAAGGTAAAATAGCAGAGTTTATGGCGGCTTATGAATACCGTAGTTTTGTTAAATTCTATAGCCCAGAAGAGGCTAAAAAAGTAAAGCTTAAAGCAGACCATTTATTAAGCTTAAGCTTTGATGATTTTGTGGTTGGCCAAACCTACGTGAAAGAGCGTGTACAAGATGTAAAAAGAGACAGTGTAAAATTAGGTGAAACCTCACAAAAAAGACCTGTTTATGGCACAGTAAAAGCGCAAGTTACTACTTTCGAGAAAACCATCAGCTCATCTGGCTTATTAGATTTTAGAATAAGAGACTTTAATAATGGCAGAATTATATCTCAAGAAAAAATGCCTGGAACTTTTATCTGGAGAGATGTTTGGGGTACCTTTAACGGCGATGAAAGAGCTTTAACAGAAGAAGAAAGAAGAATTTGCAGAAGAAGAGAAATTATGCCTCCGCCACCTCAAGATTTATTTATTGAGTTTACAAAACCTATTTACAGCCAATTAACTACCAAAATAAGAAGTTTTTATAACCGCTATTAATTTTGGTATAATTTTATATTTAAACTTGTAAAAAATTAACGCACATAAATAAACACACATATGGAATGGATTACTAATCCGGAAATCTGGATTTCACTTTTAACCTTAACAGTTTTAGAAATCGTATTAGGTATAGATAATATTGTATTTATATCTATTCTTGCTGGTAAATTACCGGTAGACCAACAAAAAAGAGCCCGCTCCATTGGCTTGGCTTTAGCCATGATTACTAGAATTTTATTGCTGCTTTCTTTAAGTTGGGTTATGTCTTTAACAGCTACACTTTTTAACCTTGCCGAATGGTTTGGCGTTAGCAATGATACTTTATTATCAAAATTTGCAATCTCTGGTAGAGATCTTATTCTACTTTTGGGGGGCTTATTCTTGATTTACAAAAGTACCACTGAAATTCATGAGAAACTAGAAGGCGATGAAGGAGACCATTCTGTAAAAAAAGTATATTCTTTTTCAGGCGTTATCATCCAAATATTAATCTTAGATATCGTATTCTCTTTAGACTCAGTTATAACTGCCGTTGGTATGGCCAATGAAATCATGGTCATGATAGCTGCTGTAACCATAGCCGTAATTGTAATGATGTTCTCTGCGGCCTCTATTTCAAATTTCGTAAATCAACATCCTACAGTAAAAATGCTAGCCTTATCTTTCTTATTACTTATAGGTTTCTCTTTAGTAGCAGAAGGTTTAGACCAGCACATCCCTAAAGGATATATTTATTTTGCAATGGCTTTCTCTGTACTGGTAGAAGTACTAAACTTAAAATCAAAGAAAAAAAGAAAACCGGTTGAGTTAAGAAATACGCCACACGAATAATTTTAAACCTCCTTTATGGAGGTTTTTTTTTGACATTCAGTTTAAAAACTTCTATCTTGATAGCTTGTTATTATACCGTCTGTTTATACAATCTGCATCCTTAACATATTCAAAATGTACAAAAAATTTAAGCTTTTACTCGTTTTGTTTAGCGTTGCTTTTATAGCATTCTCTTTCAAAACAGACTTATTTCAAGTTTCTAAGAATCTGGATATTTTCGCGTCTGTATATAAAGAACTTAATCTTAATTATGTAGATGAAGTAAATTCTGCCAAGCTTATCAGAACCAGTATTGATGCTATGCTGAATGATTTAGACCCCTATACAGAGTTTGTACCAGAATCTGAAATTGAAGATTACCGTATGAAGTATGTAAGCACCCAATATGGCGGTATTGGTGCAGCAGTTATTCATAGAGATGGACGTGTTTTTATATCAGACCCTTTTGAAGGTTACCCGGCACAAAAAGCAGATTTAAAAGCTGGCGATGAAATAATTGCTATTAATGACCAAATACTGAAAGGCAAAAATAATGAACAAGTAAGTTTATTGTTGAAAGGCCCAAAAGAAACTCCTGTTAAGTTAAAGCTAGCCAGAGATGGTAAAATTTTAGAAAAAGAAATTAAAAGAGCTGATATTAAACAACCCAATGTGAGCTATTATGGCATGATTGGTAATACAGCCTACATCAGATTAGATAAATTTCTAGAAAATTCTGCTCAAGAAGTTAAAGATGCATTGGTAGAGCTTAAGAAGAATAATCCAACAGGCTTAATCATAGATCTTAGAAATAATGGTGGTGGTATTTTACAAGAAGCTGTAAAAATTGTAAATCTGTTTGTAGGTAAAGATATTGAAGTGGTTTCTCAGAAAGGAAAAAATCCTGAAAAGAATATCAATTATAAGACCTTTTTATCGGCCATAGAGCCAGATTTACCTTTAGCCATTTTAATCAATAACAGGTCTGCATCGGCATCAGAAATTGTAGCTGGCTCTTTGCAAGATTTAGACAGAGCTGTTATTATTGGTCAGCGTAGTTTTGGAAAAGGCCTGGTGCAACAAACTTTTAATTTACCTTATAATACTTTGGTAAAAGTAACGGTGGCTAAATATTATACCTCGTCTGGAAGGTGCATCCAGGCTTTAGATTATACCCACCGTACAGAAGATGGTGTGGTAGAAAAAGTATCAGATTCTTTAATAAACGAGTATAAAACCAAAGGTGGGCGTTTAGTTTACGATGGTAGTGGTATTTACCCAGATATTCATATAGAGCCTTATAAGTTTCACCAAATAACGCAAACTTTAGTGTCTAAATACCATGTATTTGATTTTGGAAATGAGTTTGTAAAAAACAACCCTAGTATAGCAACTGCTTCAGATTTCAAATTATCTGAAACTGATTATAACACTTTTTTAACTTTTATAAAGGATAAGAATATCACCTACAAAACATCATCAGAAAGAGTTTTGGCTAACCTGAAAGAAGAAGTACAAAAAGAAAAGAAATTAAACGAAGTAAAAGCAGAAATAGAAGCTTTACAAAATACGTTAAGCAATAGTAAAAAAGTAGATTTAATAACGCACAAAGCAGAAATTATGCGAGTTTTAGAGTCTGAAATTGTACAACGTTATTATTATGAAAAAGGGCGTATTGTACAAACTTTCCAGTACGATGAAGAGATAAAAAAAGCAAAAGAGTTTTTTAACGATAAACAAAAATATAACGCTGTTTTAGCTGGTATGGGTAACTATAAAACCATTGGCAAGCCAGTAAAAGTTGTAGCTAAAGCTGATTAAAATAAAAGCGGCTAAAAATAAAATAGCCGCTTTTATCATTTATCTTTTCAATGGTTCTAATATTTCTATAGTTTTAAAGGATGTAAATTTAAAAGCCATACTTTTACTACTCTTTACTGGAATTTCATTGATAGAACCTGACACCCATTTAGGAGATAGAGCTAATAACCTTGTTATTTCCTCATCAAAACCAAAACCGCCAGGTCTTAATACTTTTATATCTGTTAAACTACCCTCTTTATCTACAACAAAATTTACTATCACCACTTTTTCTAAGTCTTTGTTTAATGCTCCTGCAGGATATTGTAAATTTTTATTTAAGAAACCCTCAAATTCTTTAGAGCCTTTAGCTGGCTCTGCCTGATTATGGTTTAATGTATAAACTACATCTAAATTTTCAGGTAAGGGAGGAATAACAAGTTTAATTTTAATATCAGGATTAGTATTTTCTAAAGAAAATACAACATTTAATCTTCTATTTACCCGAACTTTTTCTCCATTTCTAACTCCTCTTTTCCATTTCTTTGCTAAGGATAACAATCTTTTAGCTTCTTCTCCTAAGCCAGAGCCTTTTACATCTTTTACAACCAAAATATTACTTATACGTCCATCTTTCTCTATTATAAAATCTAATGAAATGGAGCCGGAGACATTATTACTTAGGGCATTCTTAGGATATTTAAGATTTTCTCTCATCAACTTTTCAAGTCCTTCTAAACCATCATCAGCATAATCTGGGTCTTCGTCTACCTGTACATAAACGTAATCTGTTTTGTTTTTAGCCTCTTTCTGCTGAAGATGAGTATCATTTGCTTTTAAGGGATAAGCAAAAGATAATAAGCATAAGCATGCTAAACATGCTATTGTTGTGGTTAATTTTTTCATAAATAGGTTTATAAATTTGTTGTTTCCAAAGAAACATATTGTTTTCTAAAATATCAATACATAATAGCTAAATTGCTTTTTTAAAAAATCTTATATGAAAATAACGTTTCATGGCGCTGCACAAACAGTTACCGGAAGTAAACATGTATTAGAGCTAGCTAATGGCAAAAAAATTCTTCTCGATTGTGGCATGTTTCAAGGGCATGGAAAACAAACCGGAGAATGGAACTTGCATTTCGGTTTTCAACCTTCTGAAATTGATTTCCTTGTCTTATCCCATGCACATATAGACCATTCTGGTTTAATACCACGCTTAGTTGCCGAAGGTTTTACTGGTGATATTATTTGCACACCTGCTACCAGAGAGCTATGTAAAATTATGCTTCAGGATGCTGCTAAAATTCAAGAATCTGACGCTAAATTCATCAATAAAAAAAGATTAAAGCTCAATAAAACTTTAGTAGAACCCCTTTATACCATGGAAGATGCTTTATTAGCACTTTCATTTTTTAAGAGGGTAAAATACAATCAGCCTTATACTTTAACGGAAGGGGTTGAACTATTATTTACCGATGCTGGACATATCTTAGGTAGTGCAGCCGTTCATTTAGACATCACAGAGAATAATAAAACCACCAAAATAACTTTTAGTGGCGATGTTGGCCGTTATAACGATTTACTATTAAAATCTCCGGCAGCTTTTAGGCAGGCAGATTATGTGATTCTAGAAAGCACCTACGGTGATAGTTTACACGATATGGCTATGCCAACAGAAGGCAGGCTTTTAGAGGTTATACAAGATACCTGTATCCAAAGAAAAGGGAAAGTTATTATCCCAGCTTTTAGCGTTGGGCGCACCCAAGAGATATTATATGCGCTTAACGGTTTAGAATTAAAAGGTGTATTGCCTAAGGTAAAATACTATGTAGATAGCCCTTTATCAGAAAAAGCTACTTTGGTGGTAAAAGCGCACCCTTGGAATTTTAACAACAAAGTACAAGAGGTCTTAAAACAAGATGATGACCCTTTTGATTTTGAGGGTTTATCTTTTATTGAAGATACCGAAGCTTCAATAGCTTTAAATGAAGACCAAACACCAATGGTTATCATTTCTGCATCGGGTATGGCCGAGGCTGGCAGGGTAAAACATCATATCAAAAACAATATTGAGAATCCAAATTGTACCATTTTATTGGTTGGTTATAGTGAGTCTGGCTCTTTAGCCGGACGTTTAAAAAGTGGGGTTAACCCGGTATCTATCTTCGGCGAATATTATCAAGTTAATGCTAAAGTTACCAGCATACAAACCATGAGCGCCCACGGAGATCAAAATGATTTAATCCGTTTTATTGAAAATCAGGATAAAAACCTCACTAAAAAAATATTTTTAGTGCATGGCGAGCCTGATACACAAGAAATTTTTAAGCAAAAATTACATGAAAAAGGCTTTCAGAACGTAGAAATACCCTATCGCCACCAAAGTTTTGAGCTTTAAGCCACAATTTGGTAAAAAATAGATTTTGAAGCTTGTTTCACTAATTGCAATTCAGGCAACAATCTTTATATTTGCGTTCCGTAAATTCAGATTTAAGACATAGTAATGAGAGTAATACAATACAGAGAAGCACTTCGTGAAGCCATGAACGAAGAAATGCGTAAAGACGATAAAATTTTCTTAATGGGCGAAGAAGTTGCCGAGTATAACGGTGCTTACAAGGTAAGTCAAGGTATGCTTGATGAATTTGGCCCGAAAAGAGTAATTGATACGCCTATTGCCGAGCTTGGTTTTGCGGGTATTGCTATTGGAGCTGCCATGAATGGCTTACGCCCAATTGTAGAATTCATGACTTTTAACTTCTCTTTAGTTGCAATAGACCAAATTATTAATGGTGCAGCTAAAATATTATCTATGTCTGGTGGCCAAATATCGGTGCCAATTGTTTTTAGAGGCCCAACTGGTAATGCTGGACAATTAGGTGCGCAACACTCTCAAAATTTCGAGAACTGGTTTGCTAACTGCCCTGGCTTAAAAGTGGTAGTTCCATCTAACCCATATGATGCAAAAGGTTTATTAAAATCATCTATTATAGATCCAGATCCAGTTATTTACATGGAGTCTGAAGTGATGTATGGCGATAAAGGCGAAGTACCAGAAGAAGAATACTATATTGAAATAGGAAAAGCAAAAGTTACCAAAGTTGGTTCTGATGTAACTATTGTTTCTTTCGGTAAAATGATGAGCAGAGCCGTACAGCCTGCCGTAGAAGCTTTAGAAAAAGAAGGTATTAATGTAGAAGTTATAGATTTAAGAACTGTTAGACCAATTGATTTTGAAACTATTTTAACTTCTGTTAAGAAAACAAACAGATTAGTTGTAGTTGAAGAAGCTTGGCCTTTGGCTTCTATTTCATCAGAAATAGCTTTCCATGTACAAAGAAATGCTTTTGATTATCTAGACGCACCAGTTTTGCGTATTACTTGTGCTGATGTTCCTTTACCTTATGCTCCAACCCTAATTGCAGCAAGCTTACCAAATGCTGAGCGTATTGTTAAAGCGGTAAAAGAAGTCATGTATATTAAAAAGTAATTTCTTTTAAGATATAAATACCAAAAAGCCGAGTTGTGAAAAACAACTCGGCTTTTTCTATGCATTTGGCTCCTAACTATTGTTTTTCCTTTAAGGTAATGATAACAACCCCATTCTTACCTTGCTCGCCATATTTATCTGTAGCACTTTTATCTTTCAAGACTTCTATTTTATCGATATTTTCTGGCTTAAGTTTTTTCATCTCTTCTTCCGATATTGCTTTTCCATCTAGCATAAATTGAGGTTTAGGATTATAGCCTGTTAGATTAAAAGAAATAGGTAAAGCAAAGCTTACTCTTACAGCTTTACCATTTTGTTGACCAGGCTCCCAATTTGGAGAAAGTTTTATAACTCTTAAAGCTTCTTCATCTAATTCTTTACTTACACCTCTTAAAATTTTAACATCACTTAAAGAGCCATCTTTTTCAACAATAAAATTAACAATAACCCTTCCTTCTCTTTTATTTGCTTTCGCTTCTGCTGGATATTGCAAGTTCCTCTGTAAAAATTCGGGGAATTTTTGAGGTCCGCCTTTAAACATCGGTAAAACATCAACATGAGTTAATGCATCTTCTTCATTTTTATAACCATACACTTTTACTTCTTTTAAAATAGGAGCGTTTAAAGCGGGTTCCTTAGCAAGCTCTTTTTTTATGGTATCCGCATTAAAAGAAGGAGCCATTTCAGCATCTTTTTGGGTAAGCTTAGGTGTATCTTTCGAATTTGCAGATAAAGGCTGTGTTGTGGTTTTATAAAGCGTAATTTCTTTAAAAGTAGGAATCAAAGTTTGAACTGATTCTTTAAATTCTATTTCACTAGTAATATTTTTTAGTGTTTTATTTTCATTGATGGTAGCAGAAGATAATATCAATGCTAATAGAAATAATGGTACAGACAAACCATACTTTAGGATGGCTGCTTTTCTTGATTTTTGTTTTTGTAACATCTGGATTCTCCTTTTTAATAAAGATTGGTTAAAAAATGTGTTGGTTAATTTATGTGGGTTTATACCGAAGCTCTCACTAAATATTAATAAAGCATATTCCTTTTTACTGCTTTCTGATTGTACAACTGCCTCATCAGCAATAAATTCATGAATTTGCTTTATAGCAACTTTATAGAAATATACTATTGGGTTAAACCAATTCATGATGCTGATGATCTCGAATAATAAAACGTCGGCAGTATGTAATTGCTTGGCATGTGTAAGCTCGTGTTTCAGGATTATATCTTTCTGCGGAAGGTTTTCATCAATCTTAATTTGATTGAAAAATGAAAATGCTTGCTGATGGCTATTTGCCTTCAAAAGCATCCACACTTTTAAAAGCCTATAAAGAAATCTTATAGCACAGCTAAGAACTCCGGCTAAGTAAATGAAAGTAATAGAAATGCTTAACGTATGGGCTTGTGTATTTAAGGGTGTAGCAAAACCTTCTGAAACTGCAATATAAACGCCAGACCATCCTTCCTCTACCTGCTCTGCAATAAAAAATTGGCGTATCCATTCTAGGTAAAACAATGGTATACCTAAAGAAAGTAAAGCCGAGCCTACCAAGTATATCCTGTTAAGCTGAAAAAAGGTTTCATTTCTTAAAAACAAGAAGTAAAATCCGTAAAACAACATCAAGTAAATATTGATTTGAATAAGATAGTTTGCCCAGTTCATCATTTATCGGTTTTAAGTTTTTCAATAAGTTTTAATATCTCATCTGCTTCTTTTAAATCAATTTTTTGCTTTTTCACAAAGAAAGAGAACATACTTTCTACCGAGTTTTCAAAATATCCGTTCAGTAGTTTGTCAGTAGCATAGTTTTTATATTCTTCTTTTGTTATTGCTGGTAAATATTGATGACTTTTACCAAAAGCTTTATGCTTAACAAAACCCTTAGTTTCTAAAATTCTGATGATGGTTGATACTGTATTATACGCCGGTTTAGGTTCTGGCAAATACGCTATCACATCTTTAACAAAGCCATGTTGTATTTCCCATATCACCTGCATAATTTGTTCTTCTGCTTTTGTAAGTTCTTTAAATTCCTTTTCCATATGATTTGCTAACGTTTAAACTAATATATAACTAATTTTTTAGTTATACAACTAAATTCTTAGTTAATACAAAACAACATTATTTAATATATTGAAAATCAATTCATTAAAATCATCATTATGATAACAGGCTTAATCATGACGGGCTTCAGAAAAATATCAGACCCATAAGATTAATACAAACAGACCCGAATAACAGCCAAAAATTTGTTTACATTTATATAAAACCAATGAAACCTGTTTGATATGCAAGAAATGAACAGACCAGTAAGAGTTTTAGTTGCCAAAGTTGGCTTAGATGGGCATGACCGCGGCGCAAAAATAATAGCCACTTCTTTAAGAGACGCCGGTATGGAGGTTATTTATACAGGCTTAAGACAAACTCCAGAAATGGTGGTAAACGCTGCCTTACAAGAAGATGTAGATGCTATAGGTGTATCCATATTATCGGGTGCGCACATGACTGTTTTTCCTAAAATCATCAATCTGATGAAAGAAAAAGGAATGGATGATGTTCTGGTAACAGGTGGTGGCATTATTCCTGATGAAGATATGCAAGCGCTCAGGAAAATAGGTGTTGGCGAGTTATTTCCGCCGGGCACCAATACCCTAGCCATTGTAAATTATATAAAAGATTGGGTTGTAACACACAGAGACTTTTAATCATGAAAAACTATCTTAACCTTCTTACAGACATACAAAACAGCATACTTTATCTAACCATAAATAGAGAAGATAAACTTAATGCACTTAATAAAGATACTTTAGCAGAAATACATGATTGTATTTTAGCTGCACTACATGATGAATCAATAAAAGGTATCATCATCACCGGAAAGGGTGAAAAAGCTTTTGTAGCTGGCGCAGATATTAAAGAATTCTCTAATTTTAATGCAGAAGAAGGCAAAAATTTAGCTAAAGAAGGGCAAGAAAAGGTTTTCGATTTAATTGCTAGCAGTAAAAAACCTGTTATTGCTGCCATGAATGGCTTCGCACTAGGTGGTGGTTTAGAATTAGCTATGGCTTGCCATATCAGAATAGCATCTCAAAATGCCAAATTAGGGCTTCCAGAAGTAAGTTTAGGATTGATTCCGGGTTATGGAGGCACCCAAAGACTAACAGAACTAGTGGGTAAAGGAAAAGCTTTCGAAATGATTTTAACTGCCGATATGATTTCTGCCGAAGATGCTGAAAAAGTAGGCTTAGTCAATTATGCGGTAGAATCAACAGATTTATTACCCAAAGCAACAGCTTTAATGCAAAAAATACTTAGTCGCTCGCCAGAAGCTATAGCAGCAGCCATAAAAGCGATAAACGCTTTTGACCACACCCAAAGTGGTTACCAAGCAGAAATTGAAGCTTTTGGAACTTGCTTCGTTACCCAAAATTTTAAAGAAGGCGTAGCTGCATTCTTAGAAAAGCGTAAACCAAATTTTCATTAATATGATTTTATATATTTTTTGAATTAATTTTCAGATAATTAAAATTAATTATGTAGAATTATTTTCCCATTTAAAATAAATATCTATATTCGCTTATAAGAATTTTACTAAAGCTTCTTATTCTGGTAAGTAAATACAGATATGAAAAAAATACTAATCGTTGATGATGAAGTTAACATTGGGTTGCTTCTCTCTAAATTCCTATCAAGGAACGGTTTTGAAATAAAGACTGCAACTTCAGGAACTTCAGCATTTGATATCCTCAGCAAAGAAACTTTTAACCTCGTACTTTGCGATTTTAGGTTAGAAGATACCGACGGACGAGAAGTATTAAAAAAAATAAAATTACTTTATCCAAGAACAGGTGTTATCATCATTACTGGTTATTCTGATATAAAATTAGCTGTAGAACTCATTAAAATGGGTGCTTACGATTATATTACTAAACCACTTTACCCTGATGAAATTCTAAACACCATCAATAAAGCTATTGAAACTCAACAAGCTTTAAATGAAGAATTAGACAACCCTTCTCCTGTTACGGAAGAAACACCTAAAACAAAAGAGGCTAAAAAAACTTCAGGAAGTTTTGATGAGTATGTTATTGGTCAAAGTTCTCCTGCTAGAGAGCTTATTAGGCAAATAGAACTTGTAGCCCCTACCAATTATAGTGTTATTTTAATTGGAGAAAGCGGAACCGGTAAAGAATCGGTAGCTAAAAGTATCCATATGAAAAGTAATAGAAGAGATAAACCTTTTATTGCTATGGATTGCGGTTCTCTAACCAAAGAGTTAGCAGGTTCTGAATTTTTCGGGCATGAGAAAGGCTCTTTCACTGGCGCATTATACACCAAAATTGGTCACTTTGAAATGGCAAATGGCGGTACTTTATTTTTAGATGAAGTAGGAAACCTGTCTTATGAAATACAAGCTGCTTTATTAAGAACTGTACAAGAAAGAAAAGTAAAAAGAATTGGCTCTACCAAAGAAATAGACCTTGATGTAAGAATAATTGTTGCTACCAATGAAAACTTAATTGATGCTATATCTAAAGGTAAATTTAGAGAAGATTTATACCACAGATTTAACGAGTTTGGTATTTACATGCCTCCATTAAGAGAGCGTGGTAAAGATATTTTAATTTTTGCCGAACACTTTTTAAATGCGGCCAATGCAGAGCTTAATCGTGATGTTAAAGGCTTTAGCGAGGAAGTAGAAGAGTGTATTCTTACCTATACTTGGCCAGGTAATGTTAGAGAGCTAAAAAATGTTATGCGTAGAGCGGTTTTACTAACCGAAGGAGATTACATCCTGCTTAAAGCTTTGCCTCTAGAAATTTCAACCTTCACCAAGTTATCAGCACTAGAAAACATTTTAGATAAACCAGCAGGTGGCGGAGAAGGCAGAAGAGAAAAAAAACTCGACCTAAAAAATGCTGCTTTAGAAGCAGAGTATGAAACTATTCTAAAAGTACTTAAGGAAGTAAATTTCAACAAAACTAAAGCTGCTAAACTGTTAAATATTGATAGGAAAACGCTTTACAACAAAATGAAAGCCATTAATCTAGAATAAATGATTACTTCTAACCTCTCATTTTTAAAATCTAGAAAAGGATTTGATATCCCTATACCCTATTTTCTTGCGGTATTTACCTTATGTATCATTCCTTTTTTGCTTTCGGTTTTACAACTCGATATAGATCTTCTTGGATATCATATCATCTCTTTTGAAAAAGCAAATGCTTTTAAAGACCTTCTTGTAGGTAAAGCATTTAATACCGCATGGATCTTATTTAGCGTTGCAACAGGCTTGTTTACTTGTATTTTAACTCTTATAGATTTTAAGGTAAAAAAAGACATTTCCGCACCTATTATTGGTATTGTCTTACTATGTACAGCTATTATAGATTTGCTACATCTCACAATTGCTTCTAATCTTATTAAGTTAGCTATCAATTATGATGACGCACTTTATATTACTTGGTTTACCAGCAGGCTATTACAAGTTACTTTCCTGATTTTAGGTACAGGCTTAATTTTAGTAGTTAAAACCAAAACCATCAGGAAAATTGAGCAGAAAGTTAAATTATTACAGGCTTTAACCCTTTTATTCGGACTTATAACTGTAGCAGCATTATATTTTTACTTACCGTAAAAACATTACCTAGTTTTTTTATTGCAAGTAATTCTTTCCTTATACATCCAACAGAATTAATTATCATAGGCTTATTCTTTTTATGGGGTTCTGTTATCATGCCTAACGTTATAAAGACATATCCTAGCATATTTTCACAACTTTTAGTTTTAAGTATGATACCTGCAATTTTTGCAGCTGTTCATATGTCTATTGCATCATTTCCTTTTGATGCTAATTATAATGTAGCGCAATTTTTAAGGCTCATCACCTATTTTATTCCCTTAACAGGAATTAGCTTAAACTATTCAAGAAGTATCTCTAAACAGCACCAAACCAATTTAAAACTCGATAGAGAAATTCAGGAAAAGAAAAAAATACAACAAAACTTAGAAAGCAGACAAAACTTACTTAAGTATGCCGAGTCTATGGCTAATATGGGTAGCTGGGAAATGCAAACTGCAACGGATAAAATGATTTGGTCTGATGCACTTTACCATGTTTTAAATTTAAATCCACACCAAACCCAACCAACTCTTGACGCTATTCTTGAGCTTTTTCAGGATGATGACAAAAACAACTTTAAACAAGCTATACAAAACTGTATAAAAACTCAGGGTTCTTTTCAGCTAGAATATCAAATTACAGATCATCAAACATCAATACAACGCTTTTTACAAATAAAAGGGCAGTATATCCAAACAGAAAATAAAATTATAGGTACCTGTCTTGATGTTACCAAACTAAAAGAAGCCACTTTTAAGCTAGAGCAAAATGAGGCTATTTTAAAAGAAGCAGAATCTATATCCCATAATGGAAGTTTTGAATGGAACCAAGGCTCTTCTTCTATCTTTTGGTCTGATGAACTTTACAGGATACACGGTTTAGACCCACAAAACATCAAATTAGATTTTGGATTTTACAAAACTTTAATCCACCCAGAAGACCTTAAAAGATGCGAATCTACGGTAGAAAAAGCCTTTGATTTGAAGCGTAACTTTGTTATAGAATACCGCATCATCAAACCAGATAAAGAAGTTAGATTCTTATATGGCACAGCAAAAATTATTATTGATAAAAAAACCGATGCCGTAAAAGTTTTAGGTACTATTCAGGATATTACAGAGCTTAAAAATACAGCCATACTTTTAGAAAAAACAGAAAGTATTTATAAAACTATTGCCAAAAATGTTCCAGATTCTGCTGTGATGATGTTTGATAAAGATTATAAATTAATCTTATTAGACGGCCCTATAGTAAAAGACTTAAACTTTAAAACACAACCACAAACCGGCATTTTCTTACCCGATTTATATCATGATGACCTTGCAGAAAAAATTAGAAAATCTCTTGATAAAGCATTCTCAGGTTTAGAAGTATCTTTTGAAAAGAAGAGAATAATCGTTTTTACAAGATAGATTACGTTCCGGTAAGAAACGTGGCGGGAGATATATTTAGTGTGATGGTTGTGAAGCATGATATTTCTGAAATAAAAGCCGCACAAAAAGATTTAGAGTCGAAGGTTGATGAGCTGAACAGGTCTAACCAAGATTTAGAACAATTTGCTTATGTAGCCTCTCACGATTTACAAGAACCATTAAGAAAAATCAGAGCTTTTGGAGACCGCCTACAAAACAAATATGCCCAAGAAATTTCCGAAGAAGGTTTAGATTATATCAAGAGAATGCAAAGTGCATCAGAAAGAATGCAAACGCTTATTGATGATTTGCTTACTTATTCTAGGGTTACCCGCGGAGATGAAGGTTTTGAAGAGGTAGATTTACATGAGCAAATACAAATGACATTAGAGAACCTTGAATTTGCTATAGAGAAAAAAGGTGCCACCATAGATATGATGGTGAACCATACCGTAAAAGCTATACCTGGGCAAATTAGACAGCTTTTCCAGAATTTATTTAGCAACGCTATCAAATTCAGCAAAGAAAATGTTGCTCCTGTAATAGAAGTAAAATCAGAAATAATAAGTGGTTCTTTATTGAATATGCCAGGGATTTATCCAAATAAAGATTACTGTGTAATTAAAATAAAGGATAATGGTATTGGTTTCGACCCACAATACGGAGATAAAATATTTGCGCTCTTCCAAAGGCTACATACCAGAAATGAATATGAAGGAACCGGTATAGGATTAGCTGTTTGTAAAAAAATAGTAGAAAAACACGATGGATTTATACAAGCCGACAGTAAACCCGGAGAAGGCACTCAATTTACCATCATTTTACCTTATCAGGCTTCATGAGTAAAAGAACCATAAATAGTGCTATTTGGATTGCCGAGGACGACCCTGATGATAGGTTGATGCTTAAAGAAGCCTTTGAGGAATTTAATTATACCAAACCTTTAGTTTTTTTTGAGGATGGAGAAAAATTATTGAAAGCCTTAAAAAGAAGCGCATCAAATGGAAACCAAATCTCATTTTATTGGATTTGAATATGCCAAAAATTAACGGACATGAAGTGCTAGCTTTTATCAAAGCTAATGAAAACACTAAAAACATACCCGTTATCATTTTCACCACTTCTAAAAGTGAGGAAGAAAAAAAGAAAGTTTAAAAATGGGTGCTCGTGATTTTATTACTAAACCCTATAAGTTTAAAGATATGCTAAAAATTACCGGAGATTTAATTAAATCATACGGATAAATGATAATAATATGAAACCTGTTAAAGTATTATTAATTGATGATGATGAGGATGATTACATCCTTACCAAGGAAATATTTAGTGATATTCCGCAAAAAGAAAAATATCAGTTAAGCTGGATTAACAACTATGAAGAAGGTATTAATGCCATGCTGAAGAGCCATTATGATATTTACTTGGTTGATTACCGCTTAGGTAAATACACTGGCATTGACTTGTTAAAAGAGGCCATTAAATCTAACGTTGGAGAACCTATCATTATCTTAACAGGAAAAGGTGATTCTAAAGTAGATGACGAAGCCTTACAAATTGGTGCGGCAGATTATCTTATCAAAGATAAAATAGACCCTTATACCATAGAACGCTCTATTCGATATGCTTTAAAACACACCTTAACTTTAAAAGCGCTAAAAGAGAGCGAAAATAAATTTAAAATTATTTTCGAGCGCTCTAAAGAACCTTTTGTTATTATAGATTCTTTTGGTGCTATTAGAGATATTAATGAAGCAGGTTTAAGATTTTTTAAATATACCAGAGAAGAACTTGAACTTATAAAAGGTGTCGATTTATACGTTAACCGTAAAGACAACGCCCAATTTGTTCAACAAATGGATGAAAAAGGCTCTGTTAATGATTTTGAAACTCAACTGATCACCAAAGAAAAAGAGGTAAGAACAGTAGCCATATCCGCTTTTTTGCAAATAGACCAACACGCTACACAAGAGCTTTATTACTGTATCATTCATGATATTACCAACAGAAAAAAGAAGAAAAAGCTATTGTAGATATTGAGAAACTAGCCGTAACAGAAAGAATTGTAAAAGGATTATCTAATGAAATAAGAAATCCTTTATCAAATATCAATTTATCTTTAGAACAGCTTAAGCTTGATTTAAATACAAGTGATGAAACCATCAATCTTTATTTAAACATCTTAAAAACCAATTTCGATAAAATAAATCTTCTAGTTTCTAATTTAGTAAGCTCTACGCAAAATAGGGAACTCCATATCCAAACCAAAGTTCTTAACCATATTTTAGAAGAGTGCATCATTAAAACTGAAGATGAATTGGTTAATAATTTTTTAAGGATAGATAAAGACTTTAACACAACAGATATTATGGTTGATGTTGATGAAGAGCAAATTATACAAGCCCTACAAAATATTTTCGTCAACGCTATAGAGGCCGGTGCTAGCTATATCTCTGTTAAAACAGCAGTTAAAAACAACGAAGTAGAAATTCTTATTTCTGATAATGGTAATGGTGTTGAACCTGAAGATCAAAAAAGAATATTTGAACCTTTCTTTAGTAATAAAGCTAAAAGTTTAGGTATGGGTTTAGCAAACACTCAAAAAATATTAATCAATCATAAAGGGAAAATAAGTTTGGATAATACCTCCATAAATGGTTCTACATTCGTAATTTCTATACCTGAAAGCAAACAGATTAATTTATGGAATTCCTTATAATTAAATTTTTTATTATTTAGCACATATAATCTAGAAATTTATTAACATTGCAAATTAAAATATTAGAGATGAGAAAAAACATTAAAAATTTTTTAGCATTATCAACGCTATTGGCATCTACCATTTTTATGGCTGTTGCTCAAGATACTAAAACTTCTACTGCAAAAACTTTTGGTGGCAGAGATCAATACAGAACTTGGTCAATAGGTGTTAATGCTGGAGCTTTAACCCCGGTTGTACTAACAGGCGGTTCAAATGACTTTATCAATTGGGATGCTAATTTTGGATATGGCTTAAGTTTAAATAAGCAAGTTGCACATTCTTTCAGCTTACAAGCTAATGCCTTCTTCGGCAATTTATCTGGTAATAACGCTGATGCACCAGGTGGTAGAGTAGGTAATTACAGATCTTTCGACACTCAAATTGGTTTTGGATTAGACTTAAGAGGCGTTGTAAACGTTGCTACTGTTGACTTCTTAAAAAGAGAAAATGCATTAAATTTTAGCGTATCTACGGGTTTAGGTTTATTAGGATATGCTCCTAGTTATGTTAACCAAACAAATGCAATTATTGATTGGAAAGGCATCTCTGGCGCTTCTGGCGATAAAGATTTTATAAAAAGTGCTTATGTACCTGTAGGTGTTGGTGCTAAATTTAAAGTTTCTGAGTTGGTAAGTTTCAACTTGGGTTATACCATGAGCTTCCTTGATGCAGACAATCTTGATGCTAACTATGGTAAAGAAAACTCAAAGGATAAATTTTCTTACACTTATGCTGGTTTAGAATTCTCTTTAGGTTCTAAAAGCAAACCAAATTTAACTTGGGCTAACCCAATTGCAACCATGTACGATGAACTTAACGATTCTAAATTACGTGAAGATGTTAATAAATTAAAGACTCGTACTTCTACTGCAGAGCAAGATGTACAAGATCTTAAAAAAGATACAGATGGAGACGGTGTTGCAGACCATTTAGACAAATGCCCTGGTACACCAGCTGGCACTAAAGTAGATGGCGCTGGTTGTGCATTAGTAATCCCTCAGGCTAAAGCAAAATAATCTTACAAAACTATCATAGAAAAGCTCCGGAATATATTTCGGAGCTTTTTTTGTATTAAAAGCTTTCATATATTTAAATATGTCAGTTTTTACTTATAAGCAAAGAAATTCCGTTGTTCTTATTGTATTATTACTTCTTGCTGCAGTAATACTGTACAGTTTAAGAGACCTATTTACCGCCTTCTTAGGTGCTATCGTTATTTATACCATTTTTAAACCTTTATACCTTTATCTGGTAAGAAAAGTAAAAACGTATGTGGCCGCAGGAATTGTAATATTATCATCATTTACCATCATCATCCTACCTTTTTTTGCGCTTAGTTATATGATTATAGATCGTGTAACATCACTTAAACAAAATCAATTTCAGTTAAAAGCTTTAATATCTAGGTTAGATGATTTTGTTGGTCTTCAGTTAAATCAGCCTCATTTGGTAGATAAATACGTTAATAAACTGTCTATATTTATTCAGGAGCTTTTTCCAACTTTCGTTGGAGGGGCATTTTTTATTTTTCTTGCGCTTACGCTGATGTATTTTGTGCTTTACTTTATGCTAGTAGAGATGGAAGCATTCGAAAATATTCTATTAAAATATGCCCCATTAAGAGAACATCATGCCAAGCAATTTGCAGAAGAACTCAAAAACACAACTTATTCTAATATATTGGGTCAAGGTTTAATAGCCTTAGTACAAGGTATGCTGGTAAGTATTTCCTTTTTTATTGTTGGGATAAACGATGCTATTTTTTGGGGAGTTCTAGGCATATTTCTATCCTTTTTACCCGTTGTTGGCGCACCACTAATAACGCTTCCCGCTGCAATTATTCTATTTTTAAATGGCGAAACAGGTCATGCTATTTTCCTTAGCATCTTCACTTTAACCATCCTTATCAATATAGATAACATCATCCGTTTTATCATCAATAAAAAAGTTGCTGATACGCATCCTATCATCACGGTAATAGGTGTTATCATTGGTATACCGATGTTTGGTTTTGTAGGTTTAGTATTTGGGCCTTTACTACTATCGTGGTTTATACACTTAGCAGCTATCTATGAAATTGATATTATAGCAACAGAGCGATTAGAAAATCATTTAGAAAACAAAAATTCAAATTCATAGCATTTCCAAAACATTTTGGCAGGATATTTTCTTGTAAAATATAGATATTCACTTTAAAAAAAATCATCATGACAGACAATTCAAAAACAGTTATAGCACTTTTAGCCGGATTAGCTGCTGGTGCTGCTTTAGGTTTATTATTCGCTCCAGAAAAAGGTTCTGATACAAGAGATAAACTTGCTGAATCTTTAAAAAACTTGGGAGATAGTATTAAAGAAAAAGCCGCCGAAGAAATTGATAATCTTACAGATTTAAAAGAAAAAATTGTAGGTAATATAAAATCTAAAATTAAGCAAACAGAAAACGAGTATGCTGATGATACAGAACATGCTTAGTTTTTAGCATCAAAATTTTTTAATGACAGACACACGTTGAGCGATGGAAGAATTAATTGAAAAAATAAAAGAGCATTTAAACACAAGAATGAAGCTTGCCAAGCTTAGCCTTGTGGAAAAAGGAGTTTTGCTCTTTGCTAATTTAATAACAGATGGTTTAGTTATCATATTTATTGTACTTGCATTCCTTTTCGTGAGTCTGGCATTTGGTTTTTACCTTTCTGAATTATTGGGTAATAGTTACGGGGGCTTCTTCTTGGTTTCTCTTTTCTATTTTTTAATGGCAGTAATTGTTTACGCTACTAAAGATAAGTATCTAGAAAAACCGATAATTAACAATATGATTAAGAAAATTTTTAAGAAACAAGAGGAGGAATAGCAGTGGAAACTCAAGTTAAAATAGAAAATCTTCAACAGTTAAGAGCTCAAATAAAAACATTACGCTTACAACAAGCAGAACAAGAACTGTATTTCTTAGAAAAGAAACAGAGTTTTCAAGATGCGATAAAATCTCCTTTTAAATTCTTAAAAAAATAGGCTCTTTCTTAGGTTTTAATGCTAAAGAACAGCAAGGTGTAGGCCCAAAAAATGCAGATTGGGTAACCTCCTTAGCAAGAATACTGGTTCCGCTAGTTCTTAATAAAACTTTGTTAAGAGGTAATGGCTTATTTTTAAAATCAGTACTTACACTTATATCGCAAAGAGCTATTAATCCTCAAAATGTTAACCAGTATAAACTGAGTAACTTGATAGACAAAGTAAGTTCTTGGATAAACTCAACTATAAAAAGCAAGAAGAAACAAGATGTTGATTATGGTATTCCGCCAGATAGCGAGACTTTTTAATAAAAAGGAGAGCTTTGATAAGCCCTCCTTTTTTTAAAATTTATATACCACCGTATTGATATTCATACCTGCACCTACCGAAGTAAATAGCACTACATCACCTTTAATAATCTCATGTCCTTGATATTTGGTTTTCAAAATCAAATCTAATAAAGTTGGAACTGTAGCTACAGAAGAGTTACCTAATTTAGCTATAGACATTGGCATCACATCTAATGGAGCATCCTCAATATCATATAGCTTAAAAAATCTTTTTAAGATAGCCTCATCCATTTTTCCGTTGGCTTGGTGTACCAATACCTTTTTTACATCATTAGGGTTTAAATTGGCTTTTTCTAAAGCTGTTTTCATTACTAAAGGAACATTCTTTAAAGCATATTCATATACCTTGCGTCCATCCATTTTCAAGAAAATATCAGTGTAAGCGTCATAATCTTCCTTACTGCTGCCTTCCATTCTTAAAAACCAAGCCTCATTTTGTGTATGCGTTTGAGCTTTATGTGATAGAATACCAACATTTTCTTCTGTTTCTAAAGCGCTTATGATAACTGCACCAGCACCATCGGCATAAATCATACTATCTCTATCATGCGGATCTATAATTCTTGATAAAGTTTCTGCACCAATAATCAGAACATTCTTAGCATCGCCAGCCTGAATATAATAATTAGCTTGTATTAAACCTTGAACCCATCCTGGGCAACCAAAAGGCAAATCATAAGCCACACAATCTGGATTTTGAATTTCTAGTTTATGCTTAATACGGCTAGCCAATGTTGGTACCATATCAGACCTGTTTGTACCGTACGAAATATCTCCAAAATTGTGTGCAACAATAATATAATCTAGAGACTCAGCATCTATCAAAGATGATTGTAAAGCATCTTGAGCAGCTAAAAAACCCAGCTCAGAAGCTGTTTGATTTGGTGCAGCATATCTTCTTTCTTCTATATCTGTTATGGTAACAAACTTTTTTATAATATCTGCATTACTACGATTGATACGTTGCCCATCTCGCTCAAAAAAATCATGATTAATAAAATCTTCATTTCTAACTACAACACCAGGTATATAGCTTCCAGTTGCAGTAATAACAGCTTTAATTGATTCGGTCATATGTAAATTTTGAACTATATACCAAATTAGTATAAAGTATCCGAATTAAGAAATGTTAATTGAAAAAGCTAATTATCAATTTGACTTAAAAGGTGTAAGATATTCCTGTATTAAATAAAAAGAAGAGTTTTCCATCCTCTGTATTATCAAAATTTTGAACTTGGTTTAAGGGCTTAATAAAATAAGGTGTAAAATTTAATTGTAGTTTTTTTATACGATAATTTAAAGGTATGGTAGCATTAAGAGCTAGTAATTGATATTTCCTTATTTCCTTTTGTTGCTCTTCTGTTACTGTTTCTGTGATAACACTTTCTGTAGGCGCTTGTGTACTACCAGGAAAGAAAGGTATTGGAGATGGCGTAGTACCGCCAGGATTAGTGATTTTTCTCTCACGTGTAGTTTGGCTGTAATAAGTTTGAAAGAAAGATTGTGTACCTGCTAATAAAGATAGGGTTGGACTTACTTTTAGGTTTTTAGCCAACTTAATATCTTTAAGCAATTCTAGGGTGTTTACCAAATCATTCTGGTTTTTTCCAAACTGATAACTTGAACCTAGAGAAACTTTAAAAAACTCAGGCTGATAATAAACTGTGGCATCTGTAGTAGCATTAAAGGCACTTAAAATAATGCTGCTGCCATCTTTAAAAAAATACTTAGTAAAAGAAAGTACCCCACCAAATTTTTTCTTCTTATCTAAAGAGAAAACATAGCCAGGCGTAATACTCAAACCATCTGCGGCAAAACTATTAGCAGCTGCATTTATGTAAGCAGCAGAGCCTATAAAAAACCTTTTGCTGATATTATATTAATATTTGGCAGCAATACAGGTACACTGCTAAAATCTTTTCTACCTGCGTATGTTAGGTTTGAAACATATTGAGCACCCACATTAAAAAAAATTTGGGGATTGCTTACAGAGTCTTGTATAGCAGATTTGCCCTCTAGGCCAGCGCCTAATAATAAAGAAAATAAACCCCAAAATTTAATACATTTAAGCATAACATAAAATAAGAGCTGCCAGAATTCTGGCAGCTCAAAATGATTATTTACGATTTACATTAACTCTAGAAGCACTTTCAGATGAAGTCTCTGTACTTACTTTTTTATTACCAACTTTTGCATTGCTTTTAGAAGAAGTATTCTTGGTTGAACTAACATTTAACTCTTTTCTAGAAGCGTTTGAATTTGTATTACTTTTTAAAGAAGTTTCATTATTTACTTCAACTGTAGCTTTAGCACCTTCTGCTCTTTCTTTAGCTTCATTAGCTTTTGCTAAACCAGCATCCCTTTTTTCAACTACCTTAGTAGATAAAGATTCGCCAGCTTTTGCGCCATTTTTAATTATTTTTTCCCCATTTATAGCAGATTGTGAAGAAGCATTTAACTCTGCCGTAGCACCAGCACTTTGCTTTGCTACTTCTGCATTTAAAGACCCTTTAGCCGCCGCATTTGCATCTACTGCCGTTTGTGCGGCTTTTTGAGCAGTTGCTTGTGTTTGCGTTGCGGTTCTGGTTGCTACTTCTGTGGTTTTTTCAACCGCTTTTTGTGTAGCCGCTTTAACACCAGATGTTGCAACTTGGCTTGCTACTTGAGTGGAAACACCAGCACCTACTTGTACTTGGGCTACTGCTACATTAGCACTTAATCCTATAACTGCTAATGCTAATAATTGAAATTGCGTTTTCATAATTCATTATTTAAGTTTAAAAATTGAGCTAGGCTCTTTAATTAACACTATATATTTGTGTAACAAAAACATATACATTCTAACTTACGCAATGCTTATGCCAATAGATTTTGAATAGCCAAAAATTCATTAAAAGCTTTACTTATTGTATATTTTTTTTATACAATTTGTATAGGAAAAAGGTCGTTAAAATAAGCTTATTTGCCTGTTATGGCTATTTTTAAAAAGATCAAGTCTTTGGGGTTTAAGCGTATTTTGGGGCATATATTTTTTAATTGCGATATTAAAAAGTCTATGAATTACTTCTGCTTCTAACCCATCTCCTGATATCCTTTTACCCCATCTAGAATCATTTAAACTTCCGCCATGGCAAGATTTTATTTGGTTTAAAACTTTTTCTGCTTTATCAGGAAAAGCTTTGAGTACCCAGTCTGTGAAAATTTCTCCTATTGCACCATTTAATCTTACAATAGTAAAAGAGGCCGCAGTTACACCATGTTCTGAAGACGCCTTAATTATATCCACAATCTCATGGCTGTTAAGTCCTGGTATAATAGGTGCAACCATTGCCCTTACTGGAATACCCTCTTTAACAAGTTTTTCCATAACTTTTAGCCTTCCCTTACCGGTAACAGTTCTTGGCTCTAACTTTAGGCGTATATCTTCATCTAAAGAAGTAATGGAAATATTTACATGCAGTAAATCATGCTTATTTAATTCTTTTAAAAGATCTAAATCCCTAAGGATAAGATTATTTTTAGTGATGATACTAACCGGATGCTTGTATTTTAGTAATACTTCTAAAAGCGACCGTGTTATTTTAAATTTTCTTTCTGCAGGCTGGTAGCAATCTGTATTTCCGGATAGTAAAATAACTTTAGGTTGGTAGTTTGGCTTATTTAATTGCTGTTCTAATAGCTTGGCAGCATCAGGCTTTATGATGATTTTACTCTCAAAATCTAAACCTGCATCAAAACCCCAATACTCATGCGAGTTTCTTGCATAGCAATAAATACAACCATGCTCGCAACCATGATATGGATTAACTGATGCTACAAAAGATAAATCTGGACTGTTGCTTTCGCTGATGATTTTTTTTGGGTATTCTTTGATGAATTCTGTCTTTATTTCATCAATAAAAGGTTCATCTAAACCTTCAATATGTTCTAAACTATATTTTAAATTTTGGAATTTATTATTGATATTTCCCTGCGCTCCACGACCTTTTAGGTAAGATTCTTCATTATTCAACATAACCTAAAAATACTAAAAATTTTAGTATTTTTAGATGGAAAATAAATTATTGATAAGAATCATCTAACAAGAAAATAAAAAGTTCTTTAGGGCCATGAGCGCCTATAACCAATGTTTTTTCTATATCAGCAGTACGACTTGCACCGGTAATAGTACTAATCATTGTTGGTAAGTTATTGCCGTATTTATCTTTTAATAATTTAAATCCGTCTTTTAAATCCATTACCAATTGTGAGGTATAAGCTATTACTACATGAAAATGCGGGTAAATACTTAATCTCCTACCAGCAGCACCTGCATTGCTTACTAATATAGAACCATTTCTGGCTATAAGTGCTTCGCATAAAGTAAAACCTACTTCTGCTAGTTCAAAATCTTTATCGCTTTCGTAAAATGGATACTCGTACTTTCTTAATAAATCTTGTAAAGGTTTTTCCCAGCAGTATATTTTACGCCACTTTTTCTCATCAGCTAAAAGCAAAATATTTTCTATGAGTTGTATTTCATCCTCACAAAAAACAAACTGACCGCTTACGTTTATAAATTGTTCGGCAAATACCACTTCTGGTACTTCATCTACCGGCGGATATAAAGGGAGATCTTCCAGGTTAGGATATGGATTATCTCTTTTCTCTAATAAAGCTTTTCTTATCTTTTTTAGTAATTTCTCTTTCGAGGTACTTTCCTTCATTTCCTATGATATAAGCTGCAAATTTAGGATATAAAAAATCCCCTGAAAATAGGGGATTTAAATTTATATTTCAGATGATTCTGATTTAAGTGGTTCTGTACTATCGCCAACAGGTTCTGGATGTATATTTTCTGCAATTACGCCTTGCTCACCACCTTCTTTACCATTTACAAATTCATCGTAAGTGGTTCTGTGGTCAAATGGTCTTTTACCTAAAATCTCTTCTAAATCACTTTGGAATAAGATTTCTTTTTCTAAAAGCTTTTGCGCCAATAGCTCTAAACCTTCTCTTTTCTCAGTAAGTAATTGCTTGGTTCTGTTGTAGATACCTTCTATCAATAACCTAACTTCAATATCAATAAGCTCAGCTGTTTTATCAGAATAAGGCTTGCTGAAATTATATTCATTATTAGGATCGTGGAAAGAAACATTACCTACTTTAGGGTTCATACCATAAATGGTAACCATGGCGTAAGCAAGTTTTGTAATACGCTCCAAATCGTTTTGTGCACCTGTAGAGATTTTATTAAAGATAATATCTTCTGCTACACGGCCACCCATAGTCATACATAAACCATCAGAAAGTTGCTCTGTAGTGTACAAGAACTGCTCTTTTGGCAAATATTGTGCATAACCTAAAGCGGCTACTCCACGTGGAACAATAGAAACTTTAACCAATGGGTCTGCATGCTCTAAGAACCAACCCGCTATAGCATGACCAGCTTCGTGGTAAGCAACAATTTTCTTTTCTTCCGGAGATATGATTTTATTTCTCTTCTCTAAACCACCAATCACACGGTCAATAGCATCTTGGAAATCTTGCATATCAATAGCTTCTTTGTTTCTTCTAGCTGCAATTAAAGCGGCTTCGTTACAAACATTGGCTATTTCTGCACCAGCAAAACCTGGAGTTTGTGCTGATAATTTTTTAGGATCTATCTCTTTAGCAAGTTTTAAAGGTTGTAAGTGTACTTTAAAAATCTGCTCTCTACCCACTAAATCTGGCTTATCAATAGAAATTTGTCTATCAAAACGACCCGGACGTAATAAAGCGCTATCTAAAACATCTGGTCTGTTGGTTGCTGCCATGATGATGATACCAGAATCGGTACCGAAACCATCCATTTCAACCAATAACTGGTTTAAGGTATTTTCACGCTCATCATTACCGCCAACCATACTATTTTTACCTCTGGCTCTACCAATAGCATCAATCTCATCAATAAAAATGATACAAGGCGCTTTCTCTTTAGCTTGTTTAAATAAATCTCTTACTCTTGATGCACCTACACCCACAAACATCTCTACAAAGTCTGAACCAGATAAAGAGAAGAAAGGTACTTGTGCTTCGCCTGCAACGGCTTTAGCCAATAAGGTTTTACCTGTACCTGGCGAGCCCACTAATAACGCCCCTTTAGGGATTTTACCACCTAAATTGGTGTATTTTTTAGGGTTTTTCAGGAAATCTACAATTTCCATAACCTCTTGTTTAGCTTCTTCTAAACCGGCAACATCGTTAAAAGTAACTGAAACCTGAGATTCTTTATCAAAAAGCGTAGCTTTTGATTTACCAATGTTGAAGATTTGACCACCAGCACCACCTCCGGCACCGCCACCCATTCTTCTCATGATAAATATCCATAATAAGGCAAAAAGAATAATAGGGAATATCACACTCCAGAACCATCCAGAAATTGGATTACTTCTAGTTTCTGGAAGAACATTCACTCTTTGGCCTTCTGGAATACCTTCTTGCGAAGCTTGTAAACGTTTCTCTAAAGCTTCAAAAGAACCATCTTTAAAGTAATACTGCGGACTAGTACCAGTTACAGAGAAATTAGAATTATCTCTAACATCTTTAAACTTGTCTTTTTTTAAACTGTCTTTTTTAATGTAAACTTCGGCAATGTAAAGGTCTTCTTGTTTGTAACCTACCAATTTATCCACATCACCGCTTCTTAGCATTTCTTGCTCGAATTTTTGGTAAGTGATTAACTTAGAATTGTTACCACTCATGAAAAACTGAACTGCTAAAATGGCTAGTATAATAATTCCGTAAATCCACATGATATTGAATTTTGGTGGTTTTGGAACTACACGTTTACCGGGAACTTTTTTTATTGATTTTTTATTTTGATCTTCTTTCATTTTCTTCTTGATAATACCTTTGTGGTTTTAGGCTCTTTGATAAAATTTAACTTCTGCGTCTCCCCATAAATCTTCTATACCGTAGAAAGCTCTTTTATCTGTTTTAAAGATGTGCACTACAACGTCAGAATAGTCTAGAATTACCCACTCGGCATGTACCAAACCTTCTTTTCTAATAGGTTCTTGACCACTTGCTTTGTAAACTTCTTCTTCTACGCTATCAGCTATAGCTCTTATTTGGGTAGATGATTCTGCATGACAAATCACAAAAAAATCTGCAACAGAACTGTGAATATTTCTAAGATCTAACCGCACTATTTCATTCCCTTTTTTTTCCTGAATTCCGTGGACTACGAAAGTAGATATATCAGTAGATGGGATTTCTATTTTATTTTTTACCATTAAAAAATTTTAGTTTTGAATTTTAATTAAAACATATTGCAAAATAACACTTTTCCATCACTATTTGTTGGACAAAATATTGTAAAATTAAAGGAGATTGATTCTACAAACAATTACCTTAAGGATTTACTTTCAAATTGCGAGCCACTTCAAGAAGGTACTGTTATAATGGCAGATACGCAATTTGCTGGAAGAGGGCAAAGGGGTAATGTTTGGCTAAGCGAAGCTGGAAAAAATCTAACCATAAGTATTCTTTTAAAACCTGTATTCTTAGCTGCATCACAACAGTTTGAACTTACAAAAGTTATTTCCTTGGGTGTTACAGATTGTTTAACGAAATTATTAGGTGAAGATTGTAAAGTTAAATGGCCCAATGATATTTATGTTAAAGACCAAAAGATAGGTGGTATTCTGATAGAAAACACCCTTAAAGGAGCTTTTTTAAAAGATAGTGTGGTGGGTATAGGCTTAAATGTTAACCAGAACATTTTTGCAGATGGGCTTAAAGCCACCTCTGTTGCTAATATTTTACAAATAGAATATCATCTTAACCAGTTATTATCAGAACTTTGTTACTATATAGAAGGTAGATACTTACAACTTAAAGCCAATAAAAAAGATTTACTTTATGCAGATTATATGAACAGGCTATTTAGGTTTAACCAGCTGTCAGACTTTATCATCAATCATGAAAAAGTGTCTGCCAGAATTATTGATGTTAACCCAAACGGCAAGCTCATCGTGAGCATAGCAGGAGATATTCAACCATTTGATTTTAAAGAAATCGCTTTCGTAATTTAATGTTACAATGACAAAAAAATTCTTATTCACCCTAAGCCTTCTGAGCTTAACCTTCATCAGCTGGGCTCAAATTTTAAAACCAGTAAGTTGGTCTTTTTCAACAGAGGCTATTAATGACAAAGAAGCTTATGTAGTTGCAACAGCTAAAATTGATAAGGGCTGGCATGTGTATTCTTTAAATATTGAAGAAGGCGGGCCTATTGCCACATCATTAACGTTAAGCCCTAGCAAAAGCTATGCGCTAGTGGGTAAAGCCACAGAAGCGCCAGAAGCTGAAAAAGCTTTTGACCCAAATTTTAACATGAACATTGCTTGGCATGAAGACCGAGCTGTTTTTAAACAAAAAGTTAAACTTAACACCCAAGAAGTAACTATAAATGGCGTTTTAGAATTTATGGTTTGTAATGATAAGCAATGTCTTCCGCCAGAGGAAATAACGTTTAAAGTTACAGCCTCATTAGCAGGTAAAGCCATTGCAAATACATTGGCAACGCCAACAACTACTCCAGCTACTGATAGCATAAGTACAGCAATATCCGCAATAACAGATAGCGCTGTTATCGATACTACTTCTCAGCAAGTTCTTGTTAATGCTATTGATATAGAACCTTTAGCACAAGAAGAGCAAAGTTTATGGGCTATCTTTTTAGCAGGTTTTATTGGTGGCTTTTTGGCTCTTATTATGCCATGTATTTTCCCTATGCTGCCTTTAACTGTTAGCTTTTTCACCAAAAAAGCAGGTAGCAGAGCAAAAGCAGTTACACAGGCTGGCTTATATGGCCTTTTTATTATTGTTATTTATGTAGTATTAGGTTTATTGGTTACTATAATTTTTGGTTCCGATGCTTTAAATGAAATGGCCAGCAATGGCATTTTCAACTTTGTATTTTTCTTGATGCTGGTGATATTTGCCATCTCTTTCTTTGGTGCATTTGAGCTTACCTTACCATCATCATGGGTAAATAAAGTTGATGAAAAATCAGATAAAGGAGGCTTAGCAGGATTATTCTTCATGGCATTTGCCTTGGCTTTAGTTTCTTTTTCTTGTACAGGCCCAATTATAGGGACTTTATTGGTACAAGCTGCCTCTATGGGAGAATTGATGGGCCCTGCCATAGGTATGTTTGGTTTCTCGCTTGCTTTAGCTATACCATTTACACTTTTTGCAGCTTTCCCATCCTTACTTAAATCTTTACCAAAATCTGGCGGATGGCTAAACAGCGTAAAAGTTGTTTTAGGTTTTATTGAGCTTGCTTTAGCCTTCAAATTCTTATCAAATGTAGATTTAGCTTACCATTGGGATATCTTAGACCGCGAAGTTTTTTTAGTACTTTGGATTGTTATTTTCGCATTATTAGGATTGTATCTTTTAGGGAAAATTAAATTCTCGCATGATAGCGATTTACCCTTTGTAAGTGTCCCTCGTTTATTTTTAAGCATTATAGTATTCTCTTTTACCCTTTACATGGTACCTGGTTTATGGGGTGCTCCACTAAAAGCCATTAGTGCTTGGTTACCGCCGCAAACCACTCAAGATTTTGACCTTTACACAAATAGCTTATCTTCGCCCTCTGAAAAAAGTAATGTAGCTAAAAAATACGCTGGCTTATTTGAAGCGCCGCATCATTTAGATGCCTTTTTTGATTATGAAGAAGGTATGGCATATGCGAAAAGTGTTAATAAACCAGTTCTTATAGATTTTACAGGACATAGCTGTGTAAATTGCCGTAAAATGGAAGCTAGTGTTTGGAGTGACCCTGAGGTATTAAACATCCTGAAAAAGGATTACGTTTTGATTTCACTTTACGTGGATGATAAAACAGCTTTACCAGAAGCAGAACAATACACTTCTACTTTTTCTGGCAAAAAAGTTAAAACTTTAGGCAATAAATGGAGCGATTTTCAAGCATCAAAATTTAAAGTAAACTCACAGCCTTATTATGTTATTGTGAATGATAAAGAAGAGCTACTTACCAAACCAGAGGCTTTTAACTTAGATATCAGTAACTATATCAGATTTCTTAATGAAGGGAAATCTAACTATCAAAACAAAAATTAAATGACAAATACCATCAAAAAAATAGGCGTTTTTACATCTGGAGGCGATTCACCAGGTATGAATGCAGCAATTAGAGCTGTAGTACGTACCGCTTTATATCATAATATAGAAGTTGTTGGTATTAGAAGAGGCTATGAGGGGATGATTAATGCCGAGTTTCAGGATATGGACCGTAAATCTGTTGCTAACATTATCCAGCGTGGCGGAACCATTTTAAAAACAGCCAGAAGTCAGGCTTTTTTAACTCCAGAAGGTAGACAGATTGCTTACAATAACCTAAAAAAAATAAATGTTGATGCTTTAGTTGCCATTGGTGGCGATGGTACTTTTACAGGTGCTAAAGTATTTGGCGAAGAGTTTGACATGCCAATTTTAGGCTTGCCAGGCACTATTGATAACGATTTATTTGGTACAGATTTTACCATTGGTTATGATACGGCTATCAATACCGTAATTAATGCGGTAGATAAAATTAGAGATACGGCAGAATCTCATGACCGTTTATTTATTGTAGAGGTAATGGGCAGAGATTGCGGTTTAATTGCACTAAGAAGCGGCATTGGTGTAGGTGCAGAATCTATTTTAATACCAGAAACTAAAACAGACATTAACGCTATTATCCATAGATTAGAGATTAGTAGAAAAGACAAATCTTCTAAAATTATTATGGTTGCCGAAGGTGATGACGCTGGTGGCGCTTTTGAAGTAGCAGAAATTATCAAAGCTCGTTTCCCTAATTATGACACCAAAGTTTCTATACTAGGGCACATCCAACGTGGCGGATCACCAACTTGTATGGATAGAGTTTTAGCAAGCCGTGTTGGCGTTGCAGCTGTTGAAGGTTTACTAAATGGCGAAAGAAGTCAAATGGTTGGTTTAATACACGGAAAAATTGCTTTTACATCTTTTGAACAAGCTATTAAACACCATGTTGAGGTAAATGAAAACCTATTAAAAATTGTAGAAGTTCTTTCTCTATAGCATAAGAAAATCATCATCAAAAAAGCCGTAAGATTGTACATCCTACGGCTTTTTTATGTTTTAAATATTTCTGTTTAGTTGGATACAAACTTTAACCCAATAATAGAACCTATAAGGGTGATGATAAAAAATATCCTCCAGAAAGTAGCAGGCTCTTTAAAGATAAAAATGCCCACCAATACAGTTCCTACAGCACCAACACCTGTCCAAACGGCGTAAGCAGTGCCAATGGGTAAAGTTTTGGTTGCCAAATACAGTAAGTACATACTGATAGATAGGCAAAGAAAAAAGCCCCCTATCCACCATAAAGCAACATTTCCTGATGTTTCTTTCGCCTTCCCTAAACAAGATGCAAAACCAACTTCAAATAAACCTGCAATAACTAATAAAAGCCAATTCATGCTTATTTTACTTTTGCTACTTTGATAAATCCTATAAAATCTGTTAGAATTTGTAAAGCCTCTAGCTGCATAAAATCAAATGTTTCTTCTTTTGCAGGTTTAGATTCGCCTTTCTTTAAAGCTGGCAAACCTCTGCTAACTCTTCTGGCATTTTCTTGCGCAAAACTTTTTTGCTCTAGGCTTTCACGTTGCTTTTTAAGTGCTTCTTCGTTTAAAGGAACAGAGTTTTCTTTATCTCTTCTTTTAAATTCTTCAATATCTTCTAACAAAAACTTAAATTCCTGACTGGTTTTCATTCTTTGTTGATGCATTGCTTTAAGCGAGCTAATATCTTTACTTAAGTCTTTAATTTTTGTGTAATTACTACTCTTAATTTCATCCCAAGGTAAGGCGGCAGGTTCTGCACTTTCGCCGTATTTATCCGCAGGGAAAATAGCCGGAAACTCGATATCTGGCGTTACACCTTTATGTTGCGTTGAGCTTCCGCTAACGCGATAAAATTTACCTGTTGTAAGGTTAATTTGACCACCTTTCTCGCCCAAATTAGGGTTTACCCTACGCATATCAATAGCAGATTGTACTGTACCCTTACCGTAGGTGGTATTACCTATTACAATACCACGACCGTAATCTTGTATAGCACCTGCAAAAATTTCTGATGCTGAGGCACTAAACCTATCTACCATTACTGCCAACGGACCATCCCATACTACACTTGGGTTATCATCGCTATCTACTTCTACTTTATTTCTTAAATCTCTAACCTGTACCACAGGGCCAGTAGTAATAAATAAGCCCGTTAAATCTATAGCTTCTACTAATGAGCCCCCACCGTTTGTTCTTAAATCTATCACTACAGCATCAACATTTTGTTGTTTTAAGCTGTCTAAAAGTAATTTCACGTCTCTTGTGGTTGATTTATAATTGGGGTCACCGGCTTGCATAGCTTTCCAATCTGCATAAAAAGCTGGAATTTCTATAATACCATATTTATAGCTTTTACCATCTCTGGTAACGGTTTTAATTGATTTTTTTGCAGATTGATCTTCTAATATAATTTTCTCTCGAACCATTTCTACAATTTTTGGCTTGGCAGACATGTCTTGCTCTTTAGACAAGATTTTCAGACGAACAATAGTACCTTTCTTACCTCTAATTAATGAAATGGCATTGTCTAATCTCCAACCAATAACATCTACAAACTCTTCATTACCTTGCGCTACACCAATAATCTTATCATCAATTTTTAATTGCTTGCTTTTATCTGCTGGGCCACCGGTAACAATGCTTTTAATGGTTACAAATTCGTTTTCTGATGATAAAGTTGCTCCAATACCTTCTAAAGATCTAGACATATCGATATTAAAATTGGCAGCGTTTGTCGGATTAAAATAACTGGTATGCGGGTCTATAGACTCGGTAAAGGCCGTCATAATTACCTGAAAAGCATCTTGATTATTGATTTTTGAAGATTGTGTAATTAAGTTCTCATAACGCTTCTTCAAAGATGATTTTATTGCCGTATCTGCTTTCTGTGTAAGTTTCAGATTTAAATAATCATACTTTACTTTTTTTATCCAATTGGCATCACTTTCTGCCATGTCTTTAAACCAAGGAGATTTTTCGCGACTAAACAAATAATCTTCTTTCTTAGTAAAATCAAAATTATTATTTAGGTTTTTGATAGAGAAAGTCATCCTTTCATTATACCTCTTTTGGTATACATTAAACATGTAAAAAGGTGCTGTTAAGTCGCCAGCTTTTAAATCATCATCAAAATTAGATCTAAACTGAGCGAACTCCGCAATATCAGCAGCTAAAAAATAATTACGATTAGGATCTAAACTTTTTAAGTAGTTATCATAAATAACACCACCTAAAGAATCATTCAAACTCAACTTTTTATAATTGAAACTGGTAACCAGCTCGGCAATTTCTTTGGTAATTAAAGCTTGCTGCTCATCAGGTTTTAGGTTGTTAGAACCCGGAACATCTTTTATAATTCTAGGTGTTGCGGTACAAGCTACGGTAGCCGCTATTAAAATCCCCGAAAAAACTCTTCTTAACATATCTTTTATCTTTTCAAATCCCGTGAGAGAAGTATTCATTACAACGTATTTTTTTGCAAAATAATGCTTTAAAGCTAAACAAAAAACATAGAATACAAAGCCTGACAATAAAAGGAAAAAACTATCATATCTACTTTAAATTTTAGCTTAAAACTGGTTAATATGCTATCTTGTACGATATTTGTTATCCATCTAAAAAAATAAAAAATTGGCTATAACAGACCCTTTAGCAGAGCGGATGCGCCCTACTTCATTAGACAGTTATACTGGGCAACAACATTTGGTTGGTCAGGGAGCTGTTTTGCGTAAAGCTTTAGAAAATGGAAATATCCCAAGCATGATATTTTGGGGTCCGCCAGGGGTAGGTAAAACTACCCTAGCTTATATCATTTCTAAAAGTTTAGATAGACCTTTTTTCTCTTTAAGCGCTATCAATTCTGGTGTTAAAGATGTGAGGGATGTGATAGAAAAAGCCGCCCAATACAAAAAAGGAGGTATTGTACCGGTTTTGTTTATTGATGAGATTCACAGGTTTTCAAAATCTCAGCAAGATTCTTTATTGGGTGCAGTAGAACGTGGCTTGGTTACTTTGGTGGGCGCTACTACAGAGAACCCTTCTTTTGAAGTCATATCGGCTTTACTTTCTAGATGCCAGGTTTATATTCTTAAAAATTTAACTGAGGATGATTTGCTTCAGCTCTTGAAAAGGGCTTTAGAAAATGATGAAATTTTAAAAACCAAACATGTTGATTTAAAAGAAACAGAAGCTTTATTTAGATTATCAGGAGGCGACGGTAGGCGACTGCTAAATGTTTTTGAATTGGTGATAAATGCTGCCGAAGATGATAAAATAAGCATCACCAATGAATTTGTATTGAAGCATGTACAACAAAACATGGCTTTGTATGATAAAACTGGCGAACAACATTATGACATCATATCGGCCTTTATCAAGTCTATCCGCGGAAGCGACCCTAACGCAGCTGTTTATTGGCTAGCCCGTATGATTGAGGGGGCGAAGACCCTTCTTTTATTGCCAGAAGATTACTGATTTTAGCCTCAGAAGATATTAGTAATGCTAATCCTAATGCTTTGTTATTGGCCAATAATTGTTTTCAAGCAGTAAATGTGATAGGCTGGCCCGAGTCTAGAATTATCCTCTCACAAACGGTTACTTATTTGGCAAGCTCGGCCAAAAGCAACGCTTCTTACGAAGCTATTGGTAAAGCACAGCAATTGGTTAAACAAACTGGAGATTTAACTGTGCCTTTACACCTCAGAAATGCACCAACTAAACTGATGAAAAACATTGGCTATGGCGAAGATTATAAATACGCCCATGCTTATGAAGGTAATTTTGCTGAGCAAGAATTTTTCCCCGAAGAGTTAAGTGGAACTACGCTTTATGACCCTCAAAACAACCCGGCAGAAATCAAGATTAAAGAACGCTTAAAAAGCTTGTGGAATAAACGCTATAAGTATTAAACATTATTGATAATTTTGCTAGCGCAAAACTGCCCGACTAGTGAAAAAGAGATTGAAAAGAAGTTACCGCGTTGCTAAATATGTTGTTTATAAACAAACCATTATAGACCCCATTGACCATTTTTGGACTTTTATAGGTGCTTTTTTGGGTATTGCTACCATAGGTTTTTTTCATAACCAAAAGTTTAACGATTTAGATAATGTTTTCCTGATAGGTTCTTTTGGTGCATCGGCGGTATTGGTTTTTGGTGCAACTAATAGTCCGTTGGCACAACCTAGAAACTTGGTTGGCGGGCATCTTTTATCAGCCGTTATAGGCGTGGTTATTTATAAACTTTTGCCAGATCAAATCTGGATTTCATCAGCCTTAGCTGTAGCCCTATCTATAGTGGCTATGCAAATGACTAAAACCATGCACCCGCCTGGTGGGGCAACGGCGTTAATTGCTATTATTGGCTCTGAAAGGATAAAAGACCTCGGTTTTAGCTATATTATTTCTCCGGTTTTAAGCGGTATTATCATTTTATTATTGATAGCCTTAATTGTTAACAACATCCCGAAAGGAAGAAATTACCCTTATAAACATTAAAATTTTAGGCTTTTTCTTCCCAAATAAGTGCCAAATGAATAATGGTTCTTACGGCTGCTTCCATATCCTGAACGCTAACCCATTCTTGCTTGCTATGGAAAGCATGTTCGCCTGCAAAAATATTTGGGCAAGGCAAACCCATAAAAGATAAACGAGAACCATCTGTACCACCTCTAATACTTTGGGCTTTAGGTTTTATCCCCGCTCTTTGGATGGCTTCTAAAGCATAATCACTCACTTTAGGATATTGTGCAATGATGTTTTTCATGTTACGATATTGCTCCTTTACTGTAAAAGTTACTTGAGCAGAAGGGTAGTTTTCTACTACTTTTAAAGAGATTTTCTTTACCAATTCCTCATACGTTAGTAGCATGCTATCATCAAAATCGCGGATAATAAATTCTATCACAGCTTCTTCAACTTCGCCTTTTATAGCTACGGGATGAATAAAACCTTGTTTACCACTGGTATGCTCAGGCGATAAATTTTTGGGTAATGCCGCTACGATATCGGCCGCTATTTTAATGGCGCTTTCCATTTTGTTTTTTGCAAAACCAGGATGAGCACTTACGCCTTGAATATGAACTGTCATGCCATCGGCAGAGAAAGTTTCATCTTCAAAAGAACCCAAAGTTTCACCATCAATGGTATAACCAAAATCAGCTTTAAGCTTAGCTAAATTTACATGGTCTACCCCCCTTCCAATTTCTTCATCGGGGGTAAATAAAACTTTAATTTCACCATGTTTAAGTTCTGGATGATTGACTAAAAAGTTAACTGCATCCATAATTTCAGCAAGGCCAGCTTTATTATCGGCACCTAGCAAAGTTTTTCCACTTGCCGTGATGATATCATTTCCAATTTGATGAGTTAAATCTGGATGTTCAGTCATTTTTAAGATAACCGAAGCATCATCAGGCAAAATAATATCTTCACCTTGATAATTTTTATGGATAATAGGTTTTACATTTTCGCCAGAGCAATCTGGAGAAGTATCCATGTGCGAGCAGAAAAATATAACCGGAACTTGCTTATCTGTATTAGAAGGGATACTGGCGTATACATAACCATTTTCATCCATTTCTGCATCTTGAAGACCTATTTCTTGTAATTCTTTAACCAATAATCTCCCAAGATTTTTCTGTTTTGCTGTAGATGGAACGGTTTCAGAATAAGGATTAGATTGTGTATCTATTTGAACGTATCTTAAAAATCGCTCTATAACTTGATAGCGTATATCCATTTTCATGATTTATATTTTGATAAGCCAATTTTTTGCAATATTTTTAACCTGATTGCAAAAAGCAGTATATCTGGTTACATTGCATAAAAGTATGATTTAAGATTCAAAACAATACTTTGAAAAAGATATTAACAATCATTTTACTTCTGAGTTCTCTTTCTGGTTTTTCCCAAGCTAACTATTTTCAGTTTGGAATAGGTTTACAAGGAGGAATTAGCACTGCTTATACTGGTTTAAGTTATGAAGGTGCTATGGTAATAAGCAATCCAGATGCAGATAAAAAATTAGGCACTAATAAATCTAGAACTTTTGGAGGCTCTTTGGATTATTATGTCACTCCGTTTATATCAGCAGGTTTGGAGTATAATATGGTACAGCTTAAAGACGGACCAGACCAATATAACAGACAATTTATTTCCGATTTCTCAAATATAGAACTAAGAGGTAATATAGCCGCTGGCCAGTTTTTTGATTATTCTTATAATCCGCTTATTTATGCTTTAAGAAATGTTAACCTTTCTTTAGGTATTGGAATGCTAAGTGGGAAAAATAATGTTGCAGAATACACAGAAACAGACAAATATCCTAGAAGACAACATGCAAATGATTTAGGTCAAAGCAAATTCAATACTGTACTAAATTTACCCATGACCATTGGCTACAGGTTTAATGTTTATGACGCTTATAATGTAGCTTTCTTACAAGTAGGCATCAATTACAAAATGGTTTTCACCTTTTCTGATGATATTGATGGTTTTAATGATAACCCAGCTATGTTCCAAAACAACTCTAAAGATGCCTACACAACTTTAGGTTTCTCTGTTAAGTATTTATTTGGACCAACAAAAATATTCTACAGGTAATTTTCATGAACATTGAAAGTTTAAGAAATTACTGCCTTAGTCTAAAAGGCACTACCGAGTCTTTCCCTTTCGGGGATGATACCTTGGTTTTTAAAATCGTAAACAAAGTATTTTTATTAGCTAGTTTAACAGAGCCTTGCAGCTTTAACGTAAAATGCGACCCAGAAAAAGCTATACAACTTAGAGAAAGTTTTAGCGAAGTTATACCCGGCTACCACATGAATAAAAAACATTGGAATACGGTTTATTACAACGGCAGCCTTTCTGATAAACAACTTACAGAAATGATAGACCATTCTTACCAATTGGTTCTAAAAAGTTTACCCAAAAAACAACAAGAAGAAATTAATAATCTTTAAATTACAGCATGTTAGATATCTTAAATGAAACGCCTGTAGCGGCCATCATATTTATTTTTACCATTGTTACCAGTATTTATGCTTTTAATAACGACGCTGTTTATGGTAAGTTTATGCTTCATCCATACAGTGTTGCAAAAGGAAAAAATTTATACCAACTTATTAGCAGTGGTTTTATCCATAAAGATTGGTCGCACCTGATATTTAACATGCTTTCTTATTATTTCTTTGCCTTTAACCTAGAAAAAATAATGGGGCATTGGCAATTTGGCTTATTGTATATGGTGAGTTTAATTTTAAGCGATTTACCAACCGTACAAAGGCATAAAGACCATTTCTGGTATAACAGCTTAGGCGCATCAGGTGCAGTTTGCGCTGTGGTTTTTAGTTTTATCGTTTTTGCGCCGCTAACCAAGATGATTATTTTCCCGCTGCCTATCCCAATACCAGCAGTTATTTATGGTTTCTTGTTTTTAATTTATACCTCGTATGCCGGTAGAAGATCTAATGATGGCATTAACCACGATGCCCATTTTTATGGTGCTATAACAGGAGTTTTAATTACCATTATTTTATACCCAAGAGCTATTGCTCATTTTATAAATAGTATATCGGCAGGTTTAGCCTCTTAAGTGAGTAAATAATAACTTGCTGCGGCAGCGCTTAATTGCATAGTAAGATTATCTAAACCATGGCTGCTAAAAGCCTCAACTAAAGTGGCTATAAAAGCACAAACCATGGCGTAAACTATTGCGCTATGCAATTGATACCCATAAAAGCGGTATATTAAAAAACAAATAAGTGCGCTTACTATAAAAATAGCTAAAGAACCTTCATAAGTTCTGGTAGCTTTTATACCAAACATACTTGGCACTTGATAAGAGTGCTTCCCCCATCTAGAGCCCACAGGTTCGCCAATAGCATCGCCCCAGCCACCTACCAAATAACCTATAAAAGCAAAACCAGGGAAAAATAAATTACTTAAAACACCGCCAATAGCTGTAGCAAATAAAGGTATGATAATGAATCTATCAGCATGAGGTTCATCTTTCTCTCTGGCTAATGCCTGATAGAAAAAACTGCTTTTACCCTTTAGAACGGCAAATATCACCCAAAGAAAAACGATAACACCCATTAAAACGGCTGCTGGCAACCCATAAAAGACTTGTAAAACGGCTGCCGCAGTAAAGATGAGGAAATGATAAATTTTACGTGAATAGGCTGTTTTGATATTGAACTTAGCTTTAAGTACAGAAACCAATAAAACAGCTAAAGCAACATAAGCAAATAGGTATAATCCCAAATGATAAATTAAATCTAATGATGGGATAAATTTTTCTATATCTGGTACATTCATAAATAGGCTATACCATTAAAGATAGAAATTATAGCTCGTTATTTTGATAAATTAATCTCTTCTGCCTTTATAAGTTCCTCATTTTCATTGAAAAGATAGCTTACTGGCCTTTCGGGATTTTTAATAATCTCTAGTAAAAGGAAATTCCAACGCTTCCAAAAATTCTCTAAAACTTGGCCGTAAGTTTTATTGTTCCATAAATCAAAAACTGGTTTTGCTTGCATGCCTCTTAAAGGCATCGCTTCTATATGAAACTCGTCTTCTACAGGCATAATATGGTATTCTGGCAACCTGTTAAACAAATAAGCCGAATAAAAAATCTTAGCACATAACTCTTCAAACTGAATAGGATGCAACTTAGCTCCTTCAATTTTCTCCCAAAGCTCTTCGTGGTATTTTTTATTAGCACCATTATCTTGTAAACAAAGGATGATACCAAAATCTTGCATTCTTAAAGAAAAAGTAAGCGTATTAATTTCATCACGATAGGAGAACTCTTCTTCGGCATTTTCTACTTCGCATATCCAGATACTCCAAGGTTTAAAGCCTTCTAATTTAACTGGCTTAATAACGGCCTGCAACATGCTGTGCAACATGCTAAACTTATGTATAAGCCCCTGCGACATGTGAAACTGCTCTCCGCTGGCTTGCTGCTGTCTTACGGCAATTTGCAATTCTTTGAAAATAATGCCATATACCGTTTTAGCAACCCACAAAAAAAGCTGTTGCTCATCTAATGCAGAAACCGCCTTATATCCATTTAAAAAAGCATTCTCAATAGTACTTTCTAATTTTTCAAAAGCCTCTGCTGTTTTTACGCTACACGGAATTTTAATATCAGCGTAGCTTACCATGCTTTCATCTAAAAGCTTAAATGGCCTTTCATCTAACTTGTATTTCCCAATAAGCCAAGGTGCAAAAACATTTAAGGTTTCTTCTGTTGAGTTGAGTTTATCCCCGCTAAGGAAACAAACAGAAGACTCAAATCGCATTCTTTGAAAAGGTTGGTACAATGGCTCTTGCATGCTGCAAAAATACAAAGCACACTTTAATTAATACTTACCCATACTAATTATTACAAAAAGCTGTTATTATTCATCATCTGTTCATACAGAATGGCTAAATTTGCGACAAATATTGTGGGTTTTGGAGGTACAGGAACAAAAATCAATTTATACATTACAATTTTCATTAGTTTGCCTAAGCTCCTTTCTCTTCTCGGCCAGCTTTAACATGCTTTTACCAGAACTACCTTCTTATTTAAGTAGCTTGGGTGGTGCAGAGTATAAAGGATTAATCATCGCCTTGTTTACCTTAACAGCCGGAATATCAAGACCTTTTAGTGGAAAATTAACAGACAAAATTGGCCGAATCCCTATTATGGCGGTGGGCTCTTTGGTTTGTTTCGTTTGCGGGTTTTTATATCCCATTTTAACTAGCGTTGCCGGATTTTTATTTCTAAGATTGATACATGGTTTCTCTACAGGTTTTAAACCTACCGCAACAGCGGCTTACGTGGCAGATTTAGTTCCCTCAACCCGATGGGGAGAAGCTATGGGTATACATGGTTTAGCTTTTAGCACAGGTATGGCTATTGGACCAGCTATTGGTAGCGCTATTACCTTGTATTATGCTATTGATATTCTATTTTACTGCTCTTCTTTATTCGCGTTACTTTCTATCCTGATTTTGTTTAATATGAAAGAAACTTTAACTACTAAAGAGGCTTTCAAGTGGACTTTCATGACCATCAATAAATCAGAAATTATAAACAAACAAGCCATGCCTGTATTTTGGGTAACGCTTTTTAGTTATGTAAGCTATGGCGCTTTAATAACGCTTATCCCCGATTGGAGTGGGCATATTGGAATCAAAAACAAAGGTTTGTTCTTTATGGTATTTACCATTGCGTCTTTATTAATGAGGTTTATTGCAGGTAAAGTTTCTGACCAATATGGCCGTAAACCAGTCTTAAGAGTTTCTATTATCTTACTTTGCGTATCGCTTACTTGGCTAGCCACATGGCAAACAACTATGGGTTTCATTACAGGTTCTATCATTTATGGTATGGCAACTGGTATGTTCTCTCCTGCTATTTCTGCTTGGGCTATTGATTTAAGTGATGATGATAAACGCGGAAAATCTGTAGCCACCATGTATATTGCCTTAGAAGCAGGTATTGGCTTGGGCGCTCTTTTTGCCGGCTGGTTTTTTAGAGATATCATCTCTAGAGTTCCCTTGGTATTTTATGGTGCTGCATTTTGTAATTTCTTAGCCTTACTTTATTTATTGGCTTATATGAAAAAGAGCGAAAAGTAATCTAACCGTCGTAATTTCCGTTATCAGTTTAAAATTATGCTTCATGCGCAACAATAATTTAAGGCTTATATTTGTTCATTGGCAAATCAAAAAAATCTTTAAGCAAAAGATATACATGAAGAAAATAATATGTTTAATAAGCTTAGCGCTGAGTTTTTCTTTACTTCAAGCACAAACTAAAGTCCCTTATATCAGTACCGTAAATGCCACTAACCGCTGGGTAGATTCTGTTTTTAAAAAACTTACCCGTAACGAGAAAATTGGTCAATTATTTATGGTAAGAGCACATACCAATTTAGGGAAAGCTTATTCAGATTCTGTTGCTAAAGTTATTGCCAAACAACATTTAGGTGGGGTAGTATTTTTTCAAGGTGGCCCAAAAAGACAGGCTTTACTAAGCAACCAATACCAAAGTTTATCTAAAAAAGTGCCTTTAATGATAGCTCAAGATGCCGAGTGGGGCTTGGGAATGCGCTTAGATAGCACTTTATCTTATCCTTATCAAATGACATTAGGCGCTATCCAAAACAATAATTTAATTTATAAAATGGGGCAAATGGTAGCCAAAGATTTAAAACGCTTAGGTGTTCATATCAATTTTGCCCCGGTTATGGATGTTAATAACAACCCTAGAAATCCGGTAATTAACTACCGCTCTTTTGGCGAAAATAAATATAACGTTGCCAATAAAAGCATTGCCTATATGAAGGGTATGCAAGATGCTGGCTTATTTACAACCGCTAAACACTTCCCAGGTCATGGCGATACTGATGTTGATTCTCATTACGATTTACCCTTATTATCTTTCAGCAAACAAAGGCTAGACTCGTTAGAAATGTATCCATTTAAACAAGCTATAGCCGCAGGTTTAAACGGTGTAATGGTAGCGCATATGAGTATCCCAGCCTTAGATAATACTAAAAATCTGCCTTCAACACTTTCTAAGCCCATCATTACCAATCTGCTTAAAAATGATTTAAACTTTAAAGGATTGGTTTTTTCTGACGCCATGGATATGAAAGGCGTAGTTAAATTTTTCCCTAATGGCGAAGCCGATGTAAAAGCTATTATAGCGGGTTTAGATGTGATAGAACTTTCTCAGGATTCTGAAAAAGCTATCCATCTCATTCGGAAATCCATCAGAAAACACCAATTAACTTGGGATGATATTGACCAAAAAGTAAAACGCATTTTGGCTGCTAAATACTGGATGAACTTACACCAATACCAAGCCGTAGACACTACAAAACTTGTGGAGGCTTTGAATAGCGCAGAATCTAAAGTTCTAGTACAAGAACTAACAGATGCTGCTGTAACAGTGTTAAAAGGTTCTGAAAACTTCCCTATTGCAACAGATTTTGTTAGGAAAATGGCTATACTAAGTATTGGGCCAAAAGACCCAACAACTTTTTCAGAAACCATGAAACGCTTTTTCCCTGATGCTACTTTATTCATCATCCCAAAAGATATCAGCCTAAAAGAATTAGAAACCGTAAAAACAGAAATAGCAAAATTTGGACAGCTTGTAATGGCTATTCACGATACCAGATTACGCCCAGCTGGCACTTTAGATTATCAAAATAATTTAAAGCTGTTTATTGCTGATATGACCAAATTTAACCCCATTACAGTAGTTTTTGCAAACCCATATACTTTAGCCGGTTTACCCGGAATAGAGCAGTCTAAAGCCTTGGTACTAGGTTATCAAAACAGTAAAGAAATGCAATCTTCTGCTGCAAGGGTCATTTTAGGAAAACTAAACGCTAAAGGGAAACTACCTGTTACCATAAATGCTTACTATAAATTTGGTGCTGGCGAGGTAAAATAAACCCTAAGCAAACATTTTGGCTTAGTTTTAATTCTTCTATACGAATGAGCCCGGGAGAAAAAATCATAAGCAATTGGTATAAGCAAAAAAAGTGGCAGCAATTTGCTTTTCAACAAGAAATGATGGATGCCTATTTAAAAGGCTATTCTGGCTTGTTAAATGCTCCAACAGGTAGTGGTAAAACTTTTGCCTTGTTTTTGCCTTTTTTGGCAGATTATATCAATCAATATCCAAACGATTACCAAAGCAGAAAAAATAATGGTTTGTTAATGTTATGGATAACACCATTGAGAGCCTTAACGAATGATATCCAAAAGGCCATGCAAACTGTGGTTGATGATTTGGGAATCCCTTGGAAAATTGCCGCCCGCACTGGCGATACCAGTAGTGCCGATAAGCAAGCCATCAAAAGGAAACCACCAGAAGTTTTATTAACCACACCAGAGAGCTTACACCTCATGCTGGCTCAAAAAGATTATCCCAAAACTTTTGAAAAAATAAATGTGGTTGTAACCGATGAATGGCATGAACTCTTAGGCACAAAACGCGGTGTACAAATGGAGTTAGGTTTAAGTAGGTTGAAAGGATTGATGTCGAGAGACGCAAGACCGAAGACCGATGATAAGCCCGGCTTTCCAACTTCTCACTTCGGTCATCAAACTTTAAAAATTTGGGGTATAAGCGCCACTATTGGTAATCTTGAAGAAGCTGCACAAGTGCTTTTAGGCGTTAACTTCCCTAAAGAGCAGCAAAAAATGGTGAAAGCTGACATTGATAAAAATCTCGTTATCACTTCTATCATCCCTCAAAACATAGAAAATTATAGTTGGAGCGGGCATATTGGCTTAAAGCTGCTTCCCGAGGTGATGGAGATCGTAGCCCAAAGCAAAACCACACTCATTTTCACCAATACCAGAGCGCAATCAGAAATATGGTATCAGGCTATATTAGATAAATATCCGGAGTATGCTGGTATCATGGCCATGCACCATGGTTCTTTAGATAACGATTTACGCAATTGGGTAGAGCAAGCTTTACATGCCGAGATTTTAAAAGTAGTGGTGTGTACTTCCAGTTTAGATTTGGGTGTAGATTTTAGACCCGTTGATACCATTATACAAATTGGTAGCCCTAAAGGAGTAGCCCGTTTTATGCAAAGAGCAGGCAGAAGTGGGCATCATCCAGGTGCAACTTCCAAAGCTTGGTTTGTGCCCACGCATTCTTTAGAATTATTAGAAGGCGCTGCACTTAAACATGCCATCAAACAAAAAACTTTTGAGAGCAGAGACCCCATTATTTTAGCTTTTGATGTTCTTATCCAATACTTGGTTACTCTGGCTGTTTCTGATGGCTTTAGAGCCGATGAAATTTATAAAGAAGTAAAAAGCACTTTCGCTTACGCTGATATTTTACCTCAGGAATTTGATGATTTGCTAGATTTTATCAGCAAAGGAGGTAAAACACTCTCCCAGTACGATGAGTATTTAAAAGTAGAATACGAAAACGGTTTGTATAAAGTAAACAACCGTAGAATAGCCATGCGACATCGTTTAAGTATGGGAACCATCACCAGCGAAATAAGCATGCGGGTAAAATTTCAAAGCGGCGGCAGTTTAGGCACTGTTGAAGAAGGCTTTATTGCTAAACTTAAAATAGGCGATAATTTTTGGTTTGCAGGCAGAAACTTAGAATTGGTGCGTGTAAAAGACATGACAGCCTATGTTAAAAAATCAACTAAAAAGAAGGGAGCTATAGCTACTTGGCTAGGGGGTAGAATGCCATTATCGTCGCAACTATCAGCTGTTTTTAGAGAGAAACTTGATGAGGTAGCCTTAGGTGTAGAAGAAGACGAAGAAATTATTGCTTTACGTCCGCTTTTTACCCAACAAAACTCTTTATCACATTTGCCTCAAAAAACCGAGTTTCTTATTGAAAAATTAGAAACCCGAGATGGACACCATTTATTCTTTTACCCTTTTGAAGGCAGGTTGGTACATGAAGGTATGGCATCTTTATTAGGTTTTAGATTATCAAAACTTAAAAATGCTAGCTTTTCTATAGCCATGAATGATTATGGTTTTGAGTTATTAACCGATGATGAAGTACTACTAGAAAAAGCCTTGGAAAACAATTTATTTAGCGATAAAAATTTAATAGACGATATACAAAACAGCCTCAATGCAAATGAAATGGCCCGCAGAAGATTTAGAGATATTGCACATATTTCTGGTTTAATTTTTACGGGTTTCCCGGGCAAGCCTATGAAAAACAAACATCTGCAATCTTCAACATCCTTATTGTTTGATGTATTTAGCGAATACGAAAAGGATAATTTATTAATTAGGCAAGCTTATAACGAGGCTTTAGCTTTCCAACTAGAAGAGTTTAGGTTAAGAGAAGCTTTACAGCGGATACAAAAACAAAAAATTGTGCTTAAAGAAATGGCACAACCTAGTCCTTTTGCTTTCCCTATTATGGTAGATAGGCTGAGAGAAAAAATGAGTACCGAGTCTTTAGAAGAAAGAGTGGCTAAAATGGTAGAAAGATTAAATTAATAAACCGTAATCATATCCAATTTATAATCTTTACCTACTCTTTTCTTTGGTTTACTTGGGTAAAACATATTTACAGTGATGATACTAGCCGGAAAAATTGCTGCCACTGCGCTAAAAGCTGTAATAGCTGGGTTTACATCTAAACTTTCTGTTAAAGCAATTGCCGAACCTCCTAAAACAGCATAGCTTAATAAAAATACGCCCAAAGTACCACCAAAATCACTTTTTTGTATGGCTGTAATATCTTTTACATTTAAAGCTAAATTATCTTTTGCGCCTTTCCTTATCTTTAGAAAAACAGTTTCTTTACTGATAGAATCTATCAAACCCCTTAAACCAGCCTCTTCACCTTTAAATTTATGCTCTAAATTTAGCTTATTTCTTGGGTAAGCTATCCTTACCATTTCACCCGCTTTTATCACAGTAGTTTTATTATTCTGGTGTGTAATCAGGATTTCATGTCTTTGAGAAAAAACTGTAGCAGAGCACATTAAAGCAAAAAGCGTTAAAAGAAGGCATTTCAAATTCATACAATAAAGGTAAAGAGAATTTTAAACGTAACACAGTAAAATAAAAAATTGATTACTAGCAAAATAGAATTTTAAATCTTACATTTGCGTCCCTTTACGTGTAAAGGGATATTGCAAAAATTTAATGTATTAAAAATGGCAACTAAAATTAGATTACAAAGACACGGTAAAAAAGGAAAACCGTTCTACTACATCGTAGTAGCAGATTCAAGAGCACCAAGAGATGGTAGATTTATTGAAAGAATAGGTTCTTACAATCCAAACACCAATCCAGCTACAATTGACTTGAATTTTGATCAAGCTGTTAAATGGGTTACTAGCGGTGCTACACCTACAGATACAGCTAAGGCTATCTTATCTTACAAAGGTGTACTTTACAAAAAACACTTAAACGGTGGTGTAATTAAAGGCGCTCTTACACAAGAGCAAGCTGATGCAAAATTTGCAGAGTGGTTACAAGGCAAAGAAGGTAAAATCGAAGCTAAAAAAGCAGGTTTAGTATCTAAAAAAGAAGAAACTAAGAAAGCTGCTTTGGTAGAAGAAGCTAAGAAAAGAGAAGCTATTGAGGCTGCAATTGCTGCTAAAAATGCTCCTGTTGAAGAAGCAGCTCCAGAAGTAGAAGAGGAAGCAGCATCAGAAGATGTAGCTGTTGAAGCTTCTGCAGAGGAAACTGAAACTCCTACAGCAGAATAATATTATTTTCTTTTAACAAGAAAGGGTGATTTGAATATTCAAATCACCCTTTCTTGTTTATGGGATACTTTGGTTATTAATTTACAAGCCTTCGCTTATATTTCTACTTAGCCTCTTCTTTAGCTTTCTTTCTAAAATAGCCTCTTAATAAAAAGTTGTGCTGTAAAGCTTCCAAATCTTCATCTAGCTTTTGGCTGCTGGTTTCTAAATTTCTCATAATTACTTTAAGCTGCTCGGCAGTTTGCTTATCATTTAACAATACACCTAAAGCATTATCATGAGCATTTAATTTTGCGGATGCTACTTTTAAATTCTCTGTAAGTTTAGAAGCTGCCGCTGCTGTTTGTTGAAACTCATTTACCGATGATTGTAATTTTGCAAATACAGCTGTATCGGTAAAAAGTTTATCGGCCAAGCCTCCTTTGGTATTCATTTTTGCAGTAAAACTATTAAGCTCTTTAGCCATTTTGTTGGTAGAAGCAGCTGTAGTCTCTAAATTAGCCACCATAGCTTTAAAATCTTTAGCAATTTGCTCATCGGCTAATAAAGCCCCGGCAGCACCTTTTCCTTCTACTAAGTTTCTAGCAAGAATCTTAAAATCTGAAGTAATATCTACCAAGTTCTTGTTATTGGTTTGAAGAGTCTTCATCATATCATCGGTAGATAAAGTTTTGTTAACCTGTAGTCTATCGCCATCCTCAACAAAAGGAAAACTAGGCGAACCTCCATCAATCACAATAATCTTGTTGCCTATCAAACCATCAGAGTTAATACTGGCTTTAGCATCTTTATGGATGTATTGGTGAGCCACTTCCTCTATACTTAAAAAAACCTGAACCTGCGAAGTTCCATAAAACTGAATTTTTTTAATGGTACCTACCTTAACGCCAGAGAACCATACGTTGTTCCCTACTTTTAACCCTTGAATATCATCAAAAACAACATTTACGGTAAAAGATTTTACGAAAGTTTTCTTCTGCCCTCCTAAAGTTAATATCCCGATAAGGAAAATGGCTAGGCCAAGAAAAATAAATATTCCAACGGTTACACCGCGTTTTCTGTCTGTTATTTCAGTCATTTTTACTCTATAAAATTATATTCATAGAAAGATTTAACTCTTTCATCATCTGTATTAAAAACTTCTTCAAAGGTGCCTACTTGGTTAAAATGGCCATCAAGAAGCATGGTTATACGATCACCTGTTTGCTTGGCACAAGTAAGATCATGGGTAATGATAATAGAACTGGTATGATACCTTTCTTGTACCTCGTTTATTAAACCATTAATTTCTAAGCATGTTATAGGGTCTAAACCAGCTGTTGGTTCATCATACAACATAATTTTAGGTTGTAATATCAAAGTACGAGCAATACCAATGCGCTTTCTTTGTCCTCCAGATAATTCAGAAGGCATTTGATTAATGGTTTGCCCTAAACTTACCGCATCTAAAACGGTTTCAACGGCATAATCTTTCTCCTTTTTAGTCAGATTTTTACGATTTCTCACCAAAGGAAATTCTAGATTCTCTCTCACCGTCATACTATCATAAAGAGCGCTATTCTGGAAAGAAAAACCTATATGTATTCTCAGTTCTTGTAATTCTTTTTCTTTTAATTGGCTTACTTCTTTACCCAAAACTTCTACCGTACCGCTATCCTGTTTCAGTAGACCCGATATAATTTTAATCAAGACAGATTTACCTGTTCCTGATTTACCTAATACCACAAGGTTTTCTCTTTCATACAAATCCAGATGAACACCTTTAAGCACATGGTAATCTCCAAAAGATTTATTTAAATCTCTGATGGTAATTACTTTATCTCTTTCTTCCGGATGCTCTATTCTGTTATTCTTATGCATTATGTACGGAATAAAAACGTGATTTGCGTTGCCAATACTTCTTCAATAAACACTAAAAACATACCAATAACTACCGATGAATTTGCTGCTTTACCTACACCTTCTGTACCTTTTGATGAGTTAAAACCTTGGTAACAACCAACCATACCAATGGTAAACCCAAAAAGGATAGCCTTTACAGTAGACGCAATAATATCAAGAAAAGTTATAGACTCTAAAGACGATGAAATAAAACCGCTAAAGCTCGTATCTTCAAACATGGCTACGTTTACAAAACTACCCAATAAACCTACCAAAGCTGTGTAAAATGTTAAAATAGGAATAGCGATAGTGGTTGCTAAAACTCTGGTTACCACTAAAAACTTAAACGGGTTGGTAGCAGAAACCTCCATAGCATCTATCTGCTCGGTTACTTTCATAGAACCTAACTCGGCACCAATACTAGAGCCCACTTTACCTGCCGATATTAAAGCGGTTAACAAAGGAGCTAATGTTCTCAATAAAGCAATACCAACCAAAGATGGCAACCATGATGTTGCCCCAAACTCTGCCAAAGATGGTCTGGATTGTTTGGTAAAAACAATACCGGTTATAAATCCTGTTAAAGATATTAAGGCTAAAGAGCGGTAACCAACTTGGTAACATTGACGCATAATTTCTTTACCCTCATAAGGCGGTAGAAGTACTTCTTTGAAGAATTTCATCACGAACTGATATACTAAATACAGTTCGTAAAACATGCTATGTAATTTTTGTACGAAACGAGATTTTGGTGCTTCCAATTATTCTAATTCAATTAAGCTGCGTAAAAGTATAGAATTATATCAAAAATGATGCTAAAGAGATGAAAACATAACAATTAAATCACAAAATATGGAAGTGTTGCTTTTAAGTTTAAGCTCAGGCACCTTTACATAAAGCCTTTGCTGATAGCTATATACACCCATTAGCGTAATTTATTTGCTAGAAATTTAGCATAGGCTAATAAATCCGGCTGTTTTTTTACTTTTGTAAGCAAAGGAAAAGATATGTCAGAGGAAAAATCATTAAATTTTATTGAAGAGATTATAGAAGAAGATCTTAGAAATGGCAAGCATGGTGGCAGAGTTTTAACACGTTTCCCTCCAGAGCCTAATGGCTATTTACATATTGGTCATGCTAAATCTATCTGCTTAAATTTTGGAATAGCCAAAAAATACAATGGCGCTACCAACCTTAGATTTGATGATACCAACCCCCTTACAGAAGATACTGAATATGTAGAAAGTATAAAGGAAGATGTAAAATGGTTAGGTTTTGATTGGAAAGAAGAGCTTTATTCTTCTGATTATTTTGACCAATTATATGATTTTGCGGTTGCCCTGATAAAAAAAGGATTAGCTTACGTAGATGATAGTACAGCAGAAGAAATTGCTGCTGGAAAAGGCACACCTACAGAAGCAGGAACTGCAAATATTTACAGAAGTAGATCTATAGAAGAAAATTTACAGCTTTTTGAAGAAATGAAAGCTGGTAAATATCCTGATGGTGCCAAAGTTTTAAGAGCTAAAATTGATTTAGCAAACCCAAACATGCACCTGCGTGACCCTTTGATGTACAGGATAAAACATGCGCATCATCATCGTACTGGTGATAAATGGTGTATTTACCCAATGTATGATTTTGCACACGGGCAATCTGATGCTATTGAGGAAATTACCCACTCTGTTTGTACACTAGAGTTTATTCCACACCGCCCATTATACGAGTGGTTTATAGCGCAATTGGATATTTTCCCATCAAAACAGTATGAATTTGCTCGTTTAAACATGAGCTATACCGTTATGAGTAAGCGAAAATTGATGCAGTTGGTAAACAACCAGATTGTTGCCGGTTGGGACGACCCGCGTATGCCTACCATTAGTGGTTTAAGAAGACGAGGTTTTACACCAGCATCTATCCGCAATTTTTGCGAAAGAATAGGCGTAGCTAAAAGAGACAACTTCATTGATTTTAGTTTGCTAGAGTTCTTTATCCGTGAAGATTTAAATAAAACATCGTGGAGAAGAATGGCTGTTCTTGACCCTATAAAAATGGTAATTACCAATTATCCTGATGGGCAAGAAGAAATTTTACACGGAGAAAATAACCCAGAAGTTGAAGGCCATGATGGTGAAAGAGCTATACCATTTAGCAAAGAGCTATGGATAGAGCGTGAAGATTTTATGGAAGAACCTCCAAAGAAATTCTTTAGACTTGGTGTAGGTTTAATGTGCCGTTTAAAAAATGCTTATATCGTACAATGTGATGATTTTGTTAAAGATGCAGATGGAAATGTAACTGAAATTCATTGTACTTATTTCCCTAACTCAAAATCTGGTGAAGATACATCAGGGTTAAAAGTAAAAGGAACCATGCATTGGGTAAGTGTAAAACACGCTAAAACTGCCGAAGTAAGGTTATATGACAGGCTATTTAAAGTAGAACAACCAGACGCTGAAGATGGTGACTTTAAAGATTATATGAATCCAGAAAGTTTAGTTGTGGTTAAAAACGCCTATATAGAACCAGATTTAACATTAGCTATTGAGCAATTACAAGAACACCCTGACAGAAGATACCAATTTATTAGAAAAGGTTATTTCTGTTTAGATAAAGAAGCTACAGCAGAACACCTCATTTTTAACAGAACTGTTGGTTTAAAAGATAGCTGGGCCAAAGAAGCCAATAAATAATCATAAAAACTAAGTATAAAGTGTGTAAATCAGCATACTTTATACTTTATACTTTATACTTTATTAATACTTCTTATACAGGTTATAAAGTATACATCTATCCCAAGTAGAAAGAATAGGAAATAAATCTGTCTTGGTAAAATGTCTTTTAAAAGCTACTATTGCGGCAGCCATATCAGTGGTATCATAACCAATTCTTTTTAAAGCAGCTTCTTCATCAAAATTTACAGGTGGTGGCATATCTGGTAAATCATACCATAAACCAAACCCATTCTTAGCTAAAACATCCCATGGAAATAATATACTTGGATCTGCCTTTCTTTTAGGTGCAATATCACCATGTCCAATAAAATTTGCTGTTGGGATATTATAATCCTTTTTAAGTTTAGCTAAAAGCAATAACAATGTATTTATTTGTGCCTCGGCAAAAGGTTCTCTACCATTATTATCTAACTCAATACCAATAGAGCAAGAATTCATATCGGTAATATTACCCCATTTACCAGCGCCAGCATGCCATGCTCTTAGCTCATCATTTAACATCTGTACTAAAAAACCATCTCTACTTATCACATAATGTGCACTTACTTGGGTGCTTTCCATGGTAAAGGTTTTAATGGTTTGCGCTAAAGAGTCTTGTGCGGTATGATGTATAATAACATAAAAAGGCTTACGAGCGCCAAAATTTACCGTAGGTATATAGGCAGATGGAATAGCATTACCTGCTGAATCTAATACCGTAGGTGCAGGGTTTACCACAATACTAGCGGTAACCTCTTCCATTTTTGCAGTTTGTATTTTTTCTGCTTGCTTGTATGGTTTTGGAGAGCAAGAGATAAATATGATGGCTGAAAAGAAAATGACTAAATACTTCATATGCTTAAAAAACGCGTAAATATAACATTTAGCTGTTTTATGTTTAATTATTTCGATTTTACTTTTTGGCAAGGTCTTAGCTTTATGCATACTTCAATAAAACCTTAAGAAAATGGAAAACAAATCAAAAATAGCAGCAGTATTGGTAGCCGGTATTGCAGCAGGAGCAGCAGCCTGGTATTTTTTAAAATCAGAAAACGGAAAGCAAAATTGGTCTTCTTTGGTAGATGGCGTTAAAGATTTTACAGACCATTTAAAAAATACAGCTTCTAAACAAGCCAGTAAAATAAATGATTTGTCTAAAGACACTTCAGATTATTTGTCTGCTAAAGCACATGAAGCTTCGCATTTCTCTGACAATACTTTAAACGAAATTTCTGCTAAAGTTGCTCAGGATTCAAAATCTTTATCTTAATGATTTTTAAAGGAGATATACTAAAATGTGTATCTCCTTTAAAATTTAAGCATAATCTTACCAATATGCTTGCTGCTTTCCATTAATTGGTGGGCTTTTATAACATCAGCGTAAGCGAAAACCTGATGAATAACTGGCTTCACTTTGTTATTTTCAAATAATGGCCATACATACTTTTCTATTTCTCTGGCTAAAAAGGCTTTAAATTCTGGTTCTCTTGCCCTTAAAGTACTTCCGGTAATTTGTAATCTCTTTTGCATTACTTTCAGAATATCTAGCTCGCCAACTCTATTTAGCATCGCATTGATATAAACTAAACGCCCTTCTACACTTAAAATATTGATATTTTTAGGCAGGTAATTCCCTCCTACCATATCTAAAACAACATTTACACCTGCTTCTTTTAGTAAAAACTCAAAATCTTGCTCTTTATAATTAATGGCAATATCAGCTCCTAAAGCTGTACAAGCATCACATTTTTCTTTAGAGCCTGCGGTAACCATTACTTTACAGCCAAATGCTTTGGCTAATTGTATGGCCATAACGCCAATTCCGCTAGAGCCGCCGTGTATCAAAACTTTTTCGCCAGCCTTTAATTTACCTAGTATAAAAAGGTTATACCAAACAGTAAAAACAGTTTCTGGTAAAGAAGCTGCTTCTAAATAGTTTAACCCTTTCGGGATGTTTAAACAATTTCCCTCTTTTGCAATTACATACTCGGCATAAGCACCGCCAGAAACTAAAGCGCAAATAGCATCTCCAATTTTATACTTGTTTACCGCTAAGCCACAAGCAACTACCTCACCTGCTAATTCTAAACCCAAAATATCAGCAACAGCCCCAGCCGGAGCTGGATACTTCCCTTGCCTTTGCATGATATCTGGTCTGTTAATACCTACAGCAGCAACTTTTATTAAAACTTCATCATCAGCCACCTGTGGTATAGCTCTTTCTTCTAAAGTTAAAACCTCTGGACCGCCGTATTGTTGGATAACTATAGCCTTCATAACATCTATAATAATGGGTTATTAGCAATAAGTTTTAATAATCTTATTGGTGTAGCCTTGCTTAGATATTCTTTAACTCCTGGATGCTCACACTGTTCCATTTCATTGATATCTGTTAAAGATATTTTATCATAAGCCATAGACCAATTTGGGAAGTAACGTTTTTTAGCTGGCCCTTCTATCACTACTTTTAAGGCTATAATTCTCTTATCTTTTTCTATGGCATTATAAATATGTTTTACAGCTGGTTTGTCTCCTTCTAGTAATTGTATAAAGGTTCCTTCAACGTAAAGAAGCTTACCTGTAACGTTATATTTAGCATTTTTCTCTCTTGCTTGCGCTAAAAGCTCATCTAAACTTGTGGTTGTAAAAGGCGTAAACTCGTAAGCAAAATAAATTAAGTAGTACATGGTTTTCAAAAATTGTAAAGGTAAAATTCTTTATAAACCCTTTTTTACACTATTTGGCTAAAAAAATAGTTCTAAAGCTCTTAAAGCATTCATTTTTATTGATGTAGCGCAAAAAAACTAAAAAAACTTATAAAAAATCATTTCCTGTGTAACAGATTAATGATTGGTTCCGTTATGTCCTATAACGTCTATCAGAAATTAAATTTTATAATGATGAGAAATTTTAGAACTATTAACAATCTTAAGCGATTGACTACAGCAAAAACTTTATTGGCAGCTGCCTTCTTGTTAACTTTAACTTCGTGTTTAAAAAACGATGATGATTATACGCCTCAACAAGTAGCTGCGGTTAGTATTTTCCATGCTTCGCCAGGTACGCAAGCTTTTAATTTTATAACAGACCGTGGCACCGGAAGCGGACCATTTACTTTTAGCCAAAGAACTTTTTACAATTTATATGCGGCGGGGCAACGCAGGATAAGCATTCGTAAAGTGGGTGGCACACAAGATACTTTAAGAACGGGAACAGTAAATCTGGAGACTGATAAATTTTACTCTATCTATGTAGTAGATGCTGCGCCAAATCCAAATTTTTTAATTATTAAAGACTCTTTAACTAGCCCGGCGGCAGGTAAGGCAAAAATCAGATTTCTTAATTTAAGTCCGGATGCTGGTGCTTTAAGCCTAACAACCGCTTCTGATAGCTTACTGTTTAACACAACGGCTTATAAAGTTCATACTGCTTTTAGTGATATTACAGGTAATAAAACCTATACTTTCAAAATTAAGAATAACGGTACTGATAAAGCTACTAGACAAAATGTAGAAATTAAGACCGGAAGAGTTTATACCATTTGGGCAAAAGGAATTGACAATACTACCAATGATACGCTTAAAACGGGCATTCAAGTGAGTGAACATTTAAGCGATTTTTAAAACCCTATTTTCTTCCTGTTTAAAGGTTACTTTAAAAAAGTAGCCTTTTTTTATGATTCCATTTTTGGGAAAGTCAAATAAAAGGTTGTTCCTTCTTGTTCTTTACTTGTAAACCAAATTTTGCCACCTTGCATTTCTGCAAATTCTTTACAAAGCATAAGCCCTAAACCTGTTCCTTTTTCTTTATGGGTTCCGTAATTTGTTTTTGTACTTAGCGTGAAAATAGCATCTTGCTCTTCTTTTTTAATTCCCATTCCTTTATCGGCCACACTTATCAAATACGCATCTTTTTCTGTAACCATATTTACGTAGATAATACCACCAGTAGGTGTAAATTTTATAGCATTATGGATAAGATTTCGCAAAATCAATTTTAGCATATCTACATCAGCATATATAGAAATTTTTTCTTCTAAAATAACCTCTAGGGTTATATCTTTTTTCTTGGCAAAACTTTTAAGAAAATTAAAGGTGAGCGTTAGCTCTTCTTCAATTAAAATATATCTTTTATTTACAATATTACCTTCCATCTGGTTTTTAGACCAATGCAGTAAATTATTAAGAAGCTCGAGAGAGTTTTTGGTTAAATCTAGCAAATCAGTCCTTATAACTTTTCTTTCTTCGTCTGTAAGTTCAACAGTATTCGCAATCTCTAAATATTGCTGAATATTTGCTAAGGGTGTACGTAAATCATGTGAAATGATAGAGAAAATTTTATCCTTTTCGTCGTTTAAAACTTTTAATGCTTCTGCCTTTTCTAAAACTATCTTTTTTTGAGCGATATAGCTTTTCTTAAGGTATAAAGTCCCTATATAAATCAAAGCTAAAGAAATTATATAGGTAGCAAACATATCCAATAACCTACTTTCTTCATTAACATAAGGGGTTACCATATCTTCGCCATAATAATATTCTAGCGTGGCAATAACAGTAACACACACCACATTAACAATTAGCCAATAAGGTAGTTTATTAAGCCTTGATATGGATAATAATAAAAATAAACTTACAGCGTAAAGTAATAGGCTAGGGCTATTTATGCCGCCATTATAAAAATAATTTACTGCAAGTATCAGGTTAATATTGATAGCAGAAATATCAATTGCAAGCGTAAACTTGTTTCTAAACCTACTGATACCATACGTTAAACATTGAATCAGAAATATTTCTAGCGTAAGTAAAAATGATGGTATGAGGTTATTAAAGTAATTGATTGGGGTAATTAAAATAAGAGCTGTAATTACAATCAAACTAAAGGAATGAAAAATTCTACTTTCTAATGAAAGATTTAAATTTTCACCTACCCACCAGCTCCAAAAAGAAGAAAATTTATCTTGTTTAATAAAATTTTGCATTAATATTTTATAAACATTATTTTTTGAAATTATTTTTTGCCAAATTTAAAAAATTAAATTTAAAAAAAGCCTAAACTCCCCATGCCGTGAGCATCATATTTCTGCTTCCTCCATCATCTCTATGTTCGCATAAGTAAATACCTTGCCAAGTACCCAAACACAATTTACCACCTGAGATAGGTATTTGTACAGATGCACCTAGCAAAGATGCTTTTATGTGTGCAGGCATATCATCAGCCCCTTCATAATCATGCAAATAATAAGGTGCATTTTCTGGCACCATGATATTAAAATGCGATTCAAAATCTTGTCGTACAGTAGGGTCGGCATTTTCATTTATCGTTAATGATGCTGATGTATGTTGCATAAAAACTTGCAACTGCCCAATTTCTATTTCCTGAATTTGTGGTAAAGCCGCTAAAACTTCTCTGGTAATTAAATGGAAACCTCTTGAAAAAGGTCTTAACCTTATTTGTTGCTGAAAAAATTTCATCCTTAAAATTATTGAAAATGTAGCAAATAAATAGCTACAAAATACCTGCCGGCTGTCAACATGTCACTAAAAAAGCATTGGTACAGCGCTTGATGAGGCTAGGTAAATCATAAAAATCAATCTAACAAACAGAGTTATGCAAGAAAAAGGAACCATTTCCATCCACACCGAGAATATTTTTCCGATTATTAAAAAATTCTTGTACTCGGATAATGAAATATTCTTGAGAGAATTAGTATCAAACGCTTCTGATGCTACACAAAAGATAAAAAGATTAGCCTCATTAGGGCAGTATAATGGCGAATTAGGAGAACTGCAAGTTGAGGTAGCTTTTGATGAGAAAAAGAAAACCATCACCATAAGTGATAATGGTTTAGGTATGACTGCCGAAGAAATAAAAAAATACATCAACCAAATTGCTTTTTCTGGCGCTACAGAATTTGTCGAGAAATTTAAAGACGCTAAAGACGCCAATGAAATTATTGGGAAATTTGGTTTAGGATTTTACTCGGCCTTTATGGTATCAGAAAAAGTAGAAATTCAGACACTTTCTTACCAAGATGGTGCAGAACCTGCTAGCTGGATTTGTGACGGAAGTACAGAGTTTGAGATTGCTAAAGGTACAAGAACCAGCCGCGGTACTGATGTGATTTTATACATCAATGCAGATTCTGAAGAATTTTTAAGCCAATACAAGCTTCAAGAAATATTAGATAAATACTTTAAGTTTTTACCAACCAAGCTTGTTTTTGGCACTAAAACAGAAAGCGAGCCAGATGGAGAAGACAAAGATGGTAAGCCACAATACAAATCTGTAGAGAAAGAAAACATCATTAACGGCGCTAAACCTATCTGGACTTTAGCACCTGCCGATTTAAAAGATGAAGATTACCTGCAATTCTATAAAGAGCTTTATCCTTTTTCTGAAGACCCGCTATTCTGGATTCATCTAAATGTTGATTACCCTTTCAATTTAACGGGCGTTTTATACTTCCCTAAACTTAAAAATGATGTAGAGTTTCAACGTAATAAAATCAAATTGTTTAGCAGACAAGTTTTTATTACCGATGAGGTAAAAGACATTGTTCCAGAGTTTTTAATGTTATTACATGGCGTTATAGACTCGCCAGATATTCCGCTAAATGTTTCTAGAAGTTTCTTACAGGCCGATGGAAATGTTAAAAAAATCAATAGCTATATCACTAAAAAAGTTGCCGAAAAATTGGCCGAGCTTTTCAAAAAAGACCGCCCAGCTTACGAGCAAAAATGGAACGATATTGGCATTTTTGTGAAATACGGAATGATAAGCGAAGAGAAATTTTACGAGAAAGCAAAAGACTTTGGCTTATTCAAAAATACCGATAACCAATACTTCACTTTAGAAGAATATAAAGAAAAAGTAAAGGCAGCACAAACAGATAAAGATGGTAATGTGGTTTATTTATACACGATAGACCCTGCCAAGCAAGACGCCTTTATACAATCTGCAAAAAAGAAAAATTACGATGTATTGTTGATGGATACCCCTATTGATAATCACTTCGTTAGCCATATAGAAAACAAGCTAGAAAAGGTTCAGTTAAAACGTGTTGATGCTGATGTTACTGATAAATTAATTGATAAAGGCGAAAAATTAGAGCATGCTTTAAGCGAAGACCAAACCAAAAAAGTTAAAGAGATATTTGAAAAAGCTATTAACAAACCGGCTTATCAAGTAAATATAGAAGCAATGAACCCAGAAGAGTTACCAGTTACCGTAACCATGGATGAGTTTATGCGTCGTATGAAAGATATGGCTGCTATGGGTGGTGGCATGAGCTTTTATGGTAACATGCCTGATAGTTATAAAGTTGCTATCAACGGAAATCATAAGCTAGTAAGTAAGATTTTACAAGCTGAAGATGAAAGTACACAAGCAGCATTAGCTAAACAAGCTTTTGATTTAGCTTTACTATCTCAAGGTTTATTAACCGGAGCAGATTTAACAGCTTTTGTAAACAGAAGTGTTTCTTTAATCTAATAGATTTCTAAATATATTATAAAAGCTTCTTTAGTAATAGGGAAGCTTTTTTATTTTCTGGTTAAGGATGTAAATTAACATGGCAGAGATTTTGTTTTACCTATTCAAATTTAACAGCCATGGAAACACAAGAAAAACATTGGGAATCTGGTCCTAACCAAGATCATTTAGATAAAAGAGTTAAAGAACAAGCAGAAAGGGCTCTTAAAGAATCAGAACGTCGTAAAGAAAATTTAGATGATAAAGGGGAAGGTAGCTATAAAGAAAAAAATGGCGATGAAGATGAGCAATATGAGGGTCTTAAGAACGAACCTAAGATAGACCAAAAGCCAACGCACCCACAAACTGAAGAATAAAAAAATCCCGGAAAAAGCTTCCGGGATTTTTCGTTTAAAAACAACTCTTATTATACATGAGTATGGTTATGTTATTTGGTTGATTTCTATTAACCTGAGTTCGATTATAAAAATAGGCTCACCTGCGAGGTTTTTTGTACTTCATATTTGATAGCCGGTTTTTTAGGAAAGAAGCTGTAAGCGATTAGTCCTGATAAAATATTAGTCAAAAAATTACCAAAAGAGCGATGTCTTGAATGCTCAATCTGGCACATATTTTTTAATTCATCATTGATGGTTTCAATCACCGAGCGCTTTCTTAGCATAATTTTATCTTTCAATTCCATTAAACAATTCTTCATATTGTTTCTGATGTTGGTAATTAGATGTAATCCGTCCACAAACAGCATGTGGGTCAGTTCTTTGGATAAGTATCCTTTATCGGCATATAGCTTACCCTTGACAGCCTGGATAAACCGTTCATTTTTAAGCGGTTCTCTGTCATCTACATTGCCTTGGGTAATGACAAAGTTTAGAATTTCACCCTTGTCATTAATAATTAGATGAAGCTTAAACCCAAAGAAATACCCCATGGTCGATTTACCTACGGTAGCAATATCCTTGAATACCCGATTGCGTTTGATACGTTTGTTCTTACATACCCGGATAGGAGTAGAATCAACAAAAGAGATCCCTGTGCATTCGCCCAGGCACATCGTTTTAAGAAAGATTGTCATGGGTAAAACGGCTGATTGCATCAGCTCTGTAAATCGATTATAGGAAACCGTTTGAGGAAATTCTGATAGCAGATGTTTCTGAACATACTGCTGGTAAAAGTGCTTCATGTTTCTAAAACTGCCCGAGTGAAAAAGAACCATTAAGGTAATGACTTCGCTATCAGACATCAGGGGCTTCCTTTTCGGAATGTTTCCTATCCTAAAAGAGCTAATATTGGCTGTAAAATGATTGCAAAACTCATCTGTTAAATAGAAAATTTCAGTAACTTTATCAATGGTAATATTCATGTTTTGTTTATCTATATACTTAAATTTCAGATACTTAAATATATAAAACACAACTGAATATTACCTCTTTATTCCTAAGATTTATTTATCATTTATCCTTTTATTATTAATCGAACTCAGGTTATTACTTTAGTAATCAGTTGCCAATTACCAGCAACTGATAAACCTTAACCATAATAACCATGAACCTAAAAAAATTATACTCCCTTTTAGTGCTGTTTTGTGTAAGTATTTCGGTTTTTGCTCAACCCATATCGCAAGATGAAAAAATGAAATGGTGGCGTGAGGCCCGTTTCGGTATGTTTATCCACTTTGGAGTTTATGCACAAATGGCCGGAGAATATAAAGGTCATCAGCAGGCTCGTGGTGGGGCCGAGTGGATTATGAACAGAATGAAAGTACCTGTTTCAGAATATAAAGAGGTTGCTAAAAAATTTAATCCGGTAAAATTTAATGCTGATGAATGGGTAAAAATGGCTAAAGATGCTGGGATGAAATATCTGATTATTACAGCTAAACATCATGATGGTTTTGCCTTATTTGATTCTAAAGCGAGTGATTGGGACATTATGGATGCAACGCCATATAAAAAAGACCTATTAAAACCCTTAGCAGAGGCCTGTAAAAAATATGGCGTAAAATTAGGCTTTTACTACTCGCAAGCCCAAGACTGGGTAAACCCAGGAGGTTCTGCGGCTAGAAAATTAATGGCAGAAGGTTGGCCTAATCCAGATAGCACAAAAATCAATAACTATACACAAGAACATGACGGCCATTGGGACCCAGCACAGGAAACCAAAACATTTGCGCAATACATTGATGAAGTTGCAGTTCCACAAGTAAAAGAATTGATGACCAACTATGGCGATATTGCTGTATTATGGTGGGATACACCCGTAAAAATGACTGATGACGCTGCCCTTAAATTACAGGAACAGTTGAAAAAACAAGCTCATATTATTACCAACGACCGTTTAAAACGCCCTAATTTCTCTGGAGATACCAAAACACCTGAACAGAAAATCCCTGATTTAAGCGAGCTAGATGGTAAAGATTGGGAAACTTGTATGACCATGAATGGTACCTGGGGTTTTAGAAATTCTGATACTAAATGGAAATCATCAGAAACCTTAATTCGTAACTTGGTTGATATTGCCTCAAAAGGAGGAAACTATTTATTAAATATAGGCCCAAAACCAGATGGTTCTTTTCCTGATGCCAGTATAGAACGCTTAAAAGATTTAGGTAATTGGATGAAAATTTATAGCGAAGCCATTTATGCTACAGAAGCCAGTCCGATACCAAGCCAAATTTGGGGTCGTGTAACCAGAAAAACACAAAACGGTAAAACTACCCTTTATCTTTCTGTATTTGAGTGGCCAAAAAATGGTGTATTAGTTATTAATGGTTTAGATCCAGAAGTGATATCAGCAGGAATGCTGCACAATGGCGAAAAACTAAAATGGGATAAAAATGGTGAGCAAGTGACGTTAAAAATACCATCTCAAGCACCGCATGCGGTAGCAAGTGTGTTAAAAGTTGAAGTAAAAGGCGAAATGAAAACTTGGTTTGAACAATCAGGAAAAGAGAAAATGAAAACGGGGGCTCTTGACTAAGTGGCTTTAAAGTGAAAAAAGTATCAAGCTGATTGGAAATTATAAAAACTTCAACTCCAATCAGCTCGATACAAAAATTTATTTAAACTTACCCATCAGGGCTTTTAGCTTATGCTGCATATCAGTTTCAGCATCTTTTTGCACAGGCTTTTTAAAACCCTCTTTAGTAACTGATTTTTGAACGATCGCTGGTTTATCTGCCTTCTTTACCGGGCTTGTATTACCCTTCATACTTAATGCTATACGTTTACGAGCAACATCAACCTCTGTAACGGTAACTTCTACCCTTTGCTGTACTTTTACAACCTCATTAGGGTTTTGTATAAACCTATCTGCCATTTGGCTTAGGTGTACCAAACCATCTTGATGAACGCCTATATCAACAAAAGCACCAAAATTTGTAATGTTGGTTACAATACCTGGTACTTTCATCCCTACCCTTAAATCTTCAATTTTATTAATCCCATCAGCAAAAGTGAAAGATTCAAATTGCTCACGTGGGTCTCGGCCCGGCTTAGCAAGCTCAGCTAAAATATCTTTTAGCGTTGGTAAGCCTACTTCATCAGAAATATACTTTTGTAGATTTATCTGCTTTCTAAGTGCATCGTTAACCAATAAATCTTCTACTTTACAGCCTAAGTCTTTAGCCATTTGCTCTACCAAAGCATAACGCTCTGGGTGTACTGCACTGGCATCTAGAGGATGTTCGGCATTTCTGATTCTTAAAAAGCCAGCTGCTTGCTCAAAAGCTTTATCACCTAAACGAGCAACTTTTTTTAATGATTCTCGGTTTTTAAAAGCCCCATGTAGGTTTCTATATTCTACAATATTTTGCGCCAATTGCGGCCCTAGGCCAGAAACATAAGCTAAAACTTGCTTAGAAGCTGTATTTAACTCTACGCCAACAGCATTTACACAACTTACAACGGTATCATCTAAAGAGGTTTGTAATTTGTTTTGGTCAACATCATGTTGATATTGCCCTACCCCGATAGATTTTGGATCTATTTTAACCAATTCTGCCAAAGGGTCCATTAATCTTCTTCCAATAGATACGGCCCCCCTTACGGTGATGTCATGATTAGGAAATTCTTCTCTGGCTACCTCAGAAGCAGAGTAAATAGAGGCTCCGCTTTCATTAACCATCACCACTTGTACATCTTTTAAACCTTGCTTACGTACAAATTCTTCTGTTTCTCTACTTGCTGTACCGTTACCAATAGCTATAGCTTCTACTTCATATTTGTTAACCAAGAAAACCAAAGTTTGCTCGGCTTCTTTTAAATTTCCGGCTCCTGTAAAAGGATAGATGGTGGTATTTTCTAGTAATTTACCTTGTTTATCTAAGCAAACTAATTTACAACCTGTTCTAAAACCTGGGTCTAAGGCTAAAACATTCTTTTGCCCCATTGGTGCCGCTAATAATAACTGACGAGCATTTTCTGCAAACACTTTTATAGCTTCCTCATCGGCTTTTTGTTTAGACAATAACCTAATCTCTGTTTCCATACCAGGCTTTAGCAATCTTTTATAACCATCTTCTATGGCTAGTTTTACTTGCTGAGATTTTGCATGGTTAGCCTTGATGAAAAGCTTCTCTAAGAGTTCTATAGCGTCTTCCTCTGGTGGCAAAATATCTAACTTCAAAACAAGTTCTTTTTCGCCCCTGCGGATAGCTAAAATACGGTGTGATGGAGCAGTTTTTAAGGGCTCTTCCCACTCAAAATAATCTTTGTATTTGATACCTTCCTCTTCTTTTCCTTTAAAAACTTCTGCTTTCAAGGTAGCTTTCTCCCAAAACAAATCTCTCATTTTAGCCCTCGCATCAGCATTTTCTGCTATCAGCTCTGCTATAATATCTCTTGCACCTTGCAAAGCATCGGCAACAGCCAAAACACCTTTTTCTTCATTGATATATTGCTCTGCTTCTGCCTCTGGGTCGTTTTTATCTTGCTCTAAAATGCTTAATGCTAGGGGCTCCAAACCTTTTTCGCGGGCAACCGATGCTTTGGTTTTACGCTTAGGTTTATAAGGCAGGTAAATATCTTCTAAAACAGCCATGGTAGCTGCTTCCATAATTTGCTTTCTTAAATCATCTGTTAATTTACCTTGCTCCTCAATAGATTTAAGAATAGCTTCTCTTCTTTTATCTAATTCTCTTAGCTGCTGTACCCTGTCTCTTATGGTAGCTACCTCAACCTCGTCTAAACTTCCGGTAAGTTCCTTACGGTATCTGGAAATGAAAGGTACAGTTGCACCTTCGTCTAATAAGGTTAAAGTTGCATCAACCTGTTTAGTACCAATACTTAATTCCTGCGCTACAAGCTGTATATGTTGGTCTCTCATGTAAATTTTATTAGTCTACGAAGTTGTAAAAAACTGTAGGTTGTGCAAAATAAAATTCCTAACAAAAAGCTATGCTTAGCGGTAAACAAGCGTATAGAAATTAATATCAAAAAAAATGGTCAGAATAAAAAAATCCTGACCACTATTGGCTTTTAACCTATTAATATCTTTTTAGTTGATGATAATCTTTCTAAAGGCTAGCTTACCTTCACTTTCTACTTTCATCAAATATATGCCTGTATTTAAGCTGCTTGTTTCAAGCTCTTGCTTTCCTTTTAAGCTCTTTTGGTTTAAAACCGATTTACCAGTCATATCAACAAGCTCTATATCATAAGTATCAGCAAAAATCACGGTTAAGGTATTTCCAGCTTCTATAGGGTTAGGATAATACGCAAAACCAGCAAACTTTGGATCCTCTTTAACAGAAGTAGAGAAGTAAGGAAAGTCATCTGAGTAGGTTTTACAGCCTGCTGCATTTGTAACTTCAACAGCATAAAGGCCTGTATTTTGAATTGGGAAAGTAGCTGTAGTAGCTCCAGAAACAGGGGTTCTATTAAAATACCATTGGTAAGTTAAACCAGCAACAGTAGGTGTAGTTAAAGCATTGCTATTTGCTGCTCTATTAATAACCGGTTTAACTGGCCTTGCAGCTGATGTTATAGTTCTCGTAACTGGAGTGCCATTACATGCTCCTCCGGTAGGAACTACTGTAATAGTAACATTTGTACTGCCAAATAAGATGGTATATTCTGTATCAGATACTCTGTTAAATGAAGCAGCACCAGTAATGGTCCAAGTGTAAGAAGTAGCACCTGTAGCACCAGTAATGCTATAAGTACTGATATTATCAAAACAACCTGATGAAGCACCAGTTATAGTTGCTGTACACTGTGCTTTTCCAGCACTGTGCAAGAAGAAAATCAAGAAAGCAGTTAGTAAATATTTCATCATAATTAGGAAATTTTCATGGTAAATATAAAAAAAATACATCGTTTATTACGTATCAATATCAATAAGGTTATAGAGACACATTCTAAAAACTATTTTTTTATTAATTTTACATAATGAAATTACCAATTGTTGCATACGGAGACCCTGTTTTAAAAAAAATCGCTACAGATATCAATCAAGATTATCCAGATTTAAATGTTTTAATTGAAAACATGTTTGAAACCATGTATGCAGCTAGTGGTGTAGGTTTAGCAGCGCCACAAATAGGTTTACCCATTAGGCTTTTGTTGTTGATGCTACACCTTTTGATGATGATGAGCCCGAATTAAGTAATTTCAAAAAGGTATTTATCAATGCCCGCATTTTAGAAGAAACTGGCGAACCTTGGAAATTTAACGAAGGCTGTTTAAGTATTCCGGATGTTAGGGAAGATGTAAGTAGAAAGCCTGAAATTGTTGTTTCTTATTACAATGAAAATTGGGAACTAAAAGAAGAAAGCTTTAAAGGCTTGGCAGCAAGAGTTATACAACACGAGTATGACCACATAGAAGGCAAGCTTTTTACAGACCGTATTAGCTTGTTGCGTAAAACGATGCTGAAAAATAAATTAGAATCTATCTCTAAAGGGGCTGTTAAAGTGGCTTATAAAATGAGATTTCCGTCTTTAAAGAAAAAAAGATAAGATTGGTGAATCTTATCTTTTGTTTCTCTCTTTATTACCTTCTGTAATTTGTTTAATAAGCGCTCCCCATGCAAATGGATTTAATAAAGGATTGGTTTGAACCATATTTTTATTGGTTAAACCAATGTGGTTGTTCTGAAAATTGAAAGACTGCATCTCTGTACCATCCCTAGGTAAAGCAACGTATAAATCTCTTAAACTTTTGCTTGATAAATTTTTCTTAGCTATTTCCAAATCATCATCGGCAAATTTCATGGTTAAGAAATCTCGCTTAAATTCATCAAAACTTGCCCAAGGAAATACCCTAACTGTAGGCAGCATGATATTGTCTGATTTCATTTTAATAACGGCTGTAAATTTCCTCTCGGTAAGATTTTTTGGTATAACTAATACCAGCTTTTTATAGCCAACAGAAGAAAACTGTATGCTATCTCCTTCATGTACTACAAAAGAGTAATAGCCTTTATAATTTGCAGAATAAGTTTTTTTCTCTGAGAGATTGTTAAGCGTTACATAAGGGACAACGGTATTACTATCAATGTCATAAATAACTCCAGAAAATTGCACCAAAGGTTTCCCCTCCTTTTGTGCAAAAGTAGCTGTAGCTAAAAGACAAAGTATGGCAATTAAGATATTCCTCATTATTTTAATAAAAATATTAAAAGCTTCTTAATTTATCTGTTAAATAGTGTTAAAGAAAAAAGCCTCTATCTTTTAACGATAAGGCTTTTTATATGTTTTAAAATAAATTGTAAAATTATTGAAGGTTTGCTGGTAATACGGCCGAAGGATCATCTATAGCGGTTAAGTTAATAGCCTCAACAGCAGTGATAGATGGAACAGCTTTTTTAACAGCTTGCTCTATACCGGCCTTTAACGTCATGATACTCATTGGGCAAGAACCACAAGAACCCAATAGTTTTAATTTAACGATATTATCATCTGTAATTTCTTCTACGGATACATTCCCACCATCGGCTTCAAGATACGGTCTTATGGTATCTAATGCTGCTTCTACTTCGTTCCTTAAATTCTCTTTCGGGTCCATTATTGATAATTTTTTATAAAAATAACAAAATCAAAAGGAAAATTATGCTTTTGCCATGTCATTTTTAATTGCCAATTGTTGTGCTACTTTTTGTGCAAGTTCTATATAGGCTTTTGCTACTAAACCCTTATCGGCTAAGATAATAGGTTCACCGCTATCGCCAGCTTCACTTACGCTTTGTACTAAAGGTAATTCGCCAAGGAAAGGGACATTATATTTTTCTGCCATTTTCTTACCGCCATCTTTACCAAAAACATAATATTTATTGTTTGGCAGCTCGGCAGGGGTAAAGTAAGACATATTTTCTACCACGCCTAAAATAGGAACGTTAATGCTATTCATCATAAACATGCCAATACCTTTAGTTGCATCAGCAACGGCTACTTGTTGTGGTGTAGTTACAATAACGGCACCAGCTATAGGGAAAGTTTGGGTAATGGTAATATGGATATCACCTGTACCGGGAGGTAAATCAACAATTAAATAATCTAATTCGCCCCAATCAGCATCGTTAAAAAGCTGCTTTACAGCGGTAGAAGCCATTGGCCCTCTCCATGGCACAGGCTGCCCTGGGTCTGTAAAAAAGCCAATTGATAATAATTTAATACCATACTTTTCAATAGGCTCTATACTGGTTTTTCCATTAACTTCACTTACATTGGGTTTTGCATCTTCTAAACCAAACATGATAGGTACAGATGGACCATATATATCAGCATCTATTAAACCTACTTTTGCCCCGGTTAAACTTAAACCAATGGCTAAATTTGCCGCCACGGTAGACTTTCCTACTCCGCCTTTACCTGATGAAACCGCGATGATATTTTTTATTTGAGCAGAAAACTGTGTTTTGGGTGTCGTTACACGACTTGTCATGTGGATGTTGAGTACCGCATCTTGACTAACGAAATGTTTAATGGCATTTCTACAAGCGTTCTCTAACATGTCTTTCATAGGACAAGCTGGTGTAGTAAGCACTACAGAGAAACTGATGTTATGGCCATCAATCACCAAGTTTTCTATCATATTAAGTGTCACCAAATCTTTCTTTAAATCTGGATCTTCTACATTTCTTAAAGCATCTAATACTTGTTCTCTAGTAAACATTGTCTTGTAATTTCTCGTAAAATTAACAAAAGGCTTATAATTAAAATTTTGTTTCGGCGCTGTTTTTGAGATAATTTGGCATCTTCAATTTTTATATCAAAAGATTTTTATACTTTTCTAAGTATTATATGAGGTTTTTTACGAGCAGATTTAAGCAATTCAAATACAAAAAAACAGTCATCATTACCCTATCAGTACTGTTTTTGGTATTTATAGCGGGTGGTGTTACAGCCTATTTAAAGCGTGAAGCTTTACTAGAAAAGGTCATTAATAAGGCGGTTAATAAGGCAAAATCTAAGTATAATTTAAATGTAAAAATTGGTTCTTACGCGTTTTCGGGCTTAAGTACTGTACATTTTAGTAATATTACCATTATACCAGAACAAAGAGATTCTTTAGCAAACATTGCTGATTTTACTGTGGGTATTAAACTTTTCCCTCTCCTTTTTGGGGATGTTAAAATATCTGAGCTAAAGCTTAACGATGCGCTTATTTCTTTGGTAAAGAAAGATAGCATCAGCAATTACGATTTCTTGTTTAAGAAAGATACCACTACAAAAACAGAGAAAAAAGAGCTAGATCTTGCAGACTTAGCCAATAAACTTATCCACCAGGCATTAGATAAAATACCTGATGATATGGCTATCCAAAACTTTAAAATAACCTTTAAAGAAGATACCACCCAACTAAGCATCTTCACAAAAACAGCCACCATTATTGATAACGACGTAAAATCTACCATCATCATCAATGATAATTTAGCCACTTGGCATGTAGATGGCACAGCAGAACCTAGCGACCAACAGCTTGATTTAAAACTGTATGCTAACAACAAAAAGGTAGAATTTCCTTACCTAGAAAATAAATATGGCTTAAAATTAAATTTTGATACCGTAAGAACGGTGATGAGTAGCGCAGAAAAATCAGGCTCTGATTTTGAGATCACTGGAAATTGGTCTGTTAAAAACTTATTAATTAACCACCCCAAAATTGCTGCTAATGATATTGTAGTACCTGATGGAAGTATAGATGCTAAATTGGTTATTGGGGAGAATAGTGTTGCGGTTGATAGCAGCTCGGTAGTGCATTTAGGTAATGCTACCCTTCATCCTTTTGTGAAACTAACTTTAGGAGCGCATAAAATTTACGAGCTTAAGCTAAAGGCAGAGGAGCAAGAGGCGCAAGAAATTTTTAATGCCTTTCCGCATGGTTTATTTGAATCTTTAGAAGGTATCCAAGTAAAAGGAAAATTAAAATATGGCCTTAATTTTTACTTGGATAGTAAAAAACCAGATGATGTAATTTTCACTTCTTCTTTAACCGCCAGCCCTGATTTTAAAATTACCAGATTTGGCAAAACCAATTTCCAGAAAATTAATAAGGACTTTGTTTATACACCTTATGAAAAAGGGAAACCTGTAAGAAATATCATCGTGGGACCGCAAAATCCAAATTTTGTGGCCATTGAAGATATTTCTCCGAATATTAAAAATGCTCTTCTAACTTCAGAAGACCCTTCATTTTACTCCCATAATGGTTTTGTTGAAGAATCTATCAGGCAATCTATTGCTACCAATTTTAAAGCAAAATCTTTTAAAAGGGGAGGTAGCACTATTTCTATGCAACTGGTGAAAAACATTTACCTCAACAGGCAAAAAACTCTAGCTCGTAAAATTGAAGAAATATTAATTGTTTGGCTGATAGAGCATGAAAATTTAAGCTCTAAAAACCGCATGTATGAGGTTTATTTGAATATTATTGAGTGGGGCAGAAATGTTTATGGTATTGGTGAAGCGGCCAACTATTATTTTGGTAAGCATCCATCGCAATTAAGCATTGGTGAGGCTATTTATTTAGCTTATATCGTACCTAAACCAAAATCTTCTTTATATGCTTGGCAATCAGACGGCAGCTTAAAATCTTATTTAAGAGGCTATTTTAACTTAATTGGCGGTTTAATGGTCAGAAGAGGCTATGCCCAACAAGACTCTAGTGTATATGGTTATTATGGCATAAGATTAAGAGAAAGTTTAAGACAACAAATAGCTCCTTCAGATACTATTCCGGATAGTTTAGCCCAGGATGATGAAAATAGCTTATTTAACCTCTTCAACATTAAAAAAGATTCTACTGTAGTACCTAAAGAGAAATTCTTGAAACAACTTTTTGAAGCTGATAAGAAAGATACTGCTTCAAAATCTCAGAGAGAAATAAGACAAGAACGCAGACAAAGAAGAAAAGAAGGCTTAAATAATTAGCTTTTTAAGCTCCTTAACTATAAAAGGGTATAATTTTTATTAATAAATAGGGTTCATATCATCATAAAACTATTTATTATGGAAAAACATACTTACCAAACTGGTATTATAGGAAACTGTTCTTACATAGCGCATGTACATAAAAACACCAATATCACTTGGTTATGCTGGCCTAGGTTTGATAGTTCTTTTGTTTTTGGAAGTATGCTTGACACTAAAAAAGGTGGAGAATTCTCCATAGCTCCTTCATCAGCATATACCTCTAAGCAATATTATTTAGAGAATACCAACATTTTGTGTACAGAAATCACGACAGAAAGTGGCAGGTATAAGGTAACCGATTTTGCACCGCGTTTTCAACAGTTTGAAAGGTATTTTAAACCTTTAATGCTGATAAGAAAGGTTCAGCTTTTAGAAGGTAATCCTCATATTAAAATAAAATGCCAACCGGTTTATGATTATGGTAAAAGTGAGCTTGAAGTTATTAGAGGTTCAAACCATATTGAATATACTGGTTGTGGCGAAAAGATAAGATTATCTACCAATGCACCGCTTTCCTATATTTTAGAAGACCAATATTTTATCCTTAAAGATACTTTATACCTTTTTTTAACTTTTGGAGAACCTTTAGAAGGCCCTATACAAACCACGGCAGATAGGTTTTTAAACCAAACTACAAGTTATTGGAGAACATGGATAAAACGTTCTTCTATTGGCGATTTTTATCAGGAGCAGGTGATAAGATCGGCCTTAGCCTTAAAAATACACCAGTATGAAGATACCGGAGCTATTATTGCTGCCAGCACTACAAGCTTACCAGAATTCCCAGGAAGTGGCCGAAATTGGGATTACAGATTTTGCTGGCTCAGAGATACTTATTATGTGATAAATGCCTTACACCATATTGGCCATTTTGAGGAAACAGAGAAATACTTTGATTATATAACAGATATTTCTTTTGAAGAAGGTTTACGCTATCAGCCGCTTTACAGTATATCCCGACAAAAAAATTTAGTTGAGAAAATTGCAGACCATTTAGAAGGCTATTTAGGAAATGGCCCGGTAAGAATTGGCAACCAAGCTTATGAGCATATACAGAATGATATTTATGGCCAAGCACTTATTTCTTTATTGCCTTTATATACCGATCATCGCTTTGTTTTTTCAGAAAGAAAAGATTCTGCTTCTTTAGTTGAGGTAGCTTTAAGAAGGATAGAGCATACCATAGATGAAGTTGACGCCGGCATTTGGGAGTTTAGAAATAGTGCTTATTTACATTGCTATAGTAACCTTTTCCAGTGGGCTGGTTGTAGCGCAGCCGCAAAAATTGCCAGAACCATCAATGATGAAGCCTTAGAAGAAAAAGCAGTTTCTTTGATGAAAAGAGCCGCAAAACATATTGAAGATTGTTATGACCCCGTTCGTAAAGTTTATACACATGCCGTTGGTAGTCCGCATTTAGATGCAAGCACCTTACAGCTGATTATGATGAACTATCTAGACCCACAATCTGAAAGAGCAAAAAACCATTTAATAGCTTTAGAAAACGAGTTAAAAACGCCAAATGGCTTATTTTATCGCTATTTACATGCCGATGATTTTGGAAAACCAGAAACAACTTTCTTGATATGTGCTTTTTGGTATGTAGAAGCGCTAGCTTGTGTTGGTAGGGTTGATGATGCCATAAGAGAGTTTGAAAAACTAATGAAATATGCTAACCACTTGATGCTCTTTAGCGAGGATGTTGATGAAGAAACGGGTAGCCAATGGGGTAATTTCCCACAAGCTTACAGTCATGTTGGTTTAATGAATGCTGCTTATAGGATTTCTAATAAATTGAATAGGCCTTTGTATTTGTGATTTTAAGGAATAATGTTACATAAAGGCTGATGAATATTTATATTTCAGGGTCTTTAGGGCTACTTTATACTTCAAGCAAGGAACAACCATTCATAAAAAACAGTCTAAACCGAAGCACATGAGCAACAATTAGTTTATTCGTTAATAGTTGATTAGGTTGTTAGTCCGAAATATCCAATATTTAGGTGTCTTTTTACTTTGTACTTTTGACTTTATACTTAAATAAAGCCTACAGCGAATATGGTTTTGCGTTCGAGTTTTCACTAACTTTTATAAAGCATTAACAAGCAAAAATAAGCGCTCCCTGTTTTTGAGTGTGGGTAAGGGATGTGCGGCAAAGGCTCCTGTGGGATTGTTCAGGACTTTATTCATTATTTTTATTCATTTTAAAAGGTATTCATGAATTCGCTAAAGCTTCATTTTGGTTCCTTTTGGTCCCTCAAAAGGAACGAGCCTCGCCGGCGATAGAGGCGGATAAATATTATCATTAAAGATTACTAAGCTAAGTGAAGCTTTTTGAAATGACATTTTCGCACAAGGCTTTCCGGCCTCATAGGCGGCCAACCCTATTTACTTTTTTCTTGATAAAAAAGTAAACAAAAAATCAAGGCTGATGAATATTTGTCGTTTCGTCTAAATAAATCTTTAGCCACAATCCTGAGTGGTGTGATTGTTTTTGCTTAATGAAAGTATTTACATCACCCGTCGGATTGTTTTCCGATAGTTCTCTATGAAAGTTTATGCAAAAGATTTATTTGCCTACACTTCCAAATCTTCATAGGCCGTCCTCGTTCTTCGGTAAATTTTGTTTAATTATTAAAGGTAGTCCCAAAATGTCTGCTCTAGGGGCTTTTTAATTTTAACTTTTGATTTTTAACTTTTTAAATCTTCCTACTTCCAGAAAGGAACAACCATTCATAAAAAACAAGCTATCCCGAAGCACATGAGCAATCCCCCAGAGCCGCAAAGGCAAAAAAACAGAAGCAGAAATTAAAAAATCTTGCACCACCAAGCCTATAGCGAATGCGGTTTTGCGTTAGAGGTTATGTGAACTTTCATAAATCACTTCCTAGCAAAAATAAGCGCTCCTTGTTTTTGAGTGAGGGTAAGGTATGTGCGGCAAAGGCTCCAGCGGGGATTGTTCAGGACTTTTGGTTCCTTTTGGTCCCTCAAAAGGAACGAGCCCCGCCGGCGATAGAGGCGGATGTTTATTGTTTTATAGAGATTGTGAATTAATTGGCTATTTCGCTCAGGGCTTTCCGGCCTCATAGGCGGCCAACCCTAGGCACTTTTTTCTTGAAAAAAAAAAGTTCCCAAAAAACGAGGAATGAGTTCATGAATGCTTAAGAAAAACCATAACCAAAAAATGAATAATTCAAGGCTGATGAATATTTGTCGTTTCGTCTAAATAAATCTTTAGCCACAATCCTGAGTGGTGTGATTGTTTTTGCATATTGAAAGCTACTACAACACCCGTCGGATTGTTTTCCGATAGTTCTCTATGAAAGTTTATGCAAAAGATTTATTTGCCTACACTTCCAAATCTTCATAGGCCACACTCGTTCTTCGGTAAATTTTGTTTAATTATTAAAGGTAGTCCCAAAATGTCTGCTCTTTAGGGGCTTTTTAATTTTAACTTTTGATTTTTAACTTATATAATACACACTCATTATTTTAAGTTTGGGATGTGCGTCAAAGGCTACTGCGGCAAGCAGTTACTACACTCTACACCACAAACTTTTTAAGAAAACTGCGTACATCTTCTACGCTATTGATGTAATAATTTGCTGCAGATACGCTGCTTCCTACTTTTATGGTGATGGCTCTTTGAGGGAGTTGCTGAAAGGTGTCTTCATCGGTATGGTCATCACCTAAAGCCATCATAAAATCAAAATCTTTATCTAGGATATAAGAAAAAGCGGCTTTTCCTTTATTGATATCACTACTTTTAATTTCTAAAACCTTGTTTCCGGCCAATACTTGTAAACCCATTTCGCGGGTAAGGTAACGTAAATTACTTTCTAGTTCATTAGCTCTTAACTCGCCCAAGCCTTTTTCTACTTTTCTAAAATGCCAGGCTAAAGAAAAACGTTTTTCTTCTATAAAAGAACCCGGTGTACGGTCTGAGTAGGCTTCTAACATAGACCTCACTTTAGTTTTCCAATTGTCAGATAAGCCGGGTATAGTTGCCCAATATTGGCCGTTTATTTTTTGCCAGGCGCCATGCTCAGCAATTAAATCAATATCTAAATGGCCAAACCATTGCTCTAGAGTTTCGTATTTTCTACCGCTAATAATGACCAGTTGATTACGAGCATCGGCATTTAAATCTTTTAAAAGTTCATACAATTCCTCATCAGGGTAAGCTTTATCAATCTCGGCTTTAAAGCCAACCAAAGTACCATCATAATCTAGAAAGAAAACCCTTTTTTGTGCTTCTTGCATTTGCTTTACAAAGGTTTCTTGTAGGTTAGCATTTACACTTTTTGCTTTTCTAATACCCTCTGCTACTTTAATATCTGCTAATTGATCCATAAATATCTTTACCCAATGGTGTATATCAAACTTGTTTACTAAATCTTTTAAAGCCAACATTCTAGATTTTTGCTCTTCTTCTGGCATTTCTATAGCTTGGATGATGGCTCGGTACATCTCGCCCAAATTATTAGGGTTAACAATAAGCGCATCGGCAAGTTCTTTAGAGGCCCCTGCCATTTCACTTAAAATAAGAACGCCCTTATCTTTTCTGCTTGCAATGTATTCTTTGCTTACTAAGTTCATCCCATCTCGCATCGGGGTAACCAAACAAATATCTGCCCGGCTGTATAAAGCCACTAAGGTTTCTACCGGAAAAGAGCGATAGAAATAATGGATAGGATGCCAAGATGATGTTCTGAAACGAGCATTGATGTTACCAACCATTTTATCAATATCATCTCTAAGCTCTTTATACTGTGCTATACTATCTCTTGATGGCACTACAATCATGTGTAAAGAGATTTTCTCTATATACTCTGGGTTATCTGTTAAAACTTTCTCAAAAGCCATGAGGCGTTGTAAAATGCCTTTGCTATAATCTAGCCTATCTACAGAAAGTATCACTTTAGAGTCTTTTAAAATCTCGTTATAATTGGCTATTTCTTCTTGTACTTTGCTGTCTTTGCTTAGGCTTTCAAATTTTTCAGCATCAATACCCATCGGGAAGGCATCAATTAAAACATTTCTATCTGCCACCTGAATGATGTTTGCTGTTGCATGAACAGGAATAGAACGTGTTGCCGAACTGGTAAAATGCCTCACATCATCGTAAGTATGAAAACCAATTAAATCAGCGCCAAGCATCCCATTTAATAATTCGGCCCGCCAAGGTATCAACCTAAAAAGCTCAAAAGATGGAAAAGGGATATGTTGAAAAAAGCCTATGGAAACATCTTTTAACTCGTCTCTTATTAATTTTGGGAGCAATAAAAGTTGGTAATCATGTATCCAGATGGTATCGCCGGGCTGTGCTATAGCCAAAACTTCTTGTTTAAATTTCTGATTTACCGCTTGATAATAATCCCAATATTTTTGCTCAAACTGGGCGTAGGTACTCATGTAATGGAAAATGGGCCAAAGTATTTCGTTAGAAAAGCCTTCGTAATAGTTCAAAATTTCTTCCTCGCTTAAAAAAACTGGTAATAGGTTTTCCTTTTGGAGAAGCGCTATTACTTGGGCTTTCTCCTCATCATCATTAATTTCTGTACCGCACCAGCCTATCCAAATATTATCGTCTTGTTTATAGACCGAGCCTAAACCAGTTGCCAAACCTCCTTCGCTCACTTTAAGGGTAAAACTGCTTTCCTCTTTAGAAATTTTTACGGGTAATCTGTTAGATACGATAATGGTTCTGCTCATAATATGAAAGGGATAAACTTTGAAAATCACTTTTAGAAAACAAAAACCATGCAAATGAAAATCACAACTGCAAATCCTCTAATTAAAATTTAGCATGACTATTGCCTATTTACCTCAAAAAACACGCATTTATGGAGAGTTTGAACACTTATTTAGGAAGAATATCGGGCTATATGCCAGACTATGTTTGGAATCTTATGGTTTTAATGGTTGCATTTTTAATGGGCTCCATCATTAAACAACTTATTCTTAAAGCCGGCAGTTATTACAAAAAAACGGATGGTTTTTCTTTCATTAAATCGGCCTTGCGATATGCTAGTAAACCTTTAAGTTTATTGCTTCCCATATTTGTTTTTAACTTGATGATTCCCTTACTAAAACTGGGGCCTGTTTTTATCAAAATCATTCATAAAAGTGTAGAAATTGCCTTTATTATTGTTTTCGCCTACTTGTTAATTAATATCATCAACATCATTCAGGATTTTATTTTACATTCTTACAGCCTACAAAAAGATGATAATTTAAGAGAAAGGCGCATTCTTACACAGCTGCAATTTATCAGGAAATTTTTTGTGGCTTTTATCATCTTACTTACCATAGCTGCGGTACTTTTTAGCTTTGAGGGGATGCGTAAAATAGGTGCTGGCTTGCTTACTGGTGTGGGTATTGGCGGTATTATTATAGGCTTTGCTGCGCAAAAATCTTTAGGAAACTTATTAGCAGGTTTTCAAATTGCTTTTACGCAACCTATCCGTATTGATGATGTTTTGGTAGTTGAAAACGAATGGGGTAAAGTAGAAGAAATTACGCTTACTTATGTGGTTTTACATATTTGGGACCACCGCCGTTTAATTTTACCTATTAATTATTTTATTGAAAAACCATTTCAAAACTGGACCAGAACCTCTTCTGATATTTTAGGAACTGTTTTCATTTATACCGATTATAATATCCCTTTAGATGCTTTAAGAGAAGAATTTATAAGATTGTTAAACCAAACAAAACTTTGGGATAAAAAGGTACAAGTGATACAAGTAACCGATGCTAAAGAGCAAACCATAGAAATTAGAGCTTTAATGAGTGCTAGCAATTCATCAAAAGCATTTGATTTGAGATGCTATATCAGAGAAAATTTAATTGATTTTATACAAAAGAATTTCCCTGATAGCTTACCAAAATTAAGAGCCAGCTTTAATGCAGAATCAGAAATCTCTCAAACTGAAAAAGCTTCATAATATCAGAAAACTGTCAAGAATTATTATAGATTATAAAATAAATGTTTAAACATGTATTTTTGTGTTATTAAATTTAAAACACATGAACGCACAAAATATTATTGATAAATTAAATTGGAGATACGCTACCAAAGCATTTGATGCTTCACGTAAATTAAGTGCAGAGCAGCTAGAACATTTATTAAGCGCTGTGCAACTTGCGCCAAGTTCTTATGGTTTACAACCTTATAAGGTATTGGTAGTTAGTAACCCTGAAGTTAGAGAAAAACTAAAAGCGGCAGCATATAACCAAACACAAATTACTGATGCTTCCGAAATTATTGTTTTTGCTACTTATAAAGACTTTAATTTATCTCATGTAGATGATTTTGCAAACAACATAGTAGCAACAAGAGGCATTACAAAGGCAGACATACAAGGTTATATTGATGTCATGAATGGTGCGGTAAGCTCTAGAGACCAACAACAATTACAAATCTGGAATACAAGACAAGCTTATATAGGCTTAGGTATTTTATTAGAAACAGCAGCTTTATTAGACATTGATGCTTGCCCTATGGAAGGTTTTAGTGTAGAACAGTTTGATGACATATTAGGTTTATCAGCTTTAAACTTAACCAGTGTTGTTGTTACTGCTGTGGGTTACCGTTCTGCAGAAGATGGCTACCAACATTACAAAAAAGTAAGAAAATCTAAAGAAGATTTATTTATTAAAATTTAAGGTTTTAAAATAGAAAAGGCGGATTAAAATCTGCCTTTTCTATTTTATATAGTTTCTGCAATATTATCTTAAAGTAAAGCCACCTCTACCCATAGTAGCGCCATCTGCATACAATAAAACTGTATAATTTCCTGGCTCAAAAGCGTTTCTATTTGTCCAATCTAAATTGAAACTTTTAGCCTCGCCGCTAAACTCTATAGCCGTTTTATAAGTGTATTGTAGCTCTTGGTTGTTAGCCATAAACATACCGCCTTCCCCAATAATTAAGTTTCCGGCTGGGTCCATCACTCGCATATAAATATCATGCATACCTTTAGTAGCAATAGGGTTGGTATTAATGGTAAATGAGATACGTATTTTTTGCGTAGAGCTTGCCTTGCTTACATCGGTTTCTCTACCGCTAGATTTTACTCTTAGAGGTATAATTTGAATGTTGCTTGCTTTTAAAGCAGCGCCTGCTTTTACTTTATTATTTAAAGAATCGTTTTGCTTAGATAAGTTCTCGGCAAATTTACTTACCGTAGTAACCGTTGTTTTCAAACTATCTCTTTCTACTGTTAAAGCTGCATTTTTTTGCTGAAGCTCATCAATATCAGTAGTGTATTTAGTAACAAAATACTTTAACTGCTTTACATCTTCGCGGGCTTTAGAAAGCTCGCCTGCAGTTAATTGTCCTCTGTTTAAAGCTTGCCTTAATTGGGCAATTTTTGCTCTAAGCTCTTCATCTTTAGCCTTTAATTCATCAGATAATTGCGTACCAGTATTGTTTGCCTGCTCAAGCTCTGTTTCTAGCTTTTCCAATTCTGTTTGTAAAGCAGTACGCTCATCACTTACTGTTACAACTCGGTTATCCGATTTATTCTTCTGCATGAATAAATAAACATTTAAGCCTACAAGGGCTACAATTACGGCAATAAGAAAGTAAATCTTATTGGTGTCTTTTTTCTTTTGTTCTTGAGTTTCCATTTTCTACTCTTTGCGTTTATTTTGGTTGTGGGTTGTTAAGCAAAAATTATTCCATCAGTATTGTTACAGCTTTTTTAAACGATAAAACGTAAAATTTCTGATTTTTCCCGATAAAATTTTTTCTAAAATAGCTTGTTTTTTCAGAACTACAAGTTTAAACATTAAAATAATGTAATCTTGCTACAGATTAAACGTTGGTAGTTTGTTATATTTACAATTTTGAATTTCAACTAATTTTCATGAACAAAATCTTAGTAGCAGCTTTATTTTTCTTCTCTTTCATAAGTATTAAAGTCCAATCTCAAATGGTATCTGGTCCTAAAAGAGAGTTTAGAGGTGTTTGGATTGCTACGGTTGTAAATATTGATTGGCCTTCAAAAGCTGGTTTAAGCACCGCTCAGCAGAAAGATGAGCTTATGAACATCCTTGATCAACATCAAAAACAAGGCTTAAATGCTGTGTTTTTTCAGGTAAGGCCAGCCTCTGATGCATTGTATGCAAAAGGTACAGAGCCATGGTCTATTTGGTTAACCGGAACACAAGGCAAAGCGCCAGAGCCTTTTTACGATCCCTTAGATTTTGCTATAAAAGAATGTCATAAAAGAGGGATGGAATTACACGCTTGGTTTAACCCCTACCGAGCAACTTTTGATAGCCAGTTTGATAAACTTCATAAAAACCATATCACCAATTTAAAACCCGATTGGTTTATTACTTATGGAGGTAAAAAATTATTTAATCCGGGTTTACCCGATGTTAGGGCATACATTACCCAAGTGATTATGAATGTGGTAAGAAATTACGATGTAGACGGAATCCATTTTGATGATTATTTCTATCCATACGGTGTAAAAGGACAAACTATTGATGATACAGAAGCTTACATTGCTTATAATAATGGGATAAAAGATATTGCCGATTGGCGAAGAGATAATGTAGACAAACTCATTAAAATGGTGAGCGATAGCATTAGAACGGAAAAGAAACATGTAAAATTTGGGATTAGCCCTTTTGGCATCTGGAAAAATAAAAAACAAGACCCAGAAGGTTCCGAAACTAACGGTGGAGATTCTTATTACGGCTTATTCGCCGATTCTAGAAAATGGGCAAAAGAAGGTTGGGTAGATTATATCAATCCGCAAATTTATTGGGCTTTTAGCACCATGGCGGCTCCTTACAATAAACTGGTAGATTGGTGGAGCAATAATGCCTACGGTAGACACCTCTATATTGGACAAGGCGCTTATCGCTTAAGCGATAATAAAGACATAGGCTGGCGAAACCCTACACAAATGCCTAGTCAGTTAATTTACAACCGCTTAAACAACAGGGTACAAGGCAGTGTGTATTTCAGCTCAAAATCTTTAAATACAAACCTCAAAGGCATATCAGACACCTTAAAAAACAACTATTATAAATATCCTTCTTTACCGCCTGTAATGCTGTGGTTAGATTCCATCTCGCCAAACCGCCCAGAAAACTTACTAGCTGTACAAACCAACAAAAGTGTTTTATTAAGTTGGAATTTACCTTCTAAAGCTAAGGATGGCGATGCTGCATATGGTTTTACCATTTACAGATTTGAAGATAACGAGCCCTTAGATATTGATAAAGCTTCGGCAATAAAAAAAGTGTTCTTTGGTGCTATTACTTCTTGGGAGGACCAAGATATTATTAAAGGAAAAAAATATACCTATGTGGTTACTGCTTTAGACCGCTTAAAGAACGAAAGCGAACATGCTATACCAGTAACTGTATCAATAAAATAATCATGGAAAGAAAAATTAGAGCTGGCCTAATGGCTTACGGAATGTCTGGCAAAGTATTTCACGCTCCGTTTTTAGATCAACATACAGGTTTTGAACTAGTTGCTATTGTAGAGCGTAGCAAAAATGAGGCTGTAAAAGATTATCCAAACATTATCCCATATAAAGAAAATGAAAGCCTTTTGGCTGATGATTCTATTGAACTTATCGTTGTAAACACGCCTAACTTCACGCATTACGAGTACGCTAAAGCTGCTTTACAAGCTGGTAAACATGTATTGATAGAAAAACCTTTATCTGTACTAAAAACAGAAGCAGAAGAGCTTTTTGCTTTGGCATTTAGAAAAAATTTACAGGTTTTTGCTTATCAAAATAGACGTTTTGATAGCGATTATTTATCTGTAAAAGAGGTTTTAGACAGCAAAAAATTAGGAAATATTGTTGAAGCCCATTTCCGTTTTGATAGATACCGCCCAGAGGTTAGTCATAAGTTTTTTAAAGAACAAGCTATGCCTGGCGCTGGTATTTTGTATGATTTGGGTGCACACATCATAGACCAGGCTATTAGTTTATTTGGTGTACCAGATGATTTTATTAAAACTTATGGCAGTAATCGCCCAGTTACAGAGGTTGATGATTACGCCCATCTGCATTTAAAATATAAAAATGGCTTAAACGTGTACATCAGTACCAGTTTATTGGTAGCAAACCCTTTACCAAGCTATGTTTTGCATGGCACTAAAGGAAGTTTCGTTAAAGACAGAACCGATGTACAAGAAGAACAATTATTGGCAGGTGTAAAGCCCTTAGATGCTAACTATGGTATAGAAAAACCAAATAGCGAGGGTGTTTTGGTTTATTTTGATGATGAAAATCAACAGTTTAAAGAATTGCTAAAAGCAAAGCAAGCAAGTTATATGCACCTGTTTGATCATGTATACGAAGCCATTGTTCATCAAAAACCATATTATGTAAAACAAAATGAGATTATAGCGCAGCTAAGCATCTTAGAAAAATAATTTTTGCGCATATAAACTTATTAGCCTATTTCAGGTTAATATTCTGAAATTCAACACTAACCAAACCAAAATATGAGAATTGCAGGAATTATTGCTTTATTATTTGTTTTCACAGAAGGTATAGCGCAAACTACCGTAAAAAGAGACCCTCAAATACAGCAAATGGTAGAAGAGGTATCTGCTCAAAACTTAGAAATACTGGTTAAAAAACTCGCTAGTTTTGGCACCAGACATACTTTAAGTGATACTACAAGTAAAACTACAGGCATAGGCGCTGCCAGAAATTGGATTAAAAGCGAGTTTGAAAAATACAGCAAAGCATCTGGCGGCAGACTAAAAGTAGATTTTGATACTTTTACCCAACCTGCCGACGGACGTAGAATAAAACAAGACGCTGTTCTTAAAAATGTTTTAGCAACCTTACCAGGCACAAATCCTAATGATCATCGGGTTTTTATCATTTCTGGTCATTATGACTCTAGAGCTTCTGATGTTAACGATGCCAAAAGCAAAGCCCCAGGCGCTGTTGATGATGCCTCTGGAACTGCTATTTCTTTAGAGCTAGCCCGCATCATGAGTAAACACCAATTTAGCGCCACTATTATTTTTATGGCTGCCGTTGGGGAAGAACAGGGTTTGTATGGTGCTGCCCATTTAGCTAAAAAATCTAAAGCAGAAGGCTGGAATATTAATGCCATGATTACCAATGATATTGTAGGAAACACTTATGGTAGCGAAACAGATTTGAAAGACAACCGCTCTGTAAGGGTTTTTAGCGAAGGTGTACCTGCTACAGAAACCAAAGAACAAGCTGCTTTAAGAACTTCTGTTGGTGGCGAAAATGATAGTCCGGCAAGACAATTTTCTCGTTATGTTAAAGAAATTGCAGAACGTTATGTAGACCAATTAGATGTTAAACTTATTTACAGAAGAGACCGCTATTTAAGAGGCGGAGACCATACGCCTTTTTCTTTAGAAGGCTTTACTGCTGTTAGGTTTACAGAAATGAATGAGAATTTTGATAGACAGCATCAAGATATTAGAACAGAAAACGGTAGAGATTATGGCGATTTACCAGAATTTGCCGATTATAATTATATCCAAAAAGTAGGTAGGATGAATTTAGCAGTATTAGCAAATATTGCTAAAGCACCCTCAGAACCTCAAAATGTGGGTATTTTAACTAGCGATTTAACAAACAAAACTACCTTAAAATGGGAAGCACCTAAAAGCGGCAATGCAGCAGGTTATTATATTTTAATGCGTGAGACTACTTCTCCTTTTTGGGAAAAGAAATTTTATGTAAGCACTACCCAGCATACTTTACCTTATTCTAAAGACAATTACTTTTTTGGTGTACAAGCTGTAGATACCGATGGGCATGAAAGTGCTATAGTATTTCCTAAACCAGTGAGGTAAAAAACATTTTTTCTATTTAAAGTAGCGGAGTCGAAGTCTCTCTTGTTTATCCTTCGACTCCACTACCATTGAAGTTTTTTAAGTATATTTCAAAATCAGGCATTCGCACAAGTCTTTCCAGCCTCTTGACCGGCCATGTCAAGTTACTTTTATTCAAAGTATTAGTTTTATGTTTTGGCCTTCATGAATGCTTCGCATGTTTCCGCAAAAAGTAACCAAACCCGAGCTAAGCGAACACATGAAAGCCTTTAAAAAAACAATAAGCTAATTGAATAAACTCTCCGCTGCGCCGCTTGCTTCTAAAGATTCTACTAGGGCTAATGCTGTAGATACCGCAACCGCCAAGGCGGAATTAGAAGTAAACGGTTATTATTACTTTGGCTCGATTTATCGAACTACTTAAAATAACGTTTTATCACCACTATTCTACTTCAAACTGTCTTTTCAATCCTCCAATTTGAATTTCAAATTCGCCAGGTTCAACAACTTTTTTATTATTGTCATTTATAAAAGCTAATTCTTCTTTTGTTATGGTAAACTTAACAGTTTTAACTTCACCTGCTTTTAAACTAATTTTCTCGAAAGCTTTTAATCGCTTTTTATCTGGTGTGATAGAAGCATATAAATCGCTCAAATAAACATCTACCACTTCTTTACCTTCTCTTGTCCCTGTATTGGTAACATCTACACTTACCTGTAATTTATCATTTTCTGTAATCTTTACAGCTGATAAACTTAAATTGCTGTATTTAAAAGTAGTATAACTTAAACCATGTCCAAATTCATATTGCGGATTATAATCAGCATCGTAATTATAAACACCTTCTACTACCGACCTACTTTCTGATGGTTTATGATTATAATTTACCAAAGAATTTGGGTATTTAGGATAGGTATAAGGCAGTTTACCCGATGGATTAACATCCCCAAAAAGGATATCAGCTAAAGCATCGCCACCAAAATTACCCGGTAAATAGGTTTGTACTATAGCAGGCATAGCGGGCTCTATTTTACTGATGATTCTTGGCCTACCTTCATTTAAAACTAAAATAATAGGTTTACCTAAAGCGGCTATTTTTTGAGCAAATTCTGTTTGTAAATCAGAAAGATATAAATCGCTTAAATTACCTGGTGTCTCGGTATAAGAGTTTTCGCCTAAGCATAAAACAACGGCATCAACATTTTTTGCTGCTTCTAATGCTTCTTGCATATTATCGGCATATTCCTCAAAGTATTTACCATCCATTTTATAGCTAAGTCCTGGAACATAAACTACCTGATGTTCTCCTATTTTATGCTTTAAAGCCTCTACAATGGTATTGTATTTTGATGCAAATTCTTCTACTTTTTCGCCTTGCCAAGAATAAGTCCAACCGCCATTTAATGTACGCATAGAATTTGCGTTTGGCCCGGTAACTAAAACCTTCATGTCTTTCCTCAGCGGAAGCGTATTATTGTTATTTTTTAATAAAGTAATAGATTCGGCTGCGGCCTGATAAGCTGCTTGCTCAAACTCCTTGCTACCAAATTTTGGATAATTCTTGTAGTGCGTAACCGGAGTTTCAAATAATCCCAATTTGTACTTCAACACTAAAATTCTAGCTACAGCTTCATCAATACGCGACTGCTTTACTTTCCCCTCTTTAACCAAGGCAATAAGGTTATCACAAAAAGTTTCATACTGATAGGCTATCATAGACATATCTATACCTGCATTAATGGCAAGCATGATAGCTTCTTTATGAGATTTTGCAATTTTATCTCTGGTATGTAGGTTTTCTATATCGCCCCAATCTGTAACAACTAAACCTTTAAAACCCAACTCTTCTCTTAGTAATTTGGTAAGTAAATTATAATTAGCATGAACGGGAACGCTATTTATCAGGCCAGAATTTATCATGATGGTATGAGCGCCAGCATCTATTGCAGCTTTAAAAGCAGGTAAATGATACTCTCTTAAAGCTTGTTCTGAGATATAAGCCGGAGTTCTATCTTTACCAGATAAAGCAATCTGATAACCTAAAAAATGCTTTAGGCAAGATGCCACATGGTAAGGGTTATTGATATCATTATCATCACCTTCATAACCTTTTATAGCCTCAATACCTAAAACAGTGGTAAGGTGTACATCTTCTCCGTAAGTTTCCCAAATACGTGGAAAGCGTGGGTCTGGACCTAAATCCAGAACCGGAGAAAAATTCCATGGGATGCCGCTGGCTCTGGTTTCATAAGCTGTTATTTGCGCTGCTTTTTTAATAAGCTCTTTATTTCTACTGGCTGCCTGCCCTATTTGCTGAGGAAACATGGTTGCACCTGCTGTGTAAGTTGTGCCATGTATAGCATCAATACCATAAATAACTGGAATGTTTAGCTTATTGCGAGCCGCTTTTTGTATCCCACTAATGATGTTGTACCAAACTTCTGGTGTTCTGGCTCTGTTGTTTGCAGTATTAAGTACCGAGCCTATTTTATACACCCCAAAAGCTTTGTCCATAGCTGCTTTATCTAAAACTACAGGTTCATCGCTGGTAAACCTATCTTTACCTTTGGTAATAACATCTAAAGTAATTTGAGCCATTTGCCCAACCTTCTCTTCTAAAGTCATTTTTGAGAGTAAAGACTGTACTTTGGTATCTAAAAGTTTATCCTCCTGAGCGTAGCTATAACAAGAGACCCCTAGCCAAAGCCAGAAGAATAATTGTGCTTTTTTCATAAAAAATTGTAAAAAGTATACTCTTTACGTTAAAACTACTGATTGTAAAGAGTATACTGTGTAAGAAGATAAGGTGTTATTTGTCTATCATTTTATAAACTCTAACATAGTCTATGTCCATAGCCGTAGGGAAAACATTAGGGTCTACCCCTTGTGCGCCACCCCAATTACCACCAACGGCAATATTGAGTAGTAAGTGGAACCTTTTATCAAAAGGCCAAGCTTTAAAACCTTGTCCGTTGTTTACAAATTCAAAAACAAGATCGTTATCAATATAACCTCTAACGGCATAAGGTGTCCAATCTACCCTATAATTGTGAAATGCTGTAGAAGCAGTTGGGATAACTTTAGAGTTTCCTTTTTGTGTATTGATGCTATGGTTAAAAGCCCCTGTATGTACGGTAATATGCACCCGGTTTTGGTCGTAACCAACATGCTCCATAATATCAATTTCACCAGAGTTTGGCCAATTTCCATAGGCAAAATCTGTAGGTAACATCCAAATTGCTGGCCATGTGCCTCTACCAGTAGGTAGTTTGGCTCTTATCTCAAACCTGCCATATAAAAAGTCGCCTTTACCTCTGGTAACCAATCTGCTAGAAGTATAAAGATTGCTTTCGCGATTTTCTTTTCTTGCAGTAATGGTTAATATACCGTTGGCGATATTTACGTTATCGCCAGCGGTATAATATTGTAACTCGTTATTACCCCAACCGCTGCCACCAATATCATAACCCCATTTTGTAGCATCAGGTTTACCACTTCCAGTAAATTCATCTGCCCAAACAGGAGACAACTCAAAAGTCCAGTTTTTGTCTTCTATAGCCTTTGGTGCTGTGGTAGGTGGTAAATCTTTCTTTTCTGTACAAGCCAAGGCCACCAGTCCGAGGCTAAATAAAACTATTCTGTCCATTCTAATCATCATCAATATTAATTAACTCTAACAAAAATAAATCAAACACTACCCCACTATTTCCATTTCCGGCTCTTAAAACCATCCTATTATCATTTATTTCTAGTATCCTGTAAACATTTTCACTAGGTCTATCGGTTATACCAATAAAAAGTTGTGCATTTACCGGAAGGTTAATTTGTGCTATACCAGCTCCACTTGGCACATTGGTAAAAGTAAAATTGGTGCTATAATTTCTTGGCGCTTGGCAACTACCAGGGTTTCCGGCCACAAAAGTTTCTGCACCAGCATTGTAAACAATAGAATTATTTTGACCGAAGGTATAGATATCATCAACTTGGCAAGGCGATAATGGACCACCACCAAAAAATCCGGTTGGGTCGCCATCATTAGGACCTACCGTAATAGGGCCTGGAACTTTGCTTGCATCTAATTTCCAAGATCTGGTAGCGCCACCTGTTAATAATAACTTCACATTATCTAAATCTGATGGTAATTGGAATTTAAACTCTATTAAATTACCATCTTGTAAAGTGCCTCTTAAAACCATTGTTTCATCGGTAATAGACCTAATCTCATAAGCATTACCCACAACTTGGTCTGTGGTGCCCATAAATGCTCTTCCACCGGTAACAGCAGGACCCAAAATTATTTTTGGTACAGTACCAGCCTTTGCTGCTAGTTTAAATGATGTAGCATTGGCAATAGCTGGCTGGCAAGAATAACCTGCTTGTACACTAAAGGTTTCACCGTTAGCATCGTATTTAAAAGTACCATCAGCTTGGAAAGTAAATTTATCATCAACTTGGCAACCTGCTGCTGGGCCTGCAAAAAATACTTGCGAAGCATCTGCTGATAAAACTTTAATAGCATCGGCGCTGCTGCTCCATGTCCATTTTTGAACGCCGCAGCTGGTCAATTTCCTAAATGTTTCATTGCTACAAGCGTCTTGTACGGTAATTACTCTTGTACTTTCGCTGCTACCGGCTTTACCTACCGAAGTAAGTTTTACCGTAAAAGTATTGCTGCTTTTATAAATGTGTACAGGGTTGGCTTCCGCCGATGGGTTACTACCATCGCCAAAATCCCATTTATAAATGAAAGCATCTTTAGAACCATTGGTAAAAGTTACTTTTTGTACAAAAGGTAAGGTATCTGGTACAGCGGTTATGGCCGCTGTAAAAGACGCTTCAGAAGGTGTGCCTTCTAATATATTATCAGACTCTTTACAAGCTGTCCAGAAGAAAGTTGTAAGAACGGCAGATAAGGTTATTAAAATATTTTTTTTCATAACATGTATCTTAAATGTTAATAATCATTTTGAGTTAAGTTTGGATTGATATCTCTCTCACTTTGCGGGATAGGCATAAACCTATGCTTAGCTGCAACATTTGTTTTACCTGCTGCCCTCATTACATCTATAAAGTAATTAGGGTTTGGATGACGCAATAAATCAAACCAACGGTGCATTTCAAAAGCAAACTCTACCCTACGTTCTTTGTAAATAGCCGCCAAATAATCAGCATCACTTAAACCAGCTGGTAGCGGATTCAAATTTGCTCTGGCTCTCACCCTATCAATATATTGCTTTCCTAAAGTTCGTCCGGCAGCCTCTGCGTAAATCAATAAGATTTCGCTATAACGCATTACCGGGATATTTTTAGACGCTGTCCAGCCACCATTATCGCCAGTTAAATTGGTAATAGGCACAAAATATTTCTTGGTGTTAAAACCATTAGGAGAGCCAATTAAAGAAGCTGGTTGTGTATAGTTTACTGCTCCTGATACAAATTTGTCGCCTGGCATCCACATGCTTGGTCTTCTTCTGGTGTCTCTAATTGTGCTAGAGTCTGCCGCATTGGTGCGCTCGTATTGGTTAAACAAATCTAAAGTTGGGATACTAAAACCATAACCAGAAGATTGTACTACGTTTTGTGCTCTTGGCCCCATAAAAGTGTTTAACACTTGTCCGCCACCAAAGAAAGTCCATTGGCCACCACCACTACGATATTGCACCTCAAATACAGATTCTTTACCATTCTCATTCTCTAATTTGAAGTTATCGCCATAATTTGCCCATAAATCATAACCGTATAAACCCGCATTATTAATAACCTCTAAAGCTTTAGCTGCGGCTTCTGTTTTATTGCCTAAGGTTAAATAAACACTAGCCAAAATACCTTTTGCAGAACCAGCGGTTGCCCTACCTTTATTAGCGCCTACATAAGTATTAGGTAAAAGCCCTTCAGCTTGTTTTAAATCGGCAATAATTTGAGCATAAACATCGGCTCTTGGAGACCTTGCTACAGTTCTTGCCTCTTCTAAAGAAATAGGATTGGTATAGAAAGGAACATCGCCAAACAACCTTACCAAATGGAAATAATAAACAGCTCTTAAAAAGTACGCCTCGCCTAAACTTCTATTTTTTATACTTTCGCTGATGCTTGGCACATTTGGAACTTTCTCTATAGCGATATTAGCTCTTTGGATGCCTAAATAACATTGCGCCCAATAGTTAGATAGGTTAGAATTAAACGGAGTTACCGTAAAATTATCAAGCTCAAGTTCTGATGCACCATCGCCACCACCGCCACCGCCAGTATCGGTATCATCACTCATGATATCTCCAAACTGCCACATTAAGTTATATAATCCTGTTAATGGCTGATAAACAGCATTTATAGCTGCAATAGCATCATTTTCTGTTTGATAAAAGTTTTCTGTAGTGATTCTATCGTTGGGATCAAGATTTAAAAATCTTTCTTACAGCTGATTAAAGTTGTTACCACAACCCCAATCATGATATATTTTAATTTTATTGTCTTCATGTTTTAATTTCTTTGAATTAAAAGCTTGCATTAATACCTAATAGGAATATTCTGGCTTGTGGGTAATAACCAATATCAACACCACCACCAACTTCTGGGTCAAACCCTGTATAATTGGTTACTGTTAATAGGTTTTGCACACTTCCGTAGATTTGCATTTTCTGGATTTTTGCAGTTCTCATCCATTTTGATGGTAAAGAATAACCCAATCTTAAGTTTTTGATACGTAGGTAAGAAGCATCTTCTACAAACCTATCAGAAACACGGTTATTTTGGTTTGGATCATTCTGGATAGCTCTTGGAATGCTGTTAGAAGTACCTTCACCTGTCCATCTGCCAATAAAATAATTAGAGTAATTACCGTTACTTACACCACTTTCTGTATACCATCTGTTAAAGTTTAGCACTTCATTTCCTTCTGCACCTTGTATAAACAAGCTCAACTCGAAATTTTTATAGGTAAAGTTGTTGGTAAAACCGTAAGTAAAAGTTGGGTTAGGATTACCAATATTGGTTCTATCCATATCGTTAATTACACCGTCTTTATTCACATCTACAAATCTAATATCGCCAGGAGCGGTACTAGTAGCTGGGTTAGTACCTGCTGTTTGTGTGGCATGAGCATCAACCTCTGCTTGGTTTTGGAAAATTCCATCGGTTTTAAAGCCATAAAAATAATTTACCGGGAAGCCTTGCTCTACTCTTAAAGAGCCACCTGGGATACGGGCAAAACCATTATTAATGGGCGATGCTAAACCTAAAGAAGTTAACTCGTTATCATAAGCAGATAATACTAAAGTAGTATTCCACTTGAAATTCTTTTTATCTACGTTTACGCTATTTAAGGTAAAATCTATACCCTTATTCACCATATCGCCTGTGTTAAAAGGAATAGGCTCATAAGTTCCTGAAGTTGTAGGAACAGGTACTCTAAACAATAGGTCTAAAGATTTTCTTTGGTATAAATCTAAGGAAGCCGTTAAACGGTTTTTATAAAACCCTAAATCTAAACCAATGTTAATTTGCTGATTTTTCTCCCATCCAATATTTGGGTTAGATAAAGCTGTTGGTGCAGCACCAGCAACTAAACCGCCACTACCTGTATTATCGCCAAAAGCATAACCAATACCACTGTTGATACCAGCCAAATAAGAGAAGCCTGGTATATCTTGGTTTCCTACTACACCAAAGCTAAATCTTAGTTTTAAATCACTTAGCCAAGTATAGTTTTTAATAAAATCCTCATCAATAGCTCTCCACGCTAAAGAGAAAGCTGGGAATATGGCGTATTTATTATCTGGACCAAAATTAGAAGAACCGTCTTGTCTTATACTAGCCTGTAAAATGTATTTCCCTTTATAATCGTAGTTTATTCTTCCTACATAAGAAAGTAACCTATTGGTGCCAAAACCATTAAAATTATAGGTTTCTGATAAATCTACAGGTCTAAAAATATTATCATTTAATACAGGGAAACCTAAAACGCTATATCCGGTTCTGCCGGCACCTAAAGTATTGAAGTTATTATCTTGAACGGTGTAACCAGCTAACAAGTTAAAACTATGGTCTTGAATTTTCTTGGTATAGTTTAAGGTAAACTCGCCCAAATAACTTGGGTTAAAATTGGTTTGGTCTGTTACGCCAGTTCTAATAATAGGACGACCACCAGTAGAAGGAATAGCTGGGTTATATCCTCTTAAGCTTTGGGTAACAAAATCTAAACCTAAGTTAGCTTTAAATGATAAGCCAGTTGCTATCTCATATTCTCCAAAAACACTTCCGGTTAATCTAAAACGGGTATTTAAAAACTGAGGAACTTCTAATTGATACACTGGGTTAGGCTCGTCAAAACCATCAATACCACCATTACCACCAGCATAAGTACCATCAGGGTTTCTTGGTCTAACGGTTGGTGGCGCTGTAAGTGCTAATAAAATAACACTGTTAAAAGCATCAAAAGTATTTGCAGGATCTTCTTTAGTACGCGAAAGCGCTAAGCTATTACCAATTTTTAACCTTTTACTAGCTTTTAAATCTCCGTTAAAACGGGCTGTAAATCTTTCAAAGCTGGTTTCCTCTATAATACCATCTTGTTGGAAATATCCGGTAGAGAAAGAATATTTAGCTTTTTCTGTACCGCCATTAATATTTACAGAAGCATTGGTCATGGCTGCACCTCTAAAAATTTCGTCTAACCAATCTGTTCCCTCGCCATATTCTTGTTGAACAGCTGTAGGGTCTGCAAGTTTTGGTAGCGGATTTAACAAACTAGCCAATCTGGCTTCGTTATTTAGGATAGCGTACTCTCTTGCATTTAGCATGGTTGGTAGGCGCCATGCTTGTTGCATACCGCGATATACATCAGCATTGATATTTACTACGCCTTCTTTTCCTCTTTTGGTAGTTATCATGATAACCCCATTAGACCCTCTAACTCCGTAAATAGAAGCTGCCGATGCGTCTTTTAAAACATCAATAGATTCTATCTCGCCTGGGCTAAAAGAGTTTAACACGTTGTCTGCCCCTTGGTCTGGTAGTGGGAAACCATCTAAAACTATTAAAGGATTATTGGTACCCGTTACAGATGATATACCACGTATTCTAATTCCGGCACCGCCTGTACCACCTGGCGCACCAGAGTTTTGTACTACTGTAACACCGGCAACCCTACCTTGTAAAGCTTGTGCTGCATCTGCTACTGGTGTTGCTGTAATTTCTCTGGATGATACAGACGAAATAGAACTAGAAACAGTAGCTTTTTGTTGGGTACCGTAACCTACTACAACAACCTCATCTAAGCTAGCATTGCTGGTTTGCAGCGTTACATTGATATTTCTATTCTTACCCACCAAAACTTCTTTTGTGGTAAAGCCTAAATAAGAAAAAACTAAGATTTGATTTTCTGAGCCAACCCGTAAAGCAAATTCTCCGCTAACATTGGTTTGAGTAGAAACAGTTTCATTTTTAATTTTGATACTAACGCCGGGTAATGCTTCGCCCTTTTCGTCAGTAACTTTTCCGGTAACGCGTAAATCTTGACCATACGTAATTGCACAGCAATACAGATAAAGCGTTAGAAAAATTAAGGTAATTTTCCCTTTCATAAAAAATTAGTTAAGTTGAATAATTTATTTAATTGGTTAATTGAGGTTAAGATTGGCACCTTAAACAACAGAACAAAAGTAATTTCAATTTGTGTACCATCATCATGATGAAGTACTATATAACCACTACAATATCCTTGAAATTAAGTTTTAGAGGTACTACAATAATACTACATCAGGGTGTTTGGCTATAAAAACATATTTGTTAAAATAGCTTTAAACACAATTTAAGGGGTTTGTATGTTTACAACTTCGTACTTCCTATTTAAAATTGAAAATAGATTTGTATCTTGATAACTATAACCTTATAAATCATACTTCATAAGCATTCATGAAGCATCTAACTTTATTTTTATTCATATTCTCTATATCTACTATAACCGAAGCTCAAATAGGGCTTCCGCAGATAAATAACTACAGTTCATCTTTTTATAAAGCAGGTACACAAAACTGGAAAATAGATCAAGACAGAAATGGCATCATGTATTTTGCCAATAATGAAGGCTTGCTCTCTTACGATGGGCGTTATTGGAAACTTTATCCTTTACCGCATAGAACCATTGTACGGTCGGTCAAAATACATCCCGATGGTAAAATTTATGTAGGTGGCCAAGATGAAATTGGCTATTTCTTTCCCAATGAGCATGGCGTTTTAAAGTTCCATTCGTTAAGAGAACTTATCCCAATGGCTGATAAGCAATTTGCTGATATCTGGAACATAGAAATCATTAACCAAGAGGTTTATTTTAGAACAAGACCTAAGATTTTTCATTTTAAAGATGGTGCTTTTAGAGTTTATAAAGCAGAAGGCGCTTTTGAGTTTATAGGCAAAGTTAAAGACCAAGTTCTAGCTCATGAAAACACTAAGGGTATATTATCTGTAAAAAATGGCGTTTGGAAAAACGTTTGCGAGCATCCAGATTTAAAGAGTGCTGTGGTTACAGCTATTCTACCTTACCAAAAAGACACTTTATTGGTTACCACCTTAAAAAACGGACTGTATCTTTTACATCAAAACCAATTATCTAAATTGGCTTCTAAAGATGATGCTATTTTTTACAAGCATCGTATTAACTGTGCTTTAGAAGTTAATAAAGACTGGTACGCCTTTAGCACTGCCTCTGCCGGTTGTTTTATCGTTGATAAAAAAGGAAATATTGTACAAAGATTTACCGTTTCTGAAGGCTTGCAAAGAAATAATATTAGAAGTATTTTTAAAGATAAAAGCCAAAACCTTTGGCTAGGACTTGATGATGGTATAGATTTTTTAACGTTTAACACCGCTATTAAATACATTTATCCAGACCCGCTAAAGCAAACTACAGGCTATGCCACCCGTATTCTTGATCATCAATTATATGTAGGAACTTCTAACGGTTTATATGTTTCGCCACTAAACCCCAATGTTAAAGATATTAGCTACAACAGCAATAAATTTAGCATCATCCCAAAGGTACAAGGGCAAGTTTGGAACTTAAATGTATTAAACAACCAGCTTTTAGTGGCCCATGAAGAAGGTACTTTTTTGGTTAAAAATAATAGCGTAAGCCAGCTTTACAATGCCCCAGGTACATGGATTTTTGAACCTACTTCCCCTTATTATCCTGCTAAAGAAATTATTGCCGGTACTTTTAACGGTCTACAACACATTGCTTATGATCAAGGGAAATTCATCAATAAAGGCACTATTAAAGGTATTGATGAGTCTTTGAGATTTTTACTTTATGATAATAGCAGCAATACTTTCTGGGCTTCTCATCCTTATCGTGGTATTTATAGGTTTAAATTATCTGATGATAAAACCAGCATCTTAAAAACTTGGATTTATGGTGCAAAAGATGGTTTACCATCTCCATTACATAATTATGTGGCAAGAATTAAAAATCGCATTGTAGTTGCCACGCTTCAAGGTATTTATGAGTTTGATGAAGCCCGTCAGAAATTCTCGCCTTCAAAGTTTTTTTCTCCTATTCTAAAAAAAACGTTTCAATATCTTAATGAAGACCAAGATGGAAACATCTGGTTTGTAAGCTATAAAAATGTTGGTGTGATAGATTTCCAAAGGAAAGAAAAGGGTAAAAATTATACCATAGTTTATTTTCCTGGGCTTACTTCTAAAGTTTTGGCTGGCTTTGAGAATATTTACATCCACAACAAAGAAAACATTTTTATTGGCTCTAATACGGGCGTTATCCATATCAATTATCCAAAATATTTAGCCAATATAAGACCCTTAAATGTTCTGCTTACGCAAGTAAAAATATCTGGTAAAACAGATAGCACCATCTTTGGAGGTTATTTTTTAAACCAAGATAAGATTGCCCAAAAACAAGATAAAAAGCAAAAACCAGTGCTTGCTTACAAGGATAATTCTTTACATTTCGAGTACTCATCTACCCTATATGAGCAGCAACAGAATATAGAATACAGCTACCAATTGAAAGGTTTTGATAAAGAATGGTCGGCATGGAGTTCTAAAAGCGAGAAAGATTACACCAATATCCCTCATGGAAACTACACCTTTAAAGTTAAAGCCAGAAACAATTTAGGAAACGAGTCTCCGGTAAGCACCTTCTCATTTACCGTAGAACCAGCTTGGTACCAAAGCAACTTATTTTATTTTATTTGCTTCTTACTTTTAGCTGTTGCGATTTATTTACTTATCCAAAGACAGAAAAAAATACACCTGAAAGAGCAAGAGTATTTAAAAAAGACCCACCAGCTAGAAATTGAGCATAACGAAAAAGAAATTGTAAAACTGCAAAACGAAAAACTTGAAGCCGATGTAAATTTCAAGAATAAAGAACTTGCCACAGCTACCATGCACCTGGTACAAAGAGGTAAATTATTAACCAAAATAAAAGAAGAGCTATTACCTATTGTAAAAGTTGAGGATGCTGAAAACGCTCCTGAAGAATTTAAGAGGATTTTAAGTTTATTGAATGAGGCTGAAAGAAACGACTCTGATTGGGAGCAGTTTGCCATACATTTTGACCATGTACATTCTAACTTTTTAACCAAGCTGAAAGAGAAATTTCCGGCTTTAAGCCCAAATGATTTAAAACTTTGCGCCTATTTAAAAATGAACTTATCATCCAAAGAAATGGCCCAACTTATGAGCATCACCATAAGAGCTGTTGAAGTAAGCAGGTATAGGTTGCGTAAAAAACTAAATGTTTCATCAGATACCAATCTGTTTGATTATTTAATGGAGGCGGCACATAGCGAATAGGCAAAGCTTTTAAAAAGAAACAAATAGCCAAAATATGCGTTAATTTATTGTTTGATTAATCTTATATAACATGAAATGTCCTACTTGTAATGTTAACCTTTTAATTACCGATAGAAGCGGTGTAGAAATAGATTATTGCCCAGAGTGCCGTGGCGTATGGCTAGACCGCGGAGAACTAGATAAAATTATAGAGCGTTCTGCCTCTTTTGAACGCCCTCCGCAGCAAAACGACAGCTATAAAACTCAACAACCAAACGATAACTATAGGACTCAACAACATCATGATTACAAACATCATGACTATAGAAAGAAAAAGAAAGACTCTTTCTTAGGCGATTTATTTGATTTCTAAAGCTTAAGATTTTCTAGAAAAATAAAAGAGCCATCTGCAAAAACAGATGGCTCTTTGTTTTACTTTAATCTCCTGTTATTTAGATAAATACATAGATTTCTCTTTGTATAACTGGATAAAATATGGGTCTTCTAAAGACTTAATGAAACGGATAGCTTCACCGGTTGATTTCATCTCAGGACCTAATTCTTTCTGAATTTCAGGGAATTTATGGTGAGAGAAAACTGGTTCTTTAATAGCATAACCTTCTAACTTTCTTTCTATGGTAAAGTCTTTTAACTTTTTAGTACCTAACATCACTTTAGTTGCGATGTTGATATAAGGTACATCATAAGCCTTAGCAATAAAAGGAACCGTTCTTGATGCTCTAGGGTTTGCCTCTATCACATAAACATCCTCATTTTTAATAGCAAATTGGATATTCATCAAACCTCTTATATCTAAAGCTCTAGCAAGTTTTTCAGTATACTCTTCCATTTTAGCAATTACTCCTGCTGATAAGTTAAACGGAGGTAGAACCGAGAATGAATCTCCTGAGTGGATACCAGCAGGCTCAATATGCTCCATTAAACCAATGATATGCACATCTTCACCATCAAAAATAGAATCTGATTCTGCCTCTTCTGCTCTGTCTAAGAAATGGTCAATTAAAACTCTGTTTCCTGGTAAATCTCCAAGTAACTTTACAACCGCTCTTTCTAAATCCTCATCGTTAATCACGATGCTCATGCCTTGGCCACCCAATACATAAGACGGACGAACCAATACCGGGTAACCTACTTCACTAGCTACTTTTATAGCTTCTTCAGCATCTTCTGCTACACCATAACGTGGATAAGGGATATTTAATTCTTTTAATAAATCAGAGAAACGACCGCGGTCTTCGGCAATGTCCATATTATCATAAGAAGTACCTATAATTTTGATACCTTTCTCATGTAACTTTTCAGCCATTTTCAATGCTGTTTGGCCACCAAGCTGCACAATTACACCTTCTGGTTTCTCTAAATCAATAATCTCTCTTACATGCTCCCAAAAAACAGGCTCGAAGTATAACTTATCTGCCATGTTAAAATCTGTAGATACCGTTTCTGGGTTACAGTTTACCATGATAGCTTCATAACCTTCTTGGCCAGCAGCAATTAAACCGTGTACACAAGAATAATCAAACTCTATACCTTGGCCAATACGGTTTGGACCAGAACCTAAAACAATGATTTTCTTTTTGTCTGATGGACGAGATTCATTTTCACCCTCGTAAGTAGAATAGTAGTATGGCGTTTGTGCCGGAAACTCTGCCGCACAAGTATCTACCATTTTATAAACTCGGTTTAAACCTAGTTCTTTTCTTCTATCGTAAACTTCATCTTCTGTTACATTACCTAAAATCCATGCAATTTGAACATCAGAGAAGCCTTTTTGCTTCACCGTAAGGAAAATATCTTTAGGGATATTGTTTAAGTTGTAGCGTTTAAGTTCTTGCTCTAAGGTTACCAATTCTTGTATTTGGTTTAAGAACCACTTATCTATTTTAGTAACTTTTCTTACTGATTCTATCGGCACACCCATTCTTAGAGCATCTTTGATAGCAAATAATCTATCCCAGCTTGGATGCTCTAGCTTGTGCATAATGTCTTCGATGTTGCGGTTTTCTCTGCCATCGGCACCTAAACCTGCTCTACCAATTTCTAAAGACTGACAAGCTTTTTGTAATGCTTCAATAAAAGAACGACCAATAGCCATGACCTCACCTACAGATTTCATTTGTAAACCAAGCTCGGTATTAGCGCCTTTAAATTTATCAAAATTCCAACGTGGAACTTTAACAATTACATAATCTATTGTAGGCTCAAAATAAGCCGAAGTTGTTTTGGTGATTTGATTTTCTAACTCGTCTAGATTGTAACCGATAGCCAATTTAGCAGCAATTTTCGCAATTGGATAACCCGTAGCTTTAGACGCTAAAGCTGATGAACGAGAAACACGTGGATTAATTTCTATCGCAATGATTTCATCGTTAGCTGGGTTTACAGAGAATTGTACGTTACAACCGCCTGCAAAATTACCAATGGCCCTCATCATTTTGATGGCTTGGTTACGCATATCTTGGTAGCAACGGTCAGAAAGTGTCATCGCAGGAGCTACGGTAATAGAATCTCCGGTATGGATACCCATAGGATCGAAGTTTTCTATAGAACAGATGATGATAACGTTATCTTTATTATCTCTCAATAACTCTAACTCATATTCTTTCCAGCCTAATACAGCTTGCTCTACCAAAACCTCATGCGTAGGCGAAGCTTGTAAACCATGAGAAAGTGCTGCATCAAAATCTTCTTTTTTATGTACGAAACCACCTCCGTAACCTCCTAAAGTATAAGAAGGACGAATTACCAAAGGGAAACCAATTTCTTGTGCCGCTTCTTTACCTTCTAAGAAAGAGTTTGCGATTTTAGATTTTGCTACCCCAATGCCAATATCAACCATTAGTTGTCTAAAGGCTTCGCGGTTTTCTGTTTTCTCTATGGCAGCAGTATCAACACCAACAATTCTTACATTATATTTTTCCCAAATACCACGCTCTTCTGCCTCTATAGCTAGGTTTAGCGCTGTTTGACCACCCATAGTAGGTAAAACCGCATCAATTTTACGTTCTTGTAAAATCTCTTCTATAGAAGCTACAGTTAAAGGTTTTAAATAAACATGGTCTGCAATAACCTTATCCGTCATGATGGTTGCCGGATTTGAGTTGATGATGGAAACCTCAATACCTTCGTCTTTTAAAGATAAAGCGGCTTGTGAACCAGCATAATCAAATTCGCAAGCTTGACCGATAATAATAGGACCAGATCCGATGATCAGGATGGATTTAATGGAAGTATCTTTTGGCATGTGCGTAAATTATTTGTGGGTTTTCTTACGCGATAAAAAAGAAAAACCCGACTTGTTTGTCGGGATGCAAAGATAGAAAAATTGTGCTTATTTATTATCTTTTTTTGTAATTTATGATGATGGTTGAATTACAAAATATAATTCTTGTATTTTCAATAGTAAGAAGACGCTTATCAAGCTAATATAACCTTTAAAATAGTATTATGATACACTAATATAAAAGTTAACTTCAAAACTTTTGTTGATGTTATTTTTAATTTTTGAATAATCAATTTAAAATGATATGCACCTCCTATAAAAAAAATATTGAAAGTTATTTATTAATCCTAATCACTTCCTTTTGTCTTCTTAACACTAATTGGTTTATCTATCCAACTCAAACTGCATACTATTTGTTTTCTTTTGGATCAGGTATAATACTTATTACAACTATTATAACTTTACTTTTCAAAAATAATAGTATAATCTATAATGCTTATGTTCTACCAATTCTACTACTAGTTTTATACTCATTTCTTCATGGAATATTGGTTAAAAATCAAGGAATCATTAGCTGGCATTATTACTATTTCACAATAGGTTGCTTTTTTATTGCTAGTTATATATTAGCATATCACAAAAGAGTTAATTTTAATACAATTGAAGTAGGTTTTATTATTTTATCGGTAATAGAAGCATTTGTTTTTTACAATTTATAGGTTATACAAAAAGTAATAGTATCTATTTAGATATTAGTGGTAGCTGGGTAAATCCTAATGTAACTGCAATGTTTATAGCACTTACTTTTCCAATTGTATTTTTAAGATATATAGAATGTTCTTCTAAGATAAAATTGCTATTTGGCTCTACTATACTAACTTAAGTTCGGGATAAGAAAGGGTAGATTAATTTAGGTTATTTTAAAATATAATTATCTGATTATAAGATAATTAAGCATATTTTATTATATTTAAGTACTTAAAGACAACATCATATGCTTACTATTGATAAAATTAATGAAATTTTCGTTAAAGTTGACGATTTCTGCAAAGAATTTGAAACTGAAATAGCTAAACACCAATTGGCGGCAGGCAATTATAAAATAAGAAACCGCAAATCTTCACTTTCAGATAGTGAAATCATAACCATTCTTATTGCCTTTCACAGTGGTCATTTTACCAATCTTAAACACTTTTATTTAGGGCATATCTTAAAGCCTCTGGCTTTGCACTGTCAAACCTGCTTAAGCTTGGGCTAGTTGTTGGTAAATCTTTTCCAAAGCGATCTTTCTTTACCAACTTTCCTAGGTTATAATTAAACATTTGTCTAATTACAACTACACTATCCAAACCGCCATCTAGTCCTCTCTTTTTAATGCTCTGCCATGAGTCCTGCGCCCAGCCCAGTGCTGTAGCCCTATTTAATTCTATAAGTAAACTTGTGTATTGTTCATCTTTCAATTGTGTTGTAGCCCCCTTTTTAGTATATATCTCAGGTTTAGATAAAGTATCTGAATTGCTTACTTTATCTCATTTGTCATACACGAAAATTCATTTAAGCTCAAGATCAACTGTTTCTGTGACTCTACATCAAGTCTCTCGTATGATTATAATGATTTATCAAATAAATTACATGTATGGTTATTAAAGTTAAAAAAGAAAAAACGTTATGAAGCACATAAAAAATAGCTATTGAGTTTCTTAAACAAACTCAATAGCTATTACTGTTGAAAACATTTATTCTTTTTTCAAAATACAGAGAATAGGAATGTAATATTCACCGCTTGGTTTATTAATTATCTCCCATTTTATTTCTGCTGCATTAATTATCGTGATTTTTGCTGTACCCGATGTATTACTAAATTGACTTATGAAGTTTACAATTATTTCTGTTTGATTATTAATAACACCGGTAATTGTTACCATATTCGGATCGTCAGGAGCATCTATTTTTTTCCCATTTTGTTGAATAGAAATATGGTTGCCAGATAAATTAAATCCGTTTTGATTTAGGTTAAGAATAAAGTCAGTACGGGATGTTGAGTCTCTCCAAACTCCTTGTAAATTTATACTTTGCGTATATGCATTCATATTAACAAAAATATGAGCGTAAGTAAAATGATTAGATTTTTCATGATTTTAGTCGCAATTAACATCGCCAGTTTTTACTTTAATTATTGACCTAAAAATTTAAAAAGCGGTTTCCTAAAAAATATATGTAGTAGAAATCGCTATTGTTTAATAAAAACCTGCACTCCTCCTTCGTCAATTACACTTAAAGAAAGATGAGTATTAGTAATTCCGTTAATTAAATAACAACTTACATCTGTATTATCGTTAATGTTGATTGTCTTTAAGTATCGTGTATGATTCTCAACTGGCACAGTTATGCCACATTGTGGAGTTGAATTAGATATGGAAAAACTACAGGTATCGGTTCCCGCACCAGTATAAATAGAATAAAGCGTACTATCATTCTTAAATTCTAATCTCCAAAGGTTATCGTTTTGTGAAACCCACGTACCTATTATTGTAGAGTCTTGTCTGATAATAGGAGACTTAAAAGTGCCAACAGTTAGGTTTTGACCCTTAAAGGAAACTAAACTTTGAGTTAGAATAAGAATTACGATGACGCTTTTTAATTTGTTTATTGAAAACCTTTTCATAAAATCATTTTTAATCATTACAGTCTATATTTATTTTTGCTAAATTATGTTTAGTTATTCTGTCACTAAGTCCATTTTTACCACCATTTACTTTTTTTGTTACAACTTCTACGCTTGTATTAGCATTTAATGATACTTTATCAAGAACTCTTTTTTGATAAAACCATAATGCACTAATAACAGCTAAAGTATGATTAGACACTAGTAAATTAGGATTATTAATTAGATTTATGTTAGGGTCATACTTCTGATTATAGTAATTCTGGAATTCTTGATAATTTGATTTACCTGTTAATTGGAATATACCTCTACCTCTAAATTTATAGCCATCACCGGAAACATTATTTCCTAATCGATTACCATATACAAAATTTGCTATTTTTTCTGGATCATTTGCATAATCATCAGGATTTTCTTTTGTAGGGTCTGTTCTTGAAAATCTGCTCGGCCAAGTATTAAGTAATCCTTGTGCTGAATAATTTAAATTCTCTGTAACCCCTAAATTGTTAAACCCACCTGTTTCATGTCCCGCTTGAGCCAAAAAATGTTGTAGTTCTTCTTTTGTATCTATTCCGAAATCCCCCATATATGTATTTAAAAGAGTATTTAACTCATTCATTGTTTGATCTGGAGCATTAGGAAATAAATTATCGAGGTCTTCTTTTGATGTGGGGCAAGGTGTGGGGCAAGAAGGCCTTCCTGTAGTACCTCCAATACAGCCACAAGGTGCCATATAAGCACCTGGTCCGTATTCAACACATGGGTTTTGGGGCTGCTCTCCACCATCATCACAAGTACCGTAATAATAACAATCATCCTCATCCTCTCCACAATCTCCAGTATTATAATTAGATGGATCAGAACATTCGTCTATTACTCCTATAAGCGTACATTCTTCTTCAAACCACTCTACCCATAATAATTCCTCATGGCATGTTCTTTCTGTCCCGCCTGGTAAATCTGGGTCATCTACTGTCTCGCATACCTCTATGTAGTGTTCTATATATTCTGTTACACAATGGTATAAACCTGTATCTTTAGTTTTTATTCCATTATCCTTTTTGGCTTTTGGCTTTTTTCTAAACTTACTAGATTTTTTTATCGATTTGCCGTCTTTTATCGTCAAAATAAAAAGTGTGTTCCCCTTTACATCTGCATATTGTATATGACCATTATAGTCTTTATCTATTTTAGTGGTAAGGTTATGACCTTATAAAAGAACTACTTGTGCTTGATAAACAAAAGACTTCAGGTAAATTCTAAAACTAATCCTCATTACCGAAGCACAAGCAGCTCTTTTCTAAACTTAGATCTAATACTTATTAGCTATGGTTTATTGGGCGGCATCATTGGCTTTTCATTTTTCCTTTGCTGTATAAGTCTAATCCGCTCTAAACTATCTTCTTTTGCTCCTCTTCTAGATTCTATAAATTTATCGTGAAATTTTGTAATAATATTTATATAATTTTTCTCTTTATTTACAATAACGTTTACAACATAGTTAGGACTAGCAAGAAGTGTTTTTAGGTCTTTACATTCTATTCCATCTTTTGCTACCAAAAAATCTCTGTATTCATTAGGAATCTTATACTTATCTAATAACTCTTTTATTGTTAAAAGTCTGGTTCCCGGCTTTATCTTCGCTAATATAACAAAATCAGCTTTAAGATTAGGATAGTTGTAACTTACCTCTTCTTTAGTTAAAATTTTTGTTCTGATTCATCCAGTCCTATCAAAAGGTCTCTTATAAAAATTGTTTTAGTTCCTGTTTGAACAATTACCCAAACATTAGCCTTATTTTTAAAAAACTCATTTTCTAGTTCTTTATTACTTATTTGTGCTGTACAGAATTGTGTTAATCCGCATAGTAATGCTAATATCATTATCTTTTTCATATCCTCAATTTATAAACTCAGGTTGTCTAATTATCGGGTTGTCTTTTTCAAAACAACCCGAATAATTGAATAACAATAACAGTTTACCCTATTGCTTTGTTAAAATAATATTGGTTGGTATATTAAAATCAGGTTCATCAGGATGTTTCAATCCTGGCATTTTCTTTACTTTCCATTGAGCTTGTAATGTACATGTATTGCCTGTTGGGTTATAACAGCCGGAGTTTAACACTTGTATTGTTACTTTACCATCAATAAACCCTCCTGCATTAGGTGTATTTACTACTGTATTATCATAGATAGTTCCACCAATCTTACAATCTATAGTCATATCTCCTGTACCTATTGCAAAAGGCCAATTATGCCCCGTATCTCCAATTCCTTTATTGGAATTATAAACAACGGAAACTTGATTGCCATTAGCATCCACAATAATTTTTTTATAATGCCCCTTGTAACCGTCTGCAACCTTCCATATATTCACTATAAATACTTCATTATTGTTTTGGTACTTCCAGATACCTGAAAGTATATCCTGTTGGCTAAATGCAATTGTTGAGTACATTAAAATTAGTAGTACTATCATTACTTTTTTCATATCCTCAATTTATAAACTCCTCATGTTTACAGAATTCGGGTTGCTTTTACAAGAACAACCCGAATTGCTTGAATTACTGCTTGGTTAAGATTACATCTGTAGGCACACTGTAGGGCGGTTCTGCAGGGTTATATAACCCTGGTCCTCTTTTTACAATCCATTTAGCTTGTAATGCACAAGAGTTTCCATTAGGGTTATAACAATTCGGGTTTAAAATTTTTATATCCAAATCACCATCAATAAACCCCCAGCATTTGGACTATATGCTACTGTATTGTCAGACAAAATTGCTCTAACTTCATGAGATGAGGATATATTTCCTGAGTATATGGTATACGGCCAATTATGGCCAGTATCACCAATCTCTTTATTGGAATTATACACAACGGAAACTTGATTGCCATTAGCATCTACAATAATTTTCTTATAATGCCCTTTGTAACCATCTGTTTCTTTCCAAATATTCACAATAAATACTTCGCTATTGTTTTGATACTTCCAAATGCCAGCTAGTATATCTTGGCTGTATGCTGTTATTGAATAAATTAAGCTTAATATTAAAATTATTACTTTTTTCATATCTTCAATGCTCAAACTTTTCAGTTTAATAAAAGTTCTAGTTGTTCTACAAAGACAACCCAAACTACTTGAATTACTGCTTTGTTAAGATAATATTTGTTGGCACACTATAAGGTGGTTCTGCAGGGTTATATAAGCCCGGTCCTCTTTTCACAATCCATTCGGCTTGTAACGCACAAGTGTTTCCATTGGGGTTATAACAATTTGGGTTTAAAATTTTAATTCTACAAAGCCCTTCAATAAACCCTCCAGCATAAGGGCTATTCGTAACTGTATTATCTTGAATTGATCCTCCAACCCTATAATCTTGGGATATTGAACCTGTGCTTATTGTAAAAGGCCAGTTATACCCAGTGTCTCCAATTTCTTTATTTGAATCATAAACAACGCTTATTTGATTTCCAGTGGCATCTACGATAACTTTTTTATAATGTCCTTCATAGCCATCTGTCACCTTCCATATATTCACAATAAATACTTCGCTATTGTTTTGATACTTCCAAATACCAGCCAGTATATCTTGGCTGTATGCGGTTATTGAATAAATTAAGCTTAATATTAAAATTATTACTTTTTTCATATCTTCAATGCTCAAACTTTTCAGTTTAATAAAAGATCGGGTTGTTCTATGAGGACAACCCGACCTGCTTGAATTACTGCTTTGTTAAGATGATATTTGTAGGCACACTATAAGGTGGTTCAGCTGGGTTATATAACCCCGGCCCTCTTTTCACCATCCATTCGGCTTGTAACGCACAAGTGTTTCCATTGGAGTTATAACAATTTGGGTTTAAAATTTTAATTCTACAAAGCCCTTCAATAAACCCTCCCGCATTAGGGCTATTTGTTACTGTATTATCATATATTGTTCCTCCTGTACTATAATCTTGACTTAAAGAGCCCGCACTTATTGTAGAAGGCCAATTATGACCCGTATCTCCAATTTCTTTATTGGAATCATACACAACAGAAACTTGATTACCATTAACATCTACAGTTATTTTTTTGTAATGTCCCCTGTAACCGTCTGTAACCTTCCAAATATTCACAATAAATACTTCGCTATTGTTTTGATACTTCCAAATGCCAGCCAGTATATCTTGGCTATATGCGGTTATTGAATAAATTAAGCTTAATAATACAATGATTACCTTTTTCATATCTTTAGTTGTTTAAAGTCAATAAATAATTAATTACAAGGAATGCGAGCGATGTCTCCATTAGATTGCTTCTCTACTTTGGTAAAGCTGTCTAAATTAGGATTAGTTTCAAAGATGGTTACACCCAGATTAGCCTCTTTTATAAAGTCTAAAAACTTACTTAGCACATTGGCATTATCTGTATCAGTTTGTTTTATCAAAGGGTCTGTCTTATGATTATAATATTTATCCCCGATTTTTTGAGCATTCTGTTGAGAACTAATCCACTTCGTTATGTTACCTCCCGAAGCAGTGCCACTATTATTCATAAAGTAAAAGAAATCCTCAAGCTTTGTTTTGTCTGTTATTGTGAGTGCATAGTTTGTTCCTTTGTATGTGGGTAAAAAAGCAACAAATTCACTGGCATCCAATTGTCCGCTGTGTGATAACATTGATAATCTTTGTAAATCACCAAAAGAAAATACTGAATAGGTTCCTCCTGCAACGTTAGAATGTGTGTGAGTGAGAGTTTTATATTTCTGTCCGCTAGGCAGGTCTGGCACCTGTACAGAAGCAGAAGCGGTAGTGCCGCTAGCCTCTTTAATGTTAGGGGTTGCCCCTTCTATAAGAGCAACACTTTTTTCATAACCTAAATTGAGGTTTTGCTGGGTGCCTAAATCTTTTGCTTTCTGCTTGTAGTTTGCATTTGCTGTTCCATTAATCATATTATTTACTTTGTCACATGGTTCAGGTGGGCATACTGCTCTTCCACTTGTCCCTCCAATACAACCACAAGGTGCTACAATAGCGGTTCCACCTACAACACCTGCACAGTCTGTTTGAGACGGCGGTGGTGGCGGTGGTGGTGGATTTCCTCCTCCACCATTATTATTACCACCTGTACCAGATTCACAAGAAGAAGGCTCCATACAACCGCAAGGAGTTATATCAAATGTGCCTCCTGGTACACCTGCACAATCAGGCAGTCCTTCATCTGGGCAGTTATACTCACATGGATATGTTGTTTGTGTACAATTTGCATCTATAACAGTACCATCGTTGCAATCTATTTGATAAGAACAGGTTTCCCAAACTTCTGAACCATCAGAATTGGTCATTAAATAAACAGGTGCGCCAGGATCCGCACAAACTTCTACCTCGGGAAATTCACCTTGTGCATAGGTTACGTTACTATAAAACTGAATGCTATTGTTTTTTAAAACAGGAGATAAACCTGTTATTAACAATAAGAATAAGATTATTTTTTCATTGGTGTAGGTTTATTGTTTAATGACTATTGATGACTTAACTATCCCATTATAACCTACCTTAAGCACATAAGAACCTGTTGCTACATTGGCTTGCAAAGTATGGCTTTGCTGCCCAGTAGGCATTTTCAAAGTTTCGGTATATAATACTCATTAAGTAAATAAAGGCTAACTCTATTTAAAAACATCAATAAAATGACTTCTTAACAGATAGCGTTTATGCGATCAATTGACAAAGACTAGAAGTATAAAGAACTCATAACTTATTTGAAGAAGTGAGTTCTTTATAATCTATTCTGATATATTAAAAATCATCTTTATATAAAGTTCAATCTGTCATAGTGACAATAATATAAGTTTATGTTTTTTCAGTTTAAAATAATACCAATATCCAAATTAAATTTATAACTATAAATACCATATCCGATCTACAGAAAAAGTTTAGGTATCATCGTTAAATGACACCTAAACTAGATATATAAGTTAAATTATTGAATACTTATTTCTGTTATAACATTTGAGTTATTGTAATTGAACACTAAGAAAGAGTCCGTTTTTAAAGCTTGATTATTAATAGAAATAAATATTTGATTGTCTTTTCTTGCTGAGAATGAAATGGGGAATAATGAATTAAGATAATTAATATTATTACCTACTTTAAAACTATTATTATTATTATAAATTATCTCAAAACTACTATCCTTAAGAATAATTACTCCCAGTTTATCATTAACAAACCAAAAACTATTTTCTAAATAATATGCTTTGAAATATTCCAAATCATCAATTTCAGATACCTGATTATTACTGGATGATGGATTTCCAAACACTGAAATGAATTGGTTTTTTTCAATAATTAAACTAGAATTATTGTTATTAACAGATTTTTTCAAAGTCATTGAATTAATGTCAATTGAATTGTATTCGTTAACTTGACATTTTACTGTTTGTTGAATAAAAACCACAAACAATATGCTATAAAATAAATTTTTCATATTTAATTAATTACAAGGTAAATTTATTGAACTCCCAAGATCATCAAATTCTGCTTCTAGGAAAAGTTCTGGATTAACTTTAATACCATTCATTTTTACTTGAACATGTACATGTGGATTTGGAACATTTTTTGCGTTGCCGGTTCTTCCACTCAAACCAATCTGAGTTTGAGAAGAAATAGAATCGCCAACAACTAAATTTGTAGAATTTAAATGTGCATACAAAATTCTTTTAATATTGCCATTTGGTAAATGTGTCTCAATCTCAACAAAATTCCCAAAATCATTTGGACCATTACTTTGACCTGGACTATGATCATTTACTATCCTAACCACCACTCCATCATCAATAGAATAAACAGGAGTATTTACTTCGGCATAGAGATCAGTACCCCAATGTGGCTTTGTTGTACCATCAATTCTTGTTCTAACATTAGCTCCGAATCTTCCTCCATTTACATTTACAGCATTTGATTTTGCAATTTTCATGTTCTTCAAGGGATTACCTTTCTTAGGTAATATATTTGGAGTTAATCCAGTAGTACCTCCTACACAATTGCAATATAAGTCAATATATGCAGTCCCACCTACAACACCTGCACAGTCTGTTTGAGACGGCGGTGGTGGCGGTGGTGGTGGATTTCCTCCTCCACCATTATTATTACCACCTGTACCAGATTCACAAGAAGAAGGCTACATACAACCGCAAGGAGTTATATCAAATGTGCCTCCTGGTACACCTGCACAATCAGGCAGTCCTTCATCTGGGCAGTTATACTCACATGGATATGTTGTTTGTGTACAATTTGCATCTATAACAGTACCATCGTTGCAATCTATTTGATAAGAACAGGTTTCCCAAACTTCTGAACCATCAGAATTAGTCATTAAATAAACAGGTGCGCCAGGATCTGCACAAACTTCTACCTCGGGAAATTCACCTTGTGCATAGGTTACGTTACTATAAAACTGAATGCTATTGTTTTTTAAAACAGGAGATAAACCTGTTATTAACAATAAGAATAAGATTATTTTTTTCATTGGTGAAGGTTTATTGTTTAATGACAATTGATGACTTAACTATCCCATTATAACCTACCTTAAGCACATAAGACCCTGTTGCTACATTGGCTTGCAAAGTATGGCTTTGTTGCCCAGTAGGCATTTTCAAAGTTTCGGTATATAATATTTTACCATCTATAGAAGTTAGAGCTATATTTAATAGGCTTTCTTTCTCTAATAAAATATTAAAGGATAAGCTATTGCTAAAAGGATTAGGATAAACCGTTAAGTTTTGGCTAATTTGTATGTCAAGTTTAGGTTGTTCAATTGTTAAGTTGGCTTTTTTTACCAAACTTACATACATAGGTTTTTCAGGCTCGTTATGGTAATTAGACCATAATTGAATATTACCGGCTAAATAGGTTGAATCTGATAAATTTAGCAATTGCAATTGAGCATTTTTAAAAACAAAATCAACTTCTTTTTTAGCACTGTAATGATCTAATTTACTATATGCTGTGTTTTCAAACAATAATGATGAATCAGTTAGTATAGCGTTTAGGCTTGTTTTAGTACCATCTTCATTCCAAAATCCTTTAATCTTCTGTTCAGCCTCATCATATTTTAATTCAATTTCTAACGCTTTTTTACCAATAACATGTTGCCCGCTCCAGTCATATTTTAAAAGATAACCACTGTAAATCCCTTCTATTTCTTTATTACTTTTTAAAGTATGCTTTACTTTTTCATAAGAGTTTTTAACTTCCATAACATTAGAAAGCTTAGTTTTTTTATTTGGATTTAGCACCTGATTATAACCATTAAATTCAGGTTCGGCTTCCATCAATTCTTCTTTAGCAAAATTATACCCTCTGTTTGCCGCATTTGAGATCCAATATTTGGCACTATCAATATTTTGTACAATACCATATCCATTTCTAAAACATAAGCCTAACAAATACATAGAACCTAAAGAGCCTTTTTTAATGCTTTTTCTAAATAATTTAATCGCTTCAGTATAGCTTTGTTGGCAACCTAAGCCCTTGTATAAGAGATAACCTTTCGCATAACTAGAGGTAACGGCATTTAATTCATCGCCTTTACTAAAACTTGCAAAAGCCAATTCAAAGTTTTGTTGCGTTCCCATTCCTTTACGGTACATAGTACCTAAATTATACCAAGCATTTGAATAACCACTTTCTGCAGCTTTTTTAAACCAATAAAAAGCTTGCTCCTGGTTTGCGTTAGTTCCTATTCCATCACTATATAAGATCGCCAATGTATTCATGGCTTTCGCATCCGTATTTTCTTGTGCGATTTGTTGATAGATTTCAAATCCTTTCTTAGGATTATAATTGTAGTGGTTTTGATCTAGATGCATTCTAGCCATACTTAAAGGGCTAATAACAGTTTTGTTTTTTTCTTGCGCTACCGAAGTAAGGGTATAAAGCATTACACAAAAAATAATTAATTTTTTCATATCTAAAGTTTTAGGTAATTATTTAAATGATAAGTAATTACCACGCAAATGAAGTTTTTGTCTCTTTTGGCTTATCTGCAACATTTCTAGCTTCATCAGCTTGCAACATTCTTAGAGCCTCTGGCTTTGCGCTGTCAAACCTGCTTAAGCTAGGGCTAGTTGTAGGTAAATCTTTTCCAAAGCGGTCTTTTTTAACCAACTTTCCTAGGTTATAATTAAACATTTGTCTAATTACAACTACGCTATCTAAACCGCCTTCAAGTCCTCTCTTTTTAATACTTTGCCATGAATCTTGTGCCCAACCTAGTGCTGTAGGTCTATTTAGTTCTATAAGTAAGCTTGTGTATTGTTCATCTTGTAGCAGTAATGGCAATACTTTTCTTTCATAGCCTCTTAAATCTAAACCAGCATCTTCAATTTTTAATTCTGCCATTTTCTTGCTGTGGTAAAGCAATGAATCTATTTGAACCTGACTTAATTTTAGTAATGATTTTGACCTAATTGCACTTGCAAACTTTGAGTTATCAGTACTCTCTAATATTTTATTACCAATTAAATTTTTATGGCTTAAGGCTTTTAGATAGGAATTACAAATAGAATCATGCTTATTAATTAAACTCACTAGATTATTCTGGGAAGCGACTGATTTATCAGTTTGTAATAGTGCTTTTTCAGTTTCTATTCTTCGGTTATAAAAAGCTTGATAGATAGTTTTGTAAGTTTTTTCGTCAAGTTTATACTTTTTACTAATTAAGGATAAGTGTGCCGTGGTTTCTTTCTTTGCGTTTTCATCTGCAAGTTGTAGATACTGGGCATTCATGTTTTTCGAAGGCACATTTTGTTGCGCCATTAGGTTAATTGGAAGCAAAGCTATGCTTGCCAATAATGTAATTACTGTTTTTTTCATGTTTAATTTTTAAAAGTTTATGTGATTAATGGTTTATTAATGTTTTTCTTTTACCACCATTGTCTTTCACCATCAGCGGTAATAGTAAATGGTCTTTCTTTACCTTGCGAATATTCAGGTACTAGCAGCATTAAAGCATTATTAGGTACATTTTTAAATAAAAGTTCGGTAGTGTTTTCAGTGGCTATTTCTTCACCAATTAATTTCCAATTGTTATCCCAATAAAACAGCTTATATTTTTTATCAATCCTAAAGAGTAGATATTTGTCTTGTTGTTTTATTGTAATGGTTCTAGTATTAATTTTATCAGGTTTTAGAATTTGTTGTTTCTGATAACCAGATGCTATTGGATAACCTGCTGGTATAACTTTATTATTGATATAGTAGGAAGGTAGAAAGACTGCTCCTTTACATAATTTTTCAAAAACCGCCTTATTGTTAAATACTCTTCCCCACCAAGTAGGCTGCCATTTAAAACCATTGAAGACACAGGCAAATGCAATTTTAGGTTTATTAAAAGATTCAAAAAGTGGAGTTTCTAAAGAAGCTGTTTGCCAATATTCAGAAGTAACATCAAGATAATTTTTCATTCGCATAAAGCCTTCTGGTATTTGATTTTGCGGTAAAATATTACTGAGGACATTCGCTTGTTTAGCATAGGTAATACGCACTACTTTTGAAGGTTCACGAGAAAAATTATCAATCTTTACATTATTGGTTGATACATCAAATGGAATAAGTTTTCCATTAATGTCATAGGTACTATTAAAAAAATGCCTGCCTGATGTAGTAGCCCACAATGGTATATGTTCTAGTGAGGCTGGATAACCTTGCGAGCGTAAAGTATAAACCATTAAATCACCTATGTCATCGCAATTACCTTTTTTTCTGTTTAAAAGTTGTATTGGTCCTAGCCTAGGTAAAGGTTCTTTTCTTTGTTCTAAATCCCAAGTATTGATGAACCAACTCCTAAAATCTGAAGCAAAATATTTAAGAGTTTCTTCTGTACTCTTGTTAGCTGCACTATCTTTAATCCAACTAAATTTGTTTTTGTAAACATCTCTCCATTGTTGAAGAGGCTCATTACTTACTCTATAAGGTAAAATATTATTACAAAACTCTTCAAATGATAGATTTTTAGCTTGCGGTAACTGCCAACTAATGAATGCATTATCTATATTATTAATAAGATAAGTAGCTTTAATGGTATCAATATCTAAATATTTAAAAGGTACAGGTTTAACTTTGCCATATTTAGGCTTAATAGCTTCAAATGCATCAACAGCAGCAAAAAAATTAGGGTAATCCATTTCATTATAATCAATTCGCTTGCCTGTACTATCTGCCCAATAATAATCTGCAGAATAGTGAATATCCATATTGATAATTAGGAAATATGCAGCCTTTAATTTTAGAGAATCGGCTTTGCTTTTGTTATAATTTAAAATAACTTTTTCAAGTTCGTTTCTATTTGCTTTTGCTTTTTGCAAAACCTCTTCAACCTCTTTTGGATAGTTGTTTTTTGTTTGTGAAAACAAAGTAATAGGTAAAATAAGAAAACACAGGTAGATAATTTTTTTCATGAAAGCTAAATGTTAATTGGTAAATATTTTAAAGATTTGATAGGTTTTGATTTGAAGCGAAAGCCGTATTTCTCTACAACTTTAAAGGCTTCATTTTGATATAATTTCGTGAGATGAGTCACTTTTAAAGGCTTCATTTTTAATATTTCTGTTGCAGTTTTATAAGCTTTATTCAACTGTTTTTCAGCCAGTAATAGTTTTAATAAATTATATTTATAATTCATTGTTTTAGGAGATAGAGAGCTAGCAAACTCATAATTCATTATTGCATCCTTTCTGTTTTTCAATTTTATATTACAGATAGCAGATTTTTCATAAATAGACGGATTGGAAGTTAATTTTTTTGCCGTTTCAAAATGAGCTAAAGCTTCTAAATATTTTTCTTGTGCTAGCAAAATGCTTCCAAAATTATTATGATAGCTTTCAGAAACCTTTAATTTTAGTTTTAAAGTCTCCACTGTTTCTTGTGCTTTTTTGTGTTTTCCTTCTTTTAAAAAGTCTGCTGCTTTCTTATTCTTTAAATGAGCCTTAGACTGATTTATGTGCCAAAAAAGGATGTAAAATGATACGATTAGTACAAAACCCAAAGCAGGTTTATCTAAGTGTTTTACGAATACCTTATTAGGTAATTTCACACTTAAAGTATTTTGACTTAGGATAGAGGCATAAAAACTAAAGAGTAAAAAGACAGGAATAGCATTTATCTCGAAATTAAATAGTGCTATTAATGAGAACATAGTAATTGCAGCATAGCTTGCATTTTGAGCTTCTAATGGTATTTTAGGTTCAGTATCTTCCTTATTTTCATATTTCCAGAAAGGTGTTGTTAATAATATAATTAACATCATAAGAAATAGTAGAAGATAAAGTAATCCACCCTCAATAGCTGTTTCGATGTAATCATTATAAGCCATTTTAACAAAATCAGCATTCTTAAGATCATCGCTCTCTATCTGCTCATTTCTTATCATCCATGCTTGTTTCAAGTTATATTCTCTCTCAAACATTCCAATTCCATAACCTTTAAATGGAGAGTCAAGAATCATTTGTGTAGAAATATTCCAAATTAGTTTTCGTCCATCGGCAGAATCTTTTTTATTCAAATACATGTATTTAACAATAGGTATCAACAAACCTATTCCTATAAAAAGCACTATTATGATATGTTTAGCCTTATAAATTTTAAATATTTTTAGAGTTAGTGTATAGAAAACGACTACCCCAAATCCAGCTCCTATTATTGCGCTACGGCATTTGAGTAATATTAGTGCAGTACAAATTAAAATTATGATTACACCTATCATTTTTCTTCTATTATTTTTATAAAAGCTGTAGATGTAGAAAACGGATGGTAAGCTAAGAGCTAAAAACATAGCTATTACATTAGGATTTTGTGATGTACCTGTAACAGTAAAATAGATGTTTTGGCTATCTAGTATTTTGAAGTATTGAAGTAAGCATATTATAGACTCGAATGTTGCAACAACACAAATTGCAAAAAAAATTATCGTAATATTTTGCCTATTTATTATATAAAATCCTACAACATAAAACATTAATGCAGATAATCTATATAAATTTTGATGCGTAAACACCTCACTAATTAATAGAGGATAAAAACACCATAAGCCAAAAACAAAGAAGGAGATATTGATAGCTGATACTTTATTGGTTTTGAAAATCAAAACCAATAAAAATAAAATTAAAGACAATACAGCACTTATCGTGAAACCATAATATGTAGATAGTGAAGAATATATGAAAAGTTTACTATCGATTAAGCATATGGCAAAAATCAACATAAGAGAAATAAAAAAGGAAACATTAGCTTTAATACTAATATTACTAATCGTAGGTTTTTTCAATTTAGGAGGTAGATTAAATTCCGCTAAACTAAAGCGGTTGAATATTTTATTTACAGATTAATTTATTATTTACAACATACACACAAATTTAATACAAAGAAATAAAAATCCATCCTGAACTATCCTGCTTTGCTTTTTACTTAACAATTAAAAAATTTAAATCATGATGATTTAATAATCAGCTTTTCTTTTGAAATACCAAAATCTTATCCCACTTTCGGGGGATAAGATTTTTATGCAAGTACTTCAAGAAATCATACAGCAGTTTAAAGCTATTGGCTACCTGGAATGGTTTGGGGTTATTACAGGCGCACTATGTGTGTATCTAGCAGCTAAAGAAAATATCCTAAATTGGCCAATTTCTATTTTAAGTGTTGTCACTTATATCTATATATTTTATGAGGCCAAACTTTATGGAGATACCATTTTACAATTCTACTTTCTTTCTACGGCTATTTACGGCTGGTATTATTGGAGTTATGGGCAAAACAAAAGCCTAAAATCTGAAAGGCCTGTCACCAAGCTCACTAAAAATGAATGGTTAATAGCTCTTAGTGTTTGGGTTATAGCCAGCTTAGTTTTTGGCTACTTATTAGCTGATTTTACCGATTCTGATGTGCCTTATATAGATGGCTTTTGTACAGCTACCAGTTTTATAGCGCAGTTTTTAATGACACGTAAAAAGTTAGAAAACTGGCTCATTTGGATATTGGTAGATGCAGTTTATATCCCTTTATACATTCATAAAGATTTAATGGCAACCGCATTACTTTACTTTGTTTTCTTGTTCATAGCTTTAAAGGGTTATTTAGATTGGAAGAAAAATTACAAAGCTTTATCAGCAGCATGAAGAAAAATATCATCAAAATAGCTATTGTAGGACCAGAGTCTACCGGGAAAAGCACCATTTCTAAAGGCTTGGCACAACATTACCAAACGCTTTGGGTGCCAGAGTATGCTCGTTATTATTGTGCAGCTTTAACAGCGCCTTGCACTTTGCAAGATGAAGTTAACATGTTTCATGGGCAAATAGCTTTAGAAGAAGCTATGGAAATGGCCTGTAATACAGGTTTATTAATTTGCGATACTACTTTCTTAACGGTTAAGATTTGGAGCGATTACCAATTAGGCGAAACTCCACAAATGGTTTTAGATGCTTTGCAAAGCCACAAATACGATTTCTATATCCTTTTAAAGAATGATATCCCTTGGGAGCCAGACCCACTAAGAGATTTTGAAGGTTTAAGCGATTATTTTATGGATGTTTGGCGTAAAGAGTTAAAAGCTTTAGATGCCAACTATGTAGAAGTTGGTGGTTTAGAGAACCGCTTGCAAAATGCTAGAGCAGCTATTGATGAATTTTTAAAAACTGTTAGAAAACACTAAAAACAAACAAAGCCTGCATGAAATTCATACAGGCTTTGTTTGTTAACAATTAAAACTTATTTGTCCTTAAAGTAATATGATGTGTGTGTACTGCTTTAAGGGATGATTAACCTTAATACTAATTTAAGAAATTTATGCCCTTACAAGCAAATCATTTAACCGATTTTATGAAAATAGTTTTCCACAATTTCTAAAATTTTAAAATATTTAATCGCGAAGCTTAATAAATAACTTTCCCGGTAGCTGTAACCAAAGAAGCTATTCTTACTGCATCAAAAATCCTCTCTTCTGTGGTACCTAACTTTATTAAAGAGTCTTCATGGGCGTTAACACACATTTCGCAACCATTAACGGCAGAGATAGATAAGCTTAACAACTCAAAAAACTCTTTTCCGGTTACGGGTTTCATCATAATTTGCATTCTGATACGAGCTGGAATTTGCGTATATTTCTCTTTTTGTGTAAAATGGCGGAAACGGTAAAAAATATTGTTTGATGCTAATAAGGAAGCACAAGAAACTGCCTCTGCCAATTCATCTGCTGTGGCGCCGTTTTGTGCAGCATAGTTTTTATAAAAATCAATTAAAATAGCATTTTGATTGTTTGCTGCCACACTTAAACCTATTAAGCCGCACTCTTTTTCTGATAAGAACTCTGATGTTAAAGTGCTGTTTAAGTTTAATTTTAAATCTCTTAAATACTTAAACTCTGTTTCATTTAATAGGGCTAATGCTTTATTATCTAAATTACTTAGGCCAAAAATAGCCAGTAACTCTTGTGTAGTCTCTTTCAAATTTTCCATGATTTTGATAATGAAATGTTTATGATGTGAAGCAACAAAAAAGCTGTTTCATAAACATAGTTTATCTCGTTTCCTTCGACTCCTTACTACTGACGTTAAAATACTTCAAAATCAGGCATTAACGCACAAGCTTTCCGGCCTCTTGACCGGCCATGTCAAGTTACTTTTTTCCGCAAAAAGTAACCAAAAACTCTCCGCTGCGCCGCTTGCTTCTAAAGGTTCTGCTAGGGCTAGTCCTGTAGATTCCGCAACCGCCAAGGCGGAATTGGGAGTAAACGGTTGTTAATGCTTAGGCTCGACTATCGAACTACCTAAAAACGTCATTTCATATTGATTTATATGAAATATCTATATAACAAGAAGTTATTAAACTTCAGAATGATACAACTAGTTGTAACAAAGCTGAGTTGGAAGCTGTCAAGAATAAAATCTTGACAAATAAGACAAAATAGTTTGTTTATGAAACAGCTCTTGAAAACCTATCTTAAGCGGTTAAAGTTTCTTGTCCTTTTTCCCAGTTACAAGGGCAAAGTTCATCGGTTTGTAAACCGTCTAACACACGTAAAACTTCTTTAACGTTACGTCCTACGTTTAAGTCGTTAACACAAACCCAACGGATAATGCCAGTAGGGTCAACAATAAAAGTTGCTCTGTAAGCTACTTTCTCATTGTCGTTAGTTAATATGCCTAAATCCTGAGCTAAAGTTTTAGAAGTATCTGCTAACATTGGAAATTTAAGTCCACGTAAATCATCGTGGTTATTTCTCCAAGCTAAGTGTACAAATTCTGAATCTGTAGATGCGCCAATTAAACGAGTTTCTCTGTCTCTAAACTCTCCGAAGCTTTTGTTAAACTCAGCAATTTCTGTCGGGCAAACAAAAGTAAAATCTTTTGGCCACCAGAACATTACTGTCCATACGTTATCATCATTCTCTAGGTAGTCTGAAGTGATGGTCTCAAATTCTTTGCCTTTTTCTAGGCTGGTTACTGCTAATTTTGAAAATGTTGGGAATTTCTCTCCTACGCCGATCATATATATATTTTTAAAATTTGAAGGCGCAAAGATAGTGCCTTAAATACCTAAAGGCAATGGTAAAAATATATATAATAACAATATAGGTATAGATAAAAGCTATAATATTTTAATGAAATTTCTTTTTGTTAATCTAGATTTTTTTATTCTCTAAACGGCTTTTTGCATCTAAAAGTAGTGTATGAAGTTTTCTCTCTAATTCCTTTTTGGGAGGTAATTCTGTCCAATAATCAGCCACCATAATACCATCCTTCTGCATATCGAGTAATTCTACTTGCTCATTACTTTTACCAGCACATAAAATTAAGCCTATTGGACTATTTTCATTTTCTTGTCGCTCATATTTATCAAGCCATTTTAGATACAGCTCCATTTGGCCCTTATATGCTGATTTGAATTTTCCTAACTTTAATTCTATGGCAACCAATCTTTGCAGTTTTCTATGGAAAAACAATAAATCTAGATAGAAATCTTCCCCATCAATAATCATCCTTTTCTGACGCTCAATAAATGCAAATCCTTTACCTAATTCTAAAATAAAAAACTCTAACTCTTTAATTATTGCGCTTTCCAAATCGTTCTCTAGATAACCATCTTTTAGACCCAAAAAATCCAGAAAATAAGGATCTTTAAAGGTGTTTTGTATTTCTGAGAAATTATCAGTTAATTGTAAACTAGCTAACTCATTACGTTCAAAAGCCTTACGTTCAATTTGATATTGTAAAGCCCTTTTGCTCCATTTCTCTTCTCTGATTTTTTGAATGTAAAAATTTCTCTGATCTTCTCCCTTCAGTGGTAAAAGTAACAGAAAATGAGACCAACTTAATTGTGTCACCAGTGGTGTCACAATTTGGTAATTTGGAAAAATATCAGCAAACTGCATCATCCTACGTACATTGCGTAAAGAATAGCTTCTTCCATATTCTTTCTCTAATGCTGATGCAATATTCTCGATAATCTTTTCTCCATACTCAGCTCGTTCATTTTTTAAAATATGATCGTTTATCTTATTGCCAATATGCCAGTAAGTAAGCGTAAGCATACTATTAACTTGCGCAACTGCTTGCTGTTTCCCTTTTTCTATGATGTAGACAATATCTTTAAAAAGTATTTGCGTTATTTGATTATTCATGATTTAATTAAATAAAACCAAGCTTATTTTATAAAAATCCCTTGCATATTTACCCCAATACTATAAGGGTTTAAATAGGTGTCAAAGATGATGGTCATCTCCTTTTTAGTGACGTAATTTTTCTCATTAAAATTGCTTTCTAACTCGTATTTCATTTTCCAGTTGGTACTTAATTCTCTATTCATATCGTATATTTCCCTTCCGGTGATGAAACTGATTAAAGAAATAGCATCTTTTAAGGTGAGCTCTTTTATAGGATTTTCTATAAACCATATCCTAGAACGTGGGTATAAGTCTGATAAAATAGCTTTAATATCTTCTGGCTTTACATGTTCTTCGGGATTAAATTTCCCTTTAGCAAAATCATGCTTCATCACATCTGTAGCGATAATTTTTTGTACCGCATTCCAAGCATATTCATTGGTATTGATATCTGTAACCGGATAAATTAAGCCTTTATAGTTAAATATCTCTCCTTGCGAAAGTCTCACATTTGCTTTTGCGGTTTCGGTATCAAAAAAAGGCCCGTAAGCAGAAAGCGCACCGCCTAGTTGTCCAATATTTACCCAAGTGGCTATATTCTTAAAATCATCTGCTTGCCAACCTACTAAGCCAGCTTGCGGAGAAACAAACATCAAATTATCAACCTCGGCACTAATGAAAACGCCCATAGGAAAATAATGTAGCATGGTACTGTCTTTACCAAAACCTGTTGCTCCGCTACTTCTGTAAAGTTTCAAAACTTGCTCGTAAGGTTTTTGAAGTTCTAGCGGGGTGTATTTACTTATGGTTTTGATATGCCCATCGCTTAATTTTACAATACCCGCTTTTAGTACTGGTGAAGCCTCGGCCTCAAAAAACGCATCTACCAATACTTCGGCTTTTATTTTTTCTATTTTACTACCATTTTTTTGGATGCTAATCTCCCAAGATTTACCCTTTTTAATCACTTTAACAATTTGCGTTTCTTTAAAGTAGCGTAAATTATTCACCTTACTTATGATACTTTCTAAAGCAATGCGTGGGTCGGTTTGTAAAGAGTCTAATTTTCTGGTATAAAGGTCTTTCCACTCTTTCCAAATACCAAAATTAAAAGCAGGTACATCCATACTAGGCGCTATGGCGCCAAGGCTAAAATTGTTGGGTTCTAGCAATATTACTTTTACACCGCTTCTGGCTGCTTGTATAGCAGTAGCCGTACCCGCAGCACTTGCTCCTAGTACTATAACATCGGTTTTATATTGTGCTAAAACCTGGGTAGACACCAGCATGAACACGATTATGATAAGTTTTTTTAGCATAAAATGATAAACGAAGATTTAACTATTAATTTTGTATGGTTAAAGCTATAAAAATTATTCTAAGCGTTAAGCTTTTAAGCCGTTTAGCTAAAGGTTGAATATAATTTGATATTTTTAACCTTTGATATATGGAAACCCAAAAATCTAAACTTTATTTTGCTTCTGATTTTCATTTAGGAGCTCCTAATGATGCCTCTAGCCGAGAGCGAGAAGCATGGATAGTGAGCTGGCTAGACCACATTAAACACGATGCCGCTGAACTATTTTTATTAGGCGATGTTTTTGATTTTTGGTTTGAATATGCCACCGCCGTACCCAAAGGCTTTATCAGGCTGCAAGGTAAACTTGCCGAGTTAAGCGATGCTGGTACGAAGATATACTTCTTTAAAGGCAACCACGACATGTGGGTGTTTGATTATTTTAAGAAGGAATTTGGTATGCAAATTATTAGCGATGAGCTATTTATAGAACGCCAAGGCAAAAAGTTTTTATTACACCACGGAGATGGCTTAGGCCCTGGCGATGTATCTTATAAGTTATTAAAGAAAATTTTTAGAAGTAAATTTTGCCAATGGCTTTTTGCTAGGTTACACCCTAATTTAGGAATTGGTATTGCCAATTATTGGAGTAGTAAAAGTAGGTTAGCTTCTTATAAAAAGGAAGGCGCTATTACCCAGCAACGTGAGGAAACTTTTATAAAGAGTTTTTATAAGCAACTAAAACATGATTATGGCAATTTTGACCATTTAGTTATGGGCCACAGGCATTTCCCTACCCAATTTAAATTGGATGAAGAAACCCATTATACCAATTTAGGAGAATGGGTAAATTACGCTTATTACGGTGTTTTTGACGGTGTGGAACTTAAATTGCTGGATTGGAAGAAGCATCATGAAAAATAAAGGTCTTTTAAAACTGCTGTTACTTTGCTGCTGTATTTTGATACTGGGATGGAAAAGTAATGCCCAAAGTTTTAAACTGATAAAACAGATAGATACCCTTGCTAAAATAGCCCGTGTAGATAATTTAGGGAATTTATTCTTGGTTACGCCTGCTAACGAGCTTATGAAGTTTAACCCTGATGGCCATTTTTTATGGAATTATACCAACAATAGTTTTGGTGATATAGACCAAATAGATATTACAGACCCTTTAAGGGTGATTTTATATTATCAGGCTTACCAACAAGTTGTAGTGCTAAACAATAATTTAAGCGAGATTAGCAGTTATTCTTTTAATAACAACCCCAACCAACAGATTGCACTGGTAGCATCGGCTAATAATAATGGTTTTTGGATTTACGACCAACTGAACCGTGAGCTTAAAAAGCTAAGTAATAATTTTATTGACGAGCTAAAAAGCGGCAATATTTACCAAAGAAATGGTATAGATATGAATGCTGTTTATATGCTAAGTAATGACCAATATGTGTTTATTAACGATGCTGGCGAAGGTGTAAGGATATTTGATAGGTTTGGTAATTACTATAAAATTGCTGTGATAAACCCTGTTAAAGCTTTTGAGGTAGAGGGCGATGAACTGATTTACCAGGAAGAAAATAAGCTATGGCGCTACAACTTCATGACTTTTAAAAAGGAAGAAATAAAACTACCGCTAACAAAAGCTGGAAGCACTTTTAGCTACCGTTTAAAGCGACTCTTCATATTAAATGAAAAAGGCTTAACTTTGTGGGCTTTAAATGCTAACTGAGTTTAATGCATTGTTTTGCGTTAGCTAAACCGGATAGCAGCGGAAACCCCACAGTGCGTGATGGGTTTAGCGCTTTGGAAAAACGAGGAGTTGCAGCGTATAGCCGGACTACCTAAACCCAAGTATTACAGGATTTGATTTTCAAAAAAAATGTTAGATAAATTAGAAGCTATAAAACTCCGCCGAGATGATGTGGAGCGGGAATTGACCAACCCAGAAGTTACGCAAGATATGAAGCGTTTTGCGCAGCTAAACCGTGAGTATAAAGAGTTGGGTTTAATTGTGGATGAGTATTATAAGTACAAAAATGTAACGAGTAATATTGATGCTAACCGTGATATTTTAGCTAACGAGAAAGACCAAGAGTTGCGTGAGATGGCTAAGGAAGAGCTAGATACTTTGGTACCTTTAAAGGATGAAATGGAGGCTAAAATTAGGTTGATGCTGGTACCTAAAGACCCAGGAGATGAGAAGGATGCTATTGTAGAGATTAGAGGTGGTACTGGTGGTGATGAGGCTGCTATTTTTGCTGGCGACTTATACCGTATGTATACCCGTTATTGCGAAGGTAGGGGTTGGCGTACAGAAACTTTAGAGGTTACAGAAGGCACCAATGGTGGCTATAAAGAGGTGATTTTTAAAGTTATTGGTGAGGATGTTTACGGGATTTTAAAATACGAATCTGGCGTACACCGGGTACAGCGTGTGCCAGATACGGAGACCCAGGGAAGGGTGCATACTTCTGCTGCATCGGTAGCGGTATTGCCAGAAGCTGAAGAAGTTGACGTGGAGATTAACCCTGCTGATGTGGAGTTACAAACATCAAGATCTGGTGGTGCTGGTGGGCAAAACGTAAACAAGGTAGAAACAAAAGTGCAGTTAACGCACAAGCCATCGGGTATTGTGGTGGTTTGCCAAATAGAGCGCTCGCAGTTGGGTAACCGTATTAGAGCGATGGAGATGTTGAGGAGTAAATTGTATGAGCGTGAGTTGGCTAAACATAATGAAGCTATTGCCAGCACACGTAAAACTATGGTATCAACCGGAGACAGATCTGCCAAAATACGCACTTATAACTACCCGCAAGGGCGTGTTACCGAGCATAGAATAGGTTTAACTTTATATAATTTACCAGCTATTATGGATGGCGATATAAAGGAAATACTTGATGCTCTGCAATTTGCAGAAAATGCTGAAAAACTGAAAGAGGGCTCTATTGCATAAATTTTAAAAAAGATTTTGCACTTCAATAGAAATACCTATATTTGCACTCCCGAACGATAAGAACGGGAAAAACGGAGTGGTAGTTCAGCTGGTTAGAATGCCTGCCTGTCACGCAGGAGGTCGCGGGTTCGAGTCCCGTCCATTCCGCAAAACCTCTTAGAGAAATCTAAGAGGTTTTTTGTTTTTATAGCATTTCCTGAAATGGGGATCAAGCGGGATCAAGCGTAAAAGTTGGGGAGGAGACATTAAGCGTATATTTTAGCTAGTCTAAAGAGGAAGAACTTGAAATTTCTTCCCTTTAAATTTTTTTGCTTTTCATAATTAACTCTAAACAGTATTCTTTTCATAATTTTTAATCGTCTATATTCTTTTTTTATTTGATTTTTTACATCTACTTATAGGCAAGCCAATCTTTATACTATCAAATTTGAAAATCTCTACAAAGGATTTTATTTTTTTTAATTAGGTTTTTATTACCTTTGATTATTATTTGAAATACGCTACAAAGTAAATGAAGGTAAAATTAGGTGATATTGCACAACTTCAGTTTGGTTTATATACCAAACCAACCGATAATGGTAATGCTGCTTACATGCAAGTGAAGTATTTTGATGATTGGGGTAATCAAACAAATGAAATTGACACTTTTATAGAAATCGACCAAAAAAATGAAACTCACCTATTAGAAGATGGTGACATTTTATTTGTCGGTAAAGGGATGAGAAATTTTGCTTGGACTTATAAATCTTCCTACGGACCAGCAATAGCATCTTCTATTTTCTTTGTAATAAAAGTAGACCAATCTAAAGTGTTGCCAGATTTTCTAACCACGCTTTTCAACACAGCTCAAACACAAGCATATTTTCAAACCATTGGTGCAGGTAGTTCTATTCCATCCATCAGAAAGTCAGAATTAGAGGTCTTTATGATACAGCTACCTACATTAGAAATGCAGCAAAAGATTATTAACATTCAAAAGCTCCATGATAAAGACATGGCGCTTTCTAGAAAAATTGTAACCGAAAAACAGAATTTATATCAAGCAGTAATTAAAAATTTAATCTATAATAATGAACAATAAACCAATTACCCAAAGCGAAATCAACAATATTGTTTGGAAAGCTTGTGACACTTTTAGAGGTGTGATAGACCCCTCACAATACAAGGACTATATCCTAACCATGCTTTTTGTGAAGTATGTATCTGATGTTTGGAAAGATAAAAAAGCTTTTTACAGTGAAAAATATAATAACGATGAAGTTAGAATACAAAGAGCTTTAAACAACGAGCGTTTTAAAGTTCCAGAAACTTGTACGTTTGATTACCTTTTTGAAAACCGTAATGAGGCCAACTTAGGCGAGTTAATCAACACAGCTCTAGAAAGTATGGAGGATGCCAACCGCAGTAAGTTAGAACGCGTTTTCAGAAACATAGATTTCAATTCAGAGTCTAACTTAGGGCAAACTAAAGACCGTAACAGAAGGTTAAAAAACCTTCTGGTTGATTTCTCTGCCTTAGATTTACAACCTTCTCACTTAGCAAATAATGATGTAATTGGCGATGCTTACGAGTACCTTATAGAAAGATTTGCTAGTGATGCTGGTAAAAAAGCAGGAGAATTTTATACGCCTTCACAGGTATCCACACTTTTAGCAAAACTATTAAACCCGCAACCTGGCGATAGAATGATTGACCCTACATGTGGTTCAGGCTCCTTACTTATTAAACTATCAAAAGAAGTAGGAAGCAATAACTTCTCTTTATACGGACAAGAAATAAACGGTAGTACTTGGGCATTAGCTAGGATGAACATGTTTTTACATGAAATTGATAATGCTACCATAGAATGGGGCGATACCTTAAACAACCCTAAATTATTAGAGGGTGATAGCTTATTGAAAGGCAACATTGTTGGTGCAAACCCCCCTTTCTCTTTAGATAAATGGGGTGCAGATAATGCTATTACAGATCAATACACTCGTTTCCATCGTGGTGTGCCACCACAAAGCAAAGGTGATTACGCTTTCATTTCTCACATGATAGCATCTACCTATCATGATACAGGTCGTGTAGGTGTAATTCTTCCTCATGGGGTTTTATTTAGAGGAAGCAGCGAAGGTAAAATAAGACAACAACTGATAGAAGAAAACCTATTAGAAGCAGTAGTAGGTTTGCCAGCAAACTTATTCTTTGGTACAGGCATACCAGCAACAATTTTAATATTTAACAGAGCGAAGGGCGAGAATACAGATGTGCTCTTTATTGATGCCAGCCAAGGTTATGAATCTGGCACCAACCAAAACCGCTTACGCATTACTGATATTAATAAAATTGTGGAAACCTATAAAGCTTTCCAACAAGCAACACCTTTAAGTACAGAACTGGGCTTAGTTATAGAAGATAAATTTGCTTACCGGGCTACACTACAAGAAATAGCAGAAAATGAGTATAACTTAAACATCCCTAGATATGTAGACACTTTTGAGGAAGAAGAAGAAGTAGATATCCCAGCTACCCAGGAAAATATTACTATTTTGAAAAAGGAACTTTTGGCAGTAGAAGGACAAATGGATAATTACTTAAAAGAATTAGGGTTTTGATATGGGCAAGCAAAAAAAGGTTGTAATTAACGTTCAAGGAACGGCAATAGGTATACTATCACAGCAAGAGCAGGATTTCATTTCTCTTACAGATATGGTCAAAAACTTTGATGGTGGTAGTGTGCTGATAGAAAATTGGTTAAAAAATAAGGACACTATTTTATTTCTTGGGGTTTGGGAGCAAATTAACAACCCTGATTTTAATTCCCTAGAATTCGAGGGAATTAAAAATGAAGCAGGCAGAAACAGTTTCTATTTATCAGCAAAAAAATGGATAGAAAAAACCAAAGCAGTGGGCCTTATTGCAAGTGCTGGTAGATACGGTGGAACATTTGCCCATAAAGATATTGCCTTTGAGTTTGGTTCATGGTTAAGCCCAGAATTTAAACTTTATCTTATTAAAGAATTTCAAAGACTTAAAGAGGATGAAAACTACAGATTATCTTTAGAATGGAATCTTAATCGTACACTTTCAAAACTCAACTATCGCATACATACAGATGCCATAAAGGCACACATCATTCCTCCGCAATTAAGCAAATTACAACAGGGTTTCGTATACGCTACAGAAGCAGATGTATTAAATGTGGCACTCTTAGGCAAAACCGCTAAGCAATGGAGAGAGGAAAACCCAGAAAAGGAAGGTAATATTAGAGATTTTGCCACCATAGAGCAATTGCTGGTACTGGCCAATTTAGAAAGCATGAATGCAGAGTTTATACGCATGAAATTACCACAAGCAGAGCGACTCATCAAATTAAACCAAATTGCCATCGCTCAATTAAAATCCTTGTCACAAAATAGGCAGGTAAAAAAATTGGATGAAAATACAAGCGTAAAGAAGAAGTTATGATTGTTATATTAAGCTTAAATCAACTTAAAATGGATGATTACTTAAAAGATTTAGGATTTTGAAACATCGGGGATACAAACATTTAATTCCATCTGATTGGGAAAACCTAACAATGGATGATTTAGTGAAATTCTCTGGTGGTAGTCAGCCTCCTCTAAGTTCTTTTGCTTATGAAGCACAGGAAGGATATGTTAGGCTAATTCAAACTAGAGATTACCGTACTGAAAAATATAAAACTTTCATAAAGAAAGAGTATGCAAATAAAACTTGTTTAGCGGATGATATAATAATAGGAAGATACGGTCCCCCAATATTTCAAATATTTAAGGGGATTGAAGGAGCATATAATGTTGCATTGGTAAAAGCTATACCAAATGAGAAAAAGCTTTTAAAAGACTATTGTTTCTATTTCCTCTCTAGGCCAGAATTAAGATTTTATCTCGAAGGATTATCTCAGCGTTCTGGTGGTCAGACTGGCATTGAAATGGATTGTTTGAAAAAATATCCTTTCCCATTACCTCCACGCCAAGAACAAAAAAAAATAGCCGAAATTTTAAGTACTTGGGATTTAGCCATAGAAAAAACTCAAAAGCTAATTAAAGAAATCAAGTTACGTAATAAGGGGCTTGCACAACGTTTGCTTACAGGAAAAAAACGCTTAAAAGGGTTTAAGGAGGAATGGGAAACAAATCCTTTAGAGTATTTCTTAGATTATACTCCACGTCCTGTTGATAAACCATTACAAAACTTTTTAGCTTTAGGCGTTAGGAGTCATGGCAAAGGCATCTTTCATAAACCAGATTTTGACCCAGATATGATTGCAATGGAAACGTTGTTCGTAGTAAAGGAGAAGGATTTGGTAGTAAACATAACTTTTGCGTGGGAACATGCAATAGCCATTGCCAGTAAAGAAGATGAAGGTGGTTTAGTTTCTCATAGATTTCCAACTTATACTTTCAAAGCAGATATAGCATCCCCAGTTTATTTTAAATTTTTAATTCTACAACCAAGTTTCAAGTATTTATTGGATTTGATTTCTCCTGGTGGTGCTGGTCGTAATAGAGTATTAAGTAAGAAAGATTTTATGAAATTAGAGATTAACTGTCCACCCTTAAAAGAACAGCTTGCAATTACTTCAGTACTTGAAACGGCAGATAATGAATTGAAATTATACGAAAACAAATTAGCAACCCTAAAAGAGCAAAAGAAAGGCTTAATGCAAAAGCTATTAACAGGGCAAATAAGAGTTAAAACAAATTAAATATCATGAGTAAAACCTTTAATTTCTATTGCGACGAAAGTACACACCTTCAAAATGATGGTATGCCATACATGATGATTGCTTACATAAGTTCTGCTCATAATCAGCTCAAGCAACATAAAGAGTATTTAAAGTATTTAAAAGCTAAGCATAAGGTAAAAGGCGAAATTAAATGGTCGAGTGTTTCGGGTGCGCATTACCCTTATTATGCAGAATTAATTGAATATTTCTTTGCTACAGATTTGGCTTTCCGTTCGGTAATTGTAAAGAAATCTCAAATAAATGAAACACTTCCTGGTTTTACTTACAACGATTTTTATTTTAAAATGTATTATCAGCTTTTACATCATAAAATTAATTTAGAATACACCTACAACATATACTTTGATATAAAAGATACCATTAGTCATAAAAAGTTAGCTGCATTAAATGATTTGTTAAAGCACAACTCTTCTATTCGTAATTTTCAATTTATGCACTCTCATGAGAGCAGCCTAATGCAATTGACAGACTTAATTATGGGAGCCATTAATTATAAATTACGTGGAGAAAATAAAGTGATAGCAAAGAATAAACTCATTGAGAAAATTGAGAGCCATTGCAAAACACCCATAACTCAATCTACACCTAAGCATGAAAATAAGTTAAATCTATTTCATATAGACCTAAAGTAATTAGCGATATGCCATTAAATTTAACTAAAACATACCCGCAGTTATTAGAACTTGTTCACATGAATGCCGCTCAGCGTAATAATTCCTTACAAGGTATTTTCGCCAGAGATATGGTAAATAATGCAGATTTTAAATTCAGAGAAAAGCAAATTCGGCCAACAAAAATAGAAGGGGAAGCCCCAATGCAAACCCTTTTTAAACACCTAACCTCTCGTGAAGATAAAGACGAAAAAGGAAATAAGTTAGGTAGCAGATCATTTGAAATGGCTCGATCAGAACGCTTGCATTGGATTAAACATCATATTGAAGAAAAAAGAATTACTAATATAGATGTTTTCAGTTTCCAAGATCGCATAGATAGAAAGGATGTAATCCGTACTTATATTTATGATTTAGAGCAAGAGTATATCATTATTTTAGAGCCACAACGTAGTGGTACAGATTATTATTTACTTACGGCATACTATTTAAATGAGCCTGGAGGTAAAAAACAAATAGAAAATAAAAGAAAAAAGAGATTAGAGGAAGTCTATTAAAACGCAAAACTCGGTACATATCTGGATGTATCGAGTTTCGAAACTCCTTTCTCCTATTATGGTAGAATGAGCAGTGCAAAGGTGCACATAGTTTTTGAGATTTGCAATACTATTATATATACACCTTTTATATTTTAATAAAAGCAATATTCACACCAAATTTTAATACAAAATGGAAGTACCATCATTTAAAGAAGACCATATTTCACAGCTTCCAGCATTAAAATTGCTGATGAATATGGGATGGAAATACCTATCTCCTGAACAAGCTTTGGCAGCCAGAGGCGGGAGAACATCTAACGTTTTGTTAGAAACTATACTAAAGCAGCAACTACAAGCCATCAATACTATTGAATATAAAAGTAAGGAGTTTACTTTTTCAGAGCTCAATATAAATAACGCTATTATATCCTTAAGAGACCTTCCTATACAAGATGGCTTTTTAGCTTCAAATAAAGCTTTTTACGAACTCATCACATTGGGTAGAAGCTTTGAGCAAACTGTATTAGGAGATAAAAAAAGTTTCTCTTTTAAGTTCATTGATTGGAAAAACCCTGCTAACAATGTTTATCATATATCAGAAGAATTTAGTGTTCTAAGGTCGTCAAGCAGCGAACATTATCGTCCTGATATTGTGCTTTTCATTAACGGCATTCCTATGGTAATTATAGAATGTAAAAGTCCTAAAATTAAAGACCCCATTAATAAATCAATAGAGCAGCATTTAAGAAATCAACAAGAAGACGGTATTCGTTCGCTTTACCAATATTCAAATTTGATATTAGGTTTAGCTACACATGATGCCAAATACGCTACCACAGCAACAGAAAAAGAATTTTGGAGCTTTTGGAAAGAACTATTTAAAACCAAAGCGGAAGAAACTGCTTGGGTAGATAATTTGCAGGCTTTAAAAAATCAGCCATTACCCTCAAATGAAAGAACCACCCTTTTTCAAGAAAGGTATAAAAATGCATGGACATACTTTAAAAATTTAGAGCAAGAACAGCAAAGTATTACAGAGCAAGACAAGTTATTGTATAGCCTTTGCCAACCCAAACGCCTTTTAGACTTGATGTTTAATTTTACTTTGTTTGATGATGGTATCAAAAAAGTAACGAGGTATCAGCAGTATTTTGCAGTTCACAATACTTTAAATAAAATAGCTTTAACTGATAATCAAGGCTTAAGAAAAGGGGGAGTGATTTGGCATACCCAAGGCAGTGGTAAATCTCTAACAATGGTAATGTTAGCACAATTAATTGCTACACATCCTAAAATAAAAAATCCGAAAATCATATTAGTAACAGACCGTGTAGATTTAGACAGTCAAATAACAGAAACATTCAAAAAATGCCAAATACCTGTTGAAAATGCACAAACAGGAAAGAATTTAGTAGAATTACTTTCGGGTACTGGCGATACGGTCATCACAACACTCATACACAAATTTGAAGCTGCGGTAAACCGAGCTAAAGAGGGTTTTGATTCACCAGATATATTTGTTTTGGTTGATGAAGGTCACAGAAGCCAATATGGTACTTTCAATATCAAAATGCAAAAGGTTTTTCCAAACGGATGCTTTATTGCATTTACAGGTACACCTTTAATGAAAAAGGAAAAGAGTACTGCAAATAGGTTTGGCGGATTGATTGATGTTTATTCTATAACTGATGCCGTTGCGGATGGTGCTGTAGTTCCTTTATTATATGAAGGAAGACACCATCTAATAGAAGTAAACGAAAAACCATTAGACAATTATTTTGACAGAGTTTCTGAACCACTTACACCTTATGGCAAAGCAGCATTAAAAAGGAAGTTTAGCTCAACAAACCAACTTAATAAAGCAGAGGAAGTAATTTATTCCAGAGCTTGGGACATATCAGACCATTATGAGCAAAATGTACAAGGTATCTTTTTTGGTAGTTTAAAAGCGAAAGGGCAGTTAGTAGCACCAAATAAAACAACAGCCATTCGTTACCGTAATTTTATAAAGGAAATAGGCAAAATAAGTTGCGAAGTCTTAATTTCTGCACCAGATGTTAGGGAGAATTATGACGATGCATTTGAGGAAAGTGATGATGTAATATTAAAATTCTGGAAAGCCATGATGGATAAATATGGCAGTTCAGAGAATTATGAAAAATCTTTAATCAACGCTTTCAAAAAACAAGACCATCCAGAAATCATCATTGTTGTTGATAAGCTCTTGACAGGTTTTGATGCGCCAAATAACTATGTGCTATACCTAACAAGGCAATTAAAAGAACACACTTTATTACAAGCAATTGCTAGGGTAAATCGTTTAGCACCAGGTAAGGAACATGGTTTAATAATAGATTACTATGGTAATTTAGAGAATTTAGATAATGCCTTAGATACTTATTCTGGAACAAATGATTATGACACTCTTGATTTGGAGGGTACTTTAACAAATATCGTTGAAGAAATTAAAAAGTTACCACAAGCGCATTCAGAAGTGTGGGATATTTTTAAAGGAGTAAAGAATAAATATGATGAACCAGCTTACGAAGAGTTATTGCAAGATGAAGCCATTCGTCATCTATTTTATGAAAAAGTATCTGCTTTTGCTCGTCTATTAAAACTAGCATTATCTAGTTATGAGTTCATTTCTAATACTCCAGAGCAACTGATTAATAAATATAAACAGGATGCTAAATTCTTTTTAGGGCTTAGAATATCTGTTAAACGTAGATACTTTGATGATTTAGAATATAAAGAATTTGAGCCACAAGTTCAGAAGCTTATTGATAAACATATCACCACAGAAGGAGAAATGCTTCGCATTACAGAATTAGTAAACATCTTCGATAAAGAACAACGTGAACTAGAGGTAGAGAAAATTTCAAGTAAAGCAGCCAAAGCAGACCACATTGCTAGCAGAACAATTAAGGCTATCAATGTTAAAATGAACGAAGACCCTATTTACTTCAAGAAGCTATCTAGGCTAATTCGTGATACAATTGATGATTACCATCAACACCGCATTTCTGAGGCAGATTATTTAAATAAAGCTAAATCATTTGAAGACCAATTTCATAATGGAAGACAAGATAACGTACCTGAAAATTTAGTGGGTAATGAAACAGGCATTGCCATTTACAATTTAGTGAATGAAATTTTTAAAGGCCATTTAAAAAGATCTGAAGATATCCAGAATATAGGTGCAAAAATAGCTGAAGAAATAGATAATGTAATTAAATCAATAGTCTTTGAAAATGGCAAACCAATCATAGACTGGATATATAAATCAGATATAGAAGGTAAAATTAGAATTGATATAGATGATTATCTTTTCGACTTAAAAGCTCACCAAGATTTAGAATTACCATTTGATTTAATTGATGAATTAGTGGAGGAAGTTTTAAAAGTAGCAAAACTGAAATATGTCTGAAATCATTTCATTACAATCATTTAAGTTTGGCTCTAAAGAAATCAATTATGAGCTTTCCTATCAAGAGCGTAAAACTTTAGGCATTAAGGTTTACCCTGATTGTAAAGTTAGAGTAATTGCACCTATTGAAACAACAGCAGAGAAATTAAAAGTAAAGCTTAAGGAAAAGGCTCCATGGATAATCAAACAGCTATCAGAGTTTTTGTCCTACCATCCATTTACACCGCCAAGGCAATTTATAAATGGCGAAACACATCTTTATTTAGGGAGGCAATACAAACTCAAAATTGAAAATGCTACTCAAAATGAAGTGAAAATCTATAGAGGGAGATTAATAGTTTTCAAAAAGGATAATGCATCTGTAGAAAATATACTAGCTGATTGGTATAGGGAAAAAGCAGCAGTTCATTTTCAGGATATTTTAGAAAAAGTATTGGTACTATTTAGAAAATACAAAATTGATTCACCAGTTCTTCAAATCAGATATATGCCTACCAGGTGGGGAAGTTGTACATCCAAGGGTAAAGTAATTTTAAATCCTGATTTGATAAAGGCTTCTAAGGGAAGTATTGAGTATGTAATTATTCATGAATTGTGTCATTTGGTACATCATAATCATACTAAAGCATTCTATAATTTACAAGAATCTATAATGCCTGACTGGAAGAAATGGAAAGAAAGACTTGAAACTAGTTTATAGGGCTGAAGAATTTTTCCTTTATGCCTTTGCCAATAAATATATCCTATTCTTGTAAAATATTGTTGAATTATAATCTTCTCTAGAACTATTCTTGTTCTAAAAAAGAATATTTTGATATGAAATTTCATCTCGTGGAAATCCCAAATTATCCACATCACATATTAGCCAATAAACAAGAAGTATTAGTCTATACAACATTATTTCAGATTTAACTTCATCTTAACTTTTAAACGCTACTTTTGGTTTTAAACAAGCTTTAGTAATACCAGTATGAAATATTTTTTAGCATTTTTATTTACACTATCATGTATTGTAAATGTTGAGGCCCAAACTCATAAAAGCCAGACCTTTGCTTTTGGTTCTTGTAACCGTCAGAACTTGCCACAGCCTTTATGGGATGTTATTTTAAAAGACCAACCCAACTTATGGATATGGCTTGGAGATAATATTTATGGAGACACGCATGATATGCTTGTTTTTAAGGAGAAATATCAAGAACAAAATGATAATCCTAATTATAAAATGTTTGCGGCTAAAGTACCCATAATTGGTACTTGGGATGACCATGATTATGGAAAAAACGATGCCGGAATAAATTATCCTCGTAAGCAAGAAAGTCAGCAATTAGCACTTGATTTTTTAAACGTACCTAAAGAAAGTCCTGTTCGCAAGCAAGCTGGTATTTATTCGTCTCATGATTATCAAGTAGGAAACAAAAATGTAAAAGTCATATTATTGGATTGCCGCTATCATCGGGACACCTTGATGAAAGACAGCAATAAGAGATACATCCCAAATTTAAAAGGAGATATTTTAGGAGAAGCGCAATGGACTTGGTTAGAAAAGCAGTTAAGCGGTAATGCTGATGCTTATGTAATTGGTTCTGGTATCCAAATTTTATCTGAAGAGCATCCTTATGAAAAATGGGCTAATTTCCCAACTGCTAAAAAAAGATTGATGGAATTGTTGGTAAAAACAAAACCTAAAGGCGTGATTTTATTGAGTGGAGATAGACATATTGGTGAATTTTCAAAAACGCAAGTAGCAGGTTTAAATTTTCCACTTTTTGATATCACTTCCAGTGGCCTCACACATTCGGCAATAAATAATAAAGGAGAGCTTAACCCGTACCGCATAGGGCCATTGGTTAATCAAAAGCACTACGGTTTATTAGAATTTAAAGATAAAGGTGAGAAGCTTGAAGTGACCATGTCTTTAAAAGGCCTTGAAATACCTGTTTATCATAAAGAGGTAGTGGAATTCTGATTCGCACTTTAAATCTTTATGATAAGCGCATTGCTTGAATCTAAGTTACAAAGGGTTAATGGAGATTATCTCAACAAGCTTTTCCTCAATGCTATGAAAACGATTTTACAAGTGTTAATGTAAAAACGCTACCCACACCAAATTCACTATCAACGCTGATATTACCTCCTTGGGCTTCAATAAAATCTTTACTGATGGCAAGTCAAATTCACCCAAGTGGTTTAAAAGCATAAATTCAGGTATGGGATATTGCTCTTTTATTTCTTTTATAAATGTAACACCATTACCATCTAGCCGTTTTTTTAAAAATACCTGCTTATCATCAGGTTATTATATAATGGATTTAAGTAGGATAACTTTTTTCTGCTTGTAAATTTATGCGTTAGCTAATTCTTAAAACTGATATCCCAGAACCAAATCAAACTGCCCACCGGTTAGGCCTTGTAAGCCTTGCGGCTCTGTACTATACATGATAGACAAGAGTAACTTCTTCTGATGTAAGAAACCAAAACCGCCTGTAAATGTCTTATTGCTATGATACATGGTATATACTTTCAACTGCTCTATACTTAGTTCTGTGGCTACATCCCATTGGTTTTCAAATCCTTTTACGCCTCGGTATGCAATTAATGGTTTTAGCATTAAACTACCATCATTTACTAAGTCTATTTTATAACTTAAAGCACTATAAAATGTAGCATAATTTACTGATGAAAACTGATTCTGACGTTTGTTATTTAAATTAAGATAGCTAAACTGAGCCTCTATTTTTTTACCTATATAAGCCACACCAAAATTTCCATCTAAATAACTCCTTTGGTTATTGTAAGCAGCAAACGCAGGGTCTAGGTTCCCATTAGAAGTTGCGTCACCTTGGTCAAATCGGTTTTGTGCCCAACTTAATGATACGCCAAATCTTAAGCTCTCTTCACCGCTTAAGTTAACTTTATAAGCATAACTACCCATTGCTTGGCTTCTTCTTAGTAACCCTGCCTTATCACTCATATAATTAAAGCCTATTGCAGCTTTTTCCGTTATTCTTCCTGAGCCTGAAAAGGACATCAACACTGGTGCGCCATCTATTTTATTCCATTGGTCGCTATAATTAGCAAATACATTTAACTTTCCGTTATAGCCTGCCATAGCCGCATTTACTAAATACGGATTTTGGTAATACTGACTTTTCATAGGGCTTATTTGTGCCGATACTTTTTCGCCCATTAGTACAGCTATCATTAACAAGATGGTTTTTATATATTTTCTCATGTTATTGTCCTCCTTATTTTATTATCGTGATGTATCCTTTTACTGGTCTGATGCTTGTATCATCAAACTTAAAGAAGTAATAGTAGGTGCCATCATCTACAGGTTGGCCATCTATTTTTCCGTCCCAATCATTTTGATAACCTCGTTTTCTATACAATACTCTTCCTCCTCTATCAACAATCATTAATTCGTGGTTCGGGTAAGTCTCAATATTCTGAACTTTCCAGACATCATTTATACCATCTCCGTTTGGCGAGAAATTATTGTCTGCAACAATCACATAATCATCTTTTACCCTTACGGTGATGGATGCCGTAGTAGCAAAACCTGAACTATTGGTGATGGTTACGGTATAGGTTGTTGTAGTACTAGGACTAGCAACTGGATTGCTGATATTATAATTGCTCAATCCTGCTCCACTCCAGCTGTAACTTTGAGCGTCTACGGCTTCTAACTTAAATTTAGAACTCAAACCCTTTCCTATCTCTGGATTTAAAGTATATGGAGTTTCTAGATTACTACCTATATCGGTTCCGGTTCCCGTAAGAATTGGTGCGGCATCTACCGTTAAGGTAAAGCTTCTGCTTATCTGGTCCACGCCGCCATTAGCTGTACCGCCATTATCTCTTACAGTTACTGTGATGGTTGCTGTTCCTATTTGCCCATTATTGATGACATAGCTGATTTGATTATTGTTAGCACTTAAGCTTTGGAATAAACTTGGATTATTGCTTGTTACCAGTGTTTGAACGCTCTGACTTGTCTCTGGTCCGGCAGTAACATTTTGTAATACTATTCTTTCTGTTACGCCTTCACGGAAGTAAATTCTTTGGTTTGCGATGGTATTAAGCGTTGGAGTTTCGTTTACATCACTTAAGTTTACTGTAAAAGTTTGATCTAAACTGAAACCAAATTGGGTGGTACTTCTTACCCTTATTTGGTAGCTTTGCTTATTTTCATAATTTAAGCTTGATGCAGTTTGTAATTGATTACCATTGATAACAAAACTTGCATTATCTGTTGAACCAGTACCCGTAACTAAACTGTAAGTAAACGTTGCATTAGGGTCATCAGAAGTGCTGCTTAAAGTTCCTGCTAAGGTCCCTGATGGCCTGTTTTCAAACAAGGTTATTGCTGCCAAACTCACACTAGTTGGTGCGCCTGGTATAACTTGTAGTATTCCATTTACATAACTGATGTTATAGTTTTGAGCCGAAGCACCTGATACCGTTATTGGGTAATTGCCTAATGGACTATTTAATACTGCCGTAGTGCTAAAGCTAGGCTGAATTATCAATACTGTTGCATCTTCTCCAGCTATAAAACCATTATAATTTGCGGTAAACACTGGGTTTGCTGTACCCACAAACTTTTGTTTATCTGCTGCTGTAATGATTAATGCTTTAGCTGTGATGTTAGCTGTGGTACTTGCAGTCGTGTTTACTGTATAATTTCCTGCATCTGTACCGCTGATGCTAATACCTGATACTGATACTGCTTTACCTGTGCCTACATTTCTATCGATAAACGTGGCTGTAGTATAAGCTGCTGTTAGTATATCACCCGATATTCTATCATCAGATAATGTAACGGTTGCTGATGTATTACCATTATACTCTTTGTTAACACCCGTTGCTGTTACCAATAAAGATTTTGCGGTGATATTAGCTGTAAAACCTGTGGTAGGTTGTGATAAGGTATAATTAGCCGCTGCTGTTCCGCCTAAAGTATAATTACTGATAATGGTGATGGCTTTTCCTGTCCCTACATTTTTATCATTGAAACTTGCTGTCGCTGTTCCGCCGATGGTAACATTATCACTACCTACTATTCCAGTAAGGCTAGCCGTTCCGGTAATGGTTGCAGCAGTATTTCTATCGTATACTTTATTTGCAATGCTTATACCTGTTACAGTTAAAGCTTTCGGATTTACCGTACTGCTTATGGTAGCTATCTTAACACTATCTGCATTTAGACTGCTTAGTGCGATGTTACCGCTGTAATTTCCTGCTGGCGTGTTAGCTGCTAGTCTGATATAAACAGGGGTACTATTTATGGTGCCTGTAGTTCCTACTGTTAGGGTAGAAGTAAAGGTTGTATTATCTGCGGAAACCTCAAAACCTGTAGGAGGAGTTACTTTAATCCCTGCTTGCATACTTGCACCTGAAACATTGAAACTAATAGCACTTGAAGGAGTGCCATAAGTGCTACTCATGGCCGTTAGCGTTCCGCTATTTGAAATAACTGGTGGGTCTATATTTTTGAAAATGGACACGAAATTTGCCCCACTGTTGGCAACAGCAAAATCTAGTCTGCCGTCTCCATCTAAATCACCAATAGCTACATTTTGAGGGCGTCTGCCTGTTGTAAAGTTCACTACCGGTGCAAGAGAAGATAAATTTATATCTCCTGGCGTTGAAGTATTTCTGTAAACTAATAGTGCATTGTTGTTATAACTTACAGAAGCAATATCAGGTTTACCGTTACCATCTAAATCACCAATTGCAATTCCATACTGTGTATTTATATTATTGAAGTTTATCTTGGTTGCAAAATTACTGCTTGTAATTGCACCATTGATATCGTTCTTTAAAACAGTCATGTATGAGTCTGCATAGAATCCTACCACGATATCAGCTTTACCATCGCTATCTATATCGCCCATGCTCACTGCAAATGGATTTCCGCTTAAAGAAATATTTACTGCTGAGGCAAAGCTTCCGCTATTAATACTTCCTACGGTGCTGGTATTTTTAAGAATAGATAAAGTTTTAGAGCTATATATAACAACAGCTAAGTCTGATTTACCATCATTATCTAAATCTCCTACAGCTAACCCTTGTGGTTGGAAACCTACGCCAAAATCTACCCTAGGGGCAAAAGAAATTACAGAACCAGCGCTTGTATTTCCGAAAACCGAAACTGAATTACTAGAAAGGTTAAGCACAGTAATGTCTAACTTTCCATCTAAATCTATATCACTAATTTTTACATTTATTGGATTTAAGCCAGTAGCTATAGTACCAACAGATGTAAAACTTGTAGTACTAAAATTACCGCTTGTTGTAGTATTTCTAAATATTTGCATATTGTTACTACCTACAACAACTAAATCCAATTTACCATCACCATCTAAATCTCCTTTAGCAATACCGGTTGAAAACCCACCATAACTAACTGGTATATCAACCTTGGTATCAAAACCACCATTTCCATTATTTCTAAATAATGAAACAAAACTAGCTCCGTTATTAGAAGCTGCCATATCTAATTTTCCGTCTCCGTCAAAGTCGCCTAAGGTTACATCAAATGTTCCATTACCAGCCGTATAATCTACTTTAGCTGCAAAATCTCCGGTGCCTAGCTTAGCTTTTGAAGGGCTGAAAATTGGATTGAAATTAAGAGGACTTTCTGCGGCTAATTTAGTTTGGGTATTTAATAAAGTAATGGCGCCATAAGTAGCACCAGACGGAACTGTTACTGTTAAACTTGTTGTTGTTGCCCCATTTACTATTCCTTTGGTTGCACCAAAGAAAACTATATTATTTGCAGATGTAGTACTAAAGTTCGTCCCTGTAATCGTTATCACATCTCCCGGCTTTGCACTTTCTGGGCTAAAACTGGTGATTGTAGGTGGAGCTGTAAAAATCACTAACTCTTTATTAGCGCCCAATGAACTTGATGCTCCTGGTGCTGCTAAAGTTAAATTAGCATCTACATTGGTAATTCCTTTTATAGTACCGTTATTTAAACTTAAAGCTGAGGTAGAAGTATAATCCAAATCTGTACTTACATCCCCGGCTTGTACGGTATAATTAAAAGTTAAGGTATCCGTACCGCTACCAGAGATATAATTAGCCCATTGGTCTACTGTACCTGTTTCTAAACGAAGCCTAGGGTTACCTGTAACATTCACTATTTTATCAAATGCAACTTTTATTGGAATGATATCACCTATCTGATAAGTACCATTAGCTGATGATGAGCTTACTAGGTTTACAATAGGAGCAATATCAGCATTACGTAAAACAGAGATAGAATTTGATGCGGTATTGCTATTGGATACCACTAAATCAAGGCGACCATCGCCATCAAAATCTGTTAAAGCTACCGAAATAGGATTAGTGCCAGTTGTGTGAATCGTCTTGTCAAAAATCAAGAATGCACTAGTGCTATTATTCTTAAAAATGTTAATCGAGCTAGCATTGATGTTAGCTACTGCTAAATCTACTTTGCCATCTCCATCTACATCACCCATGGTAAGTTCTCTCGGACTATCCATAGCAAAATAAGCTTGACCATCAGCAAAACTTAGGATATTATTTGTTCCTGTGTTTTTATAAAAGGAAACGGTATTTGAGTTGGTATTAGAAACTGCGATATCGGCCTTACCATCTTGGTCTAAATCGCCAATCGCTACAGATAGCGGGAAAGACTGTGTATCATAGCTATTATCTAAAACAAAACTTAGTGCATTAACCGAGCTTGTATTGCGATACAAGGCTAACTTACTGGCACCGAAATTGGTTATAGCTATATCTAATTTGCCATCTCCGTTTACATCTCCTAAAGCCAATGCAGAAGGATTGCTACCTGCACCCGTACTCAATGTATTTGCTGAAGCAAAAGTAATTGCTCCAACATTACTAGTATTTCTAAATATAGAAAAGCTATTATTCCCAAACTCATTGATAACTAAATCAAGTTTACCATCACCATCAAAATCTCCAATCTTTATTTGGCCTGGGTTACTTTGTGTTATATAATCTTGTTTAGCTTCAAAGCTGATAGTCCCGCTGGATCCATTATTTCTTAAGGTAGAAATGCTATTTGATGATGAATTGACAATAGCTAAATCTAGCTTACCATCACCATCAAAATCTCCAGACTGAACAGAAACTGGTGTAGTACCGGTGACAAAATCTATCTTATTAGCAAAGCTGATGCTTGTACCGTTTCCTGTGTTTCTGAAAATTGAAACTGTATTGTCTGCATTATTAATTACAGCTACATCGGGATATCCATCGCCATCAAAATCTCCAGTAGTTAAAGCTTGTGGCCTATTGCCGGTAGCAAAATCCACCTTAGGTTCAAAATCTGAATTAGTGAAAGTAAGTTTAGATGGACTGTAAATTGGGTTGAAACTTGATGGGCTTTGTGCTAACAAATTAGAACCTGTATTTAACACGCTTGTTGGTGCGTAAGTAGCACCTGTTGGTACGGTTACCGTTAAACTGGTTGCTGTTGCCGCTGTAACGGTTGCTTTTGTTGCGCCAAAGTATACTATATTATTCGCTGCTGTAGTGTTAAAGCCTGTTCCGGTTATGGTTACTACATCGCCCGGTTTGGCACTTAATGGTGTAAATGAAGTAATGGTTGGAGACGGAATCAATATCACTAAATTTTTATTTGCACCTAATGAACCAGCCGCCCCCGTTGTTGGTAGCATAAGTATAGCATCTACAGTGGTTGTTACACTTTTTATGGTGCCATCATTTAAAGCTAAAGCTGAGCTAGAGATATAATCTAAATCAGCACTTATATCTCCATTTTGTACAGTATAGTTGAAAGTTAAAGTATTGGTTCCGGTACCGGATGCATAGTTGATAATACGGTCTGTAGCACCTGTTTCTAGCGTTAATTGCGGTGTTCCTGTAACATCTACAGCTTCATTAAAAGTGATGGTAATAGGAATATTTTCTCCTAGGTAATAACTACCATCTGCTTTTGTAGAGGTAACATTGGTAATGCTTGGAGGTATTTCAGTATTTCGTAAAACAGATACTCCATTTGACTGCGAATTAGCAGTTGCAATATCTGGTTTCCCATCGCCATCCAAGTCTGCAATACTTACAGATAGTGGAGTTGAACCTACATTAACATTAACCCCTGTAGCTAAACTTGAAGTGCTTATACTACCCACCGAGCTAGTATTTCTGAAAATTGATACTGTACTAGAATTCGCATTCATAGCAGCAATATCGGGCTTACCATCTCCATCTATATCACCAATAGCTAGGGCGTATGGGCCATTACCCACACCAGTTGCAAAATCAACTTTTGTAGCAAAAGAACTAGATGATATATTTCCTGTTGAATGAGTATTTTGAAATACTGATAAACTATTGTTATTTCTATTTGCAACTATTAATTCGGGTTTCCCATCTAAATCAACATCTGTAATTGAAACAGCCCATGGTCCAAGTTCTGTATTAAAATCAACTTTAGTTGCAAATGAACTACTCGATATATTGCCACTTACATGTATATTTTGGAAAACAGAAACTGTGTTAATTGAAGCATTGGCTGTGGCAATATCTAGCTTCCCATCGCCATCTATATCTCCAACTGTAATTAACTGAGGGGAAGCACCTAAACCAATAGCAAAATCAACTTTGGCAGCAAATGAACTAGTTGTTATAGAGCCACTAGCTGCTGTATTTTGTAATACAGAAAAAGTATTATGGCCAGGGTTAGCTGTTGCTATGTCTGGCTTTCCGTCTCTATTAAAATCTCCAACAGCTACTGATGTTGGCTGCAGACCTGTAGCAAAGTCAACTTTGGCAGCAAATGAAGATGTTGTGATGCTTCCAGTAGTACTGGTATTACGAAATACCGAAACACTATGGCCTCCATAATTTGCTACAACAATATCTAACTTACCATCCCCATCAACGTCTGTAATTGAAACTGCAATTGGAAAATTCCCTGTTGTAAAATCAACTTTTGTGGCAAATGAACCAGAAGTGATACTTCCACTAGAACTTGTATTATGGAATACAGATAGGCTATTAGCTCCGTAGTTAACAACTGCCATATCTAGCTTACCATCCCCATCTAAATCTCCATTAGCAATAGAATAAGTTGCACTTCCAGCTGAAAAATCTTGCCTTGGTGAAAAATCTAATAGTGAAATCCCTGTTTTAGATGGACTAAAAGTTGGTATAAAACTTTCTCTGCTAGATGCAGCTAAACTCGTTACAGAATTTAAAACTTTAATAGGTCCAAACATAGCACCACTAGGTACTGTTACTGTTAAACTTGAGGCTGTTGCTGCGGTTACTAGTGCTTTTGTTGCACCAAAGAATACTACATTATTGGTTGCTGTGGTGTTAAAGTTAGTACCTGTTATGGTAATTACATCGCCTGGTTTGGCGCTTAAAGGACTAAAGCTAATAATTACAGGTATAGACCTTACCAAATGCGTTGCACCTGCATTATAGTCCGCAGTAAATCCGTTGGTGCCATTTCCATTGCCTAAATCATCAGTAAGATTAGTACTATTCTTTAAATCTAATCTTAATGATCCTAAACCTGAAATAGCATTTACAGTAACATCAACAGAACTTCCTGTAGTAGCACTTACACTACTGATATTCCCACTAGCCGTACCTGTTGAAGTAAGTATAAAGTCATCAACACTGATATTATTAGCGTTCTCATCAAAAGTAACACGATAAATTACAGAGCTAGCACTTTCTTGCGGTGAAGCTAGTAATGAAATACTTGTTACTTCGGGTGCTGATAAGTCAACAGCAGGACCTACCGTAAAACCATTAAAAAGGGCTCTCATTCCGGGAGATGTAATCACCACCTTATCTACATTAGAAAAGATAGCATCGGGTAATTCATTTGGTCCATAAGCAATGGTTCCTAATGGAGTAAGGCCTAAGTTAACAAGCCCAGTTGACATTGAATTTCTAAAGCCTCGAACTGTAATTGATGCCCCAAAAGTAAACCCAACTTCAGCCACTCTAAAACCATTAAAATCAAAATTACCTGATGATGATGAAATGACTAAACCATCAAATCCAGTTTGATAATTACTGGGTCCCAATCCCTCAAAAACCCCAAAACTATTGAAAGAATAATAAAATATATCTCCACCTGTAGAAACGCCCAAACCATTACTGGCGAAAATGTTAAATGTAAATCCAGAAATATCAGTAGAACCTCCTTCGCCGTCTACAGCCTCTGTTCCAAGATTGGTACCACTTGCGACTGAGAAATTTAAAGTTCCAGTTTGCGCATACAGGCAATTGCTTGTGAGTATAATAAAAATGAAGAGTAGCAATTTTTTCATAAAATTATATTGAGGGTAAATTATTTAATTCTTATATCTTGTTTCTTTATGATTGCAAAGACTATACTTTTGATAAAATTTGATTTCAACTTTTTACTGTTTAATAATTTGCTTAGTTGTTATTTTTCCTGTTCCGGTTAACCTGATATGGTAAAATCCTGTGCTAAGTTTATTGATATCTAAACTGATGCTGTTTTCTTGCTTTTGAATAGTTTGACTCATTAATATCTTACCAGTTAGGTCTATGACTTCTAATTTCTGGTAAACATCAGCCTCAAAACTTAAATTAATTAAACTGCTTGCTGGGTTAGGGTAAACTGTTAACTCTTTTGAACCAAGCGTTACATTTACAGCTCTTACACCTAAATCTGTTTGTTTACCATTATCATCATATTGTATTAATTGATAATAATTTGAACCACTAGCAGGTCTAGTGTCTGTATAATCATACTGTGCTTGTTGTGTTGAGTTTCCTGAACCGTTTACTTTAGCTATGGAACTAAAATTTTTACCATCTGTTGATTTTAAAATTTCAAAATAGCTGTTATTCGTTTCTGATGCTGTTAGCCAATTTAACTGCACTGTTCCATTAGTTTGAAGTTTGGCTTGGTAACTTATTAATGATACTGGTAAAGGAACTATATCTGCATTCCTAATAACTGAAACATTATCAGAGAATTCATTTGCAACTATTAAGTCGGGTTTGGTGTCTCCATCTATATCACCTACAATGACGTTTCTAGTTACGAGACCCGCCGTAATTTGAACTACAGAACCGAAGTTAATGCTACCAATGCTAGAAGTGTTTGGAAAAACATTCACAAAGCTATTATTAGCAGTCAACAAATCTGGTTTTCCATCGCTATCTATATCGCCTAAAGCAAAAGAATCATGAGAACCTAATAAAAAATCAACCTTTGCGGCAAAGTTGATGTTTCCGGGTGTAGAGGTATTGAGAAAACATGAAAATCTTGAATCAAAACCATAAGTTACCGCCACATCAAGTTTTGTATCTCCATCCAAATCACCAATTACCATAGAAACATCATATTCTCTGGTACGAATAAAAACTCCATTTTCAAAACTTACCACCCCATTTATAGATGTATTACGATACACGGTAAATCCCGTATCTCCTCCTAATACCAAGTCTAATAGGTTATCTCCGTCTATATCTGCCGCGGTAATATTATAGGTGTAAAGCTGCCCAACAATAGTTATAGCGCTACTAAAACTTATGCTTCCGCTTGAGGATGAGTTAGGATATACCAAAATCTCCCCATCTTTGGCAACTGCAATATCAGGTTTACCATCGCTATTAAAATCCCCAATGGTAAACCAAGAATAAAAGCTAGCGTTAACAACCAAAAATTCTTTTGCAGCAAAGCTAATGTTGCCGCTGGTTGATGTATTTCTAAATATTGAAATATTGGCACTAGCTGAATTAGATACAATTACATCGGGCTTCCCATCTCCATCTATATCGCTAATAATTACATTAATAGGAAGAACAGTGCTAAGATCAATTTTGTCAGCAAAACTGCTTGATGAAATACTTCCATTAGTTGCAGTGTTTCTTAGAACTGATATTGTATTGCCAACATAATTTGCAACCACCAAATCGGCTTTGCCGTCTCCATCTAAATCACCACTTGCCGTAAATATAGGGCTATCGCCAGCTGCAAAGTCTACTTTATCATCGGTAGTGAATACACCTGCTTTGCTAGGACTAAAAAGTGGATGGAACTTTTTTAAACTTTGGGCCGCTAAAGTTGTACCTGTATTTAAAACATTAAGATAATCGTAAGTTGCTCCCACTGGCACAGTAACCGTTAAACTAGTTGCTGTTGCCGCTGTAACAGTTGCTCTGGTAGCTCCAAAAAACACCACATTATTTGTAGTTGTGGTATTAAAGTTAGTGCCTGTTATGGTTACTGCATCTCCTGGTTTGGCGTTTAACGGGGAGAAACTGGTAATAGTTGGAGGTAGGTCCGTATTTCTCAATATAGAAATTGTATTACTCAGATAATGAGATGTAACCAAATCAGGTTTATGATCACCATCTAAATCTGCGATGACTACAGAATGAGGATTATTTCCAATGCTCAAGCTTACCGAAGAGCTAAAACTTAACATTCCGCTACTACTGGTATTACGTAACAATGAAAATGTATTTGACCCCAAAACAGGCACTATAAAGTCAGGCCTACTGTCCCCGTCTAAATCACCTATAGAGAAATATTCATGAATATTACCAGTTGTAACATCAATTTTAGGATTAAGATTAAAGTTACCGTTACTGCTGGCATTAAGAAAGACAGAAATATTACTCGAGTTACGATTGAGTATTGCTAGATCAGACTTTCCGTCTCCATCAAAGTCATCAATAGCAACCGCAATTGGTCTAGTTCCGGCAGTAAAATCAACTTTTGGATTAAAGTTAACATTACCAATACTACTTGCGTTCAGGAATACAGAAAAATTATTGGAGCCAAAATTAGTAACAGCTAAATCAAGCTTTCCGTCGGCATTTAAGTCTCCAATAGCAATAAATCTTGAGGAAGATCCTGCAACAACATCTACTTTAGGTGCAAAACTAAGACTACCAGTAGTACTGGTGTTACGAAGTATGGAAATATCGCCAGATGATTCGTTAACAACTGCTAAATCAGGCTTTCCGTCTCCATCTAAATCACCAATAGATGCTATACGAGGACTACTGCCCGTTGTAAAATCTATTTTATTATCAAATGAACCTGCATCTAACAAACCAGTTGTGCTTATATTACGAAATACCGAAATACTAGATGAACCATAGTTGGTAACTACTAAATCAGGTTTACCATCTCCATCTAAATCTCTTATCGCTACTGCAAATGGTTCATTTTCTGTTGCAAAATCTACCTTAGTTGCAAAACTGGCTGATGTGATATTTCCAATATTACTGATATTGTGATATACAGAAACCGTATTTGAATTCTTGTTAGCAACCGCCAAATCAGATTTTCCATCTCCATCCAAATCGCTAACTGCTATAAGATGAGGAGCATTACCTGCCGCTAAAACTTGCTCTGCCGCAAAATCTGCCGTTGTAATATTTGTTTTTTCAGGACTATAAATCGGATTAAAACTACCTAAGCTTTGTGTAGCTAAACCAGTGGCTGTATTTAATAAAGTTATGGGTGCAAAAGTTGCTCCAGTGGGTACCGTTACTATTAAGCTCGTAGTAGTTGCCGCTGTTACAGCTGCCTTTGTTGCTCCAAAGAAAACCACGTTATTTGTAGTTGTAGTATTGAAATTTGTCCCAGTAATTGTAACTGCATCGCCTGGTTTGGCGCTTAATGGATTAAACGAAGTAATACTAGGCACTTGTGCGCTAACATTAATGGAAGCAAATATTAAAGCGAAAAGTGAGATTAAAACTTTATTTACTTTGAATTTAAGTAAAGATTTACAAGTAAAAATTGTAATCATATAATGTTTATAAGTTAAAATAAGAGAGCTTAAAAAGCTTATTATACTTTATAGAAAACATATTAAACTTTTATGAGAGTAAAATTAGACTAAGGATTTCAATTTATGTAGCCTAAAAAGACGCGGATATAGCCCAAAAGGACAGAATTATAAATAGTTATGGAAATCAGAGCCTAAAAGCATCATTTAAATTCCACTTTTGGGCAAAAAATGACACAATTTAGCTTTCTGATATTGATTTAAGTTATGCTAAACTCTTTTTAATAGGAAAAATAGCCGTTTTATGATCTCTTATAAAAAGAAATCATATAAAATGGGTTAATTATCCAAAAAATTAGAGATTTTGATACTTATAACACCTTAAATCTATTAGTATTTGTTTTATATAACTTTATACTATACGCTTGAAGGATTAGTATGATGATAGCTTTTAAAAGCTAAAGTAAATTTACTGGCATTGTTATAACCCATGGTAAAGGCTAAATCTTTAACTTTTATCTTATCTTCTTTCAATAATTTCATCGCTAAATCCATTTGTTTAGCCCTAAACCATTTTAAAGTACTTATCCTAAACCACTGCTTAAATAAGGTTTTAACTTTTGTAGGTGAGGTATTCGTATAATTTGCTAAAAAACTAATGCCAGGAAAATCTTTCAACAAATTGTTCTCTAAATAATCGATGATTTTAATCATGATTAATTTATCTTCTTTAGAAAAATTAATATCTGTTAAATCTTTGGTTATACCATCAAAAAATTCTCCTAATAGACTTAATGATCTTGACTTAAATAAAAATTTAGCTGATTCTCCTTGACTGATGGACTTAATTCCTAAAAACAATTGTTCAATTTTATATTGGGCATCAACTACCGGATTTTTAATAAATGGGTTGTACTTTAATTCTGAACTAAATAAAACTTTAAGTGGATGGTTATCATCGAGTTTAGATATAGAAAAATTTCTCTCTAACCAATGTTCATCAAAAGAAAAGCAAATGATAAGATTGCTAGAATCTTTATAATGATAAGCATTGAGTTGTTCGCCAGGATGATAAAGTGTCCAAATTTTATCTATCATCGTATGACCATTTAAATTTCCCTTTTTATCATTTTTATCGCTGTAGCTGATGTATGATAAATTATAGAAGCCCTTGGTAACCACCTGATCTTTGTTGATGAAAGCTAAATTTGTTTTGTAATGACAATCTGAAATCATTACCCACAATCCTTCCTCAATTTCAAAATAATATAAGGCACCCTTTAGAAATAATGTATTGGTTTTTAGTACTTGTTCATTGGGGTAATGATGCATAAAAGGTAACGCTTTTACAGATTCTACCATTAATTTAGGATGCGTAAATTGGTAAGGGAACTCAAAAAATCCATTATTATACTTAAATGCTTTAGCTAGAATTTTCTTTTTCCAGTGGTTTACTATTTCAAGTATATTTTCCAAAATTTTATTAGAGAGATTAAATTAATTAGTAATATAAATAAACAAAAAAATGATTAAAATAACAAAATTGATATTGCAAACTTGAATGTTATGGCTCGTTTTTCTAAGAATATCATAGCCTCTAATAATTGGAAAGATATTAAAGCTTATTGTGAAATTCATCAAATTGAATACCTATCTACTATGGATTTCATTTATGAGGCATACCAAAGTAAAATTTTAAGTTTGGCAGAATGCGACTTGATGATATATAACCTTATCACTGCTAAACAACCAGCTAAGTTACCATGTAAAAATCTGGAAGAATACTGTAAAATGAATGGTTTAACGCTCTAGTTCCCTTAACCCTAAAAATAAGCCCTCACCTGCAAGCCTCCGGTATGAATAGTTCTTACTTCATTAGATTTTCTTCCTTCGTAGGTGAGATTAAGTTGTATGCCATTAGAAATGGTTCTTTGGAAACCTGCCGACCAGGTAAGGTTGCTACCCGGCTGTAAGCCATCTAATAATTCGTAAGCTACGGGTGTATTGTTATTTCCTTCAAACTTGTTGTTGATGAGATTGAGTTGCGCCGTAAAAGTTCCTTTTTTAAGTAGATTATATCTTACCTCAGAACCCAAACGCAGGTTTAAAGTTTCTTCGCCACCAAAGGCACTACCGTTGCTTTGCTTTCTTAGGCCCGAGTTTAGGGTGATTTTAAAATCGGTAGTAAACTGGTAGCCAAACTCCGGTTTAAACTCATAAAAACTAATGGCATAATTACGCTCTGCAAAAAGTTCTGATGTAAAATCTTTAGCCCCGTTTTTAAACTCGATACTAAAATTACTCTTTCTAATAAAGTTCCAACGCAGTCTTAAACCTTGTTCTTGCTGGTTACGACTATCAAAACCATTGGTTAGCAAAATCTTACTGGCTGTATTTTGGATATTGATATCGATGCCCCAAACAGCATTTAAGCGATTATAAAATAAGGTGTTCCTGATAAAAGAGTTTAAAGAAACCAAGTTTTGCGCATCAATATTGGTTTGGAAAGGATTAAATAAAATATTACCATCGCCAGCTAAAACTTTCTTATCTATCCTTAAAGCAGATATAGAAGAAAACTTAGCCATCAGTTTAGAAATGCCTTCTTTTTTCTTGAAGATACTTGCAGGGTTAAGCCTTAAAGTTTGGTTGATGCTGGTGAAATTAGACCTGATAAACTCGTTATTAGGCCTAAAAATACGGATGTAACGGGCTTGGTCTGGGAAGCGAGAAATCTCAAATTCGTTTAACTCTTTAATACCATTGCTGTTATAATCATTCCAAGCGTAAATACCCTGCCCAGGCTGTACTTCTAAATAAATAAATTCTCTTCGGGGTTCTTGCCCTGTACCTAGCTCATAAAAAGTATTCAGGTTTAAAAAGCCTTTAAAAGCATTCAAGTTATAATCTACCCTGCCTAAAAGCGTTTCCTCGTCTCGGTTTAAGCTATCTAATTTCAGGTAATTGATGGTACGGTAACTGGTATTTATGGTTAAGGTAGATTTCCCTTTTTTATTGAGCTCTAGTTTACCAGTAAAAGTATTGGCTTTGCTAAAAGGCGTAAGTTGGCTGCCATCGGGCATATCATCAAAACGGGTAATATAACCTAGTTGAAAGCCTGTTTTGCTATTGGACAAAGAGCGAATAAAAAAATCGTACTCTCTAAAATTGAAAGATTGTAAAGTTAATTGCTTGCTAATGCTGTTATAGGTTTTGTTAAGCTCTTCTTCATAACGGGTACCTGTTTCAAAGCTTTTAAAAGCTTTGGTTAATATGAGTTTTTGCTTAAAAAAATCGCCTTCATCTAAACCAACTTCAGACTGCAAAAGACTGGCATCATAACTAAATAGATATTTCTTGTAAGCAAATCTGGAGTTTACAGCTTGTTGTATAGCACTGTAATTGGCTCCTCTGGTAAAGCTAGATATTTGATATTTCAATTGCTTGGCATCGGTTTTAAACAAACCTAAAGAAAGGGTGGTCCAATGCTCATTTGCTTGTTCTAAATTGAGGCCTCTAAAATTAAAATCGCGGTCAAATTCTACTGGGCGATATCTTTCTAAAGGTTTAAATTGCTGGTTCACGTACTCGTAGCTAATTTGGGTGTTTAACTTTAGTCCGGTAGAATCATTCCCGGCTAAACGGTTTTGCTGACTTAAAACTACTTTGTAAGCCAAGCCCTTATTATCTGCATTTTGCAAATCAGAAAACAGGTTTACATCGTTATTACTCATCCCAACCTCGGTAAATAAACGTGTTTTTTTTGCGATTTGATAATCAGCGTTAAGCGTTAACAATTGCTGCTTTTTGGGTGTAATTAATAGGGTAACAGGTTCAAAATCTCCTTGCGGGATATTGTTAATAGGCGCTACAAATACATAAACCCTACCGTTGGCAGTACTAGCAGCATCAACCCGATAGTTACCCCGGTTTGCCCCCACAAAAGAAAAGCCTACGCGGTATTTTGCCAATTGCGGATTGGTAGAATAAACATAAACTTGGTTAAAGCCCAAAGTATCTAATCGGCGGTATAAAATCTCGTTCTCATTAAATGTAACCGAATCTATATTAGGAAATAATGCCTGATTGATATTATTACCAATACCGCTTAAAAATTGCTGCTGCTCTTGACTTAAATCTTGTAAAAAGGGGCGGTTAGGATTGTCTTGTTCTGAGTATAAGTTGAAGCCAATTTTTAGTTTTTCTGATTTAAAATCCTGATTAACATAGTATAAACTTCTGCCAAAAACCTTATCAGAATATTCAAACTCTACCACAATACGGGTAAAACGGGTAATTAACCTTTTGGTAGTAAAAGTAAGCTCTGAGGTGTTATAATCAACAACATAATCGTTATCCTGCCCTCTCAACAGCAATTGCCCATCTATAAAAACACGCTCTGTACCAGATAAAATCACAATAAATTGTTCGCCATTATTCCCGGTTAAACGGTAAGGGCCTTGGTTGCCTTCTATACCATCAAACTGGTTACGGGCCGAGCGACCTTTGGCCACCGCACCAGCTACCTGCGTATTAAAAAGCTGTCCCTTTTTATTTTTATAGCTGTTTGATACATAAGCACCTTGCGTACGTTTAAAATAATTCATGAAATAGCTATCGGGTTTACGCAACTCGTAATCGCCAGCAATTAAGGTAGTTTCTTTACGCTTTAGCTGGATAAAAACCCTATCAAAATCATTAATCTGTTGGGTATTTCCTTCTGGTTGTATGGGTAAATTATCATCAGAAATGGCGGCAGAAAACTCTATTTCATTATTGAGTTTACCAGCCAACTGCAATACCATATTAGAGTTTACAGATAAATCTTGATTGTTACCAAAACCTATACTGCGGGAAATGCTTCCGCTTTTTTCTATTCCATCAAAATTAAAAAGGGTATTGTCTTCTTGCTTTGGGCGGTAAATAAATGGATTGTTATTGATAACCGCTTCTTCTATTAAACTTGGGTTTTTACGAAAGCTTTTTTGCGTTAACAAAAGCGGAAAAGTACGGTAACTGATGGTAACAGAATCTACAGCTGGCTTCTGCTTCCAAATGAGTAAAGCATTTGGATAATCTATTTTATAAGTGCTGCTATCTATCAATTGCTCATGAAAAACTTTGAGCGTATTAGGCAGAATGCTTAGTGTATCAATAAAAATAGTATCGGCTACAGCTATTTTTTTGGATTGAAAATTACTCTTGAATTGGGCAAAACTATGCTCAGCAGTTAAAAGCAATATAAAGCCGATGAGTAGTTTCTTAATCATTTATTTACCAGAGGCAAGATAATGAAGAAAGATGTTCCTGCATTAATTTGCGTAGTAAAATAAATATTTCCGCCTATATTCTCTACAGCTTGTTTCACAAATGCCAAGCCTAAACCCGTTCCAGAGCTTTTGGTGGTGAAATTAGGTGTAAATATTTTGCTTCTTAAGTCTTCTGCTATACCTGCACCATTATCTTGTACCTTAATTTCTACCTTTTCGGTATAAATTTGGCAACTGATATTGATGATACCTGCTTTATTTTCTGGCATAGCTTCAATAGCGTTTTTAAGTAAATTATTGAAAGAGCGTAAAAGCTGGTCTCTATCTGCCTTTATCCAAAGCTTAGCAAAGTCTTCTTCCTCATAAATAATTTGTACACCTTCCATTTGTTTATAAATATGGATGGCTTGGTTTAAAACATCAACCAATTCAAAAACTTCAAGTTTTAAATCGGGCATTTTGGCAAAGTTAGAAAACTCTGATGCGATGCTGCTTAAACTATCTATCTGTTCTAAGAAAGATTTGCTAAACTTCTCAAACTTGGTGTCAAATTTTGGATCTTTCTCTTTCCAAGAGCGCTCTAACATTTGTATACCTAAACGAAGTGGCGTAAGCGGATTTTTAATTTCGTGTGCTACCTGCTTAGCCATCTCACGCCAAGCGGTTTCTCTTTCAGATTGTGCCAATTTATTAGCACTTTCTTCTAAAGCCAAAATCATTTTATTATACTCGGTAATGAGGTTACCTATCTCATCATTTCTACGCCAGAATATAGGTTTATTCTTTCTACCAATAACTGTTTTAGCCATACTTTCCTGTATCAGCGTAAGCGGCGATGTAATTTGATTGGCTACCACAAAAGCAAAGAAACCTATTGCCACAAAAACCAAAACGTAAATATTAATTAATAAGTTTAAGAAGTTTCCTATCCTTTGGTTAAACTCGTTCTGGTTAGAAAAATAAGGTAATTGCAAATAAGCAATCACATTATTACCTGCATTTTTAACAGGCATATAGGCAGATTTATAGTTTAAATTGCCAATACGCTCATCCTGTAAAAGTTCTGCTTTTTGTAATAAACGCAATTGTATTAGCGCATTGGCATCCATCCTTTTGGCTTGTATACCTAAATTGTAAATGCGGGGTTGGGTAGAGTTGATGAGGATACCGTTTACATCGTACAAATTTAAATCGGTATTGTACATTTTAGAGAATTCTGAAAAAGACATCATGTCTTCCTCTATGTTTAAAGCGGTATTTCTATATTTCACCCTGCTCTCAAAAGCTTCAACAATAATTTTAATACGCTCTTTAATCAAATCATCTTGCTGCTCTTTGTATTGAATAGATATGTAAGAGAACGTGATTAAACCCACAATTGCCAAGGAGCTGACCACAGCCATCACCAAAGCTATTTGTATACGGGTTTTATACAACATTTTGCCGCTATTGATAAATAAGCGGAATTTTAAATTACGGAAATTTAACTTGTGTGTGGTTACAAAAACCCAAATCCATTTGTAAGAAACAATCAATAAGCCAAAAACCAAAAACAAGATAAAGAAGAAAGACAAAGAGGCTATTTCTCTCCAAAAAGTATGGTACTCTTTACTAATAACAATATATTTATGAGGTGAAGGCTGATAAATCATGTGGCTATAATTGTCTTTCCTGAGGATTACAAAATCTTTAAGCTTGCCACTAAAATCTTTATTTACAAGGTCGTATATAAAATTACCGGTTTGGTAAATCAGCTTATTATTGTTGTAATAAGCATAAGAATAATCCACATAATCTTCAATAGAAATAAGCTTTCCATCTTTAAACAATTGCGGAAAAGTACCAAACTCTCTAATATCTTTAGACCTTAACTCTATCACCATAGAGCCTAGTATGGTATCTTTTTCCTTTACAGGGATGATAGCAAAGTAGTTTTGTAAACCAAAAGTATTACTTACCCTATAAAAGTTATCAGAAACCTTAATAGCGCCACTTTCTACCAGGGTTTTATAGGTGTTTAACTCTTCTTCATTTTCTTCTAAAGCACTGCCATCAGGCTTAAAAGCAAAGAGCTTAAAATCATATTCGCCCAAATATCCCGTAAGGTAATAGTTCTGAAACCTAGCGTATAAGCGCTTTCTATAGCCTTCTGGGTTTTTAAAATAGGATGATAAAATATCGTCTTTAAATATCTCTTCCTCAATTTCTGTAAACAGGATGAGGGCATGAGGGTCATCTGCCGATTCTAATTTAATAGCCAACCTTTTACGGGTTTCTAGTTCTTTGATATTCTCGTAGCGGTTTAGTTTGATAGATACCAGTGTGGCCAATATCAAGGTTATCAATACCAAAGCCGGGAAAACTACTTTACCATTATACTGGTAAACAACGCGAGCAATAATCAGTATCAGGAGAAAAATAAGCAGCAAGAAAACGGTATTCTCATCAAAAAAAGACTGGTATAAATTAAAAGCTATTAAAACCACCACCATAATAGCCGCTTTAATTTCTAACTTGATATTGATATAAGCAGAAAAAGTGATGAGTATAACAACAATTAAATAATAGGTAAGCAGGGTTAATAATAGCAAACTGATACCTAAAACGCTCCAACCGTCTAGGTTTACAATGTTGGTAACCTTAAAATTGATGTTAGAGTTAAACACCAATCCAAAAAATAAATCAGACAGTAAGTTAGAAAGTAAGGCTATAAAAAACGCCGCATAAATGATGATGGGATAACCAAACCAAGGCTTGTTAACGGGTTTAAATATCTTCTCTTTATAGCTAAACACAAATATGGTAAACCATAATGCCAGTAAAACATTCAGGCCATAATCTGCCAAAGAGGGCGAATAATAATTGGAAGCATAAATCCTCGGACTAAAAATATCCAGATTATATAAGGCATCAGGGAAATGATATTGCAACCCTACAAAACGCAGAGCAAGAAAAGCAAATAGCAAAGCCAAAGAGGCCAATATGGGCTTGCCGTGGTCTGCATAATACTTACAAACGCTATTGATAAGCAAGCATAAAGTTAGAAGGCCAATGGCCCACATCAGAATTTCTATATTGGTATAAGGGATGCTATTGATGCCTGCAATACGCTTAATAGAGAACAAATAGAGGTCTTCCAGATTTCTAATATCTGCTACATTTTTATCATTAATATCTGCAATGCCAATGGTAGGGTCTTTAATGATGCTATTGCTGCTATGATCATTTAAGAATTGGTTTTTGTAGGGATATTTATCTTTTACAAGGATATAAAAAAGGATGCTGTAGCTTTTGTCTTCTTTCTTAATAACGTCATACCAACCGTTTTGGTATTCTACAAAAGAAGCCCCTTGTTTAATGTTTAAGGCGTAGCTGGCGCTAATTTTATTATCAGACCAAAAAACCAGTTGATCATTTTTAAATACCTGAAAATATATTTGTTTTGAGGTGAAGTAGTTAATGATATCTAAAGCTTCAGACGCATTTTTATTGATACGCTCTAAGTTTTGAAAGCGTACAGAATCTGCCAGATAATCATAAATAAAAAGCTCTTTTTCGCCTAGCTTATCTGCAATATCTTGGGCTACATCTTCTAGGTTTGAAGAACGCGTTGCTGCCCATCTAGCTGTTAATGAGGTTGCAAATAAACCAATGGTAACAATTAATAAAAGCCAGCGAATTTTAGTATTTGTCTTCAATTGGATTAAAGCTTATTCATGCTAAAAACTTAAAGATAGTACAAACTTAAAAATCAAGCCAAAAAAATAACGGGAAAGTGTTTCTTTCCCGTTATTTAAATTTTTTGTTCTTTATAAGCTTGCGCTTGATGTACTTACACTTCTATCTACTTTTTTAACCAAACCTTGTAAAACATTACCCGGTCCAACCTCTACAAACTCGGTACCGCCATCTGCCAACATTTTTTGTACAGTTTGCGTCCACTTTACAGAACCTGTAAGTTGTGCAATTAAATTAGCTTTAATAGCTTCTACCTCGGTATAAGGTTTTGCATCAATATTTTGATAAACTGGGCAAATAGGTTCGTTAAATTGTGTAGCTACAATAGCTGCCTCTAACTCTACCCTTGCTGCTTCCATTAATGGCGAGTGGAAAGCACCACCAACATTTAATTTTAAAGCTCTTTTTGCTCCGGCTGCGGTTAATAATTCGCAAGCTTTATCAATACCAGCAATACTACCAGAAATAACCAATTGCCCAGGGCAGTTATAATTGGCTGGCACCACAACGTCACTTACACGCTGGCAAATATCTTCAACCGTAAAATCATCTAAACCTAAAATTGCCGCCATGGTAGATGGTTGTAACTCACAAGCTTTTTGCATGGCATTGGCTCTGGCAGCAACCAGTCTTAAACCATCTTCAAAAGATAAAGCTCCGGCTGATACTAAGGCAGAAAACTCGCCCAAAGAATGCCCAGCAACCATATCAGGCTTAAAATCATCACCTAAAACTTTAGCCAATATAACCGAGTGTAAGAAAATAGCGGGTTGTGTAACATTGGTTTGCTTTAAATCTTCATCTGTACCATTAAACATGATATCTGTGATGCTGAAACCTAAGATTTCATTTGCTTTTTCAAACAAATCTTTCGCTTGCGCTGATGTTTCATAAAGGTCTTTACCCATCCCTACAAACTGTGCCCCCTGACCAGGAAAAATATATGCTCTCATTGTGTTTTATTTGGTTTAAAATATAATTAGCATGTTTTAAAAAGGCTTCTACTCTGCTTAGCCTGACAAAACAGGGTATGTTAAAATTTTACTATTTAAGCTAAATTTGCAGCTATCAGCCTTAAAAACTCAGACCGTGTTTTTTCTATAATAAATTGTCCTGTAAAGGCCGATGTTGTAGTAACAGAATTTTGTTTTTGTATCCCACGCATACTCATACACATGTGTTTACACTCCATCACTACGGCAACACCCGCAGGTTTAAGCGTATCTTGTATACAATCTCTAATCTCGTTAGTTAACCTTTCTTGTACTTGTAACCTTCTGGCAAAAATATCTACTACTCTAGGTATTTTACTTAAGCCCACAATATGCCCGTTAGGGATGTAAGCAATATGCGCCTTACCAAAAAAGGTAACATGTGGTGCTCACACATCGAGTATACTTCTATATCTTTTACGATAACCATTTGGCTATAATCTTCCTGAAACATGGCAGAACGTAAAACCTCTGCTGCATCTAAATCATAACCGTGGGTTAAAAACTGTAAAGCTTTAGCAACACGCTCTGGCGTTTTTAGCAAGCCTTCCCTTTCTGGGTTTTCGCCTATTTCAGAAAGTATTTCTGCATAATTGGCTGCTATTTTATTGATTTTTTTACTGTTATAACGGTCTATTTTAGCATAGCCATTTTCTTCAGCAAAATCATCATGTTGGTTATCAAGACTCATACGGATGTGTTAATCGCCAAAATACTCAACGTAATTATTGGCAGTTTCATAAAGTTTTATGCTATGCAATTGCGCTCCTCTAGCAGCAATATGAGATTCTAATTGTTTCCAAATTTCTATGGCTAAAACCTCTGTAGATGCCATTTTACCTTTCATAAAATCAACATCTAAATTTAAATTTCTATGGTCTAGCTTATCAATAACATTTACTAAAATAATATCTTTTAGCTCTTTTAAATCAATCACAAAACCCGTATCAGGATTAATATTACCTTTTATAGTAACATATAAATCATAATTATGGCCATGCCAGTTAGCATTTGCGCATCTACCAAAAAGCTCTTCGTTTTTCTCTTTGCTCCAATCCTCACGGTAAAGTTTATGGGCAGCATTAAAATGCTCTTTTCTTGTAATGTAAATCATTTTTGCCTAAATAATGCGCAAATATACGCAAAGCATTTACAAGGATAAGAAACACTTTAAATCATTGTACGTAAATTTGTTGAATGAGGATACTAATTGTTGTTGCAACCTATCAAGAAATAGCGCCATTGTTTAAAAAATTAAGCATCCCCGAAAAGGGTTTAAGCTTCACTTATTTAGCTCATGAAATTGATATTGTGGTTACCGGAGTTGGCATGGTGGCTACCGCTTATGCATTAGGGAAAGCACTAGAAAACCAAACTTATAACATGGCTATAAACGCTGGTATAGCGGGTAGCTTTAGTAAACGCATAGCCATTGGCGAAGTAGTACAGGTTAAAAAGGATATTTTAGCCGAGCTTGGCGCCGAGGATGATGAAGAGTTTTTAAGCTTAGAGGAAATGCAATTGGGCGAAGTTGAATTTTTAGAACAATTACATGACAGCTTCCAAACCGATTTAAAAAAGGTAACAGCCATTACCGTGAATAAAGTGCATGGTAATGAAGACAGCATTGAAGATGTAAAAGAACGTTTGTTCCCTCAAACAGAAAGTATGGAGGGCGCAGCTTTCTTTTACGCTTGCGAAGAAGCAGGTGTGGCCGGCATGCAAGTAAGAGCCATTTCTAATTATGTAGAAAAAAGAAATAAAGCAAACTGGAACATCCCTTTAGCTGTTAAGAATTTGAATGAATGGCTAAGCCAATACTTAAATACTTTGTCTAAAAAATAAAATTGAGTAAAGTCTAAGCACTAGGCTAAGTCGTTTGTCATCTTGAGATTTAATATAAATTAATAGTATGATTATGTTTCTGTTTTGAAGTCTGGCCCAAGCATTAACAACCGTTTACGCTTAATTCCGCCTTGGCGGTTGCGGCAGCTACAGAACTAGCCTTAGCAAAACCTTTAGAAGCAAGCGGCGTAGCGGAGAGTTTTTGGGTACTTTTTGCGGAAACATGCGTAGCATTCATGAAGGCCAAAACATAAAACTAATACTTTGAATAAAAGTACCTTGACATGGCCGGTCAAGAGGCCGGAAAGCCAGTGGGTAAACGCCCGATTTTAAGGTATAAATAATGGCTTCAACTCTGCACAGCCTAAATATAATAGCATTAAAAAATACGTTCTATTTGATTGATGATTTTTAAAATACCAAACACATGAAACTAAGCTTAGGCTTCTCGCCATGCCCCAATGATACTTTTATTTTTGATGCCCTTATCCATAAAAAAATAGATACTGAAGGTTTAGATTTTGAGGTTTCTTATGATGACGTAGAAACATTAAACCAGAAAGCTTTTAACCAACAGTTGGATATTACCAAGTTAAGTTACCATGCTTTTGCTTATGCTTTAGAAAACTACGTTTTACTTGATGCTGGCAGTGCCCTAGGTTTTGGTGTAGGCCCTTTATTAATTGCCAACCAAGATTTTGATGAAAGCCTTATCCAGCAACAGCCAGAATTGCTGAAAGTTGGTATACCCGGAAAATACACCACGGCTAACTTTTTACTTGGCGTTGCTTACCCGCAATTGCAAAACAAACAAGAAATTGTATTCTCTCAAATAGAGCAGCAACTCTTAAACAAGGAAATAGATTTAGGCCTCATTATTCATGAAAACCGCTTTACCTATCATGAAAAAGGTTTAAAGAAAATCATGGATTTGGGCGATTATTGGGAGAAGACCACGCAATCAGCCATTCCTTTAGGCGGTATTGTGATTAAGCGTTCTTTACCAGATGAAGTAAAATTAAAGGTTAACCGTTTGATTAGAAAATCTGTAGAGTTTGCTTTTGCAAACCCCAAATCGGGTTTAGATTATATACGTTCTCACGCTCAGGAAATGAGCGAGGAAGTGATGTATAAACATATCTCTTTATATGTAAACCAATATTCGGTTGATTTAGGTGCAGAAGGTCGTAAGGCTATTCAGCAGCTTTTTCAAACGGCATTGGAGAAAAAAATCATCCCAAATTATAGTAAGTCTATTTTCTTAACCTGATATAGATTTTGCTTATATCCTCATCATGATTATCGCTTTTTAGTACTAGGTTATTATAGCGAAATTTGATTCATCAAAAGGATATCATGCAGCAAGAACATTACATCAGCATAGAACATATTTCTTTAGCAAAAGAAGCTAAGGCTGATGAAATGGTAGAAAAAGAAATACAAGGTATTTGGCCTTTTTCTTTTATCTGGCAAATGCTTAATGGTAACTGGTAAAAAACAGAAAATTACTATCAATAATTTAATAGATAAGTGCTTAAAGGATAGTGTTTATTCATGTGCTGAAGATGTTGTTGTGAGTGTAGAAATAAAGAGAGAGGAATCATAAACACGAAAGAGAATAATTATTGATGGTTATTGATAGGTGTTTACACCGAGAAGGGATGGTTTAAAATCATCCCTTTTTTTATAAGTCTTCTTTCAACTTCTCAAACCTTTTAATGCTTAACCTCGAGCTTATAAAAGCTGCAATAAAAGATATGGTAAACACAGTCATAAATACCAAGAAAAAGTCTGCTATTTTAAGCTTTACAGGATAAGCATCTACCAATAAATTGGCTTGCCCCATACTTATTAAACCAAACTCTTGTTGTAGTAAACAAAATGCTAAACCTGCTAAAAGGCCTAAAAAGCAGCCCAACATAGCTATCATCAAACCTTCGTAAAGAAAAATTCTACTAATCATGGTTTTAGATGCACCCAAACTATTCAAAATAGCAATATCTCTTCTTTTGTCAATCACTAGCATGGTTAAAGAACCAATAATATTAAAAATAGCGATAATGAGTATAAAGGTTAAGATGAGATAAATAGCCCATTTCTCTGAATTTAAGATTTTATAAAGCAAAGCATTTTGTTGTATTCGGTTTTTCACTATAAAGGCACTTCCCAAGTTTTTTTCTAGGTGTTTTTTAAAAGCCTCAACATTGTCTTGGTCTTTCAGAAAAATCTCTATAGCCGATACATTTCTGGATTCTTGCAATAAAGTACGGGCAGTTTCTATAGGCACAATAACCATATCGCTTTCTTCTTGCTGGGTCTGAAAAACGCCTACGGGTTGTAAGTATGCTGCCACAAATTCATCGGCAGGGGTAAATGCGCTTTGAGTACCTTTTTTGGGCGAATATATCTCTAACCTTTTTAACGGATTATTGATATTTACCCCTAAAACATATTGTACCGTAGCCCCAATAACAACCAATTGTTCTGCTGTATCTCCTAGTATAAATTCGCCCTGTACCAAAGATGAATCTAACAGGCTATTCTTCAAGAAATCTTCACTTACTCCTTTTACTTTGCCAATAAATTGTAAATCATCATACCTTAATAAAGCTTTTTCTTGCAAAACATGGGTATAAGAAAAATTTGAGCATCGCTTTCTAGCTGTTTAAAAAAAGGCGTTTGCGGGTCGAAACTTTTGCCTTTAGCAGCTTCTACTTTAAGGTGTGGCGAATAGCTATCATACATAGATAAAACCAAGCCTTCAAAACCATTAAATACCGATAAAATGATGATTAAGGCTGCACTACCAATAAATACACCCAGCATAGAAATACCAGATATCATATTGATAGCGTTGGTAGATTTCTTAGAGAATAAATACCGCTTAGCTATGTAGAATGATGCATTCACCTATTAAAAAAAGGATTATACTGTTTCTCGTAACCTATTGTAGTTTCAGGACCATGCCCCGGGTAAACTACAATATCATCTGGCAAGGTAAATACCTTATTTTGGATACTGTTGATAAGGGTTTGATAATCTCCACCGGGTAAATCTGTACGACCAATGCTCCCTCTAAACAACACATCGCCGCCTATCATAAATTTATCTGCTCTGCTTAAAAAGCAAAGGTGTGCTGGCGAATGACCGGGTGCAAAAACAAGCTCTAAACTGCTGTTTCCTAAGTTTACAAAGCCCGTTTCTGGTAAAAATACTTCTGGCTCTGGCGATAACTCGTACCTAAAACCCTGTTGTGGTGCATAAGCGGGTACTGCCTGCAAAACCGGAAGCTCGCCTTTATGAAATTGCGGCTTTAAGCCATAATTATCAAAGATGAATTTATTGCCCAAAACATGGTCTATATGACAATGGGTATTAAGGAATAAAACCGGTTTTAACCCTTCTTCTTTAATGAAATTGATGACCTCGTTTTGCTCTGCAGCGGTATACATGCCGGGGTCTATAATCACACATTCTTTAGTTTCATCGTAAAGAATGTAGCTATTTTCCTGATAAGGGTTATTTACAAAAATCTGTATCTGAATCATATTATTGCTTTATCCAAGCTGCTATATCATTAATTAAAACGGCTTCTACATTAGCCACTTGTTGGTATTGGCTTACTGTACCTTTTTCTGAAACAAAGCTAAATAAATGATTAAGCATAGGGTAAAATTTAAAGCTAACGTTCTTCTTATTTTTCAATGCTTTTTGCCATTCGTTATAATCTATAGTGCTTACCTGAAAATCATTTCCGCCTTGTATGACCAATATTTTGGTCTTCAATTTCTTTGCCGTTTCTACTTGGTTTAGGTTATTGATATCTAGCCAATAAGAAACAGGTAGGCCAAGCATAACAGAATCGGCAGGTAAAGCACCTGTTTTTAAGTTGGCTACTTGCTGTATATCTTTTAAAGCTTTGTCTAAACTGGCTTTTAAAGTTGCAGAGGTGTCTTTACTTTGCTCAAACAAGTATTTATTTTGTTCGCTAATGATATCAGTAAATTTTCTTGCTGGTGCTGCCGCTAAAATGATACCTTTTACATCTGGGTTTTGGGTGGCTATAAGTGGTGCTACCATACCACCCAAGCTATGCCCAAAAACGTAAAGCTGTGCTTTATCTATTTCTGGAAGAGTTTTAGCAAAAGCCAAAGCAGCTTCAGCATCGTCAACGGTTTCTTCTTTTAAGGTAAAAGCTTTGGTAAATTCTTTCTGATAAATGGTAGTACGTTTTACGTATCTGATGCTGGCTATCCCTTGTGATGCTAAGCCTAGCGCTAAATCTTTAAAAGGTTTTTGTGCACCAACGCTTTCATCCATATCTGCCGGACCAGAGCCATGTACCAATATCACCACAGGGAAATTTTCGCCTGTTTTTGGTTTTGTTAAGACCCCTGGAAGCTCATGTGTGCCAGATTTAATAGTGATAAATTCTTCTTTATAGCTAGCAGTATCAGCGTAAGCGGGTAATTTATAGGTTGGGATATTTGGTCGGGCGGCAATAAAAAAGCCTATCAACTTTTGGTCTTTATTAAACACAAACTGGAAAGGCTGGTTGCCTTTCTCAAAAGAACAGTTTAAAATTACAGATTGAAAATCATCCTGACTACGGTTTTCTGCACCATCAATAGAAGTTAAATTACCCATACGGGCTGTAATTTGTTTCCAAACAGCTTCTAACGTTGCTGGCGGAACTTTAGCTTTAAGACTATCGGCAAAAAAACCTTGAGCTTCTTCAAATTTGCGCTGATTTAGCCTGTCAAAAAATCGCTTGCATTGTTCATGTAGCCAATTAACCCTTGCGCAAAAGCCCCTGTGCTACATAATAGCGTTAATAGCAATAATTTAAATCTTCTCATTTATGTGTTAACGTTTAATTTTTATTATTCTTCCTCTTGCTCGTAAATTTCATCTGTAAGTTGTTGCATTTTTTTCCTGTAAGCAGGATGATCTGTTTTAAACTCTTTATACAACAACTCGTAAATTTTAAGCTTATTACCATAGTATTTGAAGAAATGCTTTGCATTTTTTTCTTCTTCTGATGGTAAAGGAGTATTCTTTAATTCCTTCAGCACAATTTCATTCTTTCTTATGACAGGAATCATCTTGGTTTCTAGCAAGACAATCCGCTCTACTTTTGTGAGCGTATCATAATCAGAAGAGTAAAAGTAAGAAGAAATAAGGTTTAAGTCGACCATCATTTTATCTTTTGATTTTCTGTAGGCTTCTAAATCATATTTAGGCATAAAAAACACCCAAGATGATACTGCCAAAAGTATCAATACATAACTTACCATCCTTATAAAATAGCGTTTAGAGCGCTCTGCTTTGGTATAAGCCCAATAAGAGAAAATCCCGAAGATGTAACCAGAAATAAAACCTCCAAAATGGGCGGCATGGTCTATCCCTTCTCCGCTTGGCCATAAAGTAATGATACTTATCAATACAGTACTTATCAAAAATGCGGTTCTGGCTTTAGCATCAAAAAAGTTTGTACTTAAATAAGCTAAGAAAACACCAAACATACCCATAATAGCTCCAGAAGCGCCAACCCCCATTTCCTCGTACCTAAAACCAATAGAGGTAATGCTTGCGCAGATGCCTGTCATGAGGTATAAACCTAAAAAATTCCATTTACCAACCCTGCCTTCTATGATAGAACCAATGTAGGCCAGAAAAATCATGTTAAAGAAAATATGACTCACAGAACCATGAGAAAAACAGGCGGTAAATAATCGCCAGTATTCTCCGTTTAAAACCAAATTACGTTCTATACCGCCATAAAGTAGCTTTCCAAAAGCTGTACTTTTTTCTTTTACATCTGATACCCCCTTTTGGTTAAGTGCAAAAACATAAGCGAAAAAGATAATACGCTGTAAAATAAAAACTAGGCAATTAACAGCTATCAATACGGGTACTACCTGATAATTTTTTCTAGGGATAAATATGGTGCCTAAATGTGTAAACTTATCTTTAGCCCCAAGCGGGGTATAAGAAAGATTTATACCCGGATGCTGGTAAAAACTATCTTTAAACCTTTGGATATTCCCTTCTATATCTGTCTGGATATGAAAGGCACAATACTCAATCTCGGTAATGAGTAATTCTATATTTTTTTCGTTTTTGCCATAATCGTATAAAAAAGCCTGATACCCCACGCATTCACTTTTAATATGCGCAATTTCATTTTCTATAACTACGGTAATCTGCTCAGAATATGATTCCCATGAAATGGGTGTATAAGCTATTAAACCTTTATCATCTGCATAGCTTACTTTCCAATTTAAATTTTCAAAAGCGTTAAAAACTATTGCTAAATACTTATCGGTTCCAAAACCATGTAATGGAACTTGTGCTGTTTTTTTAGGTGAAATGCCCCAGGCCATATCCTAATATAGAAAGCTTCTGAAAATAAAAAAAGTATTGGCTATAATTAGTATGTTCCAATACAGAAAAGACATAAAAAAACAGCGCCTTTAAGAAAAGACGCTGCTTGTAAATGTTTAGGAAAATCAGCGGTAACGCTTACTTAACCACATGATAACTAACCCCCATGTTTTGGAACATGAAAGCCCATTTATCTGCTTGTTCTTCTATAATTTTTGATGTTGGTTTACCAGCACCATGTCCGGCATTGGTCTCAATCCTGATTAAAACTGGTGCTGTACCTTTGTGGTATTCTTGTAAACGAGCAGCAAACTTAAACGAGTGTGCAGGTACCACGCGGTCATCATGGTCGGCAGTGCTAACCATAGTAGCAGGATATGCAGTACCAGCTTTTAATGCGCTATAAGGAGAATATTTATTTAGATAAGTAAACATCTCTTTAGAATCGTTAGCTGTACCATAATCATAAGCCCAACCAGCGCCAGCCGTAAATTTATGGTAGCGTAGCATATCTAACACCCCAACAGCCGGGAAAGCAACTTTAAATAAATCTGGTCTTTGTGTTATACAAGCACCTACCAATAAACCACCGTTAGAACCGCCAGAAATAGCCAAATAATCAGTTGATGTATATTTTTGGTCTATCAGGTATTGGGCAGCAGCAATAAAATCATCAAATACATTTTGCTTTTGCATCTTAGTGCCTGCAATGTGCCATTTCTCGCCATACTCGCCTCCGCCACGAAGGTTTGCTACTGCATATATACCGCCTTGCTCTAATAAAATAATATTTGCGGTGCTAAATGCCGGCGTTAGGCTGATACTAAATCCTCCGTAACCATATAAAAGCGTTGGGTTTTTACCGTTTAGCTCAACACCTTTTTTGTAAGTAATAATCATAGGTACTTTGGTACCATCTTTAGAAGTATAAAAAACTTGTTTAGACTCGTATAAAGAAGGGTCAAATTTCACCGCAGATGCTTTATAAACTTCTGATTTTCCGTTTTTAATATCATATTTAAATATCGTTGGCGGATAGATGTAAGAAGTAAAAGTATAATATAATTCCTCATCTGTTTCTTTAGCACCAAAACCAGAAGCAGTACCTACACCAGGCAGCTCAATTTCCATTTCTTTCTTACCATCCATAGTAAATTGAACCACGTAAGAAGTAGCGTCTTTAAGATAGTTAGCAAAGATTCTTCCGCCTCCTGTACTAGCATTCAATACGTTTTGAGTCTCTGGAATTAAATCTTTCCAGTTTTTAGGACTCGCATCGGCAGCATTAGCCGTTACTACTTTATAATTTGGAGCATTTAAATTGGTTTGGATGTATAGCACATCGCCTTTATTGCCAATTACTTGATGTTCGTTATCAAAATCATCAACCACCTTAACAATAGCGCTGTTAGGCTTGCTTAAATCTTGCATGTAAAGCTCGTTACCTGTGGTAGAGTTTGCAGCAGAAATGATTAAGAAGCGTTCATCTTCTGTAAGGTTTGCACCGATGTATCTTCTTGGTGTTTGGTTACCGCCAAAAAGTAAAACATCTTCTTTTTGGGAAGTGCCAAGTTTATGAAAATACAATTTATGGTATTGGGTTAAACCCGATAATTGACTTCCGGCAGCAGGTTTATCATAACTGCTGTAGTAAAAACCATCGTTTCCTTTCCAGGCTAAGCCCGAGAATTTAACATCTATCAAAGTATCGCCAACAATGGCCTTATCTTGTGTTTTAAGAACTACAACTTTACGCCAGTCTGAACCACCTTCGGATATTTGATAAGCCGCCAAACTACCATCTTTAGAAAAACTTATTCCTGCTAAAGAACTGGTTCCATCAGCAGAGAATTTGTTAGGATCTAAAAATACTTCAGGTTCTTTTCCATCAGCCTGACGATATAAAACAGCTTGATTTTGTAAACCATCGTTTTTATAGAAATAAGTATAAGCACCTTCTTTAAAAGGGGCCGAGAATTTCTCGTAATTCCAAAGTTCTGATAAACGACTTTTGATTGCCTCTTTATAAGGAATTTGCGTTAAATAGTTTTGCGTTACCTTATTTTGGGCCTGTACCCAAGCTTTGGTTTCGGCAGATAAATCATCCTCTAACCAACGGTATGGGTCTTCTACGATGGTTCCAAAATAATCGTCTTTTACGCTTTCTTTTTTAGTATCCGGATAGGCTAATACATTTATCTTTTCTGCTGGGGCTATCATATCATGTTGTTTGGTACTGTTACATGCCGAGAGTACCACGGCAGTAGCAGCAAAAAATAGATTCAATTTTTTCATTTTATTCTGTTTAGTTAGTGCGATGTATAAAATTAACGCTTGTTCTACTACAGAAAGAAATTGTTGTGTAATATGTTTGAGAGATTTTATCAAAGCATAAAACACAGTCACCATTTTTACTACTCTTCTATCAATTTATCATCCAATAGTTTAGAAGTTTTAGCTCCTAATTTCCTAAGCTGTTCTGCCCGGGTAACCAAATTGCCATTACCAGTACTTAACTTCCCTAAAGCATCTTGATAAGCCTTTTGAGATTTATCTAAGCTATCGCCAATTTTCTGAATATCGCTTACAAAACCTACAAACTTATCGTACAAAGCGCCTGCTTTTGTAGCTATATCAATGGCGTTTTTGGTTTGTTGTTCTTGTTTCCAGATAGAAGCTACCGTTTTTAAAGTAGCCAATAGGGTTGATGGTGTTACAATAACTACTTTCTTATTCCACGCAAAGTCAAACAACTCTTGGTCGTACTGTACGGCAATAGCAAAAGAAGACTCTATAGGGATAAATAACAACACAAATTCTGGAGAGTTTATCTGATATAAATCTTGATAGTTTTTATTGCTTAAACCTTGGATATGGCTTTTTATAGAGTTTACATGTAGTTTGGTTAAAGCTTCACGTTCTGTCTCTTCATCGCAATTAACCAGTTTTTCATAGGCCACTAAAGAAACTTTAGCATCTATAATGATGTGTTTATTTTCTGGCAGGTTTAATAAAATATCGGGCAGATAACGGTTTCCATCTTCGGCAATAAAACCCGCTTGTTTGCTATAATTGATACCTTCTATTAAGCCCGAGCCTTCTAAAAGTTTATCTAAAACCATCTCGCCCCAGTTACCTTGCTTTTTGTTATCACCTTTTAAAGCTTTGGTAAGGTTACTGGCATCATCTTGTATCAGTTTGGTTTGTTTTATCAACTCGTCTATAGTGCCTTTTAAGGTAAAGCGTTCGTTAGCTTCTACTTTATAAGTTTGCTCTACTTTTTGCTCAAAAGCTTTTATGTTTTCTTTCAAAGGATTTAACAAAACATCCAAATTAGCTTTGTTTACATCCGTAAATTCTTTGGTTTTCTCTTTCAGGATTTGATTAGCAACATTTTCAAATTCGGTTTTAAAGCGCTGTTGTAACTCGGCCATGTATTGTTTTTGCTCTTCTAAGCGCTGTTGTTGTGCTTTGAAAGATTCTTCTAATGTTGCAATTTTTTTACGCTCAGCATTTAAAACATCTTGAAGCTCCTTTTTATCATCTTCTAAGGTATTTATCCTCCCTAAAAGTTTAAACTCGGCATCTTGCTTTTCTTCTTTTAAGAGATTTATAACAGCAGTTTTTTCTTCTGTTAAGCTTTTCTGTTGTTGCTGACTAACCGCCAGATTAATCTTTAACTGCTCGTTTTCTGCTTTTAATTCATTCCATAAAGCATCATTGGTGTTTGATGAAGGCTTTTTTAGAAAAAGAAAAACGGCTATAAGTAATATAATGATGGCTGTGATGATATATTCCATGATTTTAGAATTTTATCAAAAATAGTAAATGAAATACTGTTTGAGGGTAAGGAGTTGAAAGTATAAAGTACAGAGTATAAAGTATAAAGATCTTCTAACCAATAACAATTACTTTACAAAAAGCTAAAAACTTCAATTTTTCTTTAATTTCAACCTTCTTTATATCAATATGGTGAAAAAATTATCTCTTTTAATTGCTCTTAGTTTAAATGGTTTCAGAATATGGGCACAAGAAAACCCAATTTCTTATACCCTTTCCTTAAATAATGCGGTACATCACGAAGCTCAAATTAGTTTAGTAATACCTAACCCGCCACAAGATAGTTTTGTAGTAAAAATGGCAAGGTCTTCGCCCGGAAGATACGCCACTCACGAGTTTGGTAAAAATGTTTACGATGTTTTGGCCTATCAAGCTGATGGAAAACAGCTAAAAATCAAACAAATTGAAGGCGATGCTTTCCAAATTTCCGGACATCAAGGTAGCGTTAAAATTACCTATACCTTATTTGGTAACCGGGTAGATGGTACTTATGTAGGCATAGATCATCGCCATGCACATTTGAATATTCCAGCTTCTTTTATGTTTGTGCCGGCATTGCAAGAAAGACCAATCGACTTAAAAATTTTACTGCCTAATAAGCAATGGCAAGTTTATACGCAATTACCTGTAGATAGTGGTATCTATAAAGCCAAAAATCTACAGTATTTTATGGATAGCCCCATAGAAATATCAGCAGCTACAATGAAAAGTTTTGATGTTTTAAATAAAGATGGTAGCGCCCAAAAAATTAAAATTGTTTACCATGGTGCTGCCGCCGATTCTACTTTGCAGGATTTAACCTCAAAAACCAAAAAAATTGTTAAAGAAGCGGAGGCTGTTTTTGGCGAGTTGCCTCAGTTTGATTTTAAAGAGTATACTTTTCTAATTGATGTTTTACCTAGTAACGCCTCAGACGGGATGGAGCACCGCAACTCAACCGTTATTCCGCAGCAAGCAGCAAATTTAGAGAGTAGTATTTCTGATGTTCTAAGCACCATCTCACACGAGTTTTTCCACGCTTGGAATGTAGAACGTATCAGACCTAAAACTTTAGAACCTTTTAATTTCGAAAAAGCCAATATGAGTGATGAGTTATGGTTTGCAGAAGGCTTTACACAATATTATGGCGAATTATTACAGGCAAGAGCTGGCGTTACCAGCATTGATGATTTTCTAAACAACCAAGGTTATTTCTTAAATAGCGTACTCAACTCGCCAGGAGCAAACCGTTACTCGCCCATAGAAATAAGCAGAAGAGCTGTTTTTGTAGATGCTGGCGTGGCTATAGATCCAACCAATAATCATAACATATATAGTTCTTATTATCTTTACGGCAATATCATCGCTTTAGCCTTAGATTTAAGCTTACAAAGCCAGTTTAATCTTTCTTTAGATGATTATATGAAACTGCTTTGGCAAAAGCATGGCAAAACAGAAATCCCATATACAGTTGCAGATTTACAACAAACTTTAGCAACACTTACCAGTGATGATTTTGCTAAAACTTTCTTCGCCAACTACATCTATGGCATACAAAAACCCAATTATAGAGCTTTGTTAGCTAAAGCCGGATACGACTTAAATCGTACCAAACCATTTGCTGCTTATGTAGGGAATCTAAGATTTAACTCCGAAAATGGGAAACTTAAATTACTTTCTTCAGCATTGTTTAACACCCCTATTTATGATGCAGGTATAGCAGCAGGCGATTATATTTTAAGTGCCGATAGTACAAACTTCTCTAAGTCTGAAGACTTTGAAGCTTTTTTGGCCACCAAAAAACCTGGCGAGCAAATTACCCTCACTTATGAAAGAGATGGAAAAGTTAAAAATACTTTACTTACCTTAACTTATAATCCAACTTTAGGCTTAAATACTTATGAAAAGCTGGGTATGGAATTAACACCAGAGATTCTTGCTTTTAGAGAGAAATGGCTCAAATCAAAATCAATAGAATAATGATAAAGAAGATAATTTATACAGTTTCTTTAGGGATGGCTTTCTCGGCTTGCCAAGCACAACCCATACCCAACGTTAAGCTTCATGTAAAAGATGTAGAGGCTCATATTAAAACGCTTTCCGCGGATGATATGCGTGGCAGAAATGCCTTGGTGAAGGAAGACATTGCTAAAGCAGCAAATTACATTGCTTATCAGTTTGAGCAGGCAGGCTTACAACCCTTTAATGGCTTAAACTACTATTTTCAGAATTTTAAGTACCAAAAACTAGATTTATATAATGTTGTAGGTGTAGTGCCCGGTAATTCTCTAAAAGATGAATATGTAATTTTTTCTGCTCATTATGATCATATCGGGCTTATTAAGCCAACGGGAAAAGATTCTATTGCCAACGGTGCAGATGATGATGCCTCTGGTGTAGCCGCAGTTTTAGAACTGGCTAAATATTTTGCGCAAAAAAAGGATAACGAAAGAACCTTAATTTTTGTGGCTTTTACAGCAGAAGAAATTGGCGGATACGGTTCTCAATTTTTCTCCAAGCAATTAAATCCCGATAAGGTGAAGGCTATGTTTAACATAGAAATGATAGGTAAAGAATCAAAATTTGGGAAGAAAAACGCTTTTATAACAGGTTTTAATCATTCTGATTTTGGGCAAATTTTACAGAAAAATTTAAAAGGTAGCGAGTTTACTTTTCATCCAGACCCATATCCAGAGCAAAACTTGTTTTACCGTTCTGATAATGCCACTTTAGCGAGATTAGGTGTGCCAGCACATACCATTTCTACCGTACAAATAGATAAAGACAATTTCTACCATACCGTAGATGATGAAATTGAAACTCTGGATGCTGAAAATGTTACAGAAACCATTAAAGCTATCATCATTAGCGCAACATCAATTATTAAAGGAGACGATACGCCAAACAGGGTATCACTAAAAAAATAAAATAGGTCATCATGAAAAATAACTTTCAGAAAATGAGTAAAATAGTTTTAGCTGTTTTATTATTCATCAGTTTTTTAAATGTAAAAGCACAATTTGGACCTGGCACACAGTGGTCGCAAGATGGCTTTACTTACTATGAAATTAATGATAAGGGTATCGTAGAAATAGATATCAGAAACCCTAAAAACGAAACCACTATTTTAAGCACAGCGGCTTTAACTCCGCCCAACGGCAAACCTTTAGACGTTAAAAGGTTTAGTTTAAGTTATGATAAAAAGAAGTTATTACTGCACACCAATACCGTAAAAGTATGGCGTTATGATACCCGTGGCGATTACTGGGTTTATGATACACAAAGCAAAAAATTGCAGCAGTTGGGTAAAGACAAACCTGTATCATCTTTAATGTTTGCTAAATTCTCTCCAGATGGTACCCGTGTAGCTTATGTAAGTAAAAACAATATTTATGTGGAGGAATTGGCTAGCGGAAGAAATAAAGCCTTAACTACCGATGGGGCTAACAAACTCATTAACGGTACTTTTGATTGGGTTTATGAAGAAGAATTTGGTTGTAGAGATGGTTTTAGATGGTCGCCAAACGGGCAATCTATAGCTTACTGGCAATTAGACGCTCGTAAAACCAAAGATTATCTGATGATTAATAATACTGATTCTTTGTATCCTTTCACCATTCCGGTAGAATATCCAGTGGTGGGCGAAGACCCTAGCCGATGCCGTATTGGTGTAGTATCATCTGGCGGCGGACCAACAAAGTGGATGGCTGTACCTGGCGATGCTGTACAGCATTATATCCCACGTATGGAATGGGCCAACAACAACAATCAGTTAATTATACAGCAATTAAACCGCAGACAAAACATCAGTAAGGTGATGCTTTGCAATGCCATAGACGGTAAAGTAAAAACCATTTATGAAGAAAAAGAAACCGCTTGGATAGATATTAAATCTAGATGGAATGATGACGACCCTACAGGTTGGGATTGGATAAAAGAAGGTAAAGAATACATTTGGGTGAGCGAGAAAGACGGATGGCGCCATATTTACAGTATTGGTTTAGATGGTAAAGAAAAATTAATCACCAAAGGAGATTACGATATCATCAATATCAGTTTAATTGATGAAAAAAACGGACTGATTTACTTTACAGCCTCGCCAGACAATGCCACAGAAACTTATCTATATCGTGTTAAAATTGATGGAAGCAGTAAAGCTGTAAGGGTTAGTCCGGCAAACCAAGCTGGCACACATGATTATGATATATCGCCAAACGGAAAAGTAGCTTTACATAGCTTTTCTAGTACGGCAAACTACCCGGTTTCACAAGTGGTAACTTTGCCAGAACACAAAATTATATCAGAAAAAGAAACTCCGGCAAGGTTTAAATCTATGAAACTACCGCAGGTAGAGTTTTTTAAAGTAAAAACAGAAGATGGTATTGAAATGGACGGCTGGATGGTAAAACCTAACAATTTTGACCCTTCAAAGAAATATCCTGTTGTATTTTATGTTTATGGCGAGCCAGCATCGCAAACCGTGGTAAACAGGTTTGGAATGGGCCTTAACCGATTATATGTAGGTAATATGGCCAATGATGGTTACATCTATATGTCTGTTGAGGGACGTGGCGCACCAGCTCCAAAAGGCAGAGAATGGCGCAAATCTATCTATAGAAATATTGGTATTTTAAACATCAGAGACCAAGCTATGGCAGCTAAAGAGATTTTAAAATGGCCTTATGTAGATAAAGATCGTATAGCTGTTTGGGGTTGGAGTGGTGGTGGCTCTTCTACCTTAAATCTTTTATTTCAATATCCTGAGATTTACAAAACCGGAATTTCTATTGCTGCCGTAGATAATCAGCTTAATTATGATAACATTTATCAGGAGCGTTATATGGGCTTATTGCCAGAAGATAAAGAGTTTTTTGTAAAAGGCTCGCCACTAGCACACGCTAGCAAATTACAAGGCAATTTATTATTGATACATGGCACTGGCGATGATAATGTGCATTATAACAATGCAGAACAAATGATAAATGAATTAATCAAACACAATAAAACCTTCCAAATGATGAGCTATCCTAACAGAAGCCATAGCATATCTGAAGGCGAGGGAACTACAAAACATTTAGCAAGTACTTTTACTAAATTCTTGAAAGAGCATTGCCCTCCGGGAGGGAAATAGTAGATTTTTATCTATAGAAAAAGCCCTTAAAGATGATTTTAAGGGCTTTTTTATGTTTTTATGATGTAGGTTTAAAAAGGTAAATCGTCATCAACAGGGTCTAAACTAAAGTTAGATGCCGCTGCTGGATTATCACTTTTATCGGCCTGAGCCGTTGTTCCGTTAGTACCATTTTCAAAATCGCTTTTTCTACCAAGCATCGTGAAATTTTCTGCTACAACTTCTGTGGTGTACTTTTTATGCCCTTCTTTATCTTCAAAAGAGCGAGTTCTTAACTTACCTTCAATATAAACCAGTTTGCCTTTTTGCAAGTATTTAGATGCAACATCGGCAAGACCACGCCACATTACAATGTTATGCCACTCGGTTTGTTCTATTCTTTTACCGTCTTTATTATAAGTTTCTGATGTAGCCAAAGGGAAACTAGCTACGGTAACATTTCCCTCTAAATGCCTAACTTCTGGGTCTTTCCCTAAGTGGCCAACTAAAATAACCTTGTTGATACCTGACATAAATCTTAATTAATTTTCTTCAATTTAAGTATTTTTTTAAAAAAGCAAAAATTAATTTAGGTTGTGCGTATTGGTCTAAGTCGTTTAAATTCAGCCATAACCATCCGTTCTCTTGCACAATTTCTTCATTAATACTATCAATTTCAATAAATGTGCTAAAAATTCTTTGATGCGTTAAAATATGTTTAATAGGAAAAGAAACAGCTTCTATTTTAGCATCTGAAGGAAACCATAACGAGTAATTAGGATGCGATTTTAACTCTGCCAGTGTAGGTTCTTGGTTAAACTCTATCATTGGGAAATCATGTAAACCAGCCCATATATCGCTGTTATCTCTTCTTTTAAGTAGGATATCATTCTCCTTCCTCACTACAAAATAAGAAAAGAAGCGCTGCTTTATCTTTAAGGTTTTAAGCTTAACCGGCAATTCACTAATTTTTTTGTGTTGATAAGCATAGCAAGAAGTTATAAAAGGACAAATGCTACAGTTAGGATTTTTGGGTTTACATTGTAAAGCACCAAACTCAATCATGGCTTGGTTATGCTCTCCGGCCAAATATGGGTTTAATAATTCATTTGCAAGCTCCTGAAACTCTTTATTCCCTTTTGGCGTGTTGATAGGTGTTTCTACACCAAAGTGCCTAGAAATCAATCTATATACATTGCCATCTACAACTGCCCGGGCTTCGTTTGCAGAAAATGATGATATTGCAGCGGCAGTATAAGCTCCAATACCTGTTAGCTTAATCAAAGAAGTATAGTCAGACGGGAAAATACCACCATGCTCTTCCATAACTTTTATGGCAGTTTTAAGCATATTTCTCCCTCTAGAGTAATATCCTAACCCTTGCCAAAGACGTAAAACCTCATCTTCAGAGGCTTCGGCAAAAGCTTTTACTGTTGGGAAACGTTCTGCAAACTTGAAATAATAAGGCATTCCTTGTTCTACCCGTGTTTGTTGGAGTATAATCTCAGAAAGCCAAATTAAATAAGCATCATGGGTATCCCGCCAAGGTAAGTCTCTCTTATTTGCTCTATACCAATGCATTAAGATGTCAGAAAATTTCATGCACAAAATTACGTTTAATGCTTTAAAAACATTAAAAAATAGCTTAGAGGTTGTATGATAGCTTGTTGATTCAAAATTTTACGTATTTATTTTCCTTTATTCAACTAAAAGCAATACTTTTGCATCCCCAAATATTAGGTAGAATTAATTAAATATAAAAAAGAACATATAGACATGACAAAGGCAGAGATAATTGCTGAAATTGCAAATAAGACAGGAATTGAGAAAGTTGATGTGCAAGAAACCGTAGAGGCATTCTTTAAAGTGGTTAAGAACTCAATGGTAAGTGGAGAAAATGTTTATGTTAGAGGTTTTGGAAGTTTTGTTGTTAAAAAGAGAGCAGAAAAAACAGCTAGAAATATTTCTAAAAATACAGCAATAATTATCCCAGAGCACTTTGTGCCAAGTTTTAAACCTGCAAAAGTATTTGTAGACAAAGTAAAATCAGGTAATAAAGCATCAGTTAAAGCTTAAAATTATGAAGACTAAACAATATATTGTAATAGGTAGTGTAGTGGTGTTGATGGGTATATTGTTGAGTCTTGATATTAAAGGCTTAGTAAAACAAGAAGATGCTTCTGAGGTTCAAGAAGGTAATACCGCTACAGCAACTTCAGGTGCTGCGGTTTCTTCGGTTTCACAAGAAAGTATCAGCGCTGCCGCGAAACAAAATATTAATGTTAGTTTAGCAGCAGAGATAGAAAAACTTGAAAAAGAGTTAAAAGGCGCTTCTGATGATGAAGCTGTAGCATTACAAAAACAGTTAGCTCAGAAATGGGAAGATGTAAATCAGCCTTTACCTGCAGCTTTTGCTTATGAAGCTATTGCTACGAAACAACCAGCCTTAGAAAACTGGTTAAAAGCAGGAGATAAATTTACTGAAGGTTATCAGAATTATAGTGATACCACTGCGATTCCGGGATTGATAGAAAAAGCGAAAAATGCCTATTCAAAAGCATTAGAGCTTAACAAAGAAAGTTTAGAAGCTCAAACCGGTTTAGGTGTAGCTTATGTTAGTGAAGGTAAAAGTCCAATGCAAGGAATACAAATGTTGCTTGCTGTGGTACAAAAAGACCCAAAAAACTTAAGCGCAAATTTGAACCTAGGCTTGTTTTCTATGAAATCTGGTCAGTTTAACAAAGCTGTAGACCGTTTTAAAACAGTTATAGCAGTTGATCCTAAGCCGGAAGCCTACTTCTATTTAGCAACCAGTTATGAAAACTTAGGGATGAAAAAAGAAGCAATAGCCGCTTACGAAAAAAGTAAAGCGCTTGCTGCAGACCCAGGTTTAACAAACTTTGTTGATAGAAAAATAAAAGAATTAAGTAATTAGATAACATAAAATTTAAGATTATGCCAAGCGGTAAAAAAAGAAAAAGACATAAAATGGCTACTCATAAACGTAAAAAACGTTTAAGAAAAAACAGACACAAGAAAAAATAATTTCTTGAACGCTTAACACGATGCTCTTTTCATAAACAAAAGAGCTTTGTGTTTTCTGTTTTCATCACATTTCCTAAAAATTTCCTTTGTAGATTAAAGTTCTATATTTGAGCTTTCTAAAAATTAGCTATTGGTAAAGGAGTTAATCATTAATTCTACCCCAATTGGGGTAACTATTGCATTACTGCAAGACAAACAACTCGTAGAATTAAACAAAGAGCAAGTCAACAACAACTATGCTGTTGGCGATATTTATCTGGGTCGCATTAAAAAATAATGCCCGGTTTAAATGCTGCTTTTGTTGATGTTGGTTACGAGAAGGATGCCTTTTTGCATTATTTGGATCTTGGTCCACAAGTACAGACTTTGTTAAAATTAACGAAGGTGGCTCGTAATGGCAATTTTAACGATTATTTGTTATCAAATTTCAAGAAAGAAACAGATATAGATAAGTCTGGTAAAATATCTACTGTATTAACTAAAAATACACTTTTACCTGTTCAAATTGCAAAAGAGCCTATTTCTACAAAAGGTCCTCGCTTAAGTTCAGACCTTTCTATTGCCGGAAGATTTGTTGTTTTAGTACCTTTTTCTGATGTTATTTCTATCTCTAAAAAGATAAAAAGTAATACAGAGCGTACAAGACTCAGAAAAATTGTGGAAGGTATAAAACCAAAAAACTTTGGGGTTATCATCAGAACAGTTTCTGAGAAAAAAGGAGTAACAGAAATACAAAAAGATATTTTAGACTTGGTTTCTAAGTGGGAGTCTTTCATGAAAAAACTTCCTTCAACAGAGCCATCTAAAAGAATTTTAGGCGAGATGGGTAGAGCATCAACCATCTTAAGAGATATACTAAATGCTGATTTTACTCATGTTCATGTAAATGACCCTGCTATTTACGAAGAAGTAAAATCTTATGTACATGAGATTTCTCCGGAGATGGAGAAAATTGTAAAGCTTTACAAAGGTAAAGAACCTATTTTCGAACATTTTGGTATCGAGAAACAAATTAAAGGTTCATTTGGTAAAACGGTAAATCTTGCTGGTGGTGCTTATTTAGTGGTAGAGCATACAGAAGCGCTACATGTTATTGATGTAAACAGCGGTAACAGAACAGCCAACCCAGAAAATCAGGAAGAAAACGCTTTACAAGTTAATAAAGAAGCAGCCAAAGAAATTGCCAGACAGCTGAGGTTAAGAGATATGGGCGGCATTGTAGTCATAGATTTTATCGACATGCACAAAGCGCCAAACAGAAAAGAACTGTTTGATTTCTTGAAGGCAGAAATGAACCACGATAGAGCTAAGCATACCATCTTACCTCCTAGTAAATTTGGTCTAGTTCAAATTACTCGTCAAAGGGTAAGACCAGAAATGAATATCGTGACGAGCGAAAAATGCCCAACTTGCGATGGTACAGGAGAAATTAAAGCCAGTATTGTTTTGCTTGATGATATAGAAAGTAACCTAGACTATATTTTAAACGAACAAGCCGAGAAAGGTATCACGCTTTGTGTGCATCCATACATAGAAGCTTTTATTAAAAAAGGTTTATTCTCTAAACAAGTGAAATGGTTCTTTAAATATAACCAATGGGTTAAGGTTAAAGCCATATCATCTTACCATTTAACAGAATTCCATTTCTTAAGCAGTAAAGAAGAAGAAATTAAGCTTTAAAATTATGGCCGATATTTTGTTTATGATGCTGTAAAAACAACATCATGAACATTAAAAGAACCTTCGGAACTATATTAACCATTTTAGGAATTATTGGCTTAATTTATACAGCAGTAAATGTTATACAGCAATCTGCTGATACCAGAAGCTTAATTGTAGTTGGTATATTGGGGGTTATATTTTTCTTTACCGGTATAAGTTTGGTGAGAACAACGGCTGATACTTCTAAATAACTAAGAAATAACCTCTTTATTTATCTTTTCTTCTACCATTTCCTTTTCCTCTGAGCTTGCTTTTTCTTCCTCATTCAAATAACTTGAAGCGGGTTTAAGCGCTAAATCTATAAACATGGGGAAATGGTCTGAGCCAGCATAAGGTAAACGTTTTATCCTATTCACCATAAATTCTTTAGAGCAAAAAATATGGTCTAGTGGAAAGCGTAAAATGTAACTCTTTGCATTAAAAGTATTAAAAAAGCCTCTTCCCTTCCTGGGGTCTAACAATTCAGAGGTTCTACAAAACAACTCTGTTGTATAACTCCAGGCAACATCATTCAAATCTCCCATCACAATTACAGGCAATTTTTGCTCCTTAGCCCATTTTCCTATCATTAGCAATTCCTTATCTCGGGCTGTAGAGCGTGGGTTTTCTTGCGGAACAGGTGGCTCGGGGTGCACACAATATAATTGGATTCTATTTCCGTCTGCTAAAATAACTTTTACACTTATGGATGGTACATCATCCTTAACCATAAAATGAACTTGAGCATCCTCTAAAGGTAGTTTAGAAAAGAAAATCATCCCGTAAGTATTCTCTAACGGACATAAAATCTGGTGAGGATAGTCCTTCTCGGTTTCAGCTTTTAGTTTATCTGTCCACCTTTGGTTGGCTTCCACAAAGCATAAAACATCAGGCTTAAATTGTTGAATCTGCTTAATGATGCTGTAATCTGTATTGTCTTGTAAGACATTAAATATCAAGATACTGATATGCGATTCTTGACCTTCAAGATTGGTTTGAATTTGCTTTTTACTTACAAGAGTAAAAGGGTAAACCAAATAGAAAAGATATAGGTTATTGATAACAGATAAACCAAGAAAGGTATAATCCCATACACCATGCTGATTAAAGAAAATGATAAACGTAAAAAACAGGAATAAACTAATCAATAACTTTTGAAAGCGAGGATACTCAAACACCCTAAATATCCAGTAATCATGTCTGACAAAGGGAATAAACGAAAAAAGGATAAATAAATATCCTAAGACAAGATTAACGGTTTTCATAAGCAGAATAGCGTAGAAATAAAAAATCCTGCTGTTGAGCAGGATTACAATATTTTAGTTTTGCATTTTATCTTTAATTGATTCTAGTAATCTTCCGCCTTTGTAGAAGTATCTCTGCCAGTAAGGCTCGTTTAAATTACTAATCATAACACCTTTGCTAGAAGATGCGTGGGCAAATTTATTATCACCAATATAAACACCTACATGGCTGATAGATTTACTTTTGATTTTAAAGAATACCAAATCTCCTTCTTTCAATTCAACCTTACTTATAGGGTTTACCATACTGAAGATATTTCTAGAATTGCTTCCAATCATGGTGTTAAAAGTCTTCTCGTATAACTGGAAAGCAAAACCAGAGCAGTCTACACCTTTTTGCGTATCTCCACCTAAACGGTAAGGGGTACCTAACCAATCATAAATAAATTGGTACATTTTGGTGTTTGATGTAGCAGATATAGCCACACCCATAACTTGCGAGAAAAACTGGCTTGCTAAATTATCAGGATCTGAAATTTCTTGTTTGGAAGCGCTATTTGAAGAGGTAGATTTAGAATTTTGGGCAATACTATTTAGCGAAAAACTAGCTAGGAGTATTAAAATCATGATTTTCTTCATTCAAATATATTTTTTAGGGTTGAACGTTTGTCTCTAACGACCTTTACAAAATATTATTTTGCAGCGGGACAAAAGTAAGCCTTATCTACTGCCTTTCCAACAATATTACTAAACTTTTAACAATTTTTAACAATAGATATGTAAAATAGTAAAAATTACTACCTTATAGGTTTTTTATTTGTTGATATATTAATAGATTTGCTTTCCTATATTAATTAGATATAATAACGAATGAGTTCAGTTGCGATAACCAAAGAAACATACCTTTACTGGTATGAATTAATGCTTCTACTAAGAAGGTTCGAAGAAAAAGCAGGGCAATTATACGGACAGCAAAAGATAAGAGGTTTTTGCCACTTATACATCGGACAAGAAGCTGTCATAGCTGGTACCATGTCTGCTACCAAAAAAGATGATAGCTTAATAACCGCTTATAGAGATCACGCTCATCCTATTGCAAAAGGAATGTCTCCAAACGCTGCTATGGCAGAGATGTACGGAAAAGCAACAGGCTGTTCTAAAGGAAAAGGTGGTTCTATGCACTTCTTCGATAAAGAAAATAAATTCTATGGTGGTCATGGTATTGTTGGAGGTCAAATTCCACTAGGTGCCGGACTTGCGTTTGCAGAACAATATTTAGGAACAGATAATGTAAATGTTTGCTATATGGGCGATGGTGCTGTACGCCAAGGCTCATTAAACGAAACATTTAACATGGCTATGCTATGGAAATTACCCGTGATATTTGTTGTTGAGAATAATGGTTATGCTATGGGTACTTCTGTAGCAAGAACATCTAACACAACAGATATCTATAAATTAGGACTTGGTTATGAAATGCCATGTGCTCCTGTTGATGGTATGGACCCTGTTGCAGTACATAACGCAATGGATGAAGCCGTTCAAAGAGCTAGAAGAGGCGAAGGACCAACTTTCTTAGAAATAAGAACATACAGATATAAAGGTCACTCTATGTCTGATCCTCAGAAATACAGAACCAAAGAAGAGGTTGAAGAATACAAAGCTAAAGACCCTATTGAAGTTGTAAAAGCTAAAATTGAAAAAGAGAAGTGGGCAGACCAAGCTTGGTTTGATGACGTAGCAGCTAAAATTAAAAATCAGATAGAAGAAGCAGTAAAATTTGCTGAAGAATCTCCTTGGCCAGATCCATCAGAATTATTTACTGATGTTTATGTACAGGAAAACTATCCATTTATCAAAGACTAAGATTTTATAACCGGATGTAGGAGCTTATCCTATATCCGGTTTCTATTTTTAAATAACCGTATTAATACTTAAAATATAATGGCTGAAGCAATAAAAATGCCTAAAATGAGCGATACCATGAGTGAAGGGGTATTAGCTAAATGGCATAAGAAAGTTGGTGATAAAATAAAAGCAGGTGATGTAGTTGCAGAAATTGAAACAGACAAAGCAACTATGGATTTTGAATCTTTCCAAGAAGGTACACTTCTATATATTGGTGTAGAGGAAGGTAATGCTGTTCCGGTTGATGCTCTTATTGCAATCATTGGCGAAGCTGGTGAAGATTATAAATCAGTATTAGAAGGTTCAGGAACTGCAAAAGCCGAAGAGCAAAAAGAAGAAGCTGCTGCGCCTGTAGCTGCTGACGAAGAAGATGTTGATGTTTCTGGTATACCTGCTGCTGTTATTCGTATGCCACTTTTAAGTGATACCATGACAGAAGGTGTTATCAATAAATGGAACTTTAAAGTTGGAGACAAAGTTAAAGCTGATGATTCTTTAGCTGATGTAGAGACTGATAAAGCTACCATGGAAGTAGTAGGTTATGAAGAAGGTACACTTTTATATATTGGTGTTGAAGAAGGTAAAGCTGCCCAAGTAAATGATATTATTGCTATTGTTGGTAAAGAAGGTACAGATATACAACCTTTATTAAAAGCAGGTAAAGGTGGTGCTGCAAAGAAAGAAAAATCTGCAGAGCCAGCTCAAGTTGCTGCTGAAGCTACAACTTCTGCTCCTGTTAAAGAGGAAGCATCATCATCAGATGATAGCAGAGTTAAAGCTTCTCCTCTAGCTAAAAAAATAGCGCAAGAGAAAGGCATTAGCTTATCAGAAATTAAAGGAAGTGCTGAAGGCGGCCGTATTGTTAAAAAAGACGTAGAAGATTATAAACCAGCTGCTAAAGCAGAAGGAGCTTCAAAAGAAGCATCAGCACCGCAAGTAGTTATTCCTACTTTTGTTGGCGAAGAGAAATTTACCGAAAAACCAATGTCGCAAATGCGTAAAGTAATTGCGAAACGTTTAGGCGAATCTTTATTCACTGCACCACACTTCTACTTAACTATCAGTATTGATATGGATGGCGCTATGGCTGCTCGTACGCAAATTAATGCAGTAGCACCAGTAAAAGTATCATTCAATGATATCGTTATCAAAGCGGTTGCGGTTGCATTAAAACAACATCCTGCTGTAAATTCTTCTTTCAGAGGAGATAAAATACGTTTTAACGAGCATACCAATATTGGTGTTGCAATGGCTGTAGAAGATGGCTTATTGGTGCCAGTAGTGCGTTTTGCAGATGGCAAGAGCTTATCTCAAATATCTGCCGAAGTTAAAGACTATGCACAAAAAGCAAAAGCTAAGAAATTACAACCATCAGACTGGGAAGGTTCTACTTTCACGGTTTCTAACTTAGGGATGTTTGGTATAGATGAATTTACATCTATCATTAACTCTCCAGACGGGGCTATTTTATCTGTTGGAGCTATACAACAAGTTCCTGTAGTTAAAAATGGTGCGGTTGTTCCAGGAAATGTCATGAAATTAACCCTAGGTTGCGACCATAGGGTAATTGATGGCGCTACCGGAGCCGCTTTCTTACAAACATTAAAAGGTTTATTAGAAGCGCCTATTAGATTATTGGCGTAATATTTTATAGAATTTTTGCTAAGACCCGTTTTGTACCTACAGGTATGGAACGGGTTTTTTTATTTCATGAAAGGGGTTACAGCTTTCATCCTAATAAAAGATTCGAATTTAAACCTTCCGGTATATTTCAATTTGTTTTCTTTATTTTGATGAAACTTAAATATTTCAAACTCATCGAATAAAACTCTTGATTCTAAGGTATTTAAAGTGATTTTACCTTTGCTGTTTTGTTTAAAAGTCATGTAAGCCTCATCTATTGATTCTAGAATATTTGCTTTTTCAATAATATATTTAGGAGTTCCTATTTTAGTTCCTTGAGTTTTCTCTCTAAGTGGTTTGATTAAATTATAGTTGAGATGTAGCAAATTATGCGTTAAAGTGTCTAAACTAAAATCTCCTGTATAAGTATCAGAGCTAAATGAAATTAAGTAATAGTTTTCTTTTACATAAACATCGTACTTATAACTATTAAAATCATTTAGAAATTTGTACGAGTCTAGTTCAAAAAGTTTATTTAATCTCCCATAAAAAGAACCATATCTTAAAAGGCTACTAAAATCATTTGTACTAAAAAAGGTGTTATTATAAAAGCTTTCCCCATTTAAATCTATAAACTTATAATTTCTATTATGTAAGGCTTTTAATTGGAAATTTCCAATTTGGTTTATCAAAATCACAGTATCTGAATTATTTCTAATAGCCTCTGCATTAATTTTTAAATTCAGAAATTCTTTAGAGAGGTTATTATTCGTTTTAGCTTTCATCTTTTGGATTAAACTGATAACAAATTCCTTAGGGTAAACTCTTACTTCTTTTAGTGATATAGGATTTTGAGCATAAGACTTTTGATTAAAAATTATTAGAATAATAATTAAAAATGCTAAAACTTTTTTCATTATAATAAATTAAATATAAAGGTGCCTACGTATGTAGGCACTTCAAATTAACTCAATCCAAACCAATCCCATTGACCATCTGGATTAGAATGACATTCATTCGTGTACTTGCGTAAAATTCTCAACCCAAAAATTTTTATTTCGAAATAATCAGTACAGCCTGTTATTTCTCCTGATACTTCTTCATAACCATAAACAGAAGTTGATAAAATGGCTAATGGTAAAATAATGCCAATTACGGCTTTTTTAGTAATTTTTAACATAAATGTAGATTTAAATTTCGCTACTCTTAACGCTTTTCGCAAGACCGCTTATGATGCTTTTACAAGTGTCATCAATATGTTTTCACTATCATTAAATTAATAAAAATAAAATAAATATTAAAATAAAATCTAAAAAAGATAATTTTAAATCTTTAAAATAATTAATTTAATCATAATTCAAAATTTATTTATTTTACTTAAATTAGAAATATTAACCACTCATCTTAACCAAAATTTAACATATAGCTTTATCAAAATAATTATATTGCACTATGAAATTACGCACCCTCGTATTTTTGAATGCATTGGCTGTTGGTATCTCTATCGGGATAGTAAATTATTACTTTCAGCATAGCTGGTATTACTTCAGTATCAGTATGGGGATATCTACCTGCGTAAGTTATTTGGTTTTTTACCTCCTGATAGAAAAATACGTTTACTCTAAAATCAAAATCATTTATAAGCTTATACACAACTTAAAATTGGGTAAAGACCTTAAAGATGCTTTGGGTGAATATGTAAGTCCGGACCCCATAAACGATGTTGAGCAAGAAGTAAAAGAATGGGCAAGAGATAAAAAAACCGAAATAGACGATTTAAAAAAGCAGGAAAAATTTAGGAGAGAATTTCTATCAAACATTTCACATGAGTTTAAAACACCACTATTTGCTATTGAAGGTTATGTGGATGCTTTACAGGATGGTGCTTTGGAAGACCCCGAGTTAGCTAAACAATTTTTAAATAAAGTATCTAGAAATGTTGAAAGACTTAGCTTTCTGATTAAAGATTTAAATGAAATATCTAAGCTAGAAAGTGGAGACATCCCAATCAATTACCAAAAATTTGATGTTACCATACTCATCAAAGAAGTTATGGAAGCGTTAGAGCTAAAAGCTCAGAAATATCACATCAGCCTAACTTTTAAAGAAAAATATCAACAACCCACCTTTGTAAATGCAGATAGGGAAAAAATTAGGCAGGTTTTAGTGAATTTGATAGATAACTCCTTTAAATATGGTAAAGAATATGGTAGTACCTCTATCACCATATTTGAGATGCATGAGCAAATTTTAATAGAAATTACCGATAACGGAATTGGTATTGAGGAGAAATACCTACCACGTTTATTTGAAAGATTTTACAGAACAGACTCCAGCAGGTCAAGACAAATTGGTGGTTCTGGCTTAGGTTTAGCTATTGTGAAGCATATTGTAGAAGCACATAACCAAACCATACATGTAAGAAGTACTACGGGCTTAGGTTCTACCTTTGGTTTTACCTTAGAAAGAGCCAAAGATTCTTTGTTACCTTTCCCATAATCTATGTTAAGTAGTAAACTAAAAATTAACAATTACTTAACATTGGGATGTTAGCTTTGTAATCTAAAGCTAATACAAGAAATGAACAATATTTTTTCTTATTTCATTCCTAAAGACAGAAAGTTTTTTCCTCTTTTCGAAAAAGCAAGTGCAAACCTTATAGACATGGCTAACCAACTGGAAGGCCTAGTAAATTCTCCGGAAGCATTAAGAGAACCTTATTACAAAAGCATAGAAAATCTTGAGCATAAAGGCGATGAAATTACTCACCAAATTTATTTAGAGCTAAGCAAAACCTTTATCACTCCTTTTGATAGAGAAGATATCCATGCTTTAGCTTCTGCTTTAGATGATATTGCAGATTATATCCATGGTTCTGCTAACAGAATGTTATTGTACAACGTTACAGAAATGACAGAGCCTATTAAGAAATTAGCTGATTTAGTGAAACAAGGTTGTGTGGATGTAGAAAAAGCGGTTAAAGAGCTTAAGAATTTAAAAAACATCCGTGTGATTACTGATTCTTGTGTAAGAATTAACAGCATAGAAAACCAAGCAGATTACGTTTTTGACAAAGCAGTAGGAGATCTTTTTGATTATGAAGATGATGCTAAAACCATCATTAAATACAAAGAGGTTTTATCGGCATTAGAAACCGCAACAGATATGTGCGAGGATGTAGCTAATGTATTAGAATCAATCTTGGTTAAAAACGCATAAGTTTATTTATTCTTAAACAAATCTAATGGTAACTACACTTCTTGTTATTGTTATTATAATGGCTATAATTTTTGACTACATCAATGGTTTCCATGATGCAGCAAACTCTATTGCTACTATAGTATCAACCAAGGTACTAACGCCTTTTCAGGCTGTACTTTGGGCAGCAACTTTTAATTTTGCTGCATATTTTTACTTTACAGATCATAAAGTAGCCAATACCATAGCTAAAACAGTTGTAGAAGACTATATAACGCTAGAGGTTATTTTAGCAGGTCTTTCTGCCGCAATAGGTTGGAATTTGTTAACCTGGTATTACGGTATCCCATCCAGTTCATCTCATACCCTTATTGGTGGTTTTGCTGGTGCTGGTATAGCACACTCTTTAATTTTAGGAGATGGTATCTTACAAGCCATTAACATCTCTCCTATCTTAAAAACAGTTTCTTTTATTGTGTTAGCTCCACTCATAGGAGCCACCATATCCATCATCATTACTTTAATCATCATCAATATAGCTCGCTACGCCAGACCTGCAACTGCAGAAAGATGGTTTAAAAGGCTTCAATTAATATCATCAGCAGCATTAAGTTTTGCTCATGGTGGTAATGATGCCCAAAAAGTTATGGGTATTATTTATGTAGCCCTAGTTGCTAGCAGCGTTTTACAAAACGGAGATACCATGCCAGAGTGGATTCCTATTGTATGTTATGCGGCTATTGCTTTAGGTACCATGAGTGGTGGTTGGAAGATTGTAAAAACCATGGGTACAAAAATCACTAAAGTTAATGCTTTAGAAGGCGTAAGTGCAGAAACTGCAGGCGCTTTAACTTTAGGTATTACCGAGCATTTTGGTATCCCGGTATCTACTACCCATACCATTACAGGTTCTATTATTGGTGTAGGTATCACTAAAAGTTTCTCTGCTGTAAAATGGGGAGTTACTTATAGCTTAATATGGGCTTGGGTTTTAACCATTCCTGTATCAGCAACTTTAGCTGGTTTAGTTTATGCCATTATCCATTATATATTTTAATAAGCATATTTTCTAAATATTAGAAAGGGAAGCAATTTTAGATTTGCTTCCCTTTTTTTATGGCTTATAGCTAACTAACTTGATGCTTTAAAGCTTTCCGCCCATAAGATTGGTTGATTTTTGATGGATTGGTTGATTAAGCTATCCACTCATAAGATTTATTTTTTTAACCACGGAGTACGCCGAGGTCACAAAACTGGGTGTCGACTTATAAAAGCTCTCTGTGAACTCTGTGTCCTTTGTGGTTAAAACAATTCTAAGTTTTTCTATAGAGAATGGACTGAACAATGAAGATGATCAAATTCCTATGATATATAAACTTTCTGCTTTTAGCCTTTAGCTTTAAAGATTGATTAAGCTTTCCACCTTCTCCGTACCATGTTCGGGTCTTGTTCGGGAAATGGCCCTATTTTTCCGAAGGTGTCACGAAGAAGCTGCGAAGAAGCCTCGAAGGAAGTATGGATAAAACGTGGATAAAAGGTGGGGTATAGGTGGGCTATACGTGGACTTGTGTTAAGAAAATTTCTTTTTGATATAGGATGTTATAGAAGAGGTTAACAAAGATATAAAAAATAGAAACTCATTAAAACTGTATCCTAATTTTTGACTTTCAATAAAAATTTACTTTATTAGAATTAAATTCTGCTTTATGAAAAATACCTATGGAATTGGATGATAATTTAGAAAATTTAATAATAGCATGATACTTTGTGCAGATACGGCCATTTTATGTTGTATTTGTGCAAGTTTATGGGATATATATACTAGTTAGCGGTAACTGTAAACAACGACCTGAATCAAAATTTAACAATAAACCAAAACAAAAAATGAAAAAACTTTTATTATTCGCTCTCCTAATCGCAATCTCTTTCCACTCTAGCGGACAAAGCGCCATCGAAAAAATAGAACTTAAAGCTAACGGATTTGTGGGAAATGACACCACTAAAAACTTTGTAGTGATAGAGCTTCCTGGGAAGAAAAAAAATGACTTATATAAAAGCACCCTTGTTTATTTAAGCTCTATGTATAAATATCCAGACAAAGTATTAACAATCGTTGACGGCGAATCAATAATTATCAACGGATTCACGGAATCTATAAAAGGAAGTCTGAGCTGGTACAAATATCTTTTCTATTATAGAATTAGCATTCAATTTAAAGACGGGAAAATAAAATTTGAACCATCAACGAGCAGTTTAACGGAAATATGGGCTGAAGGAAAAGAAAGAAAGTTCTACATATCCAGTAAAGACTCTCCTGACCCATATGATATGAATGTTGTTTACATAGTTTCAAAAGGCAATCAGATTCTAATAAATAAAGAGATAAAGTTAAGTATGGAAGAATGGGCAAATTCCTATTTAAAGCAATTGATTAAAGGAATATCTAAAAGCGACTGGTAAATATGACTAAAAAGAACAGCAACCGCTAACAACAGGTTTAATCATTTGCGGTGCGAAGTGCTATCCCTCAATGGCGCAAGAATGATGACCTAGCCAAGCGGGCAAAGGCTTCTTATGCCTTATAAAGCAGAAACTTTGACTATACACTAAATTAAAGAAATTACAAGGCACAAGTATCCAATACACAGTCTTAGGCTAAATACCTTGCGCAATCTACGGGGGCGATATCGCCCTAATAACTAAACATCCTCTGAATACCGTCATAAGTATTTTACTATAATGATTGTTATTTCAATCATTATAGTTATTTTTGTTTTAAATAACAATCAAAATAATGGAAAAGAGAAAACATGTTATTTTTCCAAAATATAATCAGCTATTGAGTCAAATGGGTGAAAATATGAAGTTAGCCAGAAAGCGTCGTAAGCTAACAACTACTCAAGTAGCTGAAAGAGCTAACATAGCTCGTTCAACTTTATATTTGATAGAGAAAGGTGATCCAAGCGTTGCCTTAGGGGCTTATTTTAATGTATTGCGTGTTTTGGGTTTACAGGAAGATATACTGAAGCTTGGAGCTGATGATATTTTTGGAAGAAAACTACAAGATCTTGAACTATTGAAATAACAAGATAATGGCACAGCAAAAATTTGATATATACGTGTTTGCTCATTGGAAAGGAATGACTGAACCTAAATTGATAGGGACATTATCGGCACATTACGCTAAAGGAAAAAAGGCATTTAGTTTTGAATATGATAATGTCTGGATAAACTCTGAACACCAACAATTAATTGATCCTGATATACAGTTTTATTCAGGGACGCAATTTCCTAACCAAAAAGAAAATTTCGGACTTTTTCTAGATAGTATGCCTGATACTTGGGGGCGTACATTGATGAAACGAAGGGCTGCACAACAAGCCAGAGAAAAAGGTGAAAGAGCACCAACCTTATATGAGATTGATTATTTACTCGGCGTTTATGATGAGAGTCGTATGGGTGCTTTACGATTCAAAATCGACTTAGAAGGTGATTTTTTAGATATCAATAAAGAAACACCTACACCACCTTGGTCATCTATTCGCCAATTACAGCATGCAGTAGACAGTATTGAAAATGATAACGAAAATAAGGATTTTAAAAAATGGTTGGCTATATTAATGGCTCCAGGTTCTTCGTTAGGCGGGGCTAGACCTAAAGCAAATATTTTGGATGAAAATGGTTGTTTGTGGATTGCAAAATTTCCTTCCAGAAATGATACCCTTGATAAAGCCGCTTGGGAATTCTTAGCTTATCAACTTGCTATACAAGCTGGTATTGATATGGCACAATGTAAATTAGAAAAATAGCAGGTAATTATCATACTTTTTTTACAAAACGTTTTGATAGGGATTATTCAGAACGTATACATTTCGCATCTGCCATGACCATGACTGGAAATAATGAAGATACTATTAGAGACAAACCCGCAAGTTATCTAGATATTGCAGAATTTATCCAAAACCATGGGGTTTATATTGAACAGAATCTCCATCAGCTTTGGCGAAGGATTGTTTTTAATATTGCCATATCTAATACAGATGATCATTTGCGTAACCACGGGTTTTTATTAACAGATAAGGGTTGGATACTTTCTCCGGCTTATGATATAAATCCGTCTATTGATAAGGATGGCTTGGCGCTTAATATTGATATGGATGATAACGCCTTGAGTATGGATTTAGCTAAAAATGTAGGTGATTTTTTTAGACTAGATAATAAGAAAATGGACGTGATCATAGATGAGGTATTAGCAAGTGTTAGTAATTGGAGGAAAATAGCATCAAATATTGGAATATCAAGGTCAGAACAAGAATTAATGCAAGCAGCATTTCTTTTTAATCATTAAATCATAATAACCCTATTAAAAGCGGGTAAAGTGCAGTATGCAGTAGATATTTTTATGATTATCAAGAAGGTATAGATTTAATAGAAATTGATGTGTTAAAGTAATGAAAGCACAAGTCAGAGAACAATCAATCAAATCTAAAACCAAGCCCCCCTTTTTTATCCCCCACCTTTAAGTGTATATTCGTGTTATGCTTTGGACACAACGTTTTTTTGCTTTGTTAGATGTTATTTGTTTAATCTTATTGGCACAGCAAGCTTATACACAATACCAATCTTTGCTATCAAACGAGGTTTTAACCAGTTTAGAATTCTTCTCTAGAACGCTATTTTTATTGGGTTGGTTTTCCTTAATTTTTTCGGCAATTTTATTGGCTATTCCTAAAAAAGCAGGACTTTGGTTGTATTATGCACAGCTCCCGCTAAGGCTTATCTTTTTTATTTTCTCTTTCGGATTTATTTCTTTACTCACCTATATTGTCAACTGGCAAATCATCACCAATATCTTGATGCCTTTAATTGTTTTTGGCGAGTTATTGAGGCTTTATTATTCTGTACAGATACACAAGGTTTATCATAAATAAAAAAATCTGTTCCCAACCACAGGAACAGATTAACCAAATAAATCAAAAAATTATCTAATAAAAGATGCAGTATGAGTGTATAAATAAAAACCAAATTTTGGACAGCCAAAACAAGCCCTAAGTTTAATGCCTATAAAAATACTTTTGTAACAAAGATGATATTTGAGCTCAGTGAAGATTTAGTTTTCCCTAATCCAGCTTATGCTGAGGACGATGGTTTACTCGCCCTAGGCGGAGATTTATCTGTTGAGCGTTTACTGCTGGCTTACAGCAATGGTATATTCCCTTGGTTTAATGATGATACTCCTATTCTTTGGTATGCCCCACACCAGCGCTTTGTATTATTTCCTGATGAAGTAAAAATCAGCAAAAGCATGAAACAAATTTTAAAACGCCAAGAGTTTCAAATATCTCTAAATAAAGCTTTCGCTGATGTTATTACCGCCTGTGCAACCATAAACCGTCATGAACAAGACGGCACCTGGATTACCAAAGATATGCAAGCTGCTTATATCAACCTTCATGAAAAAGGCTACGCACATGCCATTGAGGTTTGGAAAGATGATAAATTAGTAGGCGGCTTATATGGCGTTTTCATCAATGGTGTTTTCTGTGGCGAATCTATGTTTGCCCATGTAAGTAATGCCTCTAAAATGGCTTTGATATGGCTTTGCCAAAATTTAGAGCTTAAACTTATTGATTGTCAGGTTCATACCTCGCATCTAGAAAGTATGGGGGCTAAAATGATAGACAGAGAAAGCTATCTTAAAATCTTACAGTCTTAATTAGTTAAACCTGATACTTACTTTAAAAGTTTCTGGCTTTCCGTTAGATGAGCCTTGCCACGATGAATAGTTTTTAATCAATTCAATAGCTTTGGCATCAGCCAGTTTATTCAAACTTTTAAGGATGTTAAAATCTTTAAGCTCGCCATTAGGCATAATGGTAAACTGTACTGCAACAGCGCCTCTGGAGCCTGCTAATTTATTATTGGCCTTGATGTATTTTCTAAAATCAACCCAGCCTTTAACCGGACCAGCAATTTTATTGATTTTACTACCATAGCCTACCACAACTACTTCTGATAGTGATTTTTCATCCTCCTTTAACGTGAAGTTTACTTTATTTTGATTAGCCAGCTTTACATCCTCATCTAAAAAACCTAAATAAGAACTGTTAAGCGTTTGCCCTTGTGTGGCAGCAATAGAAAACTCGCCCTCTGCATTGCTAAGCGCTACCTCCTTAGTTTGTTGGTTGGTAATTTGTACACCAGGCAAAGGCAAGCCGTTTTCATCAACTACTTTACCAGAAACTTTAGCTCCTGAGGCTGTTTTACTTAAAGTGGCACTTTCTGGATTTTGTATAGCTACACCAGCAGCCCTTCCAGATAAAGTAGCTACAGCACCAGTAATATCTCTTTTAGCTACTGTACCATAGCCTATAACTATAACCTCGTCTAAATCTAAAGTATCTTTCTTTTGTGTTGCTTCTAGCGGGATAGGCTCTGCTATACCTTGCTCAGAAAATTTACTTTTTGGTTTTTTTATGGTGGTAACCACAGCAGGACTTTCTTCTATGATTTTAAAATTCTCATCCTCTTTTAACGTTTGAGCATCACCGTTAAGGATATTATCTTCTTCTTTCTCGCCTTGTGGCACTTTGGTTATCTCGGGCACATCCTTCATTCTGATAGCCGTATTTTCTATAGGTTGGTTCAGGTAAATACTTACAAAGCCAATAAGTAGCACAACAGAAGCCGCAATAGCCCAACTTGTATAAGCGCCTAAAAATTTTTGCTTACGCTGATGTTTCTCAATGCTTTGTTCTAAACGCTCATTTAAATCAGCTATTTCTTTCGCTTGAAGCGGATGGTTTTGAAAACCATCTAAAGCATCGGCAAGAAAAGGGTCGTCCAGTGCTCTTTGCTCTAATTGTTGCATAGAACGGCTATCCAACTCGTTAAGATGGTATTTTTGTATAAGTTCTATATCTGTTAGTTGCTTATTCACCGTTCTTTTCTATACAAATTTTTAAATTTCTTTTCCCGTTTTGGATATAGCTTTTTACTTTCTGTAACTCGTAACCTGTTAAAGTTGCAACCTCTGCATAACACTTTTGTTGTAGATAGAATAAATCTACACTTAATTTTTGCTCCTCATTAAGACTTTCTAAACAGCGTTCCATTGCTTTTAACTTTTGCTCTTTCTCTTGGCTATCTTCATGATGCAAAAAAGGTTCATTTTCCATAAGCACATCATCAAAAGAAATGGTTATGTTTTTCTGTGCCTTACGCAAAGCCATCAAACAAAAGTTTCTACAAACCACATAAAGCCAGCTTTTAAAATAGCTTATTTCGTGTGTTTTTACTTTTTGTATAAGCTCTTCAAAAATCTGGATAACGGTATCTTTACTAAGCTCCTCATCTTTGAGATATTTTAGAGCCACACCATAAACCAACGGCATATAAGGTTTATACAGCTCTCCTAAGACATTTAAGTCACCAGATTTTTTATACTGTATAATCAGTTTATGGTCTGTAGCTGTATCCAAGTTTAATAGGAGTATTAGATTTTAAATCAATAATAATAAAAATTATTCTGTCTTATGGAATTTTAGCTTTTATAACATCTCATCTAAAAAACTAAAACATGAAAACACTTACATTATTTCTGATGGTCTTTTTCCCGGTATGGGTTTGCGGCCAAATCAACACCAAAACCATAAGCGGTTATGTTTACCAAAGTTCTGATAAAACGCCACTTCCAGGCGTTGCTGTTCAGGTTAAAAACAATCCGAAACAAAGAACGCTTACCAATGCCAAGGGATATTTTAAAATTTCTATATCTTCTAACGATAAGATATTAGCGTTTAGTTTTTTAGGATTTAAAAAAAAGAAGTGGTCATCAAAAAGCAAGCCTCGCTTAAGGTTTATCTTGAGGAAGACAGCAATACCTTAGATGAAGTAGTAATTATGGGTTATGGCGCAGTAGCTAAAAGAGATTTGACAGGTGCTGTATCCGGAAAGGTTGCTGGTTTAGCGCCCCAGCATTATATAATGAATCATCATGCTCCACAAGATTTTAATACAGAATCTTACTCGGCCATTTCAGAAAATGGGTTTAAAACTTCGCTCTCCAATCCGCTATCAACTTTCTCTATTGATGTAGATGCTGCTTCTTATAGTAATATGAGGCGTTTTATCCAAAACGGACAGTTACCACCTAAAGATGCCGTACGTATAGAAGAGCTGATAAATTATTTCCAGTATCCTTATGCGGCACCTAAAGGAAAACATCCTATCCATATCCAAACAGAGATAACAACAGCACCTTGGAACAAGAAACACCAGTTAGTAAAAATCGGCTTAAAAGCCAAACAAATAGCAACGGATAATTTACCTGCCGCCAATTTGGTTTTCTTGATAGATGTTTCTGGCTCTATGCAAGGTCCTAGCAGATTGGGTTTACTAAAAACGGCTTTTAAACTATTAACAGATCAACTTCGCGAGCAAGATAAAGTTTCTATAGTGGTTTATGCTGGTGCAGCAGGCGTAGTATTACCGGCTACTTCTGGCGCTGATAAAACTAAAATTAAAGCTGCCTTAGAGCAATTAGAGGCCGGTGGCTCTACTGCTGGAGGTGCAGGTATTAAAAAAGCCTATGAAATCGCTCGCTCTCAGTTTATTAAAGGCGGCAATAACCGAGTTATTTTAGCTACCGATGGTGATTTTAACGTAGGTGCTTCTAGCGATGCTGAAATGCAACGTCTGATTGAGGAAAACCGAAATGATGGTGTGTTTTTAACTGTTTTAGGTTTTGGAATGGGCAATTTAAAAGATAGCAAGATGGAGGCTTTGGCCGATAAAGGAAATGGCAATTACGCTTATATTGATAATATGAATGAGGCCAAGAAAGTGTTGGTTAACGAGTTTGGTTCTACCCTGTTTACCATAGCCAAGGATGTTAAATTACAGGTAGAGTTTAATCCATCAAAAGTTAAAGCTTACCGTTTAATAGGTTACGAAAACAAGTTGTTAAATAAAGAAGATTTTACTGATGATACTAAAGATGCTGGCGATATGGGTGCTGGCCACTCGGTAACAGCTTTATATGAAGTTATCCCGGTAGGTGTGCAAAGCGCATTTGTGAAAAAGGATGACGATTTAAAATACCAAGAAGCAGGTAGCATCAAAAATTCGGCTGAGTTATTGACGGTTAATGTGCGTTATAAAAATCCGGGAAACGAAGAAAGTATTTTATTGAGTCACCCTTTCATAGCCGCTGATGCTTCTCTTGAAAAAACATCAACAGATTTAAAATTTGCGGCTGCTATAGCTACATTTGGAATGTATTTAAGAAATTCTGAATATTTACAAGATTTTAATTTCGCCGAATTGCTCACTTTAGCAAAAGCTGGTAAAGGCGATGATAAAGAAGGGTACCGGGCCGAGTTTATACAACTGATAGAAAATGCTCGTTTAATAAAATCATCAAAAGAATAAAACATGAAAAAAATTGCTTTAGCAGCAGCTATTACAACTACTTTTTTATTAAGCAGTTGCGAAACTTTAAACCAATATGCAGGTGCTTATGGTGGTGTACTTAACCAGGTAGTTACACCAACCCAAACCGAAATGAGTATGGGTTTAAAACAAGCCTTAGAATTTGGTACTAATTACAGTGCCGATAGATTATCTGCCAAAGATGGTTTCTTAGGCAATATGGCTGTTAAGATTTTATTTCCTGATGAAGCCAAAAAAGTAGAAAACACTTTGCGTTCTTTAGGTTTAAACCAGCTTTGCGATAATGTTATCTTGAGTTTAAACCGAGCTGCAGAAGATGCCGCAAAAGAAGCTAAGCCTATTTTTGTGGCTGCTATAAAGCAAATGACTTTTCAGGATGTAAGTAATATTTTATTAGGCCAACAAGATGCTGCTACCAATTATTTTAAAAGAACAACCAGCAGTTTATTAGCGCAAAAATTTAGACCTGTTATAGAAAGTAGCATCAATAAAGTGGGGGCTACCCGTTACTGGACGGATGTTACCACCCGGTACAATAAAATACCTTTGGTAAAACCTATACAAACAGATTTAACAGGTTATGTTACCGATAAAGCTATAGCCGGCCTATTTGTAGAAATCGCTCAAGAAGAGTTAAAAATAAGACAGCAAGCAGCAGCAAGGTCTACGCCTTTATTGCAAAAAGTTTTTGGTTACGCAGCCACTAAAAAATAAAGGGTTATGGAGTTTATCAACTGGGCAGATTTTGAAAAAGTTGAGCTAAGGGCAGGAACCATTATTGAAGTAGCACCTTTTCCGGAAGCAAAGAAACCCGCTTGGAAGGTGAAAGTAGATTTTGGTGAGCTAGGTCTTAAATGGTCTAGCGCACAAATTACTACTCACTATCAGGCAGAAGATTTAATAGGCAAACAAATTATAGGTGTGGTAAATTTTCCAAAAAAGCAAATAGGCAAGTTCATGTCTGAGTTTTTAGTTACCGGTTTCCCGGATGAAAATGGCGCTATTGTACTGGCCACAACAGAGCATAAAGTACCAAACGGAGCAAAATTGATTTAGATATGCGTTACACATTTGGCGAAGAGCCTGAAATATCTACAGACGAGTTTTACATGAAAGAAGCCTATAAGGAAGCTTTATTGGCCTTAGCGGCTGATGAAGTGCCCATTGGCGCTATTGTTGTAGCCGCTAATGGTAGAATTATTGGCAGAGGGTATAACCTTACAGAGCGTTTAAATGATGTTACAGCCCATGCAGAAATGCAAGCTTTTACAGCGGCAAGCAATGCCATGGGGGGCAAATATTTAAAAGATTGCACTTTATATGTAACCATGGAGCCTTGTGTAATGTGTGCTGGCGCTTCTTACTGGACACAAGTAAGTAAAATTGTTTTTGGAGCTTACGATACCCAAAGAGGTTTTAGCAGGGTTAGTCCTTCAATATTACACCCCAAAACTATTTTTGTAGGGGGCATTTTGCAAGAAAGCTGTGGAGATTTGGTACGTAAATTTTTTCAAGAGAAGAGAAACAAATCTTAACATTAATAAAACAAAAAATACTTGTAGTACTTTATCTTTGTAACTATTAACTCATATTGTTAAATCTTAAAATAAATAAATTATGGCTTTTGAATTACCAGCGTTACCATACGCAACTAACGCATTAGAACCACATATTGATGCTACTACAATGGAAATCCACCATGGCAAACACCATGCTGCTTACGTTACCAATTTAAACAAAGCTTTAGAAGGTAAAGAAGACGGTTCTTCTATTGAAGAAATTTGCCAAAACATTTCTGCTTACCCTGCTGCGGTAAGAAATAATGGTGGCGGTCACTACAATCACTCTTTATTTTGGGCTGTAATGGGTCCAAATGCTGGTGGCGCACCAAGTGGCGAGTTGGCTGATGCTATTAATGCAGCTTTTGGTTCTTTTGAAGATTTCAAAACTAAATTTGCTGAAGCAGGTGCTACTCGTTTTGGTTCTGGTTGGGCTTGGTTAATTGTTGCTGATGGTAAATTAGCAGTAACTTCAACTCCAAACCAAGACAACCCTTTAATGGATATTGCTGAGGTTAAAGGTACGCCAATCTTAGGTATGGATGTTTGGGAACATGCTTACTACTTAAAATATCAAAACAAACGTCCTGATTATATTGCTGCATTTTGGAATGTAGTAAACTGGGATGCTGTTGCAGAGCGTTTTGCAGCTGCAAAATAATTTGGCATTATTTTAATGCTTAAAAAGCGGGGGGAAATTCATCTCTCCGCTTTTTTATGATCTATGAAAAAATTATCCATCCCAAGCTTATTGCTTTTGTTAACCCTGTTAAGCAGTTGCGAAGCTATAGGTACTATTTTTAAAGCTGGTTATTATGTAGGTATATTTGTTGTGGTGATTATATTGGTCATCATATTTTTTATATACAACAAATTTAGAAGATGATGAAAGCTTTAGTGCTTCACGGCATAAAAGAACCCCTTAAATTAGAAGAAGTTAGCAAGCCTACACTTAACGCTGGCGAGGTATTGGTAAAGATAAAAGCAGCAGCTTTTAACCGTAGAGATTACTGGATACAACAAGGTAAATATGCAGGCTTAAAGTTCCCTATTACTTTAGGTTCTGATGGCTGTGGTGTTATAGCAGAAGTTTTTGACGATGCCAACCAACACTGGATAGGCAAAGAAGTAGTTATAAACCCTTCTTTTAACTGGGGCGATGCTCCAAATTATCAAGGAAAAGATTTTAAAATATTGGGTTTGCCAGATGATGGTACTTTTGCAGCATATGTTAAAGTACCTGTAGCACAAGTTTACGAAAAGCCTAAATATCTAAACTATATAGAAGCGGCAGCTTTCCCCTTGGCAGGATTAACCGCATACCGAGCTTTATTTACCAAAGCACAACTTCAAAAAGATGAGAAAGTACTCCTCGTTGGTATAGGTGGTGGCGCAGCTACTTTTGCTTTACTTTGGGCTATTCATGCAGGTGCTGAGGTTTATGTAACCTCTGGTTCTGATGATAAAATAGCCAAAGCAATTACACTAGGAGCAAAGGGTGGTATAAATTATAAAAGCGAAAGCTATGATACAGATTTACAAGCCTTAGCTGCCGATGGTTTTGATGTGATTATTGATAGCGCTATTGGTGAAGGTTTCGCCAAGCATTTAAACCATGTAAAACCTGGTGCTCGTTTGGTTTTCTTTGGGGCTACAGCCGGAGATTTACCTCCTCTAAATGCCCGTATCATCTTCTGGAAACAACTACAAATTATGGGCACTACTATGGGTACGGCTCAAGAATTTGAGGATATGCTGCAATTTATGACCAAACATGAAATTAAACCTGTGGTAGAAAGTGTTTTTGCTTGTGAAGATGCAGAGCAAGCTATCCGTTTAATGGATCAATCAGACCAGTTTGGAAAGATTGTTATCACATTTAACGATTAAACATTTCTACTCTCTATAGCTTTAAAAAATCCATCCCGGTAGGTGTCTCCTATCGGGATAATTTTATCTCCAATAGTAATCCGGCTACGTTCTATACTTTCAATTTTATCTAAAGCAAGAATATAAGATTTATGTACCCTGATGAATTGATGCTCTGGTAAAACATCCTCCATTTTTTTCATGCTTTGTAGGGTAATAATACGTTCTGTTTTGGTATAGATGGAGATATAATCTTTCAAACCCTCTATAAACAAAATATCATTCAAGTATATTTTTTGGATTTTATGCTCTGTTTTAACGAAAATAAAATTATTGATGGGGGCTGGAGCAGCATTAGTTTCTACAGGAAGCGGAGCAGCTACATTACATAACAATTGTTGTGCTTTTTGTGCTGCTTGGTAAAAACGCTCAAAAGCTACTGGCTTTAATAGATAATCAACCACATTAAGTTCGTAACCTTCTAAAGCATACTCTTGGTAAGCGGTAGTTAAAATAACCTTACACTTTCCGTTAGCAATTTTTAAAAACTGAATGCCTGTAAGTTCTGGCATTTGTACATCTAGGAAAACCAAATCAGCTTCGCCATTTTGTACGGCCATTAAAGCTTCAATAGGGTTTTGGTAGCTCTTAACTAAAGTAAGAAAAGGTATTTTCTCAATATAATCAGAGATTATATCAATAGCCAAAGGCTCGTCATCTACAACAAGGCAGCGTATCATGGCTATAAATTTAAATATAATTCGCAGAAATAATGCTCTTCGCCATCCTCTACGGTAAGTTTATATTGCTGTGGATAGGTGAGGTCTAAACGTCTTTTAACATTTACCATACCTATACCACCAGTTTGATCTTTGTTTTGCTTATTCTTAAGGTTACGCAAAGTAAAAAGTATAGTATTTTCAAAAAGCGATATATTGATGTAAATAGGGTTACGCTCATCTGTTGCTACACCGTGTTTAAAGGCGTTCTCCACAAAAGAGATTAAGATTAAAGGCACAATAACTTGGTCTTTAACTTCGCCCTCTACCTCTAAAACCACATGTGCCCCTTCTCTAAATCTTAGCTTTTGAAGCTCTATATAACTTTGCAGATAATTAATCTCTTTAGCCAAATTTACCCTGCTATCATTACTCTCGTAGAGCATATAGCGCATAATTTCTGATAGTTTTAGAATAGCATTTGGCGTAGCATCAGATTTTTGATAGGCCAAAGAGTAAATATTATTAAGCGAGTTGAACAAGAAGTGTGGGTTTATTTGCGATTTTAAAAAAGCCAACTCTGCCGATAAACTTTGCTTTTCTAAATCGCTTTTCTCTTTCTCGTTAAAAAACCAATCGACCGTAAATTTATAAACAGTACTTATGAAGATGAAGAAACCATTGGTTAAGAAAAAAGAAATCATGTTTGCCCAAAACTCTTCATTGGCTATTTTTTTTCCCTCTATGGTGATGTCTAAATTGCTGAGCTTAAACATATAAAAGCTTTCGGCATATTTAATCAGAGTGAAAAACACAACCACAATAAAGCAGGAGAAAAACCACCAAAAAAACTTCCTTTTATTTAATGTTGCCGGAATGATGATGTACAGGTTAACGTAAAAAATAATTACGTTAAGGATAGACATATTGATGAAGTGGATGTAAAAACCTTTGCTAGAGTTAAATCCGCCGGAAGCTACCAAGGTAAACAGGGCTATTAAAAAAGCCCATACCATGCCATGTAGCATTATTTTCTTTCTCCAGTTCATTTTCTCTAATGTCTTAAAATTATCGGTTTTTACGCCTTTTTCTAATGCTTTTTTCTACCAACGCCGATATTTTATCTACCAACGGGCATTTCCACTAAAAATGACTTTATCTAGCAAAAAGGCTATTCGTCTTTAAATATAGCGGCTTAGTATAATACTTTTTAGGAAGCTAAAAAGATGGTGAATATTTGTTTCAACAAAAAAGATAAAAACTAAATAAAATGAAAAATATATCAACCTCTGTATCGCCATTTATTATGTTAATAGTTCCTGTAGTTTTAATTTTAGGACTTTCATTAGGATTAAAACAACAAAAAACAGAAGAAGCTTTTGCAGCAGATCATAAAAGTAAAGCTACTTTATTGGTAGAGGCTAGTGTTTCTTCTTTGGTAAGTGTGATGTTAAAAAAATAAAGGCAATTGGGTTTAAGCCTTTTAATATCTTTCAAATCTGTTATATATCTCAAAATTTGGCCTTTACACACAAGGCTTTCCGGCCTCATAGGCGGCCAACCCTATTTACTTTTTTCTTGAAAAAAAGTGCCCAAAAAACGAGGAACGAGTTCATGAATGCCTAAGAAAAACCATAACCAAAAAATGAATAAATCCTGCCTACCGGCAGGCAGGCAAGGCTGATGAATATTTTGTCGTTGCGTCTAAATAAATCTTTATCCACAATCCTGAGTAGTGTGAATGGTTTTACTTGATGAAAGTATCTACGACACCCGTCGGATTGTTTCCCGATACTGCTTAATAAAAGTTTCTACAAAAGATTTATTTGACTTCGCTTCCAAATCTTCATATGCCACACTCGTTCTTCGGAAAGATTTTTTTAGTAATTAAAGTTAGTTCCTAAATATCCGACTTAAAAAAGTCTTTCTACTTTCTAATCTGTACTTTCTACTTTAAGAGGACATTTCACATTCCGCAGGATAACATAAAACCACGTCCATCCTACTAAAGAAACATCAGCCCTTGCAACTGTGGCAATAAACATCGTACTTCGTAAAGGAACAAAACAAAATTGCCTTGGCTAAAACTAAATCTTCTTATTTCTGTCAGAGTTGCGGATACGAATCTGCTAAATGGTTAGGTAAATGCCCTTCATGCCAGCAATGGAACACTTTTGTTGAAGAAGTGGTAGAGAAAAAATCTAGCGGCGTACCCGATTGGAAAAGTGCTGGAACTGCATCACACAGCAGGGTAAACAAGCCATCAAAAGTTCAAGAAATTGTATATACAGAAGAACACCGTTTGGTTACACCAGATAAAGAACTAAACCGTGTGCTTGGTGGTGGTATTGTTGGTGGTTCATTGGTATTGATAGGTGGCGAGCCGGGCATAGGTAAATCTACCTTGATGTTGCAATTGGCCCTTATTGTGCCTAAACTAAAAGTACTTTATGTATCTGGCGAGGAGAGCGAGCAGCAAATCAAGCTCAGGGCAGAGCGTATATTAGCTAAACCGGTGTCAGACTGTTATATCCTCACAGAAACATCAACACAAAATATATTTAAGCAAATAGAGCTTCTTGAGCCTAATTTGGTGATTATCGATTCTATTCAAACCTTACATTCATCACATATAGAATCTACTCCGGGAAGTGTTTCGCAGGTGAGAGAATGTACGGCAGAACTTTTACGTTTTGCTAAAGAATCATCAACACCTGTATTTTTAATTGGGCATATTACCAAAGATGGAATGATAGCCGGACCAAAAATATTAGAACACATGGTAGATACCGTTCTGCAGTTTGAAGGAGATAGACATCACGTTTACAGAATATTAAGAGCTATTAAAAACAGATTTGGCTCGGCATCAGAACTAGGTATTTATGAAATGGAAGGAACAGGGCTTAGAGAAGTTTCTAATCCTTCAGAAATACTGTTATCGCAAAGGGAAGAGCCTTTAAGTGGCGTTACCATATCGGCCACTATGGAAGGCATGCGCCCTATGCTGATAGAAACCCAGGCATTGGTAAGTACATCGCCTTACGGTACACCACAACGTTCCGCAACAGGTTTTGATACCCGCCGTATGAACATGCTTTTAGCCGTTTTAGAGAAAAGATGCGGATTTAAGTTAGGTGCAAAAGATGTTTTCTTGAATATAGCGGGCGGTATAAGGGTAGAAGATCCTAGTATAGATTTAGGCTTGGTAGCAGCAATAATTTCTTCGCATGAGGATATTCCGGTTTCTTATAAAATTTGTTTTGCTGCCGAGGTAGGTTTATCTGGAGAGATTAGAGCCGTTACCCGGATAGAGCAACGTATTGCAGAAGCCCAGAAGCTGGGTTTCGAGCAAATTTTCATCTCTAAGTACAACAAAAAAGGTCTAGATATCAGTAAGTTTAAAATCGAGATTAAAACCGTAGCCAAAGTAGAAGAAATGTTTAGCTTGTTGTTTGGATAGTTAGCTCATCGTAAAAATTTATATTTTTCTTCATCGTTAGGATTTAAATGAGGAAGAAAAAGCCCATTTTTGTTATGCATTATTCTTGTACTACCCAAGCAAGAAATCAAATAATTTAAAGATGAAAAGAATATTACTACTCTCTTTTACTGCTGTTTTTGCCATATCATGTAATTCTATATCACAAAAGGTAGAGTTAAAAGGGCCACAATTAGTTAAAGGCACAACTTATGGCGATTCTGTTTTTGATAATAACATACAAAGTTTAGAAGCTGTTAAATCTGTTGCAGAAAAATCTGGCGCTACCGAAGCTAAAATTACGGGTGTGGTTACAGAAGTTTGTCAGAAAAAAGGATGCTGGCTAAAAGTAAAATCAGCAGAAGGCGAAGATTTACATGTAACCTTTAAAAACTATGCTTTCTTTGTTCCTGAAGATATAGCTGGTAAAACAGTTGTTTTAGATGGTATTGCCAAAATAGATACCGTTTCTGTAGAAACTCAAAGACATTATGCAGAAGACGCTGGAAAATCTCAAGAAGAAATCAATAAAATAACTACTTCTAAAGTAAAACTTAGCTTTGAAGCTAAGGGAGTAGTAGTGATGTAAGGTGCTTAGTTTAGTAATAAAAACGAGGCGGTCTCAAAAATCATATTTGTCACATTGAGCGGAGTCGAAATGTTCTCTGATATGCTCAGAAAAGGCTTCGACTCCGCTCAGCTTGACACAAAGTAGTAGTTTGAGACAGCCCCGTTTTTTATTTTACGGCTGTATAGAAACAGTTCTTTCTGTTGGGTTAAAGGCATTACTAACGGTTTTACCGTTTTTATCTACCAGCTCAATCCTGATTTTTAAATTACCTGCTGGTGCGCCTTTAATAAAATAAGGTGTCCAATTATCTACTGTAAAAGAAGTATCGGCAACATTAACCTTTACTTTATAGTCTTTAGCAGAAAGTTTAGCATTGTAAACAAAGAAATCTAACAAGACATTTTTAGCATCCTGACCTTTATAATCTCCCTTTGGTCTGCTGTAAAATAGCATGGGCTCTTTAGGTGTAGGAAGCGATACAAATTTCCCATTTTCATCAATTTTAAATTTAATTAAAACAGATGCTTCTGGAGATTTTACCGATAAATGGTAAGACCTAGACAAGAAATTAAGCAAATAATGCTCGCTATTTTTAGCCAATTTAACCGTATTGGTTGGCTTGTATAAAGCTTGGTAAGGTTTATTATCTAAAATAAAATGGATGTGTTGCCCTTCAGCAGAGTTAGCACAATGCTCTTCAGGCATGTTTTCTGTTTGCTTGGTAAGCTCGTAATTCTTCACATCAAAGTTAAAAGTTACCTTCACAGAGTCGGTACCCAATGGTTCTGTAGTTATATTGCTCATGCTAAGTTTTGCATTAGGGAACTCGTTACTTTCTTTAAGCGCTTCTATACTAAGACCTTTATGGTCTTTACCGCTATGTTCTTGATGATTATGGTGTGTTTGGCTATTGGCAACTGCCAACTGAAGCATTACTGCTGTAGCAGTTAATAAGGTGTGTCTTAAATTTAATTTCATCATCGTGATTTTTATGTATGCTATTTAATATTAAAGATAAAGGGTTTAAAAACATTTATATATCAAATTTTATGCCTTGTGCTAAAGGAAGCTGTGTTGAATAATTGATGGTATTGGTTTGCCTTCTCATATAGGCTCTCCAAGCATCAGAACCAGATTCTCTACCGCCTCCGGTTTCTTTTTCACCACCAAAAGCACCGCCAATTTCTGCACCAGATGTGCCAATATTTACATTTGCAATACCACAATCAGATCCATTAACGCTTAAAAACAGCTCGGCTTCTCTTAAATTATTCGTCATGATGGCAGATGATAAGCCTTGCGGAACATCATTCTGTATAGCTATAGCTTCATCTAAACTTTTGTATTTCATGATATACAAAATAGGCGCAAAAGTTTCTGTTTTTACGATATCAAAATGAGGTTCTACTTCAGCAATACAAGGTTTAACATAACAACCCGAGGTGTAAACTTCGCCACTTAAAACTCCGCCTTCAACAATAAAATTTCCGCCTTGTGCCTTGCATTTTTCTATAGCAGCTAAATAAAGTGCTACGGCTTGCTTATCTATCAACGGACCAACATGATTTTGCTCATCCAAAGGGTTGCCAATTTTAAGTTGCCCATAGGCTTTAACGAGTTTTTCTTTAAAAGTATGGTAAACACTTTCGTGGATGATTAACCTACGGGTAGAAGTACATCTTTGTCCGGCTGTACCCACAGCACCAAATACTGCCCCTATAAGGCTCATATCTAAATCTGCTTCGGCAGATATGATGATGGCATTATTGCCTCCTAATTCTAATAAATATTTACCCAGTCTAGCAGCAACAGCCTGCGCAACCGCTTTACCCATTCTGGTAGAACCTGTTGCAGATAATAAAGCAATTTTACTATCACGAGCCAGTTTTTCTCCTAAAATGCTATCACCACATAACAAACAAGAAACACCTTCTGGTACTTTATTTTCTTCAAAAACTTTTGAGATAATTTGCTGGCAGGCAATGGCCGTTAAAGGTGTCTTTTCTGATGGTTTCCAAATACAAACATTACCGCAAACCCATGCTAGGACTGCATTCCAAGTCCAAACTGCAACCGGGAAATTAAAAGCCGAGATGATACCTACCGCACCTAAAGGATGCCACTGCTCATACATACGGTGTTGCGGTCTTTCAGAATGCATGGTTAAACCATATAATTGTCTGGATAAGCCAACAGCAAAATCACAAATATCTATCATCTCTTGTACTTCTCCCAAACCTTCTTGCAGGCTTTTTCCCATCTCATAAGAAACTAAAGTGCCTAAAGCACTTTTATGCGCTCTTAAGGCTTCTCCTATTTGTCTTACTATTTCGCCACGTTTGGGTGCTGGCCAATTTCTCCAAATTACAAAAGCCTTTTCTGCTTGTTCAACCGTTTTATCATAAACCTCTTTAGAGGCAAAACTTACTTTGGCAATCTCTTCGCCATCAACTGGTGAGAAAATACTCGTCAGGTTTTCACCGTAAAACCAATGGCTGCCTGTGCTACTCCCTTTGTTTATTTCCTTAATATTTAGCAATTGTAAAATATGCTGAATTTTGTTTTCCATGATGTGCTGTTTGATAAGGATTAAATATCGGGCTAAATTTTTGCATTCTTTAATTAACAATCATAAACTAAAATGTTTAAAAAAATATAGCTCAAAAAAGGCTTTGTATAGCATTAATTATCAATTAATTAAGATAGGAGGTGTCTATTTGTTGAAAAATAAATCCTTTAATTAATATCATAAATTATAATTTGAGAGTAATTATGTTCTGTATACTAGGCATTATCCAATACTGTACAGAAAATTACGTTCTCTATAATATTAACAGTCATGGAAGAAGAAGAATTTGACTTTGAATTTTCTGAGGATCCAAAACAATCCGTAGAGCGTTATGAGGAAATGGTTCGTAACCAGGATCAGTATTTTTTTGATGCCCACGTTTTTGAAAATATCATTGATTACTACATAGAGAAAAACGACCCTGTAAAAGCCTTACAGGTGATAGATTATGCCGTATTGCAGCATCCTTTTGCGGCAATGTTTTTAATTAAACAGGCACAATTGTATGTTTTTACAAATGAAATTGACAAAGCCTTTGCTTCTTTAGACAGAGCAGAGTTATTAGAACCCTCAGAAGGTGATATCTACCTCATTAGAGGAAACATCTACGAAAGCTTAGAACGTCATGAAGATGCTTTAGAAAATCTTTTAAAAGCATTAGAAATGGCCGAATCTAAAGATGAGGTTTTAATGCAAATTGCTTATGTATACCAAAACATGGGCGATTATGATGAGGCTGTAAATTACCTAAAACGCTGTTTAGAAAATAATATGGAAAACCAAGATGCACTTTACGAGTTGGCATTTTGTTATGATGTATTAGATAAACAAGACGAAAGCATACAGTTTTATAAGCAATATATTGATAACGAGCCTTACTCTTTTGCTGCTTGGTACAATTTGGGTAACGCTTACCATAAAATTGGCCTTTTTGAAAAAGCTATTGATGCTTACGATTATGCTATTTTAATTAAAGAAAACTTCTCATCTGCCTACTTTAACAAGGGCAATGCTTTGGTACAATTAGATAAATATGCCGAAGCTATAGAAGTTTATAAGCAAACTTTTGAATACGAACCGCCAAATGCCGATACCTATTGCGCTATTGGCGAATGTTACGAGAAGTTAGAGAAAATGGATGAAGCCCGTTCTTATTACAAAAAAGCTGTTAAAATGGATACCAAACTGGCTGATGCCTGGTATGGTATTGGCGTTACGCTTGATTTTGAAGAACGCTATTTTGAATCGCTACATTTCTATAAAAAAGCCCTTAATTTGGATGATCAAAACCCAGATTTTTGGTTCGCTATGGCTGATGCTTACTACAAGTTAAACAACTTAGAAGAATCTGTAAAGGCTTATGAAAAAGTGGTTGAGCTTAATCCTTTAGATGTAGAAGCTTGGTTAGATTATTCGTCAATAGTTTTTGAACAGAGCAATCTTAAGCTTTGTATCGAAATTATTGCAGAAGGCATTAAAAATAATCCAGATTCTGCCGAGCTTTATTACCGCCTGGTAGCCTATTTATTTGCCGATGGGCAGTATAATGAGGCTTTAACACAGTTGCAACTGGCATTAAATACAGATATAGATAAACATTATTTATTGTTTGAATATCTGCCTCAGCTGCAAGACAACAAGGTTATTATCGATATCATTAACAGATTCTCTAAATAAGATTTCAAGAATTATAAAATCAAAAGCATCTAGTTAATAGAGTTTTGAATTTTTTTTTGAATTTTTGCACCCGAATATGAATTACACACTTAAAAATATTCCTGAGCGTACGCAAAAGCCACGTGAGAAAGGATTAACCATGGTCATGGATAAAGGCTTAAGCCTTCGCCAGGTAGAAGACTTTCTGGAAGTTTCGGGTACACACACAGATATTGTTAAATTAGGATGGGCTACATCTTACGTAACCCCTAATTTAAAGGAGAAATTAAAACTTTATAAAGATGCCGGCATACCTGTTTACTTTGGCGGTACTTTATTTGAAGCTTTTATCGTAAGAGACCAGTTTGATGATTACCGTCGTGTTTTAGAACAATACGGTATGCAGTATGTAGAAGTTTCTGATGGTTCTATAGAAATAGAGCAGGATGAAAAGTGCGAATATATTAGAAAGCTAAGTAAAGATTTTACAGTTATTTCTGAAGTAGGCTCTAAAGATGCTACCAAAATTTTTGCTCCTTATAAATGGATACAACTCATGAAAACCGAAATTGAAGCCGGTTCATGGAAAGTAATTGCAGAAGCAAGAGAAGGTGGTAATGTAGGTATCTACCGCGATTCTGGAGAAGTAAGACAAGGTTTAGTTGATGAAATACTAACTCAAATACCAGAAGAAACCATCATCTGGGAAGCTCCTCAAAAAGCGCAACAAGTTTGGTTTATAGAGTTAATAGGTACTAATGTAAATTTAGGAAATATTGCTCCGGCAGAAGTTATCCCGCTAGAAACCATCAGATTAGGTTTGCGTGGCGATACATTTAGTCATTTTTTGAATAAGAAGTAAAGGATACGGTTTAAATACCGTTCCAGACAGATTGATGAAGAAATTTGGATTAATTGGCTACCCTTTAGGCCACTCTTTTTCTGAGAAATATTTTACAGAAAAATTTGAGAAATTAGGTTTAGCAGAGCATGAGTATAAGCTTTATCCGCTTCAAAATTTAAGTGATTTTCCGGCGCTACTTAAAGACGATAAAGATATTTGTGGGATAAATGTTACCATTCCGCATAAAATAGGCATCATGTATTACCTGGATGAAATAGACCCGGTGGCCAAAGAAGTTGATGCTGTAAATTGTATTAAAGTTACCCATCATCATGCTGTAGGTTCTTTATTTTCTGGCGAGTTATGCACCATGAATGCGCATAAACCAAAATTAAAAGGTTTTAATACCGATGTTTATGGTTTTGAGCAATCTTTAAAACCTATGCTAAAAAGCTACCACAAAAAAGCGCTAGTTTTAGGTAATGGTGGCGCTGCAAGAGCCGTTAAATATGTGCTAGAGAAGTTAAAGATAGATTACACTTTTGTTTCTCGTAAGCCTTATGGCAATATTATTTCTTATCAGGATTTAGGTAAAGAAGTTGTTAAAGAGCATAAAATCATCATCAATACCAGCCCGGTTGGTACGTATCCTCATATAGAAGAAGCGCCGGCTATCCCTTATGATTTTATTGATGATAAGCATTTATTTTACGATTTAATTTACAACCCCCAAGAAACCACCTTCTTAAAAAGAGGTAAAGAAAAAGGGGCTCAAATTAAAAACGGTTATGAAATGTTAGAACTACAAGCAGAGAAATCTTGGGAAATCTGGAATTCTAAATAATTATACCCTATGAGGCTATTAAATGTATGGATTTGTATAAGTTTTGCCGCATTTATACTAGCATGTAATCAGCCTCATTTTAGTCCAAAACCAAGAGGATATTTTAGGATAGAATTTCCTGAAAAGCAATATCAAACTTTTTCCTCAACTGCCCCATTTCAATTTGAGTATCCGGTATACGCCAATATGTATCCTGATAGTTCTAAAAACGCCCAACCAAATTGGTATAATTTAACGTTTCCTACCTTTAATGCTAGGTTGCATATTAGCTATTACCCTATTGTTTCTCAGCAAGAGTTTATACAACTCACAGAAGACTCAAGAAAATTAGCCTTTAAGCATACGGTTAAAGCTACCGGAATAGATGAAGCTTTAATCACCAATAAACAAGATCAAGTTTACGGCATTTATTACACTATAAGCGGTAATACAGCATCAGCCAACCAATTTTTCTTAACAGATAGTAGCCGCCATTATCTTAGGGCAGCTTTGTATTTTAACGAAAAGCCCCAGCAAGACTCTATACAACCCGTGATAGATTTTATCAAAAAAGATATGGATAAAATGATTAAGACTTTTAAGTGGAGATAGAAATTACTTTAACTTTATTAGAAATATTTGATTTCTAAAAGCAAATACAGGAAACTTAAATATCTTTAAAAGACATTAATTTATTTTTATAAAAATGTATTTGTATTATAGATTAAATTTATAGTTTAGCCTTAATAAACTTAATTTTATGAAAAAAATAATTTTTACTCTATTAACAGCGGTTTTAATTACGCTAACATTTAATCAAACTAGGGCTGCTTTTCCTGTAGCACAAAAAACAAACGATGCTTCTAAAATAATCAACACTGTTACTCCAGTAACTGTTGAAGAAAAAGTTGCTAGTACAGAAGCTGTAAAAGAAAACCTTAAAGCAGACACTAAAAAGAAGGTAAAAAAAGAAAAGAAATCTTTTGTTGAACGTGTTATGGCAGCAGGTGGTAAAAGCCAGCTTGTAGCTTTATTACTAGCGTTCTTTGTTGGTGGTTTAGGTATCCATCGTTTTTACCTAGGCTATACTTGGCAAGGCGTTGTTCAACTATTAACTTTAGGTGGTTGTGGTATTTGGTCGTTAATTGATTTTATTAGAATTATTTTAGGAGATCTTCAGCCAAAGAATGGTCCTTATGACAAAACTTTATAAGTTAAAGCATAACAAATATTTTTTAGCCGCTAAGTTAATTTGCTTAGCGGCTTTTCCTTTGTGGCTTATTTCTATTCCTAAAACATCATTTGATGACCATAGTCAAACCTTATGTCTATTTACCTTATTAACTGATATAGAGTGCTACGGTTGTGGCTTAACAAGAGCCTGTATCAGATTAATAAATTTAGATTTTGTAGGCGCTTGGAACTTTAACAAAGTTTCTTTTATAGTTTTCCCTATTTTGTGCTTCTTGCTACTTCAAGAATTCATCGTTACAAGCAAGAAATTTTTAAAGCTTATCAATCTTAAATGAAATCCATAATATCTTTTTTTTAGCTCTTTCCCTTTTCAACACCTTTTCTTATGCTGATAGTATTGAAGAAGAATATCTAGGAACTATAACTGTTAAAGGTATAGGAGACTATACCTATAAATTAAACCTATTAATAAATGGGGAGAAATTACTAGGAACATCAGTAACTAATATTGGTAATAAGGATGAAGCTGTTGTTAACATTTTAGGTTCTGTTAATCAAGAAGGGACAATAAGATTCAAAGAAACCAGTATTATTAAAACAAAAATAAAGGAAGATAAATCTATTATTTGTTTTATTGAGGCTACTTTAAATAGAAAAAATGTTGATGGTATAGATTTTCTAGAGGGTACTTTTACAGGGAGAGATAAAAGAAAAAACATTTGTGGCAGTGGAACTATTAGATTAATAAAAAAGATTTCTAATATTCAACAATTGTCTAACAGCTTTACCATTGCGAATACCACTACCTCTATAGAGAGATTATCAAATCATTTAGTTAACATTATACCATGTACTAGCAATAAAGTAAAAGTTAGAATTTTTGATAATGGTAAATTAGATGGTGATGAACTTAAAGTTATTTACAATAATAAAGTATTAAGAGAAAGAATAAACCTTAACAATGAAGGGAATATTTTTGAGCTAGAGTTAGCTCAAAACACCAATAATTTAATGCAGGTATTTGTTCTAAGTGAAGGAAATTACCCCCAAATACTGCAACTATAGAAGTTACTTCAAATAACCAGGTAAGGGTTTATCAGCTAAACTCTTTATTGAAAACCATGATTAATATCAAATTTGAATTGATAAACTAAAAAAGGGGAAAGAAATTAATCTTCCCCCTTTACTAACCTAACCCAACCAAATTTTAATTATATCCCGGATTTTGTCCGAATTCTTCTGCATTTAATAAAGCATTTAACTCTTCTTGCCTAATTGGGCGTAAGCGGTGGAAAGGTTGTACCTGCGTAATATCAGGGTTTTGTGCTTTTATAAAATCAACAAAAGCTTGTCCGTTATTAGCACCTAACATCCTCTTTAAATCAAACCAACGAAGATGCTCACCTGCCAATTCTCTTGCCCTTTCTTTCAGTATAAAATCCTCATTGATATTTGCAGCGCTGACCTGCATAGCTGATGTTTGGTTAACCGGAGTTTTTCTGGCAGCTCTGGTTCTTAAAACATTGATATAATTTGCGGCAGCACCTGGGTTATTTAACTTCCACTCCGCCTCAGCAGCTATTAAATACATTTCTGCCAAACGCATTACAATAACATCTTTAAAACCTGGCTGCGCATTAGCTGCAGTACGGTCTGGGTCTCTAAATTTCCTGAAATTAACATAATCTGCGCCTGTAATAATAGTTCCATTGGCATTGTAAACGCTATCTCTATCAATAACGATATAAGGTCTTAACCGATGATTAGGCACTACTTTTTTAGTGATTAATAAAGCGGTATCAATACCTGCCCTAATAACTCTTCCAATAACGCTTGGGTGTTTACGATGGGTAGCCGCTAATGATGCCGTCCAAGTAAAATTGGTATTTGCAATCCACATTTCCTGAAAAGAAGCATCGTAACGGCTATCTATATTTTCATTAAAATAATCTAAAAAGCTTAATGTTGGCATCAAACGTCTGCTATTTTCAAAGCCGTACTCTAAACTTTGTACCAAACCTGGTTTGCCATTATAACGAGCTTGAAAAACTTGATATAAACGGTTACCATTAAGATCATAATTAATAGTTTGGTTAGTAGAATTACTTACCACATAAAGCGCTTCCCTATTACGCTTGTTGTTAGCAGGGTTCCACATATCAGCATAATTTGCCCAAAGTTCTACTTCCAAAGCTGCTCTGTTATCAATTACGGCTTTAGCAGCGTCTCTGGCTCTGGTAAAATAGGTTTGAGCTTCTGCACCCGTTGAATAATAAGCTCTTGATAGTAAGGTTCTCGCTAAAAAGCCCATGGCAGATTTCCTGCTTGCTCTACTGTACTCATTCCCCCACGCACTTTGTAAAGGAAGGTTTGCAACTGCAAACTCTAAATCTGAAATCATGAGGTTATAAAAATCTTCAACCGGACTTCTAGTGGCTGTTAGTAATGGTGTTTTAGTTTCCTCTGTACGTAACATCACCCCTCCAAAAGTTTCAACAATATGCCAATAATAAAAAGCTCTTAAAAAGCGTAGCTCGCCCTCTCTTCTGTTTTTTTCGGTCTGGTTGGTGAAGCCAGCATTGTTAATCCGGTTTATGCCGGCATTACATATATTAATGGCTTTCCATAAGTCTCGCCATACGGCTCTTACAGGGTTTCCTTGTAAGGGTGTTAAGCCTGCATACTGTGATAATTGCCCTGCGTAAGTATTTTTATCTCGGTTAAACCATATATCAGTGCCAGATTCTGACATGAAAATACCATCTTCTCTGCCATACCAGGCTCTTTGTTCTGAGTAAGCTGCATTTACATTGGTAACAAAGCCTTCTGGGGTAGACCATACAGCATCTGCAGTTGCGCCAGAGGGATTATATTCTTCTAGTTTATTACAAGATATGCTTAAAGTAATACTTGCTGCTAAACAGCTTAATGTTAAATATCTTTTAGTTCTCATCTTTTTCCTGTTTATCATTAAAAACCAACATTTAAACCAAATACAAAAGTTCTGCTTAGTGGGCTGTTTTCTGCACCGCCACGCTCTGGATCATAATTTCTTATCAGCGGACTTCGAGCTACAGTAAGCAAGTTGTTTGCGGTAGCATAAACCCTAACACGGTTGTAAAAAGATGCTCCAGATTTTATTTTAGGTAAAGTATAGCCTAACGTTAAATTTTTAAGCTTGAAAAAAGAGCCATCAACAAAATTTAAAGCTTGGTAGCCGGTATAGCCCGGATATGAGCTTAGCGTGGTCCCTCTTCTTGGCCTAGGAAAATCATTAGTAGGGTTTTCTGGTGTCCAATAGTCTAATATTTCTGGTCCGTTTCCTGTCCCACCTGGGTTAAACCTGCCTAAAAACTCAGCATCTATAGTTTGACCATAACGGGCAATTAAGAAAACTCCTAAATCAAAGTTTTTGTAGGTGAAATTATTTTGTAAACCTGCTATCCAATTTGGTACTGTAGACCCTACATAAGTTAAATCAGAAGCATTAATTAAAAAATCACCGTTAATATCTCTAACTTTTATATCTCCCGGCTGGAAGGTATGGTTACCAACTTTATATAAAGCTGCTTCTGCTGCTTCATCTAATTGCCAGATACCTTGTTTATCAAAAGTATAAAATGAGGTGATTGGACGACCAAGTAGTAAAGAGCTTCTTTCAAAACCACTGCTAGGGAAAATATCTCTACCATCAATCAATTCAGTAATTTTCTCTCTTTTTCTATTATAAGTAAGCGTAGAAGACCACGTGAAATTTTTAGTTTGGATATTTCTACTGGTAATTTCTAGCTCAATACCATTGTTTTTAGTACTCGCAATATTTTGGGTAACATCAATCATCCCGGTAGAGAGTGGCAAAGTTCTGCTTAATAAAATGTCTGATGTACGAGCCTCATACCATTGAACGGAACCACTGATACGGTTATTAAAGAAGCCGAAATCCAAGCCAATATCTAAAGAAGCTGTTTTTTCCCAACCTAGATTAGTGTTGCCTACAGTACCCTGAAGATGAATGAATTTACAGGAACATCACCAAAACTCATATTAGATGCAGAGTTTAATGTGTTTTGTGTGCTATAAACTCCAATATTATAATTTCCACTTACGCCATAACTAGCTCTTAGTTTAAGATTATTTACCTGGCGGATGTTTTTCATGAAAGATTCCTCAAAAATATTCCATCCTATAGCTGCTGACGGGAAGAAATCCCATTTATTTCCCGGTGATAATCTGGAAGCGCCATCATACCTGCCTGATGCAGTAAATAAATATTTGCCTTTGTAACTATAATTAATCCTAGCAGCATAAGCCATATTGCTCCAACCTTCGTAAGCAGAACCTATGGACCTTGTGATAGAAGTGCTAGAAGAATTTAAATCATAAAAAAGCTGTGAGGCTAATATTTGCCCTTGTCCAGAAGCAGATAAACGATCTACATCACTTTGCTGATAACTAGTAATACCCGTTAAAACCAAATTATGGTCATTGATATTTTTGGTATAGGTTAAGATATTATCCCAGTTGATGTAACGGTTAAACGCCGTGTTTTGCGATGCCACAGAAATGCGTGGTCCGTTTTGTGCTAAAGATGTTCTATCGTTAAAAATACCTTGTCTAGAGTTATTAAAATTAGTACCAATATTAGACCTGAAATTTAATCCCTTTAAAGGAGAAACTGATACATATGCATTAGCTACAATGTTATTTCTAAGATTATTGTTTCTAGCAATAAACTCACTACGCTCATCAGCAAGCGGACTTATCGTTGTTCCATCTGGTAAAGGAAATAACCTTATAGTACCATCCTCATTAAATGGAGTACCTAAAGGGCTAATTTGTGTGGCTTGCCCTAATGGATTTTGACGGTTATTAGTTGCTGAGTAAACAATTTGTGTATTAAAACCCACTTTCATCCAATTATTAACCGTTTGGTCTAAATTTAACCTCATGTTGTAGCGGTTAAAATCATTCCCTCTTAACATGCCATCTTCTTTAAAATATCCGGCAGAACCAAATACAGATGTTTTCTCTGAACCTCCGGTGATAGAAACATTGTGACTTTGTTGTGAGCCGTCTCTAATCACTAAATCCATCCAGTCTACAAACTCTCCTGCTTGTACAGCATCTAATTCGCCCGGACCATCAAAAATAAGCTGATCATCTGTCATACCAATAGTTCTTGCGGCTTCGCGTCTAAGTTTCACATAACTTTCGCCAGTTCTTGATGCAGGAAAATCGTAAGTATTGATACCATAGTAGGCATCATAATTAACTTTAACTTTTCCGGCCGTTCCCTTTTTTGTGGTCACGATAATTACACCATTTGCACCTTGTGCACCATAAATAGCAGTTGAAGATGCGTCTTTTAACACTTCTATAGACTCAATATCATTAGGATTGATAGCATCAATACTATTTCCTTGAAAACCGTCTACAATTATAAGAGGACCATTTCTATTGCTGATATCGTCTCTATTACTGGTTATAGATCTGTTACCTCTAATCACAATGTTAGAGTTGCCTCCAGCAGCACCAGTATTTCTAACAATATCGGCCCCAGCCACTCTACCTTGTAAAGCTTCAATAGCATTATGGGTTGGTGTTCTTACAATATCTTCTGCTTTTACAGATGATACAGACCCTGTTAAATCTCTTTTTCTTACAGTTCCGTAACCAATTACAACAACTTCGTCAAGTTCAGAAGCATCGGCGGCTAAAACAATATTTACCGTAGTTTGTCCACTGTTAACAGTAATTTCTTGTTGTTTAAAACCTAAATAAGTGACCACTAATGTTGTAGCCTGTTGACCCTGAATATTGATACTAAATTTACCATCTATATTAGTTAAAGTACCATTGGTAGTCCCTTTAATGGTAACCGAAGCACCTGGTAAGGGCAAACCTTGCGCATCCACGATGGTTCCGTTAACCACATAATCAACCGCGGCGATAGATGCAGGTTTTATCACAATCATATCGTCTATCAAATCAAAAACCAAGGCTTGGTTTTGTAAGACTTGTTTCATTACTGTTTTGATATCGGCATTTTCTGCGATAACTTTTATTTTTTGTTAAGGTTAACCTGGTCTTGCCTAAAGAAAATACTGTATTTACTTTCTTTTTCAATTTTCTGAAACATCTGTTTAACAGTAATATCTATTTCATTGAGGTTAAAACTTTGAGAATACACCGCAGCATGTAGCTGCATGATACCCGCAAATACTAAAATGGTCATTAGCTTCATAGCGATAAGCATTTTTAGCCAATAAGAGTTGGCAAATAGAATTTTTCTATTTAAAAAAGTCATAATTTTGGTTTATTAGTTAATACTAGGCTTCCCCAAGCTTATAGGGTATTAGCTATATTCATTTGATTACCGGGATGTTACAAGCGTCCCGGTTTTTTATGTTCTATGTCTCTCTTCTATTTCATAAATCAGGGTTTAGGTTTTTGATGATACAATTGGTTAGTATTTTTCACAATAATGCGCTTTTCTTGAAGCGTATAGGTTATAGGGGTAGTTTCTTTGATGATTTGCAAAACAGTAAAAACATCGGCACTAGGTTTAAAAGTACCTGTGTAATAATAGCTCCCTAATTCTGGGTCTTCCAAAACAATTTCCACATTAAATCTTCTTTCTAAAGTGTTGATGATTTCTTGAAAACTGTTGTTCTCAAACATCAAAAGGTTGTTTTGCCAGCCATTGTATTCTTCTAGGTAAGCAGGTTTAACATCAGTAATCATTAAAGGCGTATGAACTTTTTTGGCTTGATGTAACTCACTTTGCTTCTTAAGATTTATTTTTAAAAGTTGGTTGGCATTGATGAATACCTTACCTTCTTCACCATCCTGTTGATTGAGTTTCCCTTCTACAGAAATCTTACCTTCTTTAACTGCGGTTTCAAAAATACCGTCTTCCTGATAAGCTTTTACATTAAAAGCTGTCCCAATATCTCTTACCGTAAAACCTGCCGCATGTATGATAAAAGGAATATCTGTTTTACTTTTGGCGATGTCAAAAAAAGCCTCCCCATCTAGGAAGACCGTTCTTTCTGTTGAGCCAAAATCTTTATTATAGCTGAGTTTTGTACCTGCATTTAGGATGACTAAAGTACCATCAGGCAACGTAATTTTTTGTGTTTTTCCACGTGGAACACTAAGCTCCTGATAAGCTATTTTAATATTTCTTTGCTGATAGATATAAGCAGACAGCGTAATAGCACATAACAAAAATATACTAGCAGCGTATTTTAGCCATGTATAAGATGTTTTTACTGGTATATTTTCTTCTACAAACCTATCGTAGGCTTTATGGGTATCTATTATGGTGTACTGTTGCGCTAATTGTTGGTGCCAATTTTCATAAAGCCTTGCAAAAGCTTTTTCTTGAGCCTCGTTTTCAGCAATCCATTGTTTTGCCAAATGCTTTTCTTCATCAGAAGCATTACCTGCAATGTATTTAATTAATATTCCTTTGATGCGATTTTCCATCCCTTATAATATGATATACAACTGTAAAAGACTTTACCCCCAAAGTGGGGATTCATTTTTTCTAGAAAAAAAATAAGGCAATGAAAGAAAGTAAGTGCTGTAGCTTAAAACGAAGTTTTTCAAGAGCAATAGTCATTTGTCTTTCTACCGTTTTAGGAGAAATATGAAGTTGTTGGGCTATCTCTTTATTCCTGAGTTCTTCAAACCGGCTAAGCTTAAAAACCTCTTTACATCTTTGAGGCAGGTTTTCTATAGCTTCTTTGATATAATATTCAAATTCTTTATAGCAGACAGGATTTTCTTCGAAAGCGGGTGTTTCAGAAAGTAAATTATTTTTTTGTAGATAGCTTACATATTCATTTTCTATCTTTTTATGTTTCAAGTAATTAAAAGCCCTGTTTTGTACCATTTTATACAAATAACCCTTAAAATCTGCATCAAATTGGTACTGCTCTTTACGCTCCCACAAAAAGCTAAAAGCATCAGAAACTATTTCTTCTGCCGCATGCAAATCGTTCACATACCTATTGGCAAAAAAGATAAGCTTAGCATAATAAGCTTTAAAAATAGCTTCAAAACCATTTGCAGTTTGCATAGTGTTAGTTAAACAAAATTCTATTTTTTCTAGGGCGATTTCTTACAGCTAAATGCTTCTTTAGCTTAAAAAAATCTTAATTGGCTTTTTACCATCAGTAAAAAATTAAAGTTATTGCTAGCTATAATAATATTTCTGTATTATCCTTTCAGAAGTTTATAGGATTTTAGCAATTGTTAATGGTAGAGCTAAATCGAAAAATTAAAGAGAACCAAACCCTAGTATTTAGCAACAGAATTGAAAATCTTTACGTAATTTTCTACAAATCATTCATCATGAATAAGAAAATTAACTACCGTAGCATCCTCGAAACCAGTGATGGCAATCTTACTAAACTGCATAATATTGTTTTAAAGGCATTAGAGGAAGAAGAATTGATATCTGAAAAATTAAAAAACAATCAGGATTTAAGTTTGGGAGAAAAAATGGCCGACGGTGTAGCTTCCTTTGGTGGTAGTTGGCGATTTATCATCCTCTTTAGCGTCATAATATTTGTTTGGATTGCTATAAATACCTTCTGGTTTCATAACCGAGGTTTTGACCCTTATCCCTTTATTTTATTAAACTTGATGCTTTCTTGTATTGCGGCCTTACAAGCGCCTATCATCATGATGAGCCAAAACAGAAAAGAAGAACGAGACAGACTAAGAGCCGAACAAGATTATATGGTGAATCTTAAAGCAGAAATTGAAATCAGAACGCTACATGATAAAATAGATTTATTGATTACCGAGCAAATGAAAAACCTATTCGACATCCAAAAGGTACAAATGGAAAGTATGGATAAACTGAGCAAAACGCTACATGAGCATCTTAAAAAATAATCCACGGACCCTATATTTAAGGCAAGACGCTATAAAAGCTAAAGCTTCATCAAAAATCCCAAAAACAAAAAAGGAGCATTCTAAAAAAATGCTCCTTTTTCTATAATCCTTTTTAAGGAAATATTAGTCTCTTCTGCCGAATAGCATCATTGCATAATACATTAAAGTAGCTAATGATGATAATGCCGCAACAACATAAGTCATGGCTGCCCACCATAAAGCGTTTTTAGCTTGGTCATGCTCTACGCTAGTTTGCATAATGCCTTTATTAGTTTGTAACCAAACTAATGCTCTTTTACTAGCATCAAACTCTACAGGTAAAGTAACAAAACTAAATACCGTTAAAATGGCTAAAGCACCTACGCCAACAGCTAAAACAATTGGGTTGTTACCAAAAGCCATCAGCATAACACCAATTAATAATACCCATTGTACCAGATTAGAAGCTACACTTACCACGGGCACCATAGCAGACCTAAATTGCAGCCAGCTATAAGCTCGGGCATGTTGCACAGCGTGGCCACACTCGTGTGCTGCTACTGCTGCTGCTGCAATGCTTCTACCGTGGTAAACATCCGGAGAAAGGTTTACAGTTCTATCTGCCGGGTTATAATGGTCTGTTAACTGGCCGTCAACAGATATAATTTCTACATCGTTTATACCGTGGTCTGCAAGCATTTTCCTAGCTATCTCGGCTCCGCTTAAGGCAGAACTCAAAGCAATTTCTGAGTATTGTTTAAACTTGCTTTTAAATCTCCATTGTACTATAAAACTTATAATAGCAATGCCTATAAAAAGTATTAATCCCATTTTCTATATATTTTGGTTTAAATTAATCAAATTGTATTCCTAAACAACATTAGAAATGTTTTTATTACAAAACGCTGAATTTTTATATTTGTTCTGCTCTAAATACCGTCAAAATTGTCTTATACTGTTAATAGAAGCAAGAAAATACCTGCCACTTTAACAGTCGGCGTCTTCTATATGCCTTTCCATGATATAATCATTCAGTATAAAATCATAATATGGAATATCTACTTCTTCGGCAATTTGAAAGCCTAGCCTTTGGTAAAAATGTAAAGCAGGATTATTTCTATTTACGTTTAAACGTAATAAAGTAGCCCCATGCACAAAAGCCTCTGCGCCAATATAATTCATGATTTGTTTGCCGGCGCCCATCCCCTGTAAAGCTGGTAAAATATACAATTTATGGATTTTACAAACCGTCTGCGAAAAAGAATAACTGCTAAATCCTACTGCTTTTTCATCCTGATAAAGGAGAATAAAAGAATGCCCTTCGGCCATTTGAGCTTTTAAAGCGTCTAATTGGTAAATCTGCGTAAGCATAAAGCTAATTTGCGCCTCACTGATATAAGCCTTATAAGTTGGCCACCAAATGTCTTGAGCCAGCTGTTGTATAAGAGGTAAATCTTGTAAAGCTGCTTTTCTAATTTCCATTATAAATCTTCAGCAATAAATATAAAAGGTTGTTGAAAAGATAAGCTATAAAAGCCATCTTTCTCTGTTTGATAATGGTTATTTGCTATCAAATTTAAACCTTTTGTGCTTAATTGCACAGCTTCCTGCAAAATGTAAATATTTTCTTGGGCTGGCTTCCACTTGCTAAACTCGGGTTTCACGGGGAAAATCTTTTTACCATCAGCAAAAACTACCAAGTCTAAATAATCAACAAAGAACAAATAATCTTTAGCTAAAAAGGTATCGGTAATGATATTTACCGATGGATATTCATGAGCCACCAGATATTTTAATACGGCTGTAGTCACATCATCATCGCCGCAAGGAATAATTTTTATATGCTCTTGAAGCGCAAAAGAAACATCTTCTTTGCTTACCACAACATCTATTTTAATTCCTAAAGAAACCACATGGTCATAAATGGGGGCATGTACAATAACGGTTGGAGACCATTCTAACAACTGCCCCAAATATTCCTCATCAAAGCCACTCATGTTTAAAATAAACAAGGCTGGTTCTTGCTTTTCGCGGATGATATGATGAGAAGACATATATTAATGTAATAGGTTATAAAATTGTTTAAAGGCTTCTGCCTGATGTGCTGCTTTATTGACTGCTGCAGATACCGCAACACCTTTAATGCCAGTTTTTAGCAAATCTGCTACATCATTTAAACCGACTCCTCCTGCTGCAATCAGAGGAAAATCAATTCCGGCTTGCTTTAAAGCGGCAACAGCTTCTGCATAACCTTGTATACCCCAATGTTGGCAATTATTGGGTTTAGTTTTGGTATGGCCAAAAGGACCACAGCCTATATAATCTGCCCCGTTTTGGATATGTTTAAGGATGGTAGCTAAATCATTGGCAGATGCGCCTAAGGTTTTATCATCACCAATTTGTGCTCTTACCAGAGAAATATCAGCATCCATATCTTCGATATGAACACCTTGTATATCTGCCTGATGCACTAAGTGAATATGGTTGGTAACGATTAAAGTTGTGCCCCAATCATCACAAATACTAGCTATTGGGTGGATTTCTGCCAGCATCTCCTCATCAGATTTAGATAAACAACGGTATTGTACCCATTTTGCACCTTGCGAACAGGCTATTTCTACCTGCGCTATATGGCTGATATGAGGTAAATCTTGTGTTAAATAATGAAAGGTATCAACAAATTTCTTCATGTTATTTTAAAGCTTCGGTAACCACATCTCCAATATTACCATTAGGTTCTTGTATGCGTAGTAAAGCAGACAGGGTAGGCGCAATATCGCTCATAGAAACCGTTCTGTTGCTGATGCCTTGTTTAATGCCCCATCCCATAAAAACCATTGGGATATGCGTATCATAAGGGTTCCAAACACCATGCGATGTTCCGGTTATGCCATAGCCTTGAAACCACGCTGGGTCTAATACAATTTGTAACTCGCCACTTCTTTTGATATGATAAGCGTTGATGATTTTCTCTCGCAACTTAGCTGGTACAGCGCCTTCGTTAACATTGGATAAATCGACCACAAAAGATACACCTTCTTGCTTTTTAAGGAAATTGATACAGTCTTTTTTAAGGTCGTCTATATCAATTTTACTAGCCTCAATAGCTTGGTAATTAAAGTTAACTTGATAATTGGTAATGGCTCTTATCAAACCTTTAGCTTGGTATTTGTTTAACAAAAGCTCGTTCAACTGCTTGCTGATGTTTTTGGTATTGAAATAGCCTGCGTTAATCTTGTTATCAATTAAAAAATTAGGATTATGCGCAGCGCCATGATCTGCACTTAAGAAAAAAGTATAATTTCCTTTGCCTACGGTATTATCCAAATAAGTCAAAAACACTGCTAAATCTTTATCTAACCTTAAATAAGTGTCTTCTATTTCTATCGAGTTTGGTCCAAACTGATGACCAATATAATCTGTACTGGATAAGCTTACGGCTAATAAATCGGTAATGTCATCGGCGCCAAGCTTTTCTTCTTTTATGGTAGCTTTTGCAAAATCTAAAGTTAAGGTATTGGCAAAAGGCGTATTTCTGATGGTGTTAAAATCAGATCCTTTTATTTGAGGTATCTGATGCGGAAAAACTGGTTTTGCTTCGCCCTTAAATTTACCTTCATACTTATTATCATCTACACTGCTTTGTACATAAGTGTTAATTGGATAAAGGGTATTCCAATCTTGTGTTAAGTATTTATCTACCAATTTTTGGCTGTTAAAAGTTTTTACCCACGCTGGTAAATCTTGCATATAATAGGTAGAACTTATCCAAGAGCCAGTTAAATCATCAAACCAATAAGCGGCATTGGCGCTATGACCTGCTGGAAGAATTCCTCCTCTATCTTTTAAAGCGATGCCAATAACTTTAGATCTGAAATTGGTAGCTAGTTTTAATTCATCACCAATGGTAGAACTTAACAGGTTTTTAGGCGACATTTTACCAGCATCTGATGTACTACCTACCGTATTTACCGTGGTATCTTCTGTACAGTACATATCATAACCACTATTTTGTTCTATCCAATTGTTAGCTGTTATACCATTTATAGCAGGTACAGAGCCTGTGTAAATACTAGCATGACCACAAGCAGTTTGTGTAGTTGCGTATCCAATATGCGCATTCTCGCAAGAAAAACCTTCTTTCAATAATCTTTTAAACCCTCCTTCTCCATAACGGGATGCATAACGATAAAGATAATCCCAACGCATTTGGTCTACTACCAAACCAACTACTAGTTTTGGACGGGCAGGGTTGCTGGCTGCTACTGTACTTTTAGCTTTTTGCTGGCTGTAGCCGTTTAAAACAATAAATAAGAGGATTAAGGTTTTAAAGATTTTCATATTTTTTCTTGTAAAAATGCGAATATTTAAAGCTTAACGTTTTAAATTAACATGATGGTATTGTAAAATTTTTAAAGCATTTAAGGTGCTGTTCTTCTACTCCCATCGTACAATTCATACTCTAACAATCTACAATCTAGTTTACCGTTGTAAAATTCTATCCTTTTAGATGCTCTTAAGCCTATTTTTTTAGCTAAATCTGGGTTTCCAGTAAAAATGTATCCATTATACCCTTTACACTCTTTCTTCATGAAATCACCAATTCTAGCGTAAGTAGCCTCTAGTTTGCTGTGTATACCTAAACGTTCGCCATACTCGGGGTTAAACATAATCACCCCCGCTTCATCCTGAGGGATTCTGGTATCGGCAAAATCGCAAGCATAAAACTCAATCAATTGGTCTACACCAGCGGTTTTAGCATTCTTTTTACTGATGTCTATAGCATCCTCAGAAATATCTGTAGCAATAATTTTTAAATCTTGATTTTTAACTACTTGGTCTTTTAGCTTTCTTCTTTCGGTAAAGAAAACCTCTTCCTCATAACCTAAAATATGCATAAAAGCATAATTCATTCTTAACAAACCAGGCGTTCTGCCTGTTGCAATTAAGGCCGCTTCTATGGCTAAAGTTCCAGAACCGCACATCGGGTTTATAAAAGGAGATTTAAAATCCCACTGTGTAGCTAAAATGGTTGAGGCTGCAAGCGCTTCTAACATGGGTGCTTTGCCAGGTATTTTCCTATAGCTGTGTTTAGCTAAAGTTTCTCCTGATGTGTCTAAAAAGATTTCTGCCTTTTCATTTTTCCAATATAAATGCACTACTGTTTTAGTGTAATCCGGACCAGAGTTTGGTCTTATTTTATGTACAGATTTAATCCTATCTGCAATAGCATCTTTAACTTTTAAATTGGCAAACAAAGGTGTGGTAATGGTAGAATTATCCACATTTGAGGTTACAGAGAAATATCCACTAAAATCTATCAATTTCTCCCACTCTATGGCGGTAACTTTTTGATACAGCTCTTCGCCATTTTCAGCATCAAATTCTTGAAGGCTGTAAAGCACCTGACTGGCGCATCTGAGGTTGAGATTCAGCCTGATACAATCATTTAAACTTACTTTAAGCTCTAGTCCTGTAGAAAAAATTCTAACAGGTTTAAAACCTAAGTTTTTCACTTCTAATTCAAGATATGGCGACAATCTTTTGTTGCAGGTTATGATAACCTTTGATGGGGTGTTGAAAACTTGATGCATAAGAATGCGCAATTTAATGATAAAAATATAGAGATTTGATTTTAGTTATTTAAAAACCCGTTGAAATGGAGATAAAAGGAAAAGTTCATGAAGTATCTGAAGTCATGAACGTTACTGATACATTTAGAAAAAGAGAGCTTGTTGTTGAATTTGCCGAAAACCCTCAGTACCCGGAATACGTAAAATTTGAAGCAATACAAGACAGGGTTTCATTAATGGATAATCTTAAAGTTGGTGATGATGTTGAGGTTGCCTTCAATTTAAAAGGAAGACCCTGGACAGATAAATCAGGTAAGAAACAATATTTCAATACTTTACAAGTTTGGAAAGTAACCGTATTAGGTGCTGATGCAGGTGCTCCTGCTCAAACACCACAATTTGCAGCACCAGTTGATATTAGTGCGGCACCAGAGGCAGATGACGATTTGCCGTTTTAAAGAGCCTATTTTCTGATTACAATGCGATAAAAAGCGGCACCGATCCCAAAGGTTGACCGCTTTTTTTATGCCTTCATCCTAAACAGTGGCATAAACTTTGATTTTCTTTTTTATACACCTATAAAAACATTTGTTATGATTATTCCCATCTTATTCGGTATTTTATTTCTCATTCTAATCATTGTATTTTTTGTAGTTAAGAAAAAAAGAAATAATAAAGACATACATCCAAATAGTTGAATTTTATCTGCTTTACGCTTGTTAAATAATGTTAAACTAGCTCTTTCTTAGAGATTTGCTATTTATATTTGATTTGAGATGAGGCGTAAAAGTATATCGGTTATTATTGGTTTAATGAGTTTCGCATTGCTGGGCGTAATGGCCATGCAGTATTATTTCTTAAAGGAATCTTATCAACTAAAAACTCAGATTTTTGATAGTGCCGTAAACGATGCCTTAAAAAGTGTAGCTTATAAATTAGAAAAAAATGAGGCCGCTACCTTTTTGGCTCAAAAAGCTGATAACGATAAAAAAATCAGAGCGCTTGATAAGCTTTCCCAAGACATGAGGCTTACGCAAAAAACCATAAAAACACTTCCTTCAGAAAAAACAAATCCCAAAGAAAATCCTTCTCTAGCCTTTATCAGACAGCTTAAAAAAATCAAGAAAAATCTGATAGTATTTTTAGGGTTAGAGATAGTATTTTAAGAAATAAATACCCTAATATCTTAGTTTACAATGGCCCTGCGCAACAAGAAGCGCCAGATAATGTGATTGCGGGTGTAAGGTTTGATTTTGAAGAAGTTACTGATGAATTTGGCGTAAGACAAAACCTAGTTAAACAGGTATATACAGAACGAGGTCCTCAGAGAAAAAAACCAAGAAGAGGTAATGTTGTAGTAGACTCTATCAAACAATATGTTATTGTAGACCCTGTCTTAGGCCCTGTTGTGCGCACCATTGGCAAGCCAAATTACTTATCAGAAATAAGTGAAACAGAGCTTGCAGCAGCAGAAAAAACCATCAACAATAAAGAAAAAGTAAAAGATGTTAAGCTTTACCTAGACTCGGTACAAAAAATCAGTAATAAAAAGAGATTTTAGACGACTTAGCTTCAGAATTTCAGCAGGCAAATGTGCCCCTACATAAACGTATTAAACCAGAACTTTTAGACTCTTTATTACTTATAGAACTGGCTAATAACGGCATCATGCTGAAATATAGCTACCAAATAAGCTCTAATAAAAACTCTAGAATTTTATTCAGAAATGCATCATATAATAACCTGGATTTTGAGCCAGAAAACACCTATAAAGCAGCCTTATTCCCTAAAGATATGGTGCGTGAGGGCGGTTATTTAATGGTAAGTTTTCCAGAGAAAAATAGTCTCATTCTCAAAAACATGAACTCTATTTTGGCTTCATCCATAGGTTTATTATTGATTTTAACCGGAAGCTTCGCTTATACCATTTTCTCTATTTTAAGGCAGAAAAAGATCTCAGAGATGAAAACAGATTTCATCAATAATATGACACACGAGTTTAAAACTCCGGTAGCCACCATCATGATAGCTAGCGAAGCTTTAAGAGACCCAGATGTTAATGAAGACCGTAAGCGGGTAAGTAAGTTAGCAGGTATCATTTACGATGAAAATATACGCCTAGGAGATCATATAGAAAGGGTTTTAAACATTGCCCGCATAGAAAAAGACGATTTAAAAATAGAACGTAAAGAAGTTAATATTCATGATTTAATTCATGCCGTTTCTGATAGCATGAGCTTACAGCTACAAAAGAAAAATGCTAAAATCAACATGAACCTTTTGGCTACAAAATCAACTATCTTAGGCGATGAGTTACACCTTTCTAATGTATTTTATAATCTTATTGATAATGCTATAAAATACAGCAAAGAAGCGCCAGAAATTACCATTAACAGCAATAATACCCATGCTGATTTTGTGATTACTGTTACCGATAACGGTATAGGTATGGGAAGAGACCAACAAAAGAAAATTTTTGAGCAATTTTACCGCATACCAACAGGTAACTTGCATGATGTAAAAGGTTTTGGACTAGGCTTAAGCTATGTGAATAATATGGTGAAAAGAATGGGCGGAACTATAAAAGTGAAAAGCGAAAAAGATAAAGGCTCTGAATTTGAGCTTAGATTTCCATTAGCGTAATATCAAGATATATGAGTGCGAAAAAGATTCTTTTAGTAGAAGACGACCCTAATTTGGGGATGATTTTAGAAGATTACCTTTCTTTAAAAGGAAAGTTTGATGTTACGCTTTGTGATGATGGAGAAGAAGGCTTAAAAGCATTTACATCTGCCGCTTATGATATTTGCATTTTAGATGTGATGATGCCTAAAAAGGATGGCTTTACATTGGCAAAAGACATCAGAAAGATAAACAAACACATACCTATTATTTTTGCTACTGCCAAAGGCATGATGGAAGATAAAACCGAAGCTTTTGGTTTAGGCGGCGATGATTATATTACCAAACCTTTTAAAATTGAGGAGCTTTTATTACGCATTAACGCACTTTTAAAAAGAGCTGGCAACCAAGAAAAAGTTGAAGAAGAGAAGCCAAAGATTTTCACCATAGGGAAATATACTTTTGATTATCAGCATCAAACCATCATCAATGGCGAAGAGCAACAAAAGTTAAGCACTAAAGAGGCAGAATTACTAAGATTATTATGTCTTAAAATGAATGATGTGTTAACCCGTGAAGAAGCCCTCTTACAAATTTGGCATGATGATAACTACTTTAACGGCCGTAGTATGGATGTTTTCTTAAGTAAATTACGTAAATACCTTAAAGAAGATAGCCGAGTAGAAATCATCAACGTACACGGAAAAGGGTATAAACTCTTGGTAAATCAATAAGTAAAAGCTAATTTCATAAGAAATAAAGTTTCCTATGAAGTTTCCTTCGCTTAAACAAATTGTTTATACGGCACTAGCAGTATTTCAAAGGTTCCCCATCCCGCTATTGTTTGCGGTTTTAGCAACCAGCTCTTTAATTGCGCTTACCGTAAAAGATCTTAACAATATTTATAACGAAGATCTCGTAAAGGGCGCTTATATAGGCAATTTAGGTCTCGCACTTACCTTAGCTTTTGCATTATTTGCAGAAAGGCGTAAACTTAAAAATTCCATTAAAATAGGCGTTAATACAGCGCTTATAGCTTTCCTGTTTTCTTTAAGTTTTATCTTAAATCCTTTTGAAAAAGCAGCACATATTTTAATTCTCCTCATTCTTGCCTTTGCTTTTCATTTATTAGTTTCTGTTGCTGCTTTTCATAAAACAGAAGATAATCAAGCTTTTTGGCAACTTAACAAGAGCTTATTTTTACGCTTCTTAACTTCTGCATTGTACAGCGCTGTATTATTTATAGGTCTTAGTATAGCTATTCTAAGCATTCAAGTTTTGTTTGATACTAAATGGAGCGAATCTATCTACCTACGCTTATGGCTTTTTATTGTGGGTATATTTAATACACTATTTTTCTTATCAGGAGTTCCTAAACCCTTAGAAACACTAGAAGAAGAACAGTCTTACCCAAAAGGACTTAAAATTTTCACGCAATATGTATTAATCCTTTAGCTAGTATTTATTTGCTTATCCTTTTAGCTTATGAAGGGAAAATCTTAGTTGAGTGGCATTTACCAAACGGCTTTGTATCTATACTGATATTAGGCTATGCTGTTTTTGGGATGCTTTCTCTATTGTTGGTTCATCCGCTTAGAAATTTAGAAGAAAACAAATGGATAAAGCTCTTTAGTAAAAGCTTCTACCTGTTTTTAATTCCTCTTATTGTTCTTTTGGTTCTTGCGGTTTATACCCGTGTCTCTGATTATGGCATAACAGAAAGTAGATATGTTTTAATCGTTCTTACCCTTTGGCTGGGCTTTATAACGCTTTATTTTCTAATTAAAGGGCAAGAACAAATCCGGATGATTCCCATCAGCCTTTGTGTAATAGCAATAATCATTTCTTTTGGACCATGGGGTTTACAAAGCATTTCAAGAAACTCGCAACAAAAAAGATTAAGCACTCTTTTAACAGCCAAGGCCGATAAAGAAAGAGACCAAGAAATTAGAAATATTGTTGATTATTTACATGATTATCATGGTATAATGGCTCTACAGCCCTTTACTAAAGCATCGCTTAGCGATATTAAAACCTTTTTTAAGAATAAGAATAAAAAGGATTCTTTAAACCAGTATCAAAGTTATCAAACAAAAGAAAACACCAAAGATTCTGTATTAAAGCTTTTAGGACTTAACCCTATGTACAACCCAAGTATGCAAGGGAATTTTCACAACTTTAGTAATATAGAAAAAGAAGTCTTAAATATAGAACAGGCCAGCGTTTTGGTCACCATAGAAAATCAATCTTCTTTTAGAGACGATGAATGCAAAGAAATAACCGCATTTGGAAAAGCTTTTAAAATTTGTAAAGAGAAAGAACAAGAGTTATACTTGGTTTCGGGTAAAGAAAAGCTTTCTTTACAGCTTTACAAACTAGGGAAGCAACTATTAAAACGAAGCTATCCTATTGCTGATAAGCAGAACAACTATTTTGAAGTTCCCAATAAAGATTTAACGCTTACCCAGCAATGGAAGGGTTTAAACATCACCACCAGAGTAGAAGAAATGGGTATAGAAGAAGAAAATCAAAAAACCACTATTACCCATTATAAAGTTTATGTACTGATAACGCCATGAACTCTATAAAAAAGAACGCATAAAAAAAGCCTTTCAGAAAATTACTGAAAGGCTTTTTTTTATTTTGAGATAATTAAACTCTTTTAGATTTGATACGAGCTGCTTTACCAGTAAGCTCACGTAAGTAGAATAATTTTGCTCTACGAACTTTACCAACATTATTAACTTCGATTTTATCGATGTTTGGAGAATTCACAGGAAATATACGCTCTACACCAACACCATTAGACATTTTTCTTACGGTAAAGGTTTCTGTAGAACCAGCACTATTTCTCTGGATAACTACACCTTGATAAACCTGAATACGCTCTTTATTTCCTTCACGAATTTTATAGTGAACGCTTATGGTATCTCCAGATTTAAATGCAGGTAACTGTTTTTTCTCTACAACCTGCTCTTCTACAAATTTTACTAAATCCATGATTTTATGCTGTTAAATTACGATTGAGATAAATACCAACCGCACCGAAATTTCGGAGTGCAATATTAGGGATAATTTTTGATAATAAAAAACATAATTAAAATTTTCCACAATTGACAGCTTATCTACATCTGAAGCCCATACTAGCTGTGGATGAACAGTTTAGCTGTTTTTTCCTTTAAAAGATGTCTTATTTATTTGAAGAATTGTGCTTTATTTCGTCTTAAAAAAAGAAAAATAATTGCTTTTTGTAGTTCATCAATTAAAAAAACTTCCATTATAGGCTTATTCTAGCAAATCTGGTCGGCGTTTTTTGGTACGTTCTAAAGCTTGTTCATAACGCCATTGTTCTATTTTAGCTTGGTCTCCACTCAATAAAATATTGGGAACTTGGTGGCCTCGCCAATCAGCCGGTCTTGAGTAAACTGGTGCGTCTAACAAGTCGCCCTGAAAAGAATCAGACAAAGCCGATGTTTCGTCTGATAAAACACCAGGTATTAATCTTACCACAGCATCAACAATTAAAGCAGCGGGTAACTCGCCACCAGAAAGCACAAAATCTCCAACAGAAATCTCTCTTGTTACAAATACATCTCTAATTCTTTGGTCTATACCTTTATAATGCCCACAAAGAATCATGATATTACCTTTAATAGAAAGCTCGTTAGCCACTTCTTGTTTAAAAGTAACGCCATCTGGTGTCATAAAGATAATCTCATCATAAACCCTGTCGGCCTGTAATTTTTCTATGCAAGCGGCAAAAGGTTCTATCTGCATAACCATACCGCTACCGCCACCGTATGGATAATCATCAATACTTTTGTGTTTATTGCTTGCGTAGTCTCTTAAATTATGAATATGAATTTCTGCCAGACCTTTTTTTTGCGCTCTTTGCATAATAGAATGCGCAAAAGGACTTTCTAGTAAAGCTGGTAAAACGGTTATGATATCAAATCTCATAGCTCATTAATCTTGAAGATAAACATCCAGCAAACCATCCGGAAGGTTAATATTTAAAACTTGCTTATCTATATCAATACCTAATATTAAATCCTCTGATAAGGGAAATAACACTTCTTTTTCTTGATACATAACCGTGGCTAGAAATTGCTGTGGGTATTCTCTTACTTCTATAATTTCTCCCAGTTCGCCATGTTGTTCATCAATAGCGGTAAAACCTTTTAAATCTTTATAAGTGAACTCTTCTTTACTTCTTTTAGGCATCAGCCTTTTAGCTAGAAAAATTTTCTTTTTTGCCAAGGGCTGTGCCTTGTCTATATGATTAATATCTTCAAATAAAAAGTAGCCCAATTGCTTTTGTGATAGTTTAAACTGCGAAACAAAATAAGGCACCATTTTACCACCAATTTCTATATAAACAGATTTAAGCTTTAATTTCTCGGGTTCATCATAACTAAATGCTACCTGAAGCTCGCCTTTTAAACCGTGGGTTTTGGTAATAAAACCTATTTCTACATAATCGCCCGTACTCATGCTTTTTATTTTATAAACTCTTGCAAAAGTAAAGTTTTTATGATGAGTTGATTTATAATCGTTTGATTAATTCAACTCTTCTGTTTTTTGATTATTATTGATGATGCCTAAAAAGATTTTATTATCCTTTTTGATGTTTCTACAATTTGCTGCTGTTGCGCAAACAGAAAGCAAAGTGGTTTTGGTTACCATAGATGGTTTACGCTGGCAAGAATTATTTAGAGGAGCAGATTCTTCGCTCATTTACAGCCGTTACAACAACCAAAAAGATTATCTATTTAAAAAATTCTGGCATAAAGATGTACATAAAAGAAGGGCGCTATTGATGCCTTTTGTATGGAGCCAGATTGTTAAAAACGGTCAAATTATAGGCAATAGAGATTTAAAAAGTTATGCGGCAGTAAGTAATCTAGCCAAGTTTTCTTACCCTGGGTATGCCGAGCTTTTTTCTGGTTTTGTGGATAGCAGTATCGTAAATAACAATAGAGTTTACAACAAAAACCAAAATGTATTAAGATGGCTAAACCAGCAAGAAGGATTTAAAAATAAAGTAGCTTCTTTTTCTTCTTGGGACGTCTTTAACTATATTCTAGATGATTCTGTTGGAGATTTTGTGATAAATGCAGGCATAGAAGATTTAGAAATTCCAGAAATGGATGAAAGCTTTAATGCATTAAATGAGATGCAGCGCTTAGCTCCTCCTTTTATATCTGATAAAGTGAGGTTGGATGTGATTACCTATCAGTTAGCTAAACAATATTTAAAGTTTTATAAGCCTAAATTCTTACATATAGGTTTTGATGAAACAGATGATATGGCACACGCTGCTGATTATAAATTTTACATAGAGCAAGCCCGTAAAAGCGATGATATGATTGCTGATTTATGGAATTATCTACAAAACGATGATTTTTATAAGAACCAAACCACTTTAGTGATTACCACAGACCATGGCCGTGGCGAGGTTCCTTTTGGAAATTGGACCAGTCATGGTAAAAGCATACCCGGCTCAGAACAGGTTTGGATAGCAGCTATAGGGCCAACTATAACCGCAAAAGGCGAAGTAAAAAATTCTGATGAAATATTTACCAAGCAAATAGCAGGTACACTGGCTAAACTATTAGGCTTAAATTTCAATAAAGACAATGTGTTTAAATAAACGAGGCGAGAAAAATCCCGCCTTGTTTTCCGCCCTCATCAATACCCCTTCTTCAATTTTCCTTTGTATGTTTTCTTAAACTTCTCGAACCTTGGAATAGAAACCGCCCTTACATAAGATTGGTTTGGGTTATGTTCTATAAAATCTTGATGGTATTCTTCTGCCCTGTAAAAGGCTTTTAAAGCCGCAAGCTCTGTAACTATTGGCTTACTAAACCTGTTGCTGCTGCTTATTTTCTTAATAGCATTCATAGCGATGGTTTTCTCCGCATCGGTTTGATAGAATAAAACCGAACGGTATGAAGAACCTCTATCTGGACCTTGCTGGTTTGGCGTTGTAGGGTCATGCGAAGAGAAAAACACTTCAACCAATTCATCGTAACTTACTACAGTAGGGTTGTAATAAACCAAAACGGTTTCTGCATGACCAGTGGTTTCTGTATTTACCAATTCATAAGTTGGGTTAACAGCGGTACCTCCGGCATAACCAGAAACGGCAGAATCTACACCAACAACAGCTTCAAAAATATGTTCTGAACACCAAAAACAGCCCGATGCAAAAGCAGCAATAGCCTTACCTTTTGGCGCCGCTAGCTTTACTGCATTATTTTTACGTACTTGTCCGTTGGTATTGCAGGCTATTATAAATAAAGCAAAAATGCTAGTGCTTAATATTTTTACAAACTTCATCATCTTACAATTTTAATCATTAACGAAATTTATGATAAAATGATTGTAAGTTTTAAGTCATGCTTTTAACCCGCCCAGCTTTCGCGGTCTAAGCTTCTAAAATGTATAGCTTCTGCTAAATGCTCTATGCCAATATCATCGCTTCCGGCAAGGTCTGCAATGGTTCTGGCTACTTTCAAAATTCTATCATAAGCTCGGGCAGATAAGCCTAACTTTTCCATAGCTGTTTTTAGCAGTTGCTGCCCGGCATCAGAAACTATGCAAATAGCTCTTACCATTTGCGGACTCATTTCTGCATTTGCGTTAATACCTTGATGCTCTTTAAACCTTTCGGTTTGCATTAAACGAGCTTTAATTACTCTTTCTCTAATCAACTCGCTAGGTTCTGATTTTCTTTCTGAAGCCAGTTCATCAAAATTTACAGGTGTAACTTCCACATGTAAATCTATACGGTCTAATAAGGGGCCACTTACTTTACTGAGATACTTTTGTACCACACCAGGACCACAAACGCATTCCTTTTCGGGATGATTGTAATAACCACATGGGCAAGGGTTCATGGCCGCTATTAACATAAAACTAGAAGGATAATCTACAGACATTCTGGCTCTAGCCACTGTAACACGCCTTTCTTCTAAAGGCTGACGCATAACTTCTAAAACGGTTCTTTTAAACTCTGGTAATTCATCCAAAAACAACACACCATTATGCGCCAAAGAGATTTCGCCAGGTTGAGGGTTGCTTCCGCCACCTACCAAAGCTACGTCTGAAACTGTATGGTGTGGAGAGCGGAATGGCCTTGTAGTAATTAAAGCATCGGAAGCCGAAAGCTTACCTGCTACCGAATGTATTTTAGTTGTTTCTAAGGCTTCGTACAAATTTAATGGCGGCAAAATGGTAGGTAAGCGTTTTGCCAACATGGTTTTACCTGCCCCTGGCGGACCAATCAGAATAGCATTATGGCCACCAGCTGCTGCAATTTCTAAAGACCTTTTGATATTTTCTTGTCCTCTTACATCGGCAAAATCAGCATCGTAATTGTTAATGGCTTTAAAAAACTCGTCTCGGGTATCCACAACAGTTAAAGGTGGTTTCTTTTGCGCTTTAAAAAAATCTACAATTTCTGAGAGATGACTTACTCCATAAACCTCTAGTTTACTTACAATGGCAGCCTCTCTAGCGTTTTGACTTGGTAAAATAAAGCCTTTGATGTTTTCTTTCTGAGCATTTATAGCGATAGGTAAAGCGCCTTTAATAGGCTTTACTTGTCCGTCTAAGGAAAGCTCGCCCATGATGAGGTAATTGCCTAAATCATCTTCATCAATTTGCCCAGAGGCAGCTAAAATGCCGGTTGCTATGGTTAAATCGTAAGCAGAGCCTTCTTTACGGATATCGGCTGGAGCCATATTTACCACAATTTTTGGCGAGGCATACGAAAACCGCTGTTTGTTAAAGCGCTTTCTATCCTCAATAAACTCTCGCGAACAGCATTATCGGGCAAACCCACAATTAAATAAGCGGCTTTACCTCCAGAAATATTAACTTCAATGGTGATGGTTTGAGCTTCTACCCCATAAACGGCGCTCCCAAATGTTTTTACAGGCATACATAAAAATTTGTCGGAAAATTAAAAAAAATTACATCATCTTCAATATCTGAGTTAAAATATGAGCAGAAGATTTTCATTTTCTAGCTAAAAGAAGGTTTGTTTTTAATTTTATCCTATAATAAAATCATTATTAAAGGGTTAAATGTTATATTTCCACTGTGCTTAATATTCCTTCATTTTTATGGATTACGCTGGCTTTTTAAAAAAGATAGACGATTTCATCAGGAAATATTACCTCAATAAAATTATTAGAGGCTTAATATGGCTATGCGCTATTTTTTTAGTCGTTTTTTTATTGGTGATTACGGCAGAATATTACAGCTATTTTAATCCGCTTACTAAAACCATTCTTTTTTATTTGTTCCTTATCAGCCAGCTTGCGTTAGCTTGGTTTCTGGTTGGTAAATACTTACTAAAATATTTAAAACTAGGCGCTTTTATTAATCACGAACAAGCATCTATCATTATAGGAAACCATTTTCCTGATGTAAAAGACAAACTGCTTAACACCTTACAACTACAGAAAGCTTTAACTGATAAGCCTGAACATGAGGCTTTAATTTTGGCCAGTATTAACCAAAGGGTTAAGCAATTACAGCCTATTCCGTTTGTATCGGCCATAAAAATTAGTGAAAACAAGAAATATCTGCGCTATGCTATTGTTCCTGCTATGGTGATGCTGGTTTTAGCTTTTACTACACCCGCCATTATTACCGATGGTACCAGCAGAATTATCAAACATAACCAACGCTTTGTTAAAAAAGCTCCTTTTAATTTCGAGGTTTTAAACAAGAACTTATCTGGTGTGCAAGGCGAAGATTTTGAGCTTCAAATTAAGCTTAGCGGAACAGAAATACCTCAGGAAGTTTATATAGAAGATGGCCTTAACAGCTTTAAATTAACACAGGAAGATATTATCCACTTTAACCATACTTTTAAAAACTTACAAGAAGATGTTAGTTTTAGGTTTAAAGCTGGCGAGTTTTATTCTGATACTTATACTTTAAAAATTAGTAAGAAACCAAGTATTTTAGGTGTTAGGCTATTTTTAACTTATCCGGCTTACCTAAAAAAGCAAAACGAAGTTTTAGAAAACCCCGGAGATATTAGCTTACCCGAAGGAACGGTTGTGAAATGGTTAATTGGTGCAGAAAACACTACTACACTAAACTTCCATTATTTAAAAAACAACATCAGGTTAACACCTCATAAAGAAAACCAGTTTAGCTATCAGCTTAAGCTAACAAAAAGTGCCTTATATAGCTTAAAGCCTCAGAACAATTGGGTTGTACAAGATGCTTTAAATTATCAGATAGAGGTTTTACCAGATGCTTTTCCACAAATTGAGGCTACAGAAAAACCCGATTCGCTGAATAGCCAAGTATTATATTTTATTGGAAAAGCTAGCGACGATTATGGTTTAAACAGCTTAAGTTTTCACTATAAGATTACATCATCTAAAGATAAAAACAGATTAGGAAAGCAGTTTAAGGCTCCAGTAAAACTTCAAAAAGGCAGTTTAGAAAGTAGTTTCTTTTATTTCTGGCCCATTAGTAATACGGGTATAAAGGCTGGTGAAGAAATTGCTTATTATTTTGAAGTTACTGATAATGATGGTGTAAACGGGCCTAAAAGCAGCAGAACAAGTCTTAAAACTTACAGGCTTTTAAGCAAAGCTGAGCTTGTAGAAAAAGTAGAGGAAAGCACCCAAAATGTTAAGCAAAAAATTTCTGATGCCATAAAGCAGGCTCAGAAAATACAAGATGAAGCCCGAAAGCTAAACCAAGAGTTGTTAAATACTAAGAGTATGGATTATACTCAGCAAAAACAAGCACAAGAATTGCTAGATAAACAACAAAAGCTAGAAGAGTTGCTTAAAGAAATAAGTAAAGAAAATCAGAAGAATTTGCTAGAGCGCAACCAGCTGGATAATAACAAAGAACTTCTAGAAAAGCAAAAACAGATACAAGATCTATTTGATAATGTATTGGATGAGAAGACTAAATCTTTATTGAAAGAAATTCAGAAAATGTTGGAGCAAAAGCTTAGTGATGTTCCTAACCAAGAGCTAAAGCAGGTGCAAAGCGACCAAAAGTCGCTAAAAAAAGAATTAGACCGTATTCTTGAGCTTTACAAGCAACTAGAGGTTGAACAAAAAATAAATCAGGCTATAGATAAACTGGAAGGCCTTACAAAAAAACAAGAGGAAAACATTACTAAACCAGATATAAATCAACAAAAAGAAATTAAAAAAGAGTTTAATACACTTAAAGAAGATTTAAAAGAAATAGCGGAAAAAAATCAGCTTTTAGAGCAGCCAGAAAATTTTGATCAACAAAAAGAACAACAACAAGCTATTGAAAAGAAACTTCAAGAGGCAGAAGAGAACTTAACGCAAAACCGCAAGCAAAAAGCCAATGAAGCGCAAAAAGATGCTGCTTCTGAAATGCAAAAAATGGCTAATGAGCTAAAAGAAATGCAAAACGAAGAAGAAGCGCAAGAAAACCAAGTTGATGCACAGGCTTTAAGGCAAATTTTACAAAACTTGTTAAAAAGCTCTTTCGACCAAGAAAAATTGATGCTTGATCTTAAGAATACCAACATTAACGACCCCAGGTTTAATGAAATTGGGCAGAAACAAAGAAATATAAAGGATAATTTAAAGCTGGTAGAAGATAGCTTATATAGTTTAAGCAAACGGGTTCCGCAAATATCGGCTACGGTAAATAAAGAGATAAGCCAAATTAACCAACAAATTGCAGAAGCTTTGCAAAACCTTACAGAACGTAAAATTGCTGAGGTAAATAGAAATCAGCAATATGCTTTAACGGCTATCAATAATTTGTCTTTAATGCTTAGCGAAGCCTTAGAACAGTTGCAAAATGCGATGAAGAATGCTAAATCTGGCGGTAAAGGAAAACCTAAACCGGGGATGTCTCAACTATCCAAGATGCAGCAGGAGCTTAATAAAAACATGCAAAAGGCAAAAGAGCAAATGCAGCAGCAAGGTATCCCACAAGGGCAAAAAGGCAATAAACAAATGAGCCAGCAGTTTTCTGAAATGGCACAGCAACAACAAATGATTAGGCAAGCTTTACAAGAGCTTAATCAACAATTGAATAAAGACGGGAAAGGTAAATTAGGGAATCTGGAAAAAATCATGAAAGACATGGAACAAACAGAAACTGATCTCGTAAACAAACGTATAACACAAGAGGCTATTAACAGGCAGCAAGACATACAAAGTAGGCTTTTAGAAGCAGAAAAAGCCGAAAGAGAAAGAGAACAGGACACGCAAAAAGAAAGTAAAGCCGGAAAACAATTTGCACCAAATTATAATTTAGTGCTTAAAGAATATGAAAAAATAAAAGAAAATGAGGCTGAAATGCTAAAAACAGTATCTCCAGCGTTAAATAATTTTTATAAGTCAAAAATTAGTGATTACTTTAAAAAATTAAATAAGAGGAAATAGTTATGAGTAATCTTTCAGGGATAATGGATAAAGGGCTCTATTCTCTTCAACTTCCTTCTAATGAGAATAGTGTGGCTGTAGTTGAAAATTTTGTTGATGATCTTGTTGCTACTTTAAATATAGGGGATGATGTTTACGCTAATTTAATGACTTGCCTTAACGAAGCGGTTACAAACGCCATTTTTCATGGTAATAAGCAAAATCCAAATAAATTGGTTTACTTAAATTTAGAAATTATCAATCAAAAAAGATTGGTTTTTACAATTGCAGACCAAGGTGAAGGTTTTAATTTTAATAACCTGCCAGACCCAACAGCACCAGAAAATTTAGAGAATTTAAGCGGTAGAGGTGTTTTTATTATGAAACAACTGGCAGACCAATGTATTTTTAATACAAAAGGTAATGAAGTAGAGCTACATTTTAAGTTCTAATCTTCATCTTTGCATAAACAAAGATTTGATGAAAAAACTGCCCATAAATTTTTTTGAAGAAGATACTACCTATGCTCTTAAACAGAAAAATGCAGTTAGAAACTGGATAAACGCTACCATAGAAGAAGAAAATCATCAGTTACGAGAACTCAATTTTATATTTTGTTCTGATCATTATTTGTTAAGCATCAATAAGCAATACTTAAACCATGATACCTTTACAGATATCATCACTTTTGATCATAGCGAGGAAAAGGGAATTATTTATGGTGATATTTTTATCAGTATTGACAGGGTAAAAGAAAATGCCAAAACCTTTAAAGTTGCTGTAAGCGATGAATTGCACAGGGTTATCATACACGGCACACTACACCTTTTGGGTTACCCCGATAAGAAAAAAGAAGAAAAGGCTAAAATGACTGAGAAAGAAGATTTTTATTTGGCTAAGAGAGCATTTATAAAGGGTTAAAGTTTTCAGTTTAACCCTTTTTTATCATTAAGCCATTGGAACCTCAATCACCAAAAGCTTGGTGTCTAAATGAGCTTTTACAACTACTGATGTTGTATCGTAAACACCAATAGCATCTCTGTTATCTAAAACATGTTCTGCCACGCTTAACTGACCCTGTAATACAAAAATATATACTCCGCTAGCATTCCCTTTTAAATCATACTGAAGCTCTTTATCAGCGTCTAAATTAGCTAAAGAGAACCAGGCATCTTGGTTAATCCAAACAGCTTGCTCGTTTTCTTGGTCAGGAGAAACAACTGTTAAAAACTGATTATGTTTATCTGCTTCCTCAAATGACTTTTGCGCATACCTAGGCGCTATGTTGTATTGCTTAGGAAAAACCCAAATCTGTAAAAATTTTACTGCTTCAGATTTACTTCCATTAAATTCTGCATGCCTGATACCTGTTCCGGCACTCATAATTTGTACATCGCCCGTTTTTATTACAGCATCGTTACCCATACTATCTTGATGGTTTAAGGAACCATAAAGCGGAATACTTACAATCTCCATATTTTCATGGCCATGCATGCCAAAACCCATTCCTGGCTCTACATAATCATCATTTAAAACCCTCAACAAGCCAAAACTCATTTTATTTGGGTCTTGATAATCGCCAAAACTGAAAGAATGGTAGCTTTTTAACCAGCTAATTTGTTTCGCTCCTCTATCAGAAGCTTTGTGTATTATCGTTTTCATCTTGAAATATTTCTAAATACTACTTGTCTTTTTATATAAAAAATTACATGTTTAAACATACAATATTTATTCCAAAGATACAAATGCGTACTTTTGCAGATTGATTTTAGATAAAATGGCTAAAAAAGCAATTATAATTGGTGCAAGCGGACTTATTGGCAGTGAATTACTGTCGGTATTATTACATGAGCCTGCTTATACTGAAGTTATTACGCTGGTAAGAAAGTCTTTAAATACCTATCATCCAAAACTTAAAGAAATAATTACAGATTTTTCTAACCTTTCGGAGATCAAAGAACACATCAAAGCAGATGTTATTTTTTCTTGTATAGGAACTACCAGAGCTAAAACACCAGATTTATCGAACTATAGAAAAATTGATCACGATATCCCTATTGAAATAGGGAAAATTGCTGTAGAAAATCAGGTTAAACAATATCATTTGGTTTCTGCATTGGGTGCTAATGCTCAATCATCAAATTTTTATAGTAAAATTAAAGGCGAAACAGAAGATGATCTAAAAGCGCTAAACATCCCTGCTATACATATTTACCAACCATCCCTTTTGAGAGGGGAAAGAAAAGAAAAACGTGTTGGAGAAAAAATAGCTTTAGTATTGATGCAAGCCATAGACCCGCTGTTAGTAGGCTCTTTAAAAAAATATAGAAGTATTAAAACATCGGTTATTGCGTTAGCCATGTATCAACAATCATTAAAAGAAGATCAGGGAATTTTTACCTATCCATCAGATATCATAAAAGAAATAGTGTGAGTATAGTATCAGCAGAACAATTAGGCCATGCCTTTAACGATTATTGGCTTTTCAGAAATTTAACTTTTGGCATACAGCAAGGACAAAGAGTAGCTTTAGTAGGTATTAATGGAGCCGGAAAATCTACCCTATTGAAATTGCTAGCAGAAAGAATATTACCTAGCGAAGGAAAAGTAGTAAAGGCAAAAGATATCAGATTTGGTTATTTAGAACAAGATCCTAAATTTAGTGCGGACGCTAGCATCAGCGATTTTATTTTTAGTTTAGATAACAGGCAGCAACAAATCATTAGAGAGTATGAAGAACTCTTGGAAGAAGAAAACCCAGACTTAGACAAAATAAACGAACTTACAGAAGAGCTCAGTAACCTTGATGCTTGGGAATATGAACATCAAATCAAAACCATTTTAGGAAGATTAGGTATTCATGATTTACATCAGAAAATATCTAACCTTTCTGGTGGACAAAAAAAGAGGTTAAGTTTAGCTAAGCTCTTGATAGATGAGCCAGATGTATACGTATTAGACGAGCCAACCAACCATTTAGATATTGATACCATAGAGTGGTTAGAGAGTTTCTTGAATACTGGTGGTAAAACTATTTTAATGGTTACCCACGATCGTTATTTTTTAGATAACGTTTGTAATGAAATTATTGAGCTAGACAATGGTCAGGTTTTTTCTTATAAAGGTAAATACGCTTATTATTTAGAAAAGAAATCGGAAAAAGATGCTTCTGACCAAGCTACTTTAGCGAAGAACAGAAACCTCTTGAAAAAAGAGTTAGAATGGATGAGAAGGCAGCCACAAGCAAGGGCTACAAAATCTAAAGCTAGAATAGATGCTTTTTATGATTTAGAAGAGCGCTCTAGAGGAAACGGCGCTAAAGAGCAAGTTAAGTTAGAAGTTAAAGTAAGCAGACAAGGAAATCAGATTCTGGAGATAGAACATATTTATAAAACATTTAACCATGTAGCTATTATTGAAGATTTTTCTTACACCTTTAAAAAGGGAGATAAAATTGGCTTAACGGGAAAGAATGGAACGGGAAAATCTACTTTCTTAAATTTGATTACCGGAGAGCTAAAAGAGGATGCTGGAACCATTAAAAAAGGCGAGACCACAGTTTTTGGGTATTACCATCAATCGGGTTTAAGCTTTCAGGAAGATGAACGTGTTATTGATGTTGTTAAGAATATTGCCGAATATATAACCTTGGCAGATGGCAGTGTGATAACAGCTTCTCAATTGCTTACACTTTTCTTATTCCCACCAAAAAAACAACATGGCTTTGTAAGCTTATTAAGTGGAGGCGAAAAGAAAAGATTACACCTCATGAAAGTATTAATTAAAAACCCAAACTTTTTAATACTGGATGAGCCCACTAATGATCTTGATATTGATACTTTAAACGTTTTAGAGGAGTTCTTAGAAAACTATCCGGGTGTTTTAATTTTAGTTTCACACGATAGATATTTGGTAGATAAATTAACCGAACAGCTTTTTATATTAGAAGGTAACGGCAAAATCAGAATCTACAACGGCAATTATTCTTCGTATAGAGAAGAACAGGAAATGCTTAAACAAATAGAAAAAGAGCAAGCCAAAAAACAACAAACAAAAATAGAGAGTCCTGCTCCTGCTAAAGAAAAAGCAAAGCTTTCTTTTAAAGAGAAGCAAGAACTGGAAAACTTAAATAAAGAAATAGAAGCTTTAGAAAACAACATCAAGAATTTAACAGATAGCTTAAATAGCATCTCTAATCCTGATGAGATTATTAAAACTTCACATTTAATCGAGGAAAAGCAAAGAGAGTTAGATAATAAATCTATGCGCTGGCTAGAATTATCTGAGCTAGCATAATAAAAAAAACCTTTATGTTCCACGTGGAACATAAAGGTAAAAAAGAAAATTGTTTCACGTGAAACATTAAATATATGTTTGAAAAATACGATGTAATTGTAGTTGGTGCGGGACACGCAGGATGCGAAGCGGCAACAGCGGCAGCAAACTTAGGGTCAAAAACACTGCTTATAACCATGAATATGGGCACTATAGCCCAAATGAGTTGTAATCCCGCTATGGGTGGTGTAGCCAAAGGGCAAATAGTAAGAGAAATAGATGCTATGGGTGGTAAATCGGGTATTATAGCTGATAAATCTACCATACAATTTAGAATGCTTAACCGCTCTAAAGGTCCCGCAATGTGGTCTCCGCGTACGCAGAATGATAGAATGCGCTTTGCAGAAGAATGGAGGTTAACCTTAGAGGGCACACCAAATTTAGATCTTTGGCAAGACATGGCAAGCGGCATTATTGTAAAAGATAATAAGGTCTGTGGTGTTAAAACATCCTTAGGAATTGAGATCATGGCAGAAGCTGTAGTCTTAACCAACGGAACTTTTTTAAACGGGGTTATCCATATTGGCGAGAAAAAAATGGGAGGCGGCAGAACAGGAGAAAAATCTGCAACTGGCATTACAGAACAATTGGTAGAAATGGGTTTTGAAGCTGGAAGAATGAAGACAGGAACACCGCCGCGGGTTGATGGTAGGTCATTAGATTATACTAAAATGGAAGAACAATGGGGTGATGAAGAAAGAGGAAAATTCTCTTTTACAGATACTCCTACTCCTACCGAACAAAGATGTTGCTGGATAACTTATACCAATAGCGAAGTACACGAAACTTTAAAACTAGGTTTTGAAAAATCACCTATGTTTACTGGAAGAATTAAAGGTTTAGGACCTAGATATTGCCCTTCCATTGAGGATAAAATTAACCGCTTTGCCGAAAGAGAAAGACATCAAATTTTTGTAGAGCCAGAAGGCTGGAACACTGTAGAAATCTATGTAAATGGTTTCTCTACATCTTTACCAGAAGACATTCAGCACAAAGCATTAAGATTAATACCTGGCTTTGAAAACGCCAAAATGTTTAGACCCGGGTATGCCATAGAATATGACTTCTTCCCTCCTACACAACTAAGTTTAACCTTAGAAACTAAATTGATAAAAAATCTATTCTTTGCTGGGCAAATAAACGGAACTACAGGATACGAAGAAGCGGCAGCACAAGGTTTTGTTGCAGGAATAAACGCACACCAAAAAGTACATGATAAACATGAATTGATACTGAAAAGATCAGAATCATACATAGGCGTTTTAATTGATGATTTGGTTACTAAAGGAACCGAAGAACCTTATAGAATGTTTACTTCCAGAGCAGAACATAGGCTACTTCTAAGACAAGATAATGCCGACGAAAGACTCTCTCCTATTGGTTACGAATTAGGCTTGATAAGTGAAGACCGTTTAAACCTAGTGAAAGAGAAAATTAAAAATGCTCAAGATATTATAGCCCTCGCAAAAGAAATTAAAATAGATAAAGAAATTGCTAACCCAATATTAGAAGAATTAGGAACAAGCAGTATCAGTCAAAGCTATAAACTACACAATCTACTTGGCAGGCCTCAGTTAGAAATGAAAGACCTTAGAAGAATGAGTAAGCATTTTGACGAGGCTTTAAATAAGTACAATAAAGAAACTATTGAGCAAGCCGAAATAAAAATCAAATACGAAAGTTATTTTGATAAAGAAATGGAGATTGTAGAGAAAATGAAAAAAATGGAAGACAGAGAAATTAATCCTGACTTTAATTATCACTCCTTAAATTCTATATCAAAAGAGGCAAGAGAAAAATTAATGAAGATAAAACCAAGAACTTTAGGTCAAGCTTCAAGAATTTCAGGAGTTTCACCATCTGACGTTTCGGTATTAATGGTTCACATGAATAAGTAATTGATTATCAGTATTTTAACATAAAAAAGTACAGATTTAAAATATTTGATATAAACGACTTTTTTAAATTTTTAATGATAATATTCATAAAAATGATAAAATGTCTTAAATCGCATAAAAATGCTTTTAAATAAAAAGGTGGTAAAAAATATACATTTCATCGTTCTATCTTGGATGATTTTACTTATCCAAGCTTGTGCAAGTATGCAAACACCACAAGGCGGACCAAAAGATGAGCAAGCACCAAAGGTTTTAAAAGAAACACCAAAAAATTTATCAACCAACTTTATCAATAAAAAAATACTGATTGAATTTGATGAATATTTTAAACTAAATAATGAGTTTACGGAAATTGCGATTTCGCCAGCACAAGAAAACCCTCCTGTTTTTAAAATAAAACAAAAAAGTTTAGAGATAGAACTGAAAGATACTTTAGAAGCTAATACTACTTACACGATAAACTTTGGTAATGCTATTACAGATGTAAACGAAAGTAATAAACTTCTAAATTACAGTTACGTATTTTCTACAGGCCCACAAATAGATTCTTTACAAATTTCTGGTAAGGTTTTAAATTCAGATGATAACTTGCCATTTAAAGGAGCTACAGTTTTTATTTTTCCCATAGAGCGAGATACCTTATTTGGTAAAAAAAGACCTGCTATTTTTACAACTACAGATTCATCTGGCGTATTTGCTATCAAAAACTTAAAAGAAGCAACTTATAAAATATATGCACTTAAAGAAGAATCTGGAGATAGGATTTACAACTCGCCTAAAGAAGAAATAGCATTTTTAGGTAATCCCTTAACACTCAATAAAGATACGGCTAACATCGTCTTAAAACTGTTTAAAGAAGTACCAGAGAAATTTAGGGTATTAGATAAAAAAATAGAATCTGATGGAAGAATAACCCTTATTTTTAATAAAGCTATTAAAAAGCCATCTATCAGATTTTTAGATAATACGATTAAAAATCCCATCATATCATATTCAAAAAACGCCGATACAACTTTAATCTGGTTAAGAGAAATAACTTTTGATTCGCTTAAACTAGCCGTAAGTGAAAACAATAAAGTTCTGGACACCATTAAGTTAACCAGAAACAAAAAAGATAATTATACCAGAACAATAAAGTTTGAAAATAACCTGATATCAGGAAAAATTAAACCTGGTACATCTTTAGAACTTAGCTCTAACCTGCCTTTAGCTAGTATTAATAAATCTTTAGTACAAGTACTGGTTGACTCTGTGGCACAAACCAATTTTAGCTTTGATATCATTGATGCTAATAATAGGGTTGTACGAGTTAATTATCCTTGGCGGATAAAGAAAAGATATAGTCTGGTATTTAAAGAAAATGCAATTACAGATATTTACGGAACAAAAAATAAAGAAATAAGCCTTGATATTGAGTTGGATGAAATAGAAAATTACGGCAACTTAACGCTTAACGTAGACAGAGCAGATACAAGTAAAAATTATATTGTTCAGTTATTAAACGAGAAAAAACAAGTTTTAAAAGAGACACCCCTTAATGCTAATTCTCTATTAAGTTATAACACCATTAGCAACGGCAAATATTATGTTAAGGTGGTAGAAGACCTCAATAAAAACGAGCTCTATGATACTGGAAATGTTAAAAATAACATCCAACCAGAAAAAGTATGGCTTTATGATAAAGAATTGATTATCAGACCTAATTGGGACAGAGAAGAGAAAATAACAATTCCTAAAGAGTTTCCTTAAACCAACTAGAGTACAAAATATAATTATTTGGTAATTTATCTAATAAAGCCCTTTGCTTATCTGTTAAGGGCTTTATTTTTTTAGCTGGCATTCCGGCATATAAATAACCAGATTCACACAGCATATTCTCTAAAACCACAGCTCCGGCCGCAATAATTACATACTCTTCAACCACAGCATTATCCATAACTATAGCGCCCATACCTACCAAGACTTTGTCTTTTAAAGTACAACCATGTACCAAAGCATTATGCCCAATAGAAACTTGATTACCAATAGTAGTAGATGCTTTTAAATAAGTTGCATGAATTACAGCACCATCTTGAATATTGGTATCATGACCAATGGTGATGCTGTTCACATCGCCACGTATAACTGCATTAAACCAAACTGAGCAATTATTACCCATTTTAACATCTCCAACGATGGTAGCATTTGGTGCAATAAAACAATCGTTACCCCATTTGGGTAATTTTCCTAAAACTGGCAATATCAATGGTTCCATTATAATACGGTATCTTTTAGTTCTTTTGCATGCTGAGGATAATCTGTTGTATAATGTAATCCTCTACTTTCTTTACGCTCTGTAGCTGACTTTATGACAATGTAGGAAACTTGTATTAAATTTCTTAATTCGCACAATTTAACAGAAAGTTTAGTTCTCTTATAAAACTCTTCCGTTTCTTCATATAAAAGTCGCAACCTTCTCATGGCTCTTTCTAATCTAAAATCAGAACGAACAATACCCACATAGTCGCTCATCATCTTCTGCATCTCGCGGATATTATGGGTTACCAAAATATCTTCATTAGAAAGTTGTGTGTTTTGATCATTCCAATCTGGAATATGAGTAGGAACATTAAACTCATTTAACCTATCCTTAGCATCTAAATAAATCCTATGAGAATAAACCAATGCCTCCAATAAAGAGTTAGAAGCCAAACGATTAGCACCATGCAAACCAGTAGAAGTAACCTCGCCACAAGCATATAAACCTTTAATAGATGAGCGTCCAAATTCATCAACTAAAACACCACCACACATATAATGGCAAGCGGGCGTAACAGGTATCATATCTTTTGTCATATCTATCCCAATAGATAAACACTTAGCGTAGATATTTGGAAAATGAGAAAGTAAATCTTCTTTTTTACGATGTCTGATATCCAAATAAACAAAATCATCACCAGACTTTTTCATCTCTGCATCAATAGCTCTTGCTACAATATCCCGAGGAGCTAAAGAACCACGCTCATCATATTCATACATAAATTCATCCCCATTTCTTCTTTTTAAAACACCTCCAAAACCTCTTACAGCCTCTGAAATTAAAAAAGAAGGATACTCGCCAGGATTATACAATGCAGTAGGATGAAATTGTATGAACTCCATATTTCTAACTTTAGCCTTAGCCCTGTAAGCCATAGCAATACCATCACCAGTTGCTATGGTTGGGTTTGTGGTAGAACTATAAATATGGCCAGCACCGCCAGCAGCTAATACCGTAATTTTTGATGTAATTTTTTCTATAGTATTATCGGCAGTATTTAGAGCATAAATTCCGTAACATTCAATATTATCAGAATGTCTGTTAACAAACTCACCTGTATGATGTTGGGTAATTAAATCGACCGCAAAATAATGCGTAAGTATTTCTATATTAGGGTTTTGATGTATTTCTTCTAATAAAGAACGTTCTATTTCGAAACCTGTAATATCCTTATAATGTAATACACGATGTTCTGAATGCCCACCTTCTTTAGCTAAATCATAAAATCCTGTTTTATCTTTATCAAACTTAGCTCCGTATTCAATAATTTCAGAAATTCTATCTGGACCTTCAGTAACAACAATCTCTACAATGTTCTTATCGCACAAACCATCACCAGCAATTAAGGTATCATTAATATGTTTTTCAAAAGAATCTTCTTTATTATCCACAACTACAGCAACACCACCTTGTGCATACTTCGTGTTAGATTCGTCTTCATTAGATTTTGTAACTATCAGAACTTTACCATGCTTTGCAGCCTTAAGGGCAAAACTTAAACCAGCAATACCAGATCCTATAACCAGGAAATCAACATTTCTCATATTAAAATGGCTATGTTTTAAACAAGCCTTTGTTTTATGTGTATAAAAGTATAAAAGATGTTAGTTTAATGTATGTAATAAATCAAAAGTATTTGAAAATGTTAACAAAGTAGCTAAAACTAAAAATCTACATTAACTTATCACTTACTTACTAGTAACAAATCAACATTTATTAACGTTTTAAAAATACTTAATATTAAACAGAATAATTATATAATATTTTTGTTGCTAATTATAAGAATACTGATAATCAATTAGATAAATACTTATAAATGTTAATAAATTGTTAGTATTATTAAAGTAAGTCAAAAATCAATATTAATCTCTTTAAAGATATACACCAAACTAACACCTTAATAAACAATAAGAATTTTATATATAAATAATTAGTTATTATTAGAAAGTGGAGAAACCATTATTTTGAAATTTATACCTTTGGATAAGGAAAAAAAATGAACGTACTAGAAGAGATTAACATAAAAGGTTTTGTTGATGAGTATATTGACCCAACCTTAGACTTATTCGCAGAAATAGAGCGATTAAAAAAAGAAAAAAATGCAGTAATTCTTGCACATTACTATCAAGATGCTGATATACAAGATATTGCAGATTATATTGGTGATAGTTTAGGCTTATCTCAAGAAGCTGCTAAAACAGATGCTGCCATTATTGTTTTTGCTGGTGTACATTTTATGGCAGAAACAGCCAAAATATTATCGCCAAATAAAAAAGTATTATTACCAGACAGTAAAGCAGGTTGTTCTTTATCTGATAGCTGTCCGCCGCACTTATTTAAGAAATTTAAAGAGAAATATCCAGACCATTTAGTTATTACTTATGTAAACTGTACGGCAGAATTAAAAGCTTTAAGTGATATTGTTTGTACATCTAGCAATGCAGTACAAATTGTAGAAAGCTTACCAAAAGATCAGAAAATCATTTTCGGGCCTGATAAAAATTTGGGTGCTTACGTGATGAAGAAAACAGGTAGAGATATGGTTTTATGGAATGGTGCTTGTATGGTTCATGAGATTTTTGCTCATGAAAAAATTACCAAATTAAAGGAGCGCCATCCGCAAGCTAAATTTATTGCACACCCAGAATGTGAAGATCATATTTTAGCTATGGCCGATTATATTGGCTCTACTACTGGTTTATTAAATTATACCATTAAGAATGAAGCAAAAGAGTTTATTGTAGCTACAGAATCAGGAATTATCCATCAAATGGCTAAAGCAAATCCTGATAAAACTTTTATTCCGGCACCACCAAACAATACTTGTGCTTGTAATGATTGTCCGCATATGAAGCGTAATACTTTAGAAAAACTGTATTTATGTTTAAAAAACGAATTACCTGAAGTAGATGTTCCACGTGAAATTATAGAAAGAGCAAGACTGCCCATTGAAAGAATGCTAGATATATCAGCCAAATTAGGTCTTTAAAAAAATAAAATGGCGTCAATAGCAGAAATGTTATTAACGCTTTCTCTCTACATTAAACTAAAATGATGAAAATCTTGAAATTATTCATGCTATCTGCTATAGTTTTGATGGTTTCATGTATATCTAAAAAAGAGTATAATCAAGCTTTAAGTATTAAACATCCTGTTGAAGCATTAAAAAAAGATTATCAAATTCTAAAAACATCTTTAATAGAAGCACATCCTGGTATTTATTGGTATATAGATGCTGCTGTTTTAAATCATAAGTTTGATAGTGTTGAAAACCTGCTGCATAAACCTTTAACTTCTTTAGAGTTTTATAGATACGTTGCTCCATTAATAACAGAAATTAAATGCGGACATACACGTTTGGTTTATCCTAATAAGAAATACACTGTAGCAGAAAAACATATATTAAAAGCAAAAGGAGTTCATCCTTTTAATCAGTTTAAAATAGCTTTAGATGATGATAAAGTTTGGATTAAATCTGTAAGAGATTCTTCAAATCATAGGCTTAAACCTAAAATGCAAATCTTAAGTATTGATGGTTATCCTATAGATAGTATCGTTAAAAAAGCAAATCAATTATTTAGTTCTGATGGTTTTAATAAAACTTTATATCCGTATATCGTAGAAAATAATTTTGGTTATTACTATCAATTAAACTTTATAAAAAGCGATAGCATCCAATTAAAAATTAAAGAAGATACACTGGTAAAAAATATCACTTTAGGGTTTAATAAAATTAAATCATCATCAAAGAAAGTAAACAAAAAACTAGCTTATTTAGGTAAAGATGCTGATGGTAAACCCATATTAAATTTAAAAATAGATAGCCTAAACAAAATAGCTACTTTAAAAGTTGGTAGCTTTAGTTTTGAGCAAGCTAATTTTAGTAAGTTTTATAGGCAATCATTTAAAAAGCTTAAAGAACAAGAAATTAACAGTTTAATTCTTGATTTAAGAGGAAATACAGGCGGAAAATTAAGTGCTTGCAATAAATTATTTAAGTATTTATATGATAAAGCAGCCATATTTAACCAAAGGGTTGAGGTTAAAGAAAGGTATATATCTACCCGTAAATATTTCCAAAATTCATGGTTTTATAACTTCCCTTTTCCACATTTAACCATAAAAAAAGATACAGCTGGTTTTTATACGGCTTTAAGAACTCATAAAGCTTTAAACCCAAAAAAGAACGTTTACAAAAATGATTTATATGTATTGATAAACGGCTTATCATACTCTGCAACTTCTTTATTGGCAGCAAACTTACAAGGTGTAAAACGAGGAATTTTTATTGGCGAAGAAACTGGTGGCGCTTATAACCAATGTACAGCAGGAACAATACCGTATGTTAACCTACCAAATACTAAACTAAAATTGCGTTTACCTTTAAAAGTTATCAAACCAAATACCTCACAAAATATAGTTGGGAGAGGTGTTTTTCCTCAGTATGAAGTAATTAACACTTTCGTGGATGAGCTAAATGGTAAAGATTATCAGCTAGAAAAAGCCTTACAACTGATAAAGACCAGGTAAAACTTAATGAGTAATTTTTTGCACTTTTGTATCTCAAAAAGAATTTAAGCATGTTCGAGAATACGCAGAAGACAGAAATAGCAAATTTAGGAGAGTTTGGTTTAATAGACCATTTAACAAAAAATATAAAATTAAACCTTGATACCACTATTAAAGGCGCTGGTGATGACGCAGCTGTTCTAGATTTTAAAGATAAAAAAACCTTAATTTCTACCGATTTACTTCTAGAAAACATACATTTTGATTTAGCTTTTACACCTTTAAAACACTTGGGTTATAAAGCTATCCAAGTTAACTTAAGTGATATTTATGCCATGAATGGGATGGCATCTCATGTTACCGTATCATTAGGATTTTCTAGTAAATTTCCATTAGAAGCTATAGAAGAATTATATGCTGGTATGTTACTGGCTTGTGATAAATATCAAATTGATTTAATTGGCGGAGACACCACTTCTTCCAGACAGGGTTTAGTTATCAGCGTTACCAGTATCGGTTATGCTGATGAAAGTGATATTGTTTACCGTAATGGCGCACAAGAAGGAGATTTAATTTGCGTTTCTGGCGATTTAGGTGGCGCTTATGTAGGTTTACAATTGTTAGAAAGAGAGAAACAAGTTTTTTTAGCAAATCCTAAAATTCAGCCCGATTTAGAAGGTAAAGATTATATCATAGAACGCCAGTTAAAACCAGAAGCAAGATTAGATATTGTTGATTTATTGAAGAAGATGGAAATTAAACCAACTTCTATGATAGATATATCAGACGGTTTAGCTTCCGAAGTATTACATATTACCAAACAATCTAAAAAAGGTTGTAAGTTGTATGAAGAAAAATTTCCTATAGACCCACAAACTGTAGAAATGGCTCGCGATTTTGGTTTAGATCCAACCGTGTGTGCTTTAAATGGCGGAGAAGATTATGAACTATTATTTACCATAAAACAAGCAGATTACGACCGCTTAAAACACGATGTTGATATTTCTGTCATTGGTTATATCACAGAAGAAAACGCTGGTAATTACTTAATCACTCGGTCTGGAAATGCACATGAATTAAAAGCTCAAGGTTGGAACGCTTTTAAATCTACAGAAAGCTAATGATGTTTATTAGAAAAGGTTCTTTAGCAGATAAAGAAGCACTTTTTAATTTGTATCTGGATGTTTCTAAAAAACAAAATGGCATCGCCAGAGCGCCAGAAGAAATTGATATCCTTTTTATTGATGATGTTTTTAACAATATCATTAAAAAAGAAGGTTTATTATTCTTAGGTGAAGAAAGAACAACAGAAAAAGTTATTGCTGCAATTCATGCTCATAAATACGGTATAGGAATATTTGATCATGTTTTAACCCATTTAACCATTTTGGTACATCGAGATTATCAACATCAGGGATTAGGGACTGAACTTTTTCAAAGGTTTTTAAGTGAAATAGAAAAACACCGACCAGATATTAAAAGAGTAGAGCTAGAATCAAGAGCATCTAACAAAAAAGCCTTAAGAATTTATCAAAAAATGGGTTTTAAACATGAGGGCGTCTTGCATCAAAAAACAAGAAATATAGACGGCTCTTTTGAGGATAGTTATGTTTTTGCTTGGGAGAATAAAAACTTCTTGTACTAATTTTCTTCCTCTGGTTTAAACATCAAAAGGTTTAACAAATTAGGGTTAAAAACTTCATTAGCAATTTCTAAAATTTCTGATGCGCTAACAGCATTTAATTTAGCAAATACCTCTTCTAAAGAATCTACCCTATTAAAATCTATTAAACTTTTTGCCATAGAAATTAAAACACCCATGCGGTTTTCTTCTCCTAAAGCAATTTGGCCAATAAATTTTTGTTTAGCTTGTTGTAACTGTACTACACCTAATTTTTGTTCTCTTACTTTTTTTAGTTCTTTATGTACAAGTTTTAAAGCTTTATTTGCCTTCTCTTCATCGGTACCAAAATAAATAGAGAAAATACCAGAATCACTAAAAGCGGTATAATTAGACTCAATAGTATAAGCAATGCCGTACTTTTCTCTTATTTCTAAATTTAACCTCGAGCTCATTCCGTTACCACCAAGAAGATTATTTAACAGTAATAAACCATGTTTTTTATCATCATGAAAAGAATAAGCATGGCTACCTAAAATACAATGTGTTTGGTTTATAGGTTTAGTAATGATAAGTTCTTGTTTAGGATTAGGAATTGGTTTTAAACGCTGTTTTTCTTTTTTATTCTCTGGGATGATACCAAAATATTTATCGCATAAAGCCCAAACTCTGCCTGCTTTATAATTTCCGCTAATAGCGAAAACTATTTCATGTGTGTTATAAGTTCTAGCTATAAAATTTAAAATATCTGTTTTTTTGAAAGCAGACACAGAATCTTTAGTTCCTAAAATATTTTCGCCTAAAGTATTTCCTTTAAATAACAAGCTTTCAAAGTCATCATTTATAGCTTCCTCTGGTTGGTCTTCATAGCTTAATATTTCATCAATAATAACGCCTTTTTCTTTTTCCATTTCTACTTCCGGAAACGTAGAAAAAAAGGCAATATCTTGTAATAAGTCTATAGAGCGCTCTAAATGTTCATGTAAAAATGAAGCATGTAAGCAAGTATATTCTTTAGTTGTGTAAGCGTTTAAATCTGCCCCTACAACTTCTAAACGATTTAAAATTTGGTTGGTATTACGTTTTTTAGTGCCTTTAAATAGTAAATGCTCAATAAAATGAGCTAAACCTGGTTTACCTTCTTCTTCATCTCTTGCTCCAGCATTAATAATTAAGCAACAATGCCCAATAGGCGAAACCGTTGGTTTCAATAATATCCTAATGCCGTTTTTTAATCTGTAAACTTCGTGATCCATAAAAGAGTCACAAAGATAATTAATAAATAGAGCAATTGATTTTTAAAATAAAAGAGCATTTGAAATTTCAAATGCTCTTTAGCACTTAATTAGATTGTGGAGGAGTAGTTGTAGTGCCACCTCCGCCGCTACCACCATTTGGTGTAGTTGAAGTAGTGTCTGTTGTGGTACCAGTTCCGTTCATTCCGCCAGTGCCAGATTGGTTTGTAGTACCTGTTGTTCCTGTAGAATCTGTAGTGCTTGTTGAGTCTTTGGTAGAGCTACATCCTGTAGCCACGGCTCCAACAATTGCAAAGCCCATAACCATTTTAAAAAATTTGTTTTTCATATCTTCATTAATTTTAATAGATATGAATGCTAGGCTAATTTAATGCCAATTAGATAAAATGGTATAAGAAAACGGCCTCTCCAGTAAAAGCAGCTTTCTTTTGGTCTTTAATTTCTAAGGTTATGCCAATGGTTGCTTTTGTAACACCACGTAAATTGGCAATATCAACCAATGTAACCACCAATCTTACTTCGCTATTTACTGTTACAGCTTGTGCAAAACGCAATTTTTCTATCCCATAATTAATTTCCATTTTCAGGTTTTGGATATCAACAATTTGTTTCCATAAGTATGGGATTAAAGATAAAGTAAGATAACCATGAGCAATAGTTGCTTTAAACGGACTTTCTGTTTTTACCCTTTCTGTATCGGTATGTATCCATTGATGGTCTAAAGTAGCATCAGAGAATAAGTTTATTTGCTCTTGGGTGATGGTATGATAATCAGAAAAACCTAGTTCTTTTCCTAAATGAGACGCAAACTCGTCGTGGCTCTTAATTACTAACATGGTATAAATTTTAGATAAATAAAATTTGAATATACAGATTATATAAAATCTAATAGATGAATTATAAAACAATAATAAATGCATTTTTAAAATTAAATTTGTTGAAACAAGCCACATGATGAATTTAACCATAGACGATAAAACCTTCGAGCCTTTTATAGACGCTAACATGATAGAAAAGCGTGTGCGCTTATTAGGTATACAAATGAATGTTGATTATGAAGAGAAGGTTCCTATTTTTATTGGGGTTTTAAATGGCAGCTTTTTATTCATGGCAGATTTGATGAAGGAAATCAACATCAGTTGTGAAATGGCTTTTGTAAAAGTTTCTTCTTACCATGGCGAAACACAATCTTCAGGTAACATCATAGAAGAGTATCCTTTAAGTGTAGATATAGAAAATAGAGATATTATTCTGGTTGAGGATATTATAGATACCGGAAGAACCTTGAATTATTTGATAGAAAAGTTTAAAACTAAAAATCCGGCAAGCATTAAAGTTGCCAGTTTACTACTAAAACCAGAAGCCTTACAAGTTAAAATAGACGAGATAGCATACATAGGTTTTGAAATAGCTAACGACTTTGTGGTAGGTTATGGTTTAGATTATAAAGGACTAGGAAGAAACACGAAGGATATTTATAGGTTGTGTAGTGATTTATAATGGAAGAACTCTTATTCTCATTTTATAATCGTCTATAATAATCATTGCGCCTTTCTCTAACCAATTATTATACTCTTTTATAGTAGGGATAACTTTTTCACTTAAATGTTTAACAGTTACATTCTGAGTCCTAACCTGTATAACGCTTGGTTTTTCAGCTTTATTTAAGGCTAATGCTGTACCAAAATCTAAATCATGGGTAAAAATTATATAATTATTATCCTTGGCCCACTTTATCAATTCTACATCTTGAGCATCGAACTTTCCAACACTAGACCAATGTACAGCGTGTATATTTTTTAAATTGAACTCATCAACCCAATGAGGCGATAAATTCATATCAATTAAAATTTTCATGCAGTAGCTAGAGGAGCTTCAAATTCTTCAGAACGCCATGCAGCATAAGCAAGAGCCTCTTTTAAATCCTCTTCAACTAAGTAAGGATACATTTCCAAAACATCTTTAAAAGAAAGGCCAGACGCTAAAAGACCAATAAGTGTACCTACAGTAACCCTTAAACCTTTAATGCATGGCTTTCCGCCCATAACATTAGGATCTAAAACTATTCTTGTTAGTTTTTTCATTTGCTGATATTTTCATTTGATAAGTAAATATACGAAATATAAAATTGCTCAAAACCCTCCTCAAACTCTTATATTTTCACTTTAGAGGCTCTAATAAAGCAAACACTTTCATAAGATTTTTTATCTTCGTGTCCTACATTAAAATAAATCAAAGAAAATGCATAGAACTCATACGTGTGGCGAATTAACGATTGCCGATTTGGGAACTCAGGTTGTGTTAAGTGGTTGGGTACAAAAATCCAGAGACTTAGGAGGCATGACTTTTATTGATGTTAGAGATAGATACGGTATTACCCAATTGGTTTTTAATGCTGATGATAATGCCGAAATGAGAGCAAAAGCCCGCGAATTAGGAAGAGAGTTTGTGATAAAAGTAAGCGGTACGGTTATAGAAAGAACCAGTAAAAATCCTAAAATAGCCACCGGAGATATTGAAATTAAAGTTTCTGAGTTAGAAATTTTAAACGCTGCAAAGCTCCCTCCTTTCATGATAGAAGATGAAACCGATGGTGGAGACGAGCTAAGAATGAAATATCGTTACCTAGATTTAAGAAGAAATCCGGTACGTAATAATTTAGTACTGCGTCACAAAATGGCTCAGGAAATCAGAAAATATTTAGATGCGCAAAACTTTTTAGAAGTAGAAACACCTGTTTTAATAAAATCTACACCAGAAGGCGCCAGAGATTTTGTGGTACCAAGTCGTATGAACCCAGGCGAGTTTTATGCCTTGCCTCAATCTCCGCAAACCTTTAAGCAATTATTAATGGTTTCTGGTTTTGATAGGTATTTCCAAATTGTAAAATGTTTTAGAGATGAGGATTTAAGAGCCGATAGACAGCCTGAGTTTACCCAAATAGACTGTGAAATGGCATTTATCGAGCAAGAAGATATCCTAAATTTATTTGAAGGCTTGGTACGCCACATGTTTAAAAACGTAAAAAATCTGGATATTCAAGATTTCCCAAGAATGTCTTATGATGATGCTATGCGTTTGTATGGTTCTGATAAGCCAGATACCCGTTTTGGGATGCAGTTTGTGAGCCTCACCCCGACCCTCTCCGAAGGAGAGGGAGAAGACCTAGTTAAGGGCAAAGGTTTTCCAGTTTTTGATAATGCAGGTTTAGTTGTTGGTATCAATGCGAAAGGTTGCGCTTCTTATACACGTAAGCAAATAGATGAATTAACAGACTTTGTTAAACGTCCGCAAATTGGCGCTACAGGCTTAATTTACATGCGCCATAACGAGGATGGTACTTTAAAATCATCAGTAGATAAATTCTTTAACGAAGAAGAATTACAAAAATGGTCGGTAGCATTTGCTACAGAACCTGGCGATTTAGTATTAATTCTTGCTGGAGAAAACCCTGATAAAGTACGTAAACAGTTAAACGAGTTACGTTTAGAAATGGGTAACCGTTTAGGTTTAAGAGATAAAAATAAATTTGCACCACTTTGGGTATTAGATTTTCCTTTATTAGAGTGGGACGAAGAAACAGAGCGTTACCACGCCATGCACCATCCTTTTACATCGCCAAAACCAGACGATATTGCTAAATTAGATACAGACCCAGCAGCTGTTAGAGCCAATGCTTACGATTTGGTTATTAACGGTACCGAAATTGGTGGTGGTTCTATCCGTATACACGATAGAGCGTTACAATCACTCATGTTTAAGCATTTAGGCTTTAGCCCAGAAGAAGCTCAAAAACAATTTGGTTTTTTAATGGAAGCCTTTGAGTATGGCGCACCTCCGCATGGTGGTATTGCTTTTGGTTTTGATAGATTGGTATCCATCTTTGCAGGTTTAGACACTATACGTGATGTTATTGCATTCCCTAAAAATAACTCGGGAAGAGATGTCATGATAGATTCTCCTTCTACCATAGATGATAAACAAAAGGTAGAATTACATATCAAAACAACAGTATAAAACTAGAGTGCCCCCAAAAAGTTAGACACTTTCTTGAGGGCATTTTTATGATAAAGAAAAATCCTATTAAAACTTAGCGCTTAAGCTTAGCAAGAAATTAGTTCCAGCTTGCGGGTAGTAATAATTTTCTGTGATTAAGTTATTATCTAGAATATATCCAAAAGTATATCCGTTACTTTCAAACTTTTCGTTAAAGATATTATTAACCAATAAACTTAGGTTTACATTTTTAACACCTCTAAAATTAAGATTATGACTCAATCTTAAATCGTTAACAAAGAAAGCATCTAATTTGCGAGCATTATTACTGGTATTATCTAAATATTGATCACTTACATATTTGGTTAACAAAGCAATTTCCAAAGCTTTAATAGGTTTGTAAGCAAACTCATTAGAGGCAATAAAAGAAGGCGAAAAGGCAATATCCGTATTGGTGTATTGGTTTTCTCTTTGTCCCAGATAATCAAAACTAGCATCGTAAACATCAAAAAACTCGCTAAACCTTTTAATTCTATTTTGGCTTAAAGTGGCTGTGGTTGCCCAACTTAGCTGATTAGATATTTGCCATTTAGCGTCAAACTCGGCACCTATACGGTAGCTTCTATCAACATTATCTCTTACATAAGCGCCAACATCATTTACCTCGCCCGTTAAAATCAATTGGTCTTTGTAAAACATCCCGTAAAGGTTAAAACCTGCTGTTACATTTTTTCTTAGGTAACGATAGCCTATTTCTACGTTATCTAATCTTTCTGCCAAGGGTCTGCTGCCTGGCGTAGACTCGGTATAATCATCTCTATTAGGTTCTTTGTTGGCCCTAGCAAAAGATGCATAAACATTACTTATTTTATCTATTTGATAGGTTAAACCCAATTTTGGATTGAAAAAGTTTAGGATATCCCTTTGCTGTACATTATTGCCTGCATTATTAAAACCTAAGAAAGAGTAATTTACTCTTCTGTATTGTAAATCGGTATAAATACTAAAATTATTGAGACTGTAAGTTGCTTTACCAAAAACGTTAAAGTCTGTTTTAGTAGCATCGTTATCATAATAACGTTGTTTGTTATTGTCTAGCTGGGCAAATCTGGCCCAAATAACTTCGCCAAAATGTGCTCCTTTGTATTCATTATAAGCACCGCCTAAAGTAAAATCTAAAGCTTTACTTGGCTTATAATTTAAAGAATAAGTTAATCCGTAAAAATCATTATCTAACCAACGGCGTCTTATTAAATCTGTTTTATCAATAGTTTCTGCACCAATCAGAAAAGGCGCAAAACCATAATCTTCAAAATCTTCTTGATGTTTAAACTCTTCATAATAACCTCTACCACGTGTATAATGTAAAGCTCCGTTAAAAGATAACTGGCTATTTATTTCTTTTGCATATAGCAATTGATAATGGTCTTGCTGATAATTATCAGTCTGATTATCATACAAATAACTATTATACTTACGTGGATTTGAGTTAAAAAGATTTAAAGAATCTTGCTGTGTAAAATAAGTTGAACCTAGATTATTAAAATAATGCGTTAATAAATCTGCTTGGCTTCCTCTTAATTTAGCCTCCGGTACACCGTACCAAGATTGGTAAGTTTGCTCGGCCCCAGAAAATACATTGGCTCTTAAAATACTTGATTTGCCATAATAAGCCCCAGAAACGTAAAAAGACTTTAAATCAGAAAATCCTCTATCAATAAAACCATCAGATTTAATTCTTGATAAACGACCATCAATACTAAACTTACCATTGATAAGACCTGTACCCACTTTTAAAGTATTTTTAATGGTCCCGAAAGAACCAATAGAATTATTAACCTCGGCAAAAGCAGAATCGTAACGGGTTGAGGTTTGGATATTTAAGCTTGCACCAAAAGCTCCCGCTCCGTTGGTAGAAGTTCCAACACCTCTCTGTATTTGGATATTATCTACTGATGAAGCAAAATCTGGTAAGTTTACCCAAAAAGTACCTTGGCTTTCGGTATCATTATAAGGAATACCGTTAATCGTAACGTTGATACGTGTGGCATCAGAACCACGAATACGGATACCTGTATAGCCAATACCCGCACCTGCATCTGATGTTACCACAACAGATGGCGTTTGGTTAAGTAGGAAAGGTAAATCTTGTCCTAAATTATTCTTTTCAATATCGGCTTTGCTTAAGTTTTTATAGGTAGTTGCCGAGTTTGCCGATGCTCTGGTAGCACTTACAATAACCTCATCAGCCAAAAACAAAGCTTTCTCTAAAGCTAAATCAACTTGTGTATCGTCTTTTATGCTGATGGCTTTTACTAAGGGCTTGAAACCTAAAAAAGTAATCTGCACTTGGTAATTTCCGTTTCTTAGTTTATTGAAGCTAAAACTTCCATTTGCATCAGTTTGGGTTTGTAAATTGTAATCTAATAAAGTAACCGTTGCACCTGCCATGGCTTCTTTAGTGGCAGCATCGGTTATTTTACCTTTTAAAATAGCATTTTGGGCAGCCACCCACAATGGAGCAGCAATTGCCATAAGAACTGTTAATGTAAATTTTCTCAATGTTATCAATTTAAAAATTAAACAAAAGCAGCTAGGGGCTACACTACTCAAAAAAATTATTGTTTTACCTATTCCCTACGCCGGCATTATCCGGATCAGGTGTTTAGAAAGACGAGAGGTTTTACCTTTTTATCTTTCTAATGGGTTTAATCTCAGCCTGTATTTGTGCATGCTTATCATTTTAGCAATACAAGGCACCCCTAATGATGGCGCAAATATACATCTTATTTACTAGCAGCAAAAGTTTTAAAATTTATGCGTAACAAAACTTATATTTAGCAATCAAAAGCTTTAGAATAACACTAACAATATGAAAATTAACCACTACGCTATTGTGCTAACTTTAGGTATGGCAGTTTATGCTTGTAGCCCAAAAGTAGCAGGAGACAACAACAAGCAGGAAAAAGCTAACGCAGCTGCTACAATTCCTGTAGACAGTAATGTCATCATTAAAAAATTACCCAACGGTTTAACTTATTATATCAGAAAAAATGTGGAGCCTAAAAATAGGGCCGAGCTTTATTTGGTGAACAAGGTTGGTTCTATATTAGAAAACGATGACCAACTAGGCTTAGCCCATTTTACAGAGCATATGGCCTTTAACGGTACAAGAGATTTCCCTAAAAATGATTTAATAAGTTATTTACAGAAAGCTGGCGTTAGGTTTGGTGCCGATTTAAACGCCTATACCGGTTTCAACCAAACGGTTTATCAATTACCACTTCCAACAGATAGTACCGAGGTATTTAAAAAAGGCTTTGATATTTTAGCCAACTGGGCTGGTCATGTAACATTTGAGGATAAAGAGATAGACCAAGAACGTGGTGTTATTATTGAAGAAGACCGCCAGCGTGGTAAAAATGCTCAAGAAAGAATGAGCAAGCAATTGCTACCTGTATTACTAGCAAATTCTAAATATGCAGAGCGCTTACCTATTGGTAAAGTTGATGTGCTACAATCTTTCAAGTACGAAACCATCAAGGCTTTTTACAAGGATTGGTATCGCCCTAACCTACAAGCAATTATTGCTGTTGGAGATTTTGATGTAGCCGAGGTTGAAAAACTCATCATTGAAAACTTCTCTGATTTAAAAAATCCTGAAAAAGAAAGAACAAGAGAAGAATTTACCATCCCTGGAAATAAAGAACCTTTGGTGAAAATTATTACCGACCCTGAGTTTCCTTACAACGTAGCCGCTATTACGGTAAAACATCAAGAAGTAGTAGAAAGAACGGAAAATGAGCTCATCACCAGAATAAAAACCAGCATGATTAACAGCATGCTTGGAAACCGTTTAACAGAAATTGTACAAAAAGGGAATGCACCTTTCATTTTTGCACAAAGTAATTATAGCGCTTTCCAAGGTGGTTTAGTAAACTTAGATGCCTTTAATACTGTAGCCGTTTCTAAAGATGCAGCAGGTTTAAAAGCTGCGGTACAAGCTGTGGTTGCAGAAAACGTTAGAATGAAAAAATTTGGTTTCACCCAAACAGAATTGGATAGGGTAAAAACCAATATCATGACTGGGGTAGAGAAACAATTTAAAGAAAAAGACAAAACTAAGTCGACAAATTTTGTACAACTTTATGTACAAAACTTTTTAAAAGGACAAGCCATTCCATCTGTAGATTATACTTACAATTTCTACAAGAAAAATCTAGATAAAATTAGCTTAGAAGATGTAAATAAACTGGCGGCTACTTTCTTTACAGAAGAGAATTTAATTGCCATTTTACAAGCTCCCGAAAAAGAAAAGGCCAACTTACCTACAGAGGCTGATTATATAAGTTGGATTAAAACCGCTGGGGCGGATGTACAGCCTTATGTAGACCAAGTGGTTAACAAACCATTAATGGCTAAAAAACCTAACGCTGGTACCATTACTGCTGAAAATAAAATAGCCGAGCTTAATGTTACTGCGTTAACTTTATCTAACGGGGTTAAAGTAATTTTAAAACCTACAGATTTTAAAAACGACCAGATTATTTTTGCTGCAACCAGTAAAGGTGGTACTTCTTTAGCTAGCGATGATATTTTCCGCTCGGCAGAAATGGCAGACCAATTGGTAAATTCTTCTGGTATTGCCGAGTTTGATGAGAGCCAACTAGGTAAATTACTAACCGGAAAAGTAGTTGGCGTTAGTCCGTCTATTAGCAATTACAGAGAAGGCTTAAGTGGTTCATCATCACCAAAAGATTTTGAAACAGCTTTACAGTTAACTCATTTATATTTTACAGCTCCTAGAAAAGACGAAAAAGTTTTAAAAACGCAATTAGAAGAAATGAAAGCGGTTTTAGCAAACCGCGAATCGCAACCTACTGCGGTTTATCAAGATACTTTAACTGCCGTGATGAACGCTTACAAAAAAAGAGCACAGTCTATTAAAATTAACGAGTTAGACCAAATTACTGCTGATAAAGCTTTAAACTTCTATAAAGAGCGTTTTGCAAATGCTGGCGACTTTACCTTTACTTTCGTGGGTAATTTCAAGGTTGATGAAATTAAACCTTTGCTTGCACAATACTTAGGAAGTTTACCAGCTAACAATAACAAAGAAAACTTTAAAGATTTAGGTTTAGAGCCTCTTAAAGGCGATATCACTAAAAAAGTTTACAAAGGTTTAGAAGATAAAGCCACAGTAGCTTTAATTTATCATGGAGATTATAACTATTCTGATGAAGAAAACCTTCAATTAGACGCCTTAAAAGCCATTTTAGATATTAAGATTACTGAGCGCTTGAGAGAAAAAGAAAGTGGCGTTTATAGCCCAAGAGTTGGTATCAGCTATAACGATGAGCCTAAAGAAAAATACACCATCAGTATTAACTTTAGTTGTGCTACGGCTAATGTTGATAAGCTTATTGCAGCTGCCATTGATGAGGTTAACAAGCTAAAACAAAACGGCGCTACGGCAGAAGATATCCAGAAGTTTAATGCCGAAGAAAGAAGACAACTAGAAATTCAGTTAAGAGATAATGGTTTTTGGTTGGGATACTTACAAAACGCTTATGCTAGCGGAGAAGACCCTAAAAAGGTTCTTACTTATTTAGATACCTTAAAACAAGTAAGCATAAACAGTACTAAAGCTAGTGCAGCTAAGTACTTTAACCAAAGTAACTTTGTTAGGATGATTTTACTTCCTGAAAAGAAATAAGAGTAGCACAAAAAGAAGGGGAGCGATTTTAAAATTGCTCCCCTTTTTTATGAAATATCGAGTATTAAGGCTATCTCCTTAAATATAATATTTAGCTACAACATGAGCCAGAACTCACAACCGGCAACTTTAAACTAACAAAGATTTACAATACCTCTAACAGCACTTCTAACTTCATACCTCTAGAGCCTTTTAGTAAGATAAGCTGGTTTTTTAAAGGATTTTCTATAAGATATTCCTTACAAGCATCAGCAGTTTTGAAAAACTGATAAGGATATTTATCCTTTAACTCATAAAAATACTCGCCCACTAAATACACTCCCTTAAATTGATGTTCTTGTATTTTATCGGCAATAGCCGTATGCTCTGCTAAAGTTTCATCGCCTAGCTCAAACATATCACCTAAAATTAAGGCTTTATCGGTAGCTTCTAGTTTCACCAAATTATCAATAGCTACTTGCATGCTACTTGGGTTGGCATTATAAAAATCGCCAATTACCGTATTTCTACTGGTTGCAATAACCTGCGAGCGATTGTTTTGAGGCGCATAAACAGCTATCCCACGATTAATTTCTTCGGCTTTTAAGCCTAACTTTAATCCAATAGCAATAGCGGCTAAAATATTCTCGAAATTATAAGTACCTGTTAATTGAGATTTAACCTTAAAAGTTTCGCCATTATGCTGCCACTCTACCTCTAAAAAAGGATTGTTAGCCAGCAACTTACCATTAACCAAGCCCTTACCAGATGAGCCGTAAAAGATAGTTTCCTTAAACTTTTTATGTTTAAGCATATCCTGCAAGTGTAGGTTATCCTCATTCACAAAAACGGTTCCGCCTGCTTCCTCTAAGAAAGTATAAAGCTCTCCTTTGCCTTTTTTTACACCTTCAAAACCACCAAAACCTTCTAAATGTGCCTTCCCTACATTGGTGATTAAACCAAAATCGGGCTGGCAAATTTCACTCAACATGGCAATTTCTTGTTGATGATTGGCTCCCATTTCTACTATGGCCAATTCTTTATCTTGAGTAATAGCAAGCAAAGTTAAGGGTACGCCAATATGGTTGTTTAAATTCCCTAGCGTGGCGTAAGTATTATATTTTTGAGCTAAAACAGCATTTATCAACTCCTTTGTAGTGGTTTTACCGTTAGAGCCTGTTAAACCAATAACGGGTATTTTAAGCGCTTTTCTGTGGTGTGTTGCTAAATACTGCAAAGTCTTAAGCACATCATCCACTAAAATAAACTTATCGCCTTTTACAACATTTATATCATCAACTACAGCAAATGCTGCCCCTTGCTTTAAGGCTTCTTCTGCAAACTGGTTAGCATCAAACTTATCTCCTTTTAAAGCAAAAAATAAACATCCCGAACTTATTTTTCTAGTATCAGTACATACAATGGGGTGTTTAAGATATATATCGTAAATCTCTGAAATGCTCATGCTATTAATTTTCTACAATATTAAGTTTTATTGCTCATTTTTTATATTTTGAGCTTCATTAGCTTAGTCATCATGGACTCTTTTATTGAGGAAAAAATTTTCGAAAAGATAGATTTTACAATAGCTGGATTTGAAAAAGCCTCCTATGAATATTGTAAATTCATTAATTGTAATTTTGAAGGACTTAACCTATTTGGTTATAAGTTTTTAGATTGTTCTTTTAAAGACTGTAACCTCAGCATGGTAAAGCTTCCTCAAACTGCTTTTAGAAATATTCATTTTGATGCTTGCAAACTCTTAGGTTTAAAATTTGAAGATTGTAATACTTTTGGTTTAGCCTTTTCTTTTACAGATTGTAATTTAAATCATTCGTCATTCTTCAGTTTAAAAATCAAAAGCACAAAATTTATCAATTGTAGCTTACAAGAAGTAGATTTTTCTGATGCTGATTTAAGTGCTGCCTATTTTACCAACTGCAATTTATCAAAAACTACTTTTAGCAATACCAATTTAGAGAAATCCGATTTAAGTTCTGCTTATAACTTTAGTATCAATCCAGAACTTAATAAATTAAAAAAAGCTAAATTCTCCATGCACAATTTAAGTGGTTTGCTTCAGCAGTATCAGATTGAAATTGTTTAGGTTTAGTTTAACTGACTTTTTTTATAAGAAAAAGTGCCTAGGGTTGGCCTACTATGAGGCTGGAAAAGCTTGTATGATACAACCCATTAATTCAAATATCTTAAAATAATAATCCGCCTCTATCGCCGGCGGGGCTCGTTCCTTTTGAGGGACCAAAAGGAACCAAAAGTCCTGAACAATCCCCGCTGGAGCCTTTGCCGCACAAAGCTCTCCCACACTCAAAAACAGTGAGCGCTTATTTTTGCTAGCAAGCGGTTTATGAACGTTAGTGCAAGCTCGAACACAAAACCGCATACGCTATAGGCTTGGTTGTGCAAGATTTTTTAATTTCTGCTGCTGTTTTTTCGTTTTTCCGGCTCTTGGGGATTGCTCATGCGCTTCGGGATAGGCTGTTTTTTTATGAATGGTTGCTCTTTTCTGGGAGTATAAAGTAAAAAGTACAGAGTAGAAAGTAGAAAGACCCCAAAAAGCGGATATTTAGAGACTTCCAATAATATTAAATAAAACTTTTCCAAAGAACGAAGATGGCCTATGAAGATTTGGATGTGTAGGCAAATAAATCTTTTGCATAAACTTTCACAGAGAACTATCGGAAAACAATCCTACGGGTGTTGTAGAAACCTTCATCAAATAAAACCATTCACACCACTCAGGATTGTGGATAAAGATTTATTTAGACGAAACGACAAATATTTATCAGCCTTGATTTTTGTTTCTTTTCATCAAGGAAAAGAAAGAAGCCGCTACCCGGCTAGGGTAAGACAGCCTTGTGCGAAATGGCCAAAAAACATCCTTATCCAGCTAAAACAAAAAAGGGATGCATTAAACATCCCTCTTCTCTAAAATACAAAAAAATTATTTCAATTTTGAAGCAGCAGCCTCATCTATAAACCATTGTAAATCTCCATTTACAGGGTTTATCAACTGTGCCGGATATTTTGTAATATCTTTTTCATCCTCTAAAACAGATTTTATAGCATCCGCTTTAGCGTTACCAAAAGTTAAAAAAGCAATGTTTTTAGCTTTGTTAATTAGAGGTGCTGTCATGCTAATTCTGTAAACCGCTTTATCTTGCAGGTAAACATCTTTCACCAATTCTTCGTCTATCCAAAGCACAGAAGTGCCTGGGAATAAAGAAGCCGTATGAGCATCATCACCTAAGCCTAATAATACCAAATCAAAAACAGGCTCTCCTTTAAAATGCTGCGAAATACATTTCTCATAACTTAAAGCCGCACTGGCAGGGTCTAAGCCTGTATCTACTTTAAAAATTTGGCTTTCGCCGATGCTTAAAGGAGCAAATAAAGCTTTATAAGCCATTAAGTAATTACTATCCGGATGGTCATGTGCTACATAACGTTCATCACCAAAAAAGAAATAAACTTTTTCCCAAGCAATCTTATTTTTTAAAGTATCGTTAGCCAAAAGCTCAAACAATTTCTTTGGCGAGCTTCCGCCAGAAAGGGAAACATTAAAGCTCCCATTTTGCTGAATAGCCTCATTCGCTACTGCGATGAAATAATCTGCTATAGCAACAATAGCCTCATCAGCATCTTTAAATATATTCAGTTTCATTACTTTTTATCTTTTTTGTTTTTTACAGGCATGGTAAACCAATGGAAACCATCTTTAGCTATTAAAGCCTCTGCAATTTCTGGGCCCCAACTATCTGCCGCGTAATTAGGGAAATTGATGCTTTTTCTAGACTCCCAGTTTTCTACCACAGGCATTAACAATTCCCAAGCAGCCTCTATCTGGTCGGCCCTCATGAAAAGTGTTTGGTCGCCCTCCATCACATCTAACAATAAAGTTTCGTAAGCTTCAGGAGATTCTGCCGGATAAGTACCATCATAATTAAACACCATATCCACAGGGTTTAAAATCATATCTAAACCAGGTCTTTTAGCTTGTACCTGCAACCTGATGCTCATTTCTGGCTGAATACTGATGATTAACCTATTTTGTTGCCAACTTTCTGATGCCTCAATTGGGAAAATTGGATGCGGAACATCTTTAAATTGTATGCTGATAACCGATGCTTTTTGATGCATACGCTTACCTGTTCTTACATAAAAAGGTACATTTTGCCAACGCCAGTTATCAATAAAGAATTTTAAAGCAGCAAAAGTTTCGGTATTAGAATTAGGGTCTACGCCTTTTTCTTCACGGTAGCCTAAAACTTCTTCACCAGCCACCCAGCCACTAGCGTACTGCCCTCTTACGGTATTATGTTTAACTTCTTCATGACCAAATTTTCTAATGGCTCTTAAAACATCAACTCTACGGTTACGTACTTCATCAGCGTTAAAGCTTACTGGTGGCTCCATAGCTACTAAGCATAAAACTTGTAAAATATGGTTTTGCACCATGTCTTTTAAAGCGCCAGAACCATCGTAATAGCCACCACGGTCTTCTACGCCAATATCTTCTGTAACAGAAATTTGAACGTGTTCTATATAATTTCTATTCCAAATAGGTTCAAACAAAGCATTTGCAAACCTAAAAGCCATCATATTCTGAACCGTTTCTTTACCTAAATAATGGTCTATACGGTAAATCTGGGTTTCATCAAATAAAGATTGTAAGAGTTTGTTTAGTTCTTTGGCCGAGTCTAAATCGTGTCCAAAAGGTTTTTCTATAACAATTCTATTTCTTTGTTCTTTATTTTCGATGTTAATAGTGGCAACACCCTTAGAAATGATAGGGAAAAACTGTGGCGCTACAGATAAATAATGAATGATGTTAGATTCTTCGCCCCACTCCTGATCTTTTTCTTTGATGATAGCCTCTAAATCCTGATATGTTTTGTCTTTTTTAGCATCAGATTGTAAGTATTGGATACAAGAAGAAAACACTTTCCACTTTGCAGCATCAGCTTTTCCGCTTCTAGAAAACTTATTGATACCATCTAATAAAATTTCTCTGAATTTTTGGTTATCATAATCTGTTCTTCCCAAGCCTACAATGGTAAACTTTGCTGGCATGTAGCCATCTAAGTATAAATTATACAGTGCTGGTATTAGTTTTCTGGCGGCAAGGTCTCCGGTTCCACCAAAAATGGTAAATACTGTTGGTTTGGGTTTAATGTTTGTGGTTTTCATCGTTTTATTATAGGTTGGTGATACCTATTTTGTTTAGTTAAGTTTTATTTAGGGATTTACCGATTGTACGCAAAAATCATCATCTTTTTGCCACATGAAAGCGCCTCCTTTTATTCCGTCTCTGTTACGAGCAATTTTTATATTATCGTCTAGTTTGAAAGTTATTTTTTTAGCATTTCCGCCACTAAGGTAAAGTTTATCGTAATTAATTACGGTTTTAAATGTCTTTAAAACATCTTTTACATTTTTATTCCACTCTTCTAGGCCATCCTCAATTAAAGCATCGTCACCAATAAATTTATCGTAAGTAAGATTTTTTCTAACTGGCAAATGCGCCAATTCTAGATGCGGGAGTAAACTCCCATCCATAAACAAAGCGGTACCAAAGCCGGTTCCTAAAGTAATAACCATTTCTAAGCCTTCGCCAGATATTAAGCCAAAACCCTGCATATCAGCATCATTAAGTAACCTTACGGGCTTTTTTAGTTCTTTTGCAATAAGGAGAGCCAAATTGCAACCCGCCCATAATGGAGTGCCTAAGTTAGGCGCTGTAGCGATAATGCCTTTTTTTACATAACCAGGGAAACCAACGGATATTTTATCGAAAGAAGGAAAATTAGCAGTAAGCTTCTTAATGGCTTTGATAACATTTTCTGGACTTGCTTTTTCCGGAGTAGGAACTTTTTGATATTCTACCAACATCTCTCCGGAGGTATTTAAGACAGTTGCTTTAATACTTGTTCCGCCAATATCAATAGCTAAAATGTGTTCTTGTTTCATAGAATTATCATGATTATTTAATCAATTATTGCATTTAATAATTCTGTTGCTAAGCTAAACATTATTCAATCATTTAGAAGCTTATGGCTTAAATGCTAAAGTATATGACATTTACAACACAAAACAGGCCACTAGCTATAGCTGATGAACAAAATCTTGCATGGCTTTACCTGGGTTGGCAGTTTTCATAAAATTCTCTCCAATTAAAAAACCATTGAAGCCTGCTTTTTTTAATATTTTGATGGTCTCTGGACTATCGATAGCACTTTCAGAAACTTTTAAAAATTCTGATGGAATAGTTTGCGCCAATTGTAATGAGGTATCTATAGAAACTGTAAAATCTTTTAAATTTCTATTGTTTACCCCAACAACATCTATGTATGGATTTAAACTAAAATCAAGCTCTTCCTGGCTATGGACTTCTAAAAGCGTACTTAAACCTAAAGATTTAGCCAATTTTGCAAAAGCAGTTATTTCTTCTTTGGTTAAACAAGCAGCTATCAGTAAAATAATATCAGCACCAATAGCTTTGGCTTCTATAATCTGATATTCATCTACCATAAAATCTTTACGCAAAATAGGGATGTTGTTTACCGCTCTTGCAGCCATTAAATCATCATCATGCCCCATAAAAAATCACGATCTGTTAAAACAGATAAAGCCGATGCGCCTGCCTGATTATAACCTGTAGTAACTTCTTCTACCGTAACTTGGTTGTTAATGATTCCTTTAGATGGCGATTTCCTTTTAAACTCGGCAATAATACCCGTACGTTCTGGATGCGTTAAGAAGTCTTTTAAGCTATAAGTTTCACGTGAAAAAGCAGCTCTTTTTTCTAAATCGGCGATACTGGTTTTAGCTTTACAAGCGGCAACTTCTTCCTTTTTGCGTAAAACAATTTTATCTAAAATATTCATGTAAGCTATTAATGAGATAACCAATTATTAATCATTTCTTTTCCATACTCGGTTAAAACCGATTCTGGATGAAACTGAACTCCTCTAACATCTAAAGTTTTATGCTTCAGGGCCATGGCAACACCATGCTCATCTACCGCAGTAATTTCTAAATCGGCAGGTAAATTTTCTGATTTTACTGCCCAAGAATGGTATCTACCCACTTTAAATTGTGTTGGTAAACCTTCAAAGGTAGCGTCTTTTGCAGTTACTTGAATTTGTGTAGCAGTACCATGTACAGGCTTGCTCAGGTTGTACAACTCGCCACCAAAAACTTCGGCAATGGCTTGCTGACCTAAACAAACGCCCATGATACTTTTTTTGGCCGCATAATTTTTAATAACCTCTAAAAGCAAACCAGCCTCTGAGGGTATACCAGGCCCTGGTGATAATAAAATTTTATCAAACTGTTCTACATCTTCCAATTTAAATTTATCGTTTCTCCAAACGGTAGCATCATGCCCCAACTCATGAAGTAAATGCACCAAATTATAGGTAAACGAGTCGTAATTATCAATAACAAGAATCTTCATAACTTAAATTTCTTTAGCCATAAAAATGGCTTTTCTTAACGCTGCAATTTTATTATTTACTTCATTCAACTCACTTTCTGCATCAGAATCTGCAACAATACCTGCGCCTGCTTGGTAGTGTAATCGCTTGTCTTTGCTCAAGAAAGACCTAATCATGATGGCGTGGTTAAAATCTCCGTTAAAACCTAAAAAACCTATGGCACCACTATAAAAACTGCGTTTTATATTTTCATTTTCATCGATGATTTCCATGGCTCTGTATTTAGGTGCACCGCTAAGCGTACCTGCCGGGAAGGTATCGGCCACAATTTTAAAAGAATTGACACCTTCTTTTAAAGTCCCGCTAACTTTAGAAACTAAATGGATTAAATGCGAGTAAAATTGGGCTTCTTTATAAGCCTTAACCTCTACATTTTTGCAATGTCTGCTTAAATCATTGCGGGCTAAATCAACCAACATCACATGCTCTGATGACTCTTTCGGGTCGTTCATCAATTTCTCTGCAATGGCTTTATCTTCTATATCATTTCCAGATCTTTTAAAAGTTCCGGCAATTGGGAAGATACTTGCAACTCGGTTTTTAATCGTTAATTGGGCTTCTGGCGATGAACCAAAAATTTTAAAACTTCCGTAATCAAAATAAAAAAGGTAAGGAGATGGGTTGATGGATCTTAAAGCTCTGTAAACGTTAAATTCATCACCCCTAAATGGCGTTTGAAAAGCTCTCGATGGTACAATTTGAAAAACATCACCTCTGTAAATGTGCTTTTTCATTTTTTCTACCAAAGCTTTAAACTCCTCGTCTTTTAGGTTTGATGTTTCCTCACCATCTACATAAAACTTATACTCGGGAAAGTTTTTGTTTTTGATAAGGTATTCTATCTTTTCTAAACCTGTGCTTTCTTTATCAAAATCTGTTTCGTTTTTGATGATGTAAAGCTCGTTTTTGAAGTGGTCTATAGCAATAATATACCTGTAAACATGGTATTGCATGGTTGGTATAGAACGGTCTTTTCTAGTATCAGCTTTAAGCTGGATATCTTCAAAATAAGTAACCGCTTCATGCGTAAAATAGCCAAATAAACCGTCGGTTATGAACTTCAAACTAGGGTCGGCATTACTTTCAAAACTATTTCTAAAAGCACTAACCTCATCTACCAAATTAAAGGTGCCTTTTTCTTTTCTGATGAATTTATCATCTGGGAAAGTGGCTGTAAAAACATCATTTTCTAGTTTAATACCAGCTATAGGGTCACAACAAACATAGCTCATGCTATTTTCTTTGCTATGGTAATCAGAGCTTTCTAACAATAAGGTGTTTGGGAAAACATCTCTTAACCTTAAATATATACTTACTGGCGTGGTAGTATCTGCCAGTAATTTATGATGAACGATGTTGATTTTATATTTTTCCATTTTTATGCTTTTACCTGATGAAACAAAAAAACCCGACAGTTTAGCGTCGGGTTTTGATATTTGTTTAGGTTTGGGTTGAAATTCAATTTTTCTTCAAATACAATAACCGATGCTACATATGACTGTACCACCACCACTTTAAAGTATTTGTTTTCATTTTCATTGTGCAGCAAAAATATAAAGAAATTTGAATTACAGAATTTTTTCTTCAAAAAAAGGATTTACCCAACCTTACATATTCCACCAAGGGTTTCTATCTTTCATGGTGAAGATAGCCGCTAAAATAATCAGCAATGCAATAGAGTAGAAAACCCCAATAGCTTTGTGTTTTGCTTTTGCTTCTACAGCTTTTTTAGATTTAGAGTGCCCTACGGTTATTAAAACAATGGCAATAATCATCATGCTGATGTGTTCTACATTCCAGTATCTGGTTACAGGATTACTCATTTGAGAGAAATCTACGCTTGGGCTCATGAAATACAATACCAAACCTAAAACCAATTGTATGTGTGCCGATATCAAAGTAAATAAATTGATTTTTCTATTTCCCTCTGTATATGGCTTGCTGCCTGCTGTTAAAGATTGAACAATGGCAACTAAAATTAAAATTAAGACAACGTATCTTAATAAAGAGTGGGTGTGTACTAATCCGGTATACATATTTAATTTTTTTAACTACCAAATATAAGACAATAAACGTGTTAATTGTTTTTAAATTTACTGCTAAAATAAAATCAGCTACCTTTATAAATAAGACATTTTTATGGAAGAAAATCCTTGGCAAATATTAGAAAGCAAAGCTATTTACGATAATCCTTGGATTGAGATTACCGAGCATCAGGTAATAAACCCAACTGGTGGAAAAGGCATTTATGGCGAGGTACATTTTAAAAATTACGCCATAGGCATTATTGCTTTAGATGATGATGATCAAATATGGTTGGTAGGCCAATACAGGTTTCCATTAAAAGCTTACAGCTGGGAAATACCAGAAGGTGGCGGACCATTAAATACCAATCCATTAGCATCCGCAAAAAGAGAATTGCTAGAAGAAACAGGTTTAGTTGCCCAACACTGGGAAGAACTTTTACGCATGCACCTTTCTAATTCTGTTTCTGATGAATTAGCAATTATTTATCTGGCTCGAGATTTTGAACAGTTTGAAGCACAACCAGAAGAAACAGAAGAACTTGTTGTAAAAAAGTTCATTTTGAAGAAGCTTACCAAATGGTTTTACGTGGCGAAATTACAGATTCTATGAGTGTTGCAGCCATTTTAAGATTAAAATTGATTAAAGCCAAATTGTAATGCGCAATCTCTTTCTTCTATTTATACTCGTGATTTTATGCTCTTGTAGCTTACAAAAAAGCAATCAACAAGTACTTTTAAAAGAAGATTTTTCAAATCTGGATACCAATAAAATCTGGTTGCTTAAAAGCCATACTTTTACAAATAATTTAGCTGTTTTTAATCCGGATAATATCCAAAATAAAAATCTTTTAGCGCTAAAGCTTAATCAAACAGATAGTAGTAAAACATCTTCTAAAAGCTTTGAGGGTGCAGAAATTAGAACTCGAAGAAAATACAAATACGGCAATTTTAAAGTTCTTTTAAAAGCTCCAAAAGGTAGTGGCATTGTATCTGGCTTTTTCTTGTACTTTCCGCATAGCTCAAAATTTAAAGAAATAGATTTTGAGTTTTTGGGAAAAGATACCTGCAAAGTTTACCTCAACCATTGGACAAATAAACAAGATAATGGCAAAGCCGTGGATATTCCTTTTGCTTTCCAAAATGAATTTCATGAATACCATTTAGAATGGAGAAAAAAATCTATCGTCTGGTATATGGATGGAAAAGAGCTTTACAGAACTCAGAATTTTATCCCCAAAAGAAGTATGCATTTGGTTTTTAACATTTGGATAAGCAAACATGAAAGTTGGGTGGGTAACTTAGATGAAAGCGCTTTGCCAGCTTTTTTTCAAATAAAACAGGTTGAAATAAGTAAATAAGGCATTTTTCTTAATTTAAATTAATACCCTAAATTTGATTTTTTATAAAATAAGATGAATAAATTATTTGGCTATTTGTTAAGCCCTATCCATTACTTTGTTTTTTTCTTAGCACTCGTAATTTTTCAGCCTATACAATGGTTATGTTTAAAATGGGGTGGTTATAGCGCTCACAAAAAATCTGTTGATATTTTAAATTTCTTTTTGGTAAGCTCCTATTATCTATTGGGAATAAGAGTGAGCTTTTATAACCCTCAAAACCTCCCTACAAACAGACCCATTATTTTTGTAGCCAACCACCAAAGTATGTATGATATACCTCCTTTAATTTGGTTTTTAAGAAAGTATCATGCAAAATTTATCTCCAAAATAGAGCTTACCAAAGGTATCCCCTCTATATCATTTAACTTAAAATATGGTGGCGGTGCTAATATAGATAGGAAAGACTCTAAACAATCTATCATTGAAATAGCCCGACTTGGCGAAAGGATGAAGAAAAATACTTGGGGAGCAGTTATTTTCCCGGAAGGTACCAGAAGCAAAAACGGAACAATGAAAGATTTTCAAATTGGTGGTATTGCCACACTATTAAAGAAAGCACCTGATGCTTTAATTGTACCTATTGCAATAGAAAATTCTTGGAAGGTTGTACAACACGGCTCTTTTCCTTTAAATGCGTTTGAGCACATCAAATTTACGATTCTTAACCCTATTGAGCCTAAAGAAATACCACTTGAAGAAACCATAATCAAGGCACAAAATGTTATTAAACAGATTGTTGAAAAAAAATAATTTTATAAAAGGTCTTTAAACGAAAAAAGTCTTCAAACGGGGAGAATGAAGACCTTTTATACTAACCAATTATAAACCTGTTACAAATATAGGTTTATTATCATAATCTCAAACAACGTTAACATTATTTAACATTTTGATAATACAGTAATAAAAATGTTGCATAAATAAAAAAGCCCTCGTCCGGTTGGAGAGGGCAATTAGGCTATAGTTGGATAGTTTAATATTTAAATATACGTATTTTTATAAAAGTTGCAATATTTTATTAAAAAAAGTTACAAAAATTATGAAATTATCATTTTAAATTTTTTAAAAAGTATTTATTATAACTTTTTATTGCTAAAAATATAATGTCTTTCTGGCGTGATGCATTGATTTAAGGGAATATCAAACTCATCTGCTACTAGTTTTTCTTCTATAGGCGGAAATAGAGATAAGCCAATTTTTAAAGCATCTTTTTTACAAGTACTTAAAAACCTATCGTAAAATCCGCCACCGTAACCAATTCTATTGCCGGATGCATCAAAAGCCAAAAGCGGAACAAAAACAACATCTATTATATCACTTGAGATGATATGCCCATAAACAGGCTCTGGAATATGGTATTCGTTTTTACGTAAAACTGTTTGATAATGATCAAAAACTACATTTTCTAGTTTTGACTCTTTAAAATTAGTTCTCGGGATAACAATTTTTAAATTGGGGTATTGATGTTTAAAAAAGGAAAGTATCTCAAACGTATCTACTTCGTTATTTTCTTTTATAGGTAAAAAGATGTGCACATATTGGTAAGCAGACCAATCTATGGATTTTATACGTTCTAAAATTTTATCATTTAAATCCCAAAATTCTGATTTACTGAGGCTTAAGCGCTTTAACCTCATTTTATTTCGAATTTCCTTTTTCAAATTAAGCGTGGATATTTTAAAGCACTAATATAAAGATTAGAAACAAAAAACGGCCTCTGTTTCAAAGAAACGAGACCGTTATCAACCTAAACCTAAATATGAAAATCTTAATTTTTTACTCTTTCTATGTAGCTACCAGTTGCGGTATCAACCTTTACTTTATCACCTTGATTGATAAATAAAGGCACTCTAATTTCTACACCTGTTTCAACGGTTGCTAATTTGGTAGCATTTGTTGAGGTATCGCCTTTTACAGCTGGCTCTGTATAAGTGATTTCTAACTCTACAGAATGTGGCGCCTGCGCCATAATAGGTTCTTCGCTTTCAAAAGCGATGATAACATTCATACCTTCTTTTAAGAAACGGGCAGCATCACCAAATAAGAATTTAGGAATATTAAATTGCTCATAAGTGCGATTATCCATCACCACAAAAAAATCAGCATCATCATATAAATACTGATAGTCATTGGTTTCAACACGGCAAATTTCAACCTCTTCATCAGTACGGAAACGATATTCAACCAATTTACCTGTTTTTACGTTACGCATTTTAGCTTGATAAAATGCTCTTAAGTTACCTGGTGTACGATGAATAAATTCTTCAACTGCAACTAAATCACCGTTAAATCTTAAGATATTACCGTTTTTAATTTCTGATGCTTTTGCCATGTTTGAATGCTTAATTTTGGGTGTGCAAAGGTATAATTAAATAATTTATATATCAATAATAATGCTGTGTTTCTGTTTTTTGTATGGTCTTTACTTATAATCTGCTAAGTATAACTGGTTTTTACAAAAAGAATATTCTTGGGCTTGGTTAGAACCAATTAACACCAATCTGTTTTCGGTATAGCTCTTTATCATCTCCTGGTACCAGTTGCTCCCTTGCTCGTCTAAATTAGAAGTTGGTTCATCTAGTATAAGAATAGGTGTATCTGATAAAAATGCTAAAGCCAATTTTACCCTTTGTTTCATCCCTGATGAAAAATATTTTACTGCCTTATTTTTATTAGCTACCATGTTTAAGATGGCAATAACCTCATCATCAGATTGATGTAAGAAGCGTTTTTTGAAAGAGAAATGAAACTTTATAATTTCTTGAAGTGTAAAATCTTCTATCAATTCTAAATAGGGCGCTGCTATACTTACGCTATTGAAAATATCATCAACCTCTATGGGGTTGCCTAAATTATCTTTATAACTGATGATGCCAGCGCTAGGAGCTAAGGAACCGGAAATAATTTGCAATAGGGTTGATTTACCAGAACCGTTAATTCCTAACAAAGCATAGGCATTACCAGAAGAAAAGGTATAGTTGATTTCTTTAAAAATCCACTCGCGGTTAAAGCGCCTGCTTACTTTGTTAAGAATAATCTCCATAAAGAGATTTTAAGAGTTTCCGAAGCCTTTCATGACCCCTCTGTTAGAGTTTCTGATGAAATTAATAATCTCATCACGCTCTTCTGTTGGTTTAAAATCAGCCTCTATAATGTCTAAAGCTTTAGTTACATTATTATGCTTAACAAAAAGTACACGATAAATTTCTTGTATTTCGTTAATTTTTTCTGATGTAAATCCTCTTCTTCTTAAACCCACAGAGTTGATACCGGTATAAGAAAGTGGTTCACGAGCAACTTTTACATAAGGCGGTATATCTTTACGCACCAAAGAACCTCCGGTAACGAAAGCGTGAGAGCCTACCTTACAAAATTGGTGTATAGCTACCATACCTGCTAGTACCACATTATCGCCAATGGTAATATGCCCGGCAAGAGTTGTATTGTTAGAAAAAATGCAATTATCACCAACTTCACAGTCATGCGCTACGTGGCAATAAGCCATTAATAAGCAGTTATTTCCTACTCTTGTCTCCCATTTATCATTAGTGCCACGGTTAATGGTTACATACTCTCTAATGGTTGTATTATCACCTATCACAGCTAAAGTTTCTTCGCCAGCGTATTTTAAATCTTGTGGGATTGCAGAAATAACAGCTCCAGGGAAAATTTTGCAATTTTTACCAATTCTAGCGCCATCCATGATGGTAACATTAGAACCTATCCAGGTTCCCTCGCCAATTTCTACGTTTTTGTGTATAACCGCAAAAGGGTCTATAACTACACTGTTAGCAATTTTTGCCTGTGGGTGTATATAAGCTAATGGTTGTATCATGAAGGTGTATTGGTTTCTCTAACTTTACTAATTTGAGCCATCATTTCGGCTTCTACCACAACTGTTTCGCCCACCATACCAATACCTTTCATTTGTGCAATGCCCCTTCTAATAGGTTCCATTAAATCACATCTAAAAACTATCGTATCGCCAGGTAAAACCTGTGCTCTAAATCTTACTTTATCTATTTTTAAGAAATAAGTAAGGTAATTTTCTGGATCTTCTACAGTACTTAATACTAAGATACCTCCAGTTTGTGCCATGGCTTCTATTTGAACAACACCAGGTAAAACAGGTGCACCAGGAAAGTGTCCTTTAAAGAACTCTTCATTCATGGTTACATTTTTAACCCCTACAACATGTGTTTTGGTAAGTTCTAATATTTTATCGATGAATAAAAACGGTTGTCTGTGTGGCAAAATCTCCATGATTTTGGTAATATCATAAAGAGGTTTTGCTTGTGGATCATAAACATGATGCGTTTTTTTCTTCTTATCTTTTTTGATAGCTGCTTTAATTTTTTTGGCAAAAGCTACGTTTGCAGCATGCCCCGGACGAGCCGCCATGATATGCCCTTTGATAGGCGTACCAATTAAAGCTAAATCGCCAATCATATCTAATAATTTATGACGGGCAGGTTCATTCTGGTAGCGTAATTCTATATTATTTAGAATACCTTCTCTGGCAACTTTTATCTCATCACGGTTAAAAGCTGTGGCTAATTCTTTTAATTCGCTTTCTTCTATTTCGTGGTCTACAATAACAATAGCGTTATTAATGTCTCCGCCTTTAATAAGGTTATGCTTTAAAAGCATTTTAAGCTCGTGTAAAAAAACAAAAGTTCTGCAAGAAGCAATCTCATCATTAAACTCGGCTATACTTGAAATGGTTGCATGTTGACTGCCTAATACAGGAGAGTTATAATCTACCATACAGGTAAATCTATAATCATCTAAAGGCATGGCCACCATTTCTACTTTTCTATCATCCTCAGAATAATGGATATTATGCGGGATATGATAGTATTCTCTATCAGCATCTTGCTCTACAAAACCTACCGACTCTAAAGCTTTTACAAATTCTATAGAACTACCATCTAAAATAGGAACTTCTATTCCGTCTAGTTCTATCATCACATTATCAACATCGCAACCCACTAAAGAGGCTAAAACATGTTCTGTGGTGCTTACACTTGCTCCGTTTTGAGATAAAGTAGTGCTTCTTGATGTATCTGTAACGTTATCAACGTCTGCGTCTATAATAGGTTGTCCTGGTAAATCAACTCTTTTAAACTTGTATCCATGATTCTCCGGAGCTGGCTTAAAAGTTAAGGTAACTTTTGCACCAGTATGTAATCCTACTCCGCTTACGCTAATATCTGATTTAATAGTTCTTTGCCTAAGATTCATACTGTAGTGTTATTTATTAATGGAATTATCCTGAAGTTCTTTAAGCATACGCTGTAAATCTTCTATTTTTTTCTCCATTTCTGGAAGTCTTTGGATAATTACCTGAGACCGCATATAATTTTGATAGGTGGTTGCTGGTGCACCGCCCCATTTTCTATTCTCTTCTTCTATGGATTTATTGATACCCGATTTTGCTTGTATTTGCGTACCCTTGGCTAAAGTAATGTGCCCAACAATACCAACCTGCCCACCAACAATACAATTTTCACCAATTTTGGTGCTGCCAGAAACTCCCGTTTGCGAAGCAATTACGGTATTTGAGCCAATTTCTGCATTGTGTGCAATTTGTATCAGGTTATCTAATTTAACCCCTTTACGGATAATGGTAGAACCCATAGTTGCTCTATCTATACAAGTATTGGCGCCAACTTCAACCCAATCTTCTATAACAACATTACCAATTTGGCTTATTTTATGGTAAGAGCCATCTGCTTGTGGAGCAAAACCAAAACCATCGCTGCCTATAACGGCATTGCTATGGATAATGACATTGTTCCCTATAATACAATCATGATAAACTTTTACGCCTGAAAATAAAGTTGTAGAAGCGCCTACTTCTACATTATCTCCTAAAAAAGAATGAGGATAAATTTTTGCCCCATCGCCAACTTTTGCATTAGCACCTATATAAGTAAAAGCACCAATAAAAACATCTTTTCCTACAACGGCATCTGGATGAATAAAGGAAGGTTCTTCTATACCTACTTTATTTAGTTTAAGGGTATTGTATTTCTCTAGCAAAACAGAGAAACTACTGTAAGCATCATTAACCCTAATAACGGTAGCCTTAACCGGCTGGGTTAACTCTAAATCTTTATTTATAATTACCACAGAAGCTTGGGTAGTATAAAGATGAGACTCATACTTTGGGTTAGCTAAAAAAGAAAGGCTACCTTCATTGGCTTCTTCAATTTTTGCTAACTTAAAAACTATTGCGTCTGGATTACCTTCTATGGTTCCATTTAGCAATAAACTAACCTCTTTTGCGGTAAATTGCATTTGGCAAAATTAACTGATAATATGAAATGAACAAATTGTTAGGTTAAAATACAAGGTAGCAAAGTTATACTTTTAAATAACAAAGGAAATTTTTGTTACCACCTTTGATAAAGCCTCTAAGTTAGAATTATCAGAAACTGCCGCTATATCTTCTATTTGCCCGCTTTTTAACAAAACTTTTATGCTACCACTGCCTACTTTATAGGCCATATTGTTGATGGTATCACTAAAAATAAAATATTCAGATTCTTCATCACTAATAGCCAATTTAGCTATAATATGTGCTTTTATTTTAGCAACCTTAGCAGCATCTGGCAAAGAATTATCTATTTCTACTTTATAAAGATTTCTTTGGATAAGATTTTTACATAGGGTACTTAAAATAAAATCATCATGATTTTGCCATACTTTTACTGCGGCCATCATATCATGGTCGTCTAATTTTGCAAAGAAAGAAAGATGCTCACTATCCTTGGTAAAATCATCAGCAAGTATATCATGATATAAAAAATGACTTAAAGCTGGCGTTGCAAAAAGCTTTACATCGGCCTTAGCCAATGCTCTTGCTCTTTTTAAAATCTTAACCAATAATTGCTCTGCCGCCACCACAGTTTTATGTAAATAAACCTGCCAATACATCAGCCTACGAGCTATCAAAAATTTCTCTATAGAATAAATGCCTTTTTCTTCTACCACCAAAGAGCCATCTTTAACGTTTAGGAGTTTAATGATACGGTCTGAGCTTACCATACCCTCAGTTACACCACTAAAAAAACTATCGCGGTTTAAGTAATCTAAGCGGTCTAAATCTAACTGCCCAGAAATGAGTTGTGATAAAAACTTTTTAGGATAATTATTATTGAAAATGTCCAAAGCCATGTCTAACCTACCATGAAACTCTTGGTTTAAACGCGACATAAACAAGCGGCTGATACGCTCGTGTGAAACGTTTTGAACCAAAGAATGCTCTAAAGCATGGGAAAAAGGACCATGGCCAATATCATGCAATAAAATAGCAATACAAGCCGCTTCTTCTTCTTCCGGAGTAATTACATGGCCTTTAGTTTGCAAATGTTCTACCGCTAATTGCATTAAGTGCATAGCGCCTAATGCATGATGAAAGCGTGTATGTAAAGCCCCTGGATATACCAAATGTGTCATCCCTAATTGCTTAATATATCTTAAGCGCTGGAAATAGGGGTGCTCTATCAAATCAAAAATTAAATCTGTTTTGATGCTGATAAAACCGTAAACCGGATCGTTGATAATTTTATTCTTATTCAAAGGAAATTATATAAGGCACAAATTTTGTTATTTTTATTGATGCTGTATGCATTAATATACAATATTTACAGCATTTTTATATTTTAATTGATAATAGAAACTAAAGATATGCAAACAGCCAATATTTTATGGGCAGATGACGAAATAGATCTTTTAAAACCACACATTTTATTTCTTAACGAAAAAGGATACCATATTGATACCGCAACCAACGGAAATGATGCTTTAGAAATTTTTAAATCGAAAGATTTTGATCTGGTTTTTTTAGATGAGAATATGCCTGGCTTAACTGGCTTAGAGACTTTAACTTCTATCAAAAGCACCAATCCGGATATTCCGGTGGTTATGATTACCAAAAGTGAAGAAGAATACTTAATGGAAGATGCCATTGGCGCAACCATTGATGATTATTTGATAAAACCTGTAAACCCAAAACAGATACTGCTAACCATTAAAAAGTTAATAGATAATAAACGTTTAATTAGCGAAAAAACTTCTATGGCCTACCAGCAAGATTTTAGAACGCTTGGTATGACCTTGAACGATAATTTAAACTTTCAGGAGTGGATTGATGTATACAAAAAGCTACTGTTTTGGGAAATTAAACTAGAAAAACTAGAAGATGCCGGTATGCATGAAATTTTAACCATGCAAAAAGCAGAAGCTAACGCCCAGTTTTGCAAGTTTGTAGAGAAAAATTACGCTACTTGGATAAACGACCAAGATAACGGACCAACATTTTCGCATCAGTTATTTAAAAAGAAGGTTTTCCCGGCTTTAAGCGAACATATTCCTACTTTTTTTATTGTGATTGATAACCTGCGTTACGACCAATGGAAGGTTATAAACCCTTTAATTGCAGAATATTTTAGGTTAGAAGAAGAGGATAGCTATTTCAGTATCTTGCCAACAGCAACACAATATGCCAGAAACGCCATTTTCTCTGGCTTGCTGCCTTTAGATATGGAAAAACGTTTTCCAAACTTATGGCAAAATGACGAGGATGAAGGCGGTAAAAATTTGCATGAAGAAGAGTTTTTAAAAGACCAAATTAAACGCTTACTCCGTAAAGATATTAAATTCTCTTACCATAAAATATTAAATCAAGACCAAGGGAAAGATTTAAACGATTCTTTAACTAACCTGATGGACAATGATTTAAATGCCATTGTGTACAATTTTGTGGATATGCTTTCGCATGCTCGTACAGATATGCAAATGATTAAAGAATTGGCTAATGACGATGCCGCTTACCGTTCTTTAACCTTGAGCTGGTTTGAGCACTCGCCACTGTTAGACCTTTTGAAAAAACTTTCGCAAAAGAAAGTGAAAGTAATGATTACTACAGACCATGGTACCATTAGGGTAAAACACCCAAGTAAAGTTATTGGCGATAGAAATACCAACACCAACTTGCGCTATAAACAAGGCAAAAACTTAAACTATAACAGCAAAGAAGTATACCACGTAAAAAACCCACATGAGATACACTTACCAAAATTGCATCTAAGTTCTAGCTTTATTTTTGCTAAAGAAGACAGCTATTTTGTGTATCAAAATAACTATAACCAATTTGTTAACTTTTATAACGAAACGTTCCAACACGGCGGCATTTCTTTAGAAGAAATGATAATTCCGTTTGTAACATATAAGAATAAATAAATTATCGCTTATTTTTACGATATGCAAATAAGCGTTAAAAGTTTATCAGAACTTACAGAAGCAGCAAAACAAATTATAGAAGCTGCCGGCGAAGAGAAAATTTTTACTTTTTATGGGGATATGGGAGCCGGAAAAACAACTTTGATAAACCATTTATGCCAGCAATTAGGAGTAGAAGAGCATACTTCTAGTCCTACTTTTTCTATTGTGAACGAGTATAAAGGCAGTCATAACACCATTTATCATTTTGATTTTTACCGTATCAAAAATGAAAGTGAAGCTTTTGATTTAGGTTATGAAGACTACTTTTACTCTGGACATTATTGTATGATAGAATGGCCAGAAAAAATAGCCGATTTGATTCCGTACCACCACATAAGAATTAAAATTTATCCTGTTACAGAAACAGAAAGATTAATAGATATCCAGAAAATATCCTGATATGAGTTCAACCCTGATGAGCGGTTTTTCTGAAGTGGCCAAACAGGCCCTTTACCAGCCCCAAGAGGCTATGGCCGAAATAAAAAGCAAAAAAAACCAACTCTTTATTGGTATCCCAAAAGAAACTTCTTTCCAAGAAAATAGGATAGCTTTATCACCATTATCGGTAGCGTTGCTGGTAAATAATGGTCATAAAGTAGTTATAGAAGCAGGTGCGGGCTTAGCTGCAAATTTTTCTGATAAAGATTATTGTGAACAAGGTGCCCATATTGTTTATGATACCAAAGAAGTTTACCGGGCAGATATCATTTTAAAAATTGCGCCTCCAACAAAAAGCGATATAGAAATGATGAAGCATTCGCAGATTATTTTTTCTGCGCTGCAAATGGCTACCATCAACAAAGAAGATATACAGGCTTTAATGGCCAAAAAAATTACCGCTTTAGCTTTTGAATATATCAGAGATGATGGAAATGTATTAAGCGTAGTGCGGGCGATGAGCGAAATTGTAGGTGCAACCTCTATTTTAATAGCTGCCGAATATTTAAGCAATGTTTATGGCGGCAAAGGCTTAATGCTTGGTGGCGTTACCGGAGTGCCGCCAACAGAAATTGTGATTTTAGGTGCTGGTACTGTAGGCGAATATGCCGCCCGTACAGCTATTGGCTTAGGTGCCGAGGTTAAAGTTTTTGATTCTTCTTTATACCGATTAAGACGACTTCAAAATAATATTGGTAGTAGGGTTTTTACATCTGTTATACAACCTATTGTGTTAGAAAAGGCTATCAGAACTTGTGATGTGGCCATTGGTGCTATAAGAGCTTCACATGGCAGAAGCCCATGTATTGTAAGCGAAGAAACCGTGGCTAAAATGAAACCCAATTCTGTTATTATAGACGTAAGTATAGACCAAGGTGGTTGTTTTGAAACATCTGAAGTTACCAACCATAAAAACCCGGTGTTTAGAAAATACGATGTGATACATTATTGTGTGCCCAATATAGCATCAAGAGTGAGTAGAACAGCAACTTATGCCCTTACCAATATTTTTACGCCAATTTTAATAGATATTGGAGATTTAGGCGGTATCAATAACCTCATTTGGGAAAAACACGGTATTAGAAATGCTGTTTATATCTTTCAAGGTTCTATGACTAATAAAGATTTAGCAGAACGTTTTAATTTACCTGTTAAGGATTTAGATTTACTGCTGGTTTCTAATCGATAAAAAAGAGGCTTATTTTTTGCAATCATTCCTCAAAAATCAGGAATGATGAAGAAAATTATTGCAAAAGCTAAATTCATTTTTAAAATCATTATCAAAAGTTTTAATGCCTTTATGGCCGATAAAGGCTTAAAACTTAGTGCATCTCTATCTTACTACACCATATTTTCTTTGGGTCCCATGCTGGTAGTTTTACTTTCTGTAGCTGGCTTTTTTTATCAGGAGAAACAGGTTTTACAGGAAAAAGTATTTGAAGAAATCCAAGGTTTTATTGGTAGCCAAGCTGCTTTACAAGTACAATCACTTTTAAAAAATCTTGCTCTTTCTGGAGATAGTGTAGTAGCCATAATTATTGGTGTTATAACTTTATTGATAGGTGCTACAGGTATTTTTATAGAAATACAAGACTCTATCAATCAAATATGGAAAGTAAAAGCTGTACCCAAAAAAGGTTGGCTTAAATTATTAAAAGACAGGTTTTTGTCGCTATCTATGGTGGGTAGTTTAGGCTTTTTACTCATTGTTTCACTCATCATCAACGGGATGGTTTCTGCTGTAAGTACCGTTTTAAGCAATTATTTACCAGAAAATATCTTGTTTTTGTTTGATGTAGTTAACCTCATGATTACTTTTTTGGTCCTTGTTTTCCTATTTAGCATCATTTACAAAGTTTTACCCGACGCAGAAATTCCTTGGAGAGGTGTTAGAACAGGAGCTATTTTCACATCTCTACTTTTTATGTTAGGCGAATATCTGATAAGACTTTATATAGGATATACAGCTGTAGGCTCTGTTTACGGTGCGGCAGGCACCTTGGTGGTTATTGCCGTTTGGGTTTACTATTCGGCCGCCATTTTATTTTTTGGTGCCGAGTTTACTAAAGTTTATGCAGAAGAAAAAGGCGAACGGATAAAGCCATCATCGCATGCTGTTTATATTAAAATGATAGAGGAAGAACAGCATGTTAAGTACATCCCTAAAGAAGAAGAAAACTAAATATTACTGCTATGATGTAATTTACCAAAATGCTTGATTTGAGATTTTACTTTATCTCCTTTAATTTTTAATTGGATGATAAAATCGTAATCTTCTTCTTGTAATTCTTTTAAGGATAATTTTGCCCCTAAAGCTTCAGCTATTTTAATAACCGTATTGCTGTGGCCAACAACTAATATCTTTTTACCTACCAATTCTTGCTTTATTCTTTTAGCTAAAAAGGCAGTATCATGCGCATCATAAAACTCTATGCCTAAATCTAAATACTTTGCTAAAGGTGCGGCAGTTTCTTGGTTTCTTTTATAAGGAGTTGTAAAAATATGCTCAATTTTTTCTTTTCCCAGATAAGTTTTTAAATCCTCTGCTCTTTGTTTACCTAACTCATTTAAAGATGGGTCTTGATTTTTCTTATCCTGCGTTTGTTTTTCGGCATGTCTTACGATATAAACCGTGGTATTATGTTGCGCAAAAGCTTGCTGAATCAAGCAAAACCAACCTATAAAAAGTAGAAACTTTTTCATATTAATAGTTTAGGTGTATAAAAGTTAAGATTTGCTCAACATCGTTACGTACGGCTGATACTGGCGCAATAAAATTATTATTGAGATAAGAGAAAGCGTATTTCTTGCCCGATTTGCCTACCAAATAGCCCACTAAGTTATAATTGTTAGATAAACTGCCCGATTTTGCAAAAACAAAGCTCTTGGTACTTGTTTTAAACATATTCTTTAAAGTTCCGCTTTTGTTACCAGCGGCTAATAAATCAAAAAGTTTATCATCGTTATTTACTTTTTGTCTTAATTTTTCTAAGATTTTAATACCAAATGCTGGGCTTATTAAATTTAATCTGGATAATCCAGAACCATCTACCCAGTTACAGCTATTTTTAGCTATATCAGTAAAAAGCTCTTGTTGTGCTTTTTGGATGATAAGATTTGCATCCATATTTAATTGTTGTTGCGCAGCATAGTTTAGTAAAAGTTGTTCTGCTAAAAAATTATCGCTGCTTTGCAGCATTTTTTTGAAGACAGAATCAGCCTTAGCGTTATAGATAATTTTAGCATCAGCTGGCACTGGTTGCCACGGTAAAGTACTAACAGATGATGTGATTAAACCTGTAGCCAATAAAGTATCGGTTAACAAGCTTTCTTTGATATTGCTATTAAAGCTAATAGGAATAAGCTGTTTATATCCCGGATTTAGTTGCTCTGGAACAAAAATATTATTGTTATAGAGATTTCTTTTGATGCTTTTTAATGACTTCTGAACGCTTTTTTCGCTGTAATAAAGTGATGCTAAATCTGGCAACATGCTAAAACTTCCATCTAAATTTTGGCTACAGGTTACCATATTTTTATACATAGGGAAATCTGTAATTTCTGCTTGATAACTTTCGTTATAATCATCCCAAAACCAACCTTTACCAAATTTTTCGCCCTTATATCGTCCGCTTACCAGATAAATATTTTTGCCCGAGTTTTTCAAAAAGTCAAAAGCGGGCTGGTGCTTAAAATCTGGATTCAAGAAAGTTGGGTCGGCCATGGGCCATATCATTAAAGAATCACCTTTGATGGTATATTGGTAACTAGGTACAGAATCTGCCATGAAATGCAGGCCTGTATAAAAATTAAGTAATTTGGTGGTTGATGCAGCTGTAAAAGGCATATCAGCATTTAGTTCATAAATAACTTGATTTTTGTCTAAATCTTTTAATACAAAACCAATATGATGGTTTTTTTGCGCTAGTAAATCAAATTGATGATCTATTTGTTGATTACTATTGGTTACAGATTTTTTAGCTGTACACGCTGTTATAAAAGCACATAGAAACAAAACGTATATCACTCTAATCATATTGAAAGAAGGCTTATCATAAAAATTCATCATCATATTAAAAAAAGCTTGCCATCCATAAATCATTAGCTTTTAATTATTAAATTGCTTATTACCAATGATACCCATTTTAAACTTAAAGCTTTTAGTAATATTTATAATTGCTTTTTTCTCATTTATCGAGCCAAATTATGCTCATGATGCATTTGGTTTCAAAGGTAAAAGAAAAAAAGAACAACTGCCTTTTACAAAAGCTAGCGGCTTAATTGTTATCAAAACTTATATCAACCAAAAAGGACCATTTAATTTTATCTTAGATTCTGGCGTGGGTTTAATGGTTATTACAGATCCAGATTTAAAAGACTCGCTAAAGCTTAACTCGCTCAGAAAAATAAAAATATCTGGTTTAGGAGAAATAGAAGAACTTTCTGCTTATTTAGCGCCTTCTTTAAAAGTAAATATTGGCAGTACAGAGGCTATAAGTTTAGGCGCTGCCATTTTAGAAAAAGATTTGCTCAATCTATCTCAACATGCAGGCATCCCCATTCATGGTTTAATTGGGTATGATTTTTTTAACAGTTTCACCATCAAGATATACCACCAAGCCGGATACTTAACTCTTCTTCAAAAAAGTATCAAGCCCAAGCTTAAAAATGGTTTTAAAATCCCTATCACCATAGAGAAAAACAAACCTTATTGCCAAGCTACGGTACAACTTAGAGATAGCACTTACCAACTCAAATTGATAATTGATAGCGGCGCTGGGCATACTTTAGCCTTAGAATCTTTAAACGGATTTAATTTCCCCATCCCATCAGAAAATTTAAAAACAATTTTAGGAATAGGTTTAGGAGGTAAAATTAATGGTTCTATTGCTCGTGTAAACGAGTTTACTTTACAGGATTTAAAGTTTCAAAATCTGATTACATCGTTTCCGCTTTATAATGATGTAGCTGCTAAAATCTTAACTGTACCCCGCAGCGGAAGTATAGGAAACAGGCTTCTAAAGCATTTTAACGTCATTTTTAATTATCACGAAGGCTATATTTATCTTAAAAGAATAAGCAAAAATTTTCCAGATTTAGAGCATGATATGAGCGGAATGGATATAGTTGCCGGCGGCGATAGTTTTAACCGTTATATTATTAACCGTATTGATGAAAACTCGCCGGCTACAGCAGCAGAACTTTTAGTAGGCGATGAAATTATTGCCATTAATTTTAAACCTACACGCTTAATGACTTTAGATGAAATTACAGAAATATTAAGATCAAGAAGTGGCCGTGGTGTTTTGTTAGATGTGGTTAGAGGACAAGAATTCTATAGAGCTGTTATTGAATTGAAAAGGAGAATTTAACCTTCTAAATGTATGATAAAAGTGGTGCCTTTATTAACCTCGCTATGAACACTTATTTTTGAACCCATTTCTAAAACATGGGTATGTACTAAATATAATCCAACGCCTTTAGCATCGGGGTGGTTATGAAAGGTTTGGTACATTTTAAAAATTCTATCCTTAACTTTCTCGGCATCAAAACCCAAACCATTATCTTCTATAATCATCTGCTTACGGCCATCAACTACTTTGGTATAGATATTTATAACCGGATGTTCATCTGCCTTAGCGTATTTAATAGCGTTGGTGATGAGGTTTAAAAAAATACTTTCTAAATAGGTTTTGTTAAAATCTATAGCCGAAAAAGCACTAAAATCTATATTCACTTTGGCTTTAGCCTGATGTAGTAAATGTTGTATGGAGCCTAAAACATTGTTTAAAACTTGGTCTAGTGCAAGTTCTTCTTTAGCTGCTGTAATTCCATCCTGTGCTTTTAAATCTTGCAAATAACTATCCAACATTGTTTTTAACTGATGGGTAGAGGATTCTAAAAGCTGTATTAATTGCTTGGTTTCTTCATCTTCTATTTTATGGGTATCTAGAAGCCTAAACAACGCAATTAAATTATTTACTGGCGAGCGTAAATCATGCGAGGTAGTTCTTGCAAAATGTTTAAGATCTTGGTTAACCTTAGAAATCTCGGTTAAAAGACGATTTTTTTCTTCTTCTAATTTCTTCTTAGCAGTGATGTTTTTAGCAATTGCATATATGTTATCTTGATCATTTACGATGATAGATGTCCAAGAAAGCCAAATAATGTTTCCGCTTTGGGTGATATATCTATTTTCAAAATTTAGTAGCCTTCTACCTTCTTTTAATCCATCTCTGGCTGTTGTTGTAACCAATCTATCATCAGGATGAATAAAGCTAGAGATAGGATTAGCCATTAATTCTTCCTGAGAATATTCTAATAAGGCAGAAACGGCAGGATTAATTTTTTTAAAATATCCGTCAAAGCCTGCTATACAAAGTAAATCTGGTGTATTGTGAAAAAAAGTATCTAACTGTAAAAAGTTATCCCATTGTTTATGGGTAATACTTACAAAACTTTCGTTTTCCTGCATTTTAAAACCGCTTTCCATAAATGCGTTAACTTAAATTTCAATAAATATAGTTTATTATACTAATTATTAAAAAATAAGCTAAAAAAATTAAGTTATCTTGATACAAAACAACAATTTAAAAAAATTTTCATTTTGGCTGTAACATTCTTCTAAAAGCTACAGTCTTAGAGATATAAAACTTAAAAATTAACCTTAAAAAAATTTAATCATGAAAACTAAAAACTTTTTAACTGCAATTGTTTGTTTTGTTCTTTTAAGTGTATCTACACTGGTAATGGCAGATGAGAAAAACATCGATAAAAAAAGCATGAGCTTTAGCATTGGAACTTACATTGATGTATTAAAATCTGGATACAGCGCAGATTACGCTTCTATCATTGCTTATGATGCTAAATTCAACATCAACAGAAACGGTAATACGGTTACCCACTACAAAACAGAAGAGTTAAAATTCAACAACAATAAAAATAATGCTGCAACACAGAACTGCAATGTTTCTTATAAAGTTATAACGGCAAGTGATAATTATGCGCTGGTAACAGTAAGCATGCAATACGAGAATTTTACTAGAGAAAATATTGTTAGCTTATCAAAAATTAAAGATTCTTGGAAAATTACAGAAGTAAACTCTGTATTTAAATAACAGTAAATAAAAAAGATGTGTGTAAATCCTGGGCTAACAAGTCTGGGATTTTTTGTTTCTAACAAAATACTAAGGCATAGCTTTTGAATAATGAAACCTAAACATTGCCTATGCTTCTTCATCAATACAAAACGGTACGTCAACTATCAGAAGAAATTTGTTTGCCATTAGAAACAGAAGACTACGTTGTACAACCCATTATTGATGTAAGCCCGCCGAAATGGCATTTAGGCCATAGCACTTGGTTTTTCGAGACTTTTGTTTTAAAACCATACTTGCCCAACTATCAAGAATTTAACCCGCAATACAATTTTGTTTTTAATAGCTATTACGAAACTTTGGGGGCCAGAGTCATCAGAACAGACCGCGGAAATTTAAGCAGACCAACAGTAAGCCAAGTTTACCAATACCGCAAACATGTTGATGAAGCTATGCATGAACTTTTGCAGCAAAACCTCGCAGATGAAACTATAGAAATCCTTATCCTGGGTTTAAACCACGAGCAACAACACCAAGAGCTATTATGGTATGATATCAAATACATATTAGGGCATAATCCCTTATTTCCCGCTTACGCTGATGAACATATAGAAAACAGAATTTTTACTATTGTCCAGCAAGCAGATTGGCATTACTTTCCCGAAGGATTGTATAAAATTGGTTATCAAGAAGATGGTTTTTGTTTTGATAACGAATTAGCTCCACATCAGGTTTATTTACAGCCTTTTTCTTTGGCAACAGATTTAGTGAGCAACCAAGAATATTTAAATTTTATGGAAACTGGCGGCTATCAAGATTTTAGATTTTGGCATCAAGAAGGTTGGGATTGGGTTTGTAAAAATCAAATTAAAGCACCGCTATACTGGCACAACATCAATAATCAATGGCAAACTTATACTTTAAGTGGTTTAAAAAATATTCATCTACACCGCCCAGTTATGCATATCAGCTATTACGAAGCTGCGGCCTATGCCGCTTGGAGAGGCTGCCGTTTGGCTACAGAGTTTGAATGGGAAGCGGCCTCGGCAAAACTTAACTGGGGCCAACTTTGGGAATGGACAGAAAGTGCTTATCTGCCTTATCCGGGCTTTAGCAAAGCACCAGGTGCTATAGGCGAGTATAATGGCAAATTTATGGTAAATCAAAAGGTTTTAAAAGGTGCTTCTGTAGCAACTGCTGCTGGGCATCAAAGAAAAAGCTATCGTAATTTCTTTCATCCGCATTTGCGTTGGCATTATAATGGTATAAGGCTGGCAAAGTAATTTACCTATGGACACTTTTTTACAAGATGTATTATCGGGTTTAAACGCCACACCTAAAACGCTGCAATCAAAATATTTTTATGATGAGGCTGGAGACATATTATTTCAAAAAATTATGTCATCACCAGAATATTACCTCACCAATTGCGAAATGGAAATTTTCACTACTCAAACCCAAGCTTTAGCAAAAGCCATTAAAAATGGTTTTGATAGTTTTGATTTGGTTGAGCTAGGTGCCGGTGATGCTAGTAAATCTGTATATCTCATAAAGGAATTAAGTAAACAAGACGTTAACTTTACTTATATGCCTATTGATATTTCTTCGCATGTTATTAAGCTTTTAGAAGAAAATTTACCTAAACAAGTACAACACCTTCAAATAAAGGGCTTAAAAGGCGAGTATTTTGAAATGCTTGAAAAAGCAACGCAGATATCAAGCAAAAGAAAAGCAGTTTTATTTATGGGCGCAAACATTGGAAATATGCCAGCCTCAGAAGCAATAACTTTCTGCAAAAAGCTAAGAGGCTTATTAAATAAAGAAGATTTATTGCTCATAGGTTTTGACCTTAAAAAGCATCCAAAAATTATAAGACAAGCCTATCATGATGCAAATGGTTATACCAGAGATTTTAATTTAAATCTCCTCAAACGTATCAATAAAGAATTAGGGGCAAATTTTAATATTGATGCTTTTGAGCATTACCCTTCTTACGACCCCGCTACAGGTTCTTGCAAAAGTTATCTCATCAGCTTAAAAAAGCAAAGTATTATTATAGCAAATACAACCATAAATTTTCATGAGCATGAATATATCGCCATGGAAATTTCTCAGAAATACGATTTAGAAGAAACAGAAAATATGGCTAGACAAGCTGACTTTAAACCCGTAAAACATTTCTTTGATGAGAAAAAGTGGTTTGTAGACAGTATTTGGGAATGTATTTAATATCACACTGATTTAATATTGAAATAATATTGATCCTTTACTTTTACATCAGTTTAAGTCTTGATACTTCTTGTATCACACTCTAAATTTGTTTAGGTTTAAGAGTCGTTCATCCAGTTTAGAGCGACTCTTTTTTTTTATTATCCTTTAGCCTTAATAAGTTATAAGTAAAATAATTATTAGTACCTTTTGCTATTCTTTTAAAAAGTTTGAAAACAGCATGAATAGCCAAAAAAAAATAACACTATATTATTTTATCTTAGGTATTTCATGGATATATTTTAGTGATAGGGCACTAGATTATTTTTTTAAAGACCATGTTCTATGCGATAACAATTGGGCCAATACCATTAAAGGCTTATTGTTTGTTACCATAACCAGCTTATTACTTTATAAACTTATCAACAAATATTTTGATAAGCTAAGCAAGTCTGAAAAGGATTATCGAAATATGTTTGATGCCAATCCTAACCCCATGTATATCTACGATTTAAAAAGTTTAAAATTTATAGAGGTTAACAAAGCTGCAATAAAAAATTATGGTTATAGCAAACAAGAATTTTTATCAAAAACAGTTTTAGATATAAGACCAGATACTGAAAAAGAAAGATTGTTAAGTGATATTTTATCATCTCCAAAAAGAATTTCATACGATGAGCCTTGGATACACATTTTAAAAAATGGCGAACAAATAAAGGTTAATGTACATGCGTATGAGATTAATTACAAAGGAAAATCAGCCCGTTTGGTTTTAGCTGTAGATATTTCTGAGCAACTCCTCATAAAAGAACAATTAAAGCAACAACAAGAAAAGTTACAAGCTCAAAATATTAAGCTTTTGCAAAGTTTAGAAACCATAGAACTACATAAAAATAAACTTTCTAGCACACAAAAAATAGCAAAAATAGCGGGGTGGGAGTTTAATATGGAAACAGAAACTTTAGTGCCCAACTCTGGCTTTTTAGAAGTATTAAACTTAGATAAAGAAGAGGGTGCTTGTCTAAAAATTTTAAAAACCTACATTTTAGAAAAGGACAAACAAAAATTTGAACATTTTATTAGTTCTTTCAATATTGGCATTACCGTTAATGAATGTGTTGTAAGATTTAAAAAAGAAAAAGAACTAAGATATATCTTATTTGCCGCTACCTTAAAAGATCCTAAAAAGCAAAAAAATGCTGTAGAAGGCTATATTAAAGACGTAACAGAGATAACACTTAAAGACCAGCTCATCCATAAAACTTTAGAGCGCTTTGAACAATTGGCCCTCTCTACCAATGATGCGCTTTATGAATGGGACATTGAAAGCTCTGTCATCAGGTTAACCGGAAATATAGATTCTATTATGGGCTATGGTGTTAAAGAAGCCATACATCCAGAAAAGTGGTGGGTAGATCGCATGCACCCTACTGATTTTATAGAGAATGACAACCTTTTTAGGGAAGCCGTTGAACAAAGGCAGCAAACACTTAAAAGAAAATACAGATTTAAAACGCTAAATGGGGTTTATAAACTCATTTATGATCAATCCATCATCAAATATAACGCTCAAAACGAAGTTGAAAAAGTTATTGGCTCTATACAAGATGTTGAAGAACTCACCAAAATTAATCAGGAAAATAAAAGGTTGTTAGATATTATCAGCAAAGTAAACAACTTCATTATCATTACCGATGTAAATGGATTTATAGACTGGGTTAACCCTGCCTTTACGGAGTTGACTGAATATACGCTAGAAGAAGTAAAAGGTAAAAAGCCAGGGCTTTTGTTGCAAGGACCAGAAAGTAATAAAGAAGTCATCATGAGGATGTCTACAGCGCTTAAAGAGAAGAACCACTTCACAGAAGAGATAATTAACTATTCTAAGTCTGGTAGAAAATACTGGTTAAAAATAGATTGTAACCCTATTTATGATGATAATCATCATCATGTTGGGTTTATTGCCATAGAAAGTGAAATAACCGAGCGAAAATTAAGGGAGGTTAAAATTGAAAAACAAAACGAGATTTTGAAAAAAACTGCTTTATTTAATTCTCATGAAGTAAGAAGGCCTTTAGCATCTATATTAGGTATCATAGAATTATTAAAGTACGAAAACTCAGAATCTACAAAAAACCAGTTAATAAAATTATTAGAGAAATGTAGCGAAGAGCTGGATACCGCCATTAGAAACTCTATAAGCTTAACAGAATTTAACGAAGAACAGCCTCTTAATTAAATGGCTATTGTTCCTTTAAAAACTTGTATTGCTGGGCCTTCTAAAAAGATATGACGATAGTGTTCGCCATCATAATCAAATTTGATGTTTAAATCTCCGCCTAAAACTTTAATAGGTGTTGATATATGACCAGTTAAATTTTTATGCTTTGCCATGGCTAATGCAACCGCTGTAACTCCGGTTCCGCAAGCGTAAGTTTCATCTTCTACACCTCTTTCATAGGTTCTTACAAAAAGATAATCTTGCTTATCCTCAACAAAATTAACATTTATACCTTCTTGGTTATAGGTTTCATTATACCTGATAATTCTACCTTCCTCAAAAACATTTTTTTTAGCTATATCTGATGTTTCTAAACGTACAAAATGCGGAGAGCCTGTATTTATTACATAATCATGGCCATCCATTTTTACTACGTCAACATCAATCATTTGTAAGCTTACCCAATCTCCTTCTGCTGAAATTTTTGCATAATGCGGACCATCAACTGCCAAAAAATCAGTCTCTTGATTAATGATTCCTAAAAATTTAGCAAAAGCTACAATACATCTCCCGCCATTGCCACACATACTACTTGGTTGGCCGTCTGCATTATAATAAACCATCTCAAAATCGTAACCTTCTTTTTCTTCAAGGAACATGATACCATCTCCGCCAACGCCAAACCTTCTATCGCATATTTTTGCTAGTAATGTGGGGTTATGATGGTTAAAACCCAGCTTTCTGTTATCAACAATAACAAAATCATTACCCGCACCTTGGTATTTATAAAAGTTTAATTCCATGATAATGCAAACATCGGTAAATAATAAATGTTGTGCAACCTATAAGGAAGGGCTAAAATGTTGTTAATTTTTATAATTCATATTTAAAGTTTTAACATTTTTTAACATCAAAATAAACAACATATACTTGCAAGCTACGTCTTAATGGTATTATTTTTGAAATTAGGTTAAAGACAAAAATTAGAAAGCATGACAAACAATATGAAGAAAATTGGGATGAGTCTCCTTACGGCTTTTGTTGGCGGAGCAATTGCTGTAGGTGCTTATAAATTACTGGAAGATAAATCTTTCCAAGGTATGGGGCTTGATGAAAGACAAAAGGTTTATTTCGCAAACAACCCAGGTTCAGAAATTATATCTTCAACTGGCGCATTAGATTTTACACAAGCTGCGGCGGCTGTTTCGCCGGGTGTGGTTCACGTAAGAACTACTTATAACCGTACGGCTTCATCTGGCGGTTCTTCAGATCCATTTGGAGATATGTTTGAAGATTTCTTTGGAAGAAGAGGTCGCCCACAATCTAACACCCCGGCAATGGGTAAAGGTTCTGGTGTTATTGTTACTGGCGATGGTTACATCATGACCAACAATCACGTAGTAGAAGATGCAGACAAAATTGAAGTTATTTTAACAGATAAAAGAGTTTTACAAGCTAAAGTTATCGGTCGCGATAAAAATACCGATTTAGCTTTGATAAAAATTGATGCTAATGATTTGCCTATTGTTAAGCTAGGCAATTCTGACGATGTTAGGGTAGGAGAATGGGTATTAGCCGTAGGTTATCCACTTACTTTAGAATCAACCGTAACGGCTGGTATTGTAAGTGCAAAAGCAAGATCTATTGGAATTTTAGCTCAAGATCAAATCAATCCGAGAGATTATGATCCAGAAAATCCTCCGGTTAACTCTTCTATAGAATCATTTATCCAAACAGATGCGGTAATTAATAGAGGAAATAGTGGCGGTGCTTTAGTAAATACAAAAGGCGAGCTTATAGGTATAAACTCTGCTATTGCTTCGCGTTCTGGCGTTTATGAAGGTTATGGTTTCGCCATCCCAGTTAATTTAGCTAAAAAAGTAATGGATGACTTTATCAAATACGGTGAAGTTAAACGTGGCTTTATTGGTGTAACTTTTCAAGAGCTTAACGCCGATGTTGCCCAAAGTTTAAAAATTAAAGAAATAAACGGTTTATATGTGTCTTCAACTGTAGATGGTGGCGCAGCTGCTAGTGCAGGAATTAAAAAAGGCGATATTATCAAAAAATTAAATGGTGATAACGTGATTACTTCTTCCGAATTACAAGAGAAAATTGGCAGAATGCGCCCCGGAGATAAAGTACAATTAACCGTTTTAAGAGAGGGTGATTTAAAAACTTTTAACCTTACTTTAAAAGGAGCAGAAGCTAACAAACTAGCCGCTAATAATTCTTCTATTGCTTCAACAGAAATCATGAACACCTTAGGTGCAACTTTTACTCCTTTAAAAGATGCTGATAAGAAAAAATATGGTGTAAGCTCTGGTGTTATAGTAAATAGTGTAGCCCCAGGTAAAGCCTTTGATATGTATGAAGTACCAAAAGGAACTATTATAACAGGTATTAATGGTAGAGGCGTTAATAATACAGATCAAGTTAATGCTGCTTTAAGCGCAACCAAAAACAATATGCTCTCTATCCAGGGCATTACTCCAGATGGTGGTCAGTTCCGCTTTACTTTCCCTGTAAAATAATTTTTGATAATATATATATTAAATAGAAAGTCCTGAAGAAATTCTTCAGGACTTTCTATTTTTGTAACTATGCTAAACCAGCTTTACCAAGTTAAAATTGCCGAAGAAGATTTAATATTGTTACCAGAAAAAGCAGTTTTATTCCCTCAATATAAAACATTGTTACTGGCTGATGTACATTTAGGTAAAGGTGGGCATTTCAGAAAATCAGGAATTCCTATACCTAAACAACTGGCACAAGAAGATTTAGCAACCCTATCAGACCTGATAGACAAACACCAACCAGAAACTATTATTTTTTTGGGAGATTTATTTCATAGTGATTTTAATCAAGATTGGGAGTGGTTTAGGCTTTGGCGAGAGCTACATCAACACCTAAAATTGATTTTAGTTAAAGGCAATCATGATATTTTGCCAGATTCTTTGTATCAAGAGCTTAATATTAAAGTTATTCACGAGTATAAACTAGGCTCTTTACTACTCTTGCATGATTTACCTAAAGAAAAACCCAACAACTTTATACTTTACGGACATTTGCATCCCGGAATTACCATTTCTGGCAAAGGAAAACAAAAAATTAGCCTGCCTTGTTTTTATTTCAGAGAAAGCAGTGGTATTTTACCAGCATTTGGTAAGTTTACAGGGAAATACACTTTAAAAAACACCGAAGACGCAGAAATTTTTGCTGTTGGGGGCTCAAAAATCTTTAAAGTGTAGAATAAAAATTTAATACACACGTTTGCCTTTAATAATTTATTAACTATTTTAACGATTATTTATGGATTATTTGATGAAATGTGCTTTTCAATGAATTATTTTCATTCTTGAAAATGAAAAAAATTAGAATGGTTCTAAATAAGTATTTATATTTTAAATAGTCAAAACCATTTCTAATTTTCAGCATTTAATAAATACTTTTGCAAACAAAAAAACCTTAAATACAATATAATGAGCAATTTTTCTAAAACTTTTTCCTCAACCTTAGGGAAGAAACTGATCATGTGTTTAACCGGTTTATTTTTATGTTCTTTCCTACTCATCCACTTAATTGGAAATTTCCAGTTATTTAAAGACGATGCCGGATTAGCATTTAATGAATACGCTTATTTCATGACCAATTTCCCACCCATCAAGGTTGTATCGTACTTACTTTATCTTTCCATTTTGGTACACACCATTTGGGCTATCATGCTAACGCAAAAAAACAAAGCTGCTCGTCCTATTTCTTATGCAAAAAAAGGTGGTAACGGCAGTATTTGGTCATCAAGAAACATGGGTATTTTAGGTACCATGATTTTTGTCTTCATAGCGGTACACATGAGCAATTTCTGGTATAATTACCATTGGGGTACTACACCTTACATAGAGTATCGTACAGATTTAAACACAGGCGTTACACAAGTTAAAGAACTTACCGAGGCTGAGTTTACTGGTCATTTATCTTATGTAGATAATGGTGTACAAATCATTAAAGCGAAAGATTTATACAAAGCGGTTGCTTTTTCTTTCCAACAACTTTGGATAGTGGCATTATACGTTGCTGCAATGGCGGCACTTGCTTTCCACTTATTACATGGTTTCCAAAGTGCCTTCCAAACCTTAGGATGGAACCACAGTAAATATAAACCTTTGATAAACTTTCTTGGGGTTTGGGTGTTTTCAGTATTAGTCCCAATAGGGTTTGCTGCAATGCCTTTATATTTCTTTTTTAAATAAGTAGATAACACAGGAATACATGCATATTCCTTATAAAATAGATAAAGATGAAGTTAGATGCAAAAATTCCAGAAGGCCCAATAGCCGAAAAATGGAGTAAACACAAATTCAATCTAAAACTGGTAAACCCTGCAAACAAACGTAAATACGATGTTATCGTAGTAGGTACAGGTTTAGCAGGTGCATCAGCTGCTGCCTCATTGGCAGAGTTAGGCTACAATGTAAAAGCTTTTTGTTTCCAAGATAGCCCAAGAAGAGCGCATTCTATTGCGGCTCAAGGTGGTATCAATGCGGCAAAAAATTACCGTAATGATGGAGACTCTATTCACCGTTTATTTTATGACACCATAAAAGGTGGAGATTATAGGGCTAGAGAAGCAAACGTTTACCGTTTAGCAGAAGTTTCAGTTAATATTATTGATCAATGCGTGGCTCAAGGTGTTCCTTTTGCTCGTGAATATGGTGGTTTACTAGACAACCGTTCTTTTGGCGGGGCACAAGTATCCAGAACGTTTTACGCTCGTGGACAAACCGGACAGCAGTTACTTTTAGGCGCATACTCTGCACTTAACCGTCAAATTAATGAGGGTAAAGTAAAGATGTATACCCGCTCAGAAATGTTAGACTTAGTGGTGGTAGACGGTAAAGCCCAAGGTATAGTAACACGTAATTTGGTTAATGGTAAAATAGAAACACATGCAGCACATGCAGTACTTTTATGTACTGGTGGCTACGGAAACGTATTCTATTTATCAACCAACGCTATGGGTTCTAACGTTACAGCGGCATGGAGAGCACACAAACGTGGTGCATTCTTTGGTAACCCTTGCTATACGCAAATTCACCCAACTTGTATCCCGGTAACGGGAGACCACCAGTCTAAGCTTACGCTGATGTCTGAGTCATTAAGAAATGATGGTAGAGTTTGGGTTCCTAAAACTGTTGAGCTTTCGCAAAAATTAAATAGCGGAGAGATAAAGGCTAAAGACATTAAAGAAGAGGATAGAGATTATTTCTTAGAGCGCAAATATCCATCGTTTGGTAACTTGGTTCCGCGTGATGTGGCTTCAAGAAATGCTAAACAAGTTTGTGATGAAGGGCGTGGTGTAGGAAAATCAGGCTTAGCCGTATTCTTAGACTTCTCTGATTCTATCAATAGGTTAGGAAAAGACAGTGTTGCAGCTAAATACGGAAACTTATTTGATATGTATTATCAAATTACTGATGAGAACCCGTATGAGCAGCCTATGAGAATTTACCCTGCGGTACACTATACCATGGGTGGTCTTTGGGTTGATTATAACTTAATGACATCTGTACCGGGCTTATATGCTTTAGGAGAAGCCAACTTCTCTGACCACGGTGCTAACCGTTTAGGTGCATCTGCATTAATGCAAGGTTTAGCTGATGGTTATTTCGTAATCCCTTACACTGTGGGTGATTATTTAGCAACCATAGGCCCAGCTCCTATCAATGCTAACCATCCTGCTTTTGAGCAAACCAAGAAAGAAGTTGAAGAAAACATCAAAACCTTACTTTCTTTAAGAGGAAACAAAACGGTTGATGAGTACCATAGAGATTTAGGAAAAATCATGTGGGAATACTGTGGCATGTCTCGTAGCGAGGAAGGCTTGAAAAAAGCTAAGAAACTTATTTCTGATTTAAAAGAAGACTTCTGGAAAAATGCCATTGTGTTAGGTGAAGGCGAAGAAGTAAATCAATCATTAGAAAAAGCTGGTCGTGTAGCAGATTTTATCGAGCTAGGCGAGCTTATGGTAGACGATGCTTTAAACCGTAACGAGTCTTGCGGTGGACACTTCAGAGAAGAGTATCAAACACCAGAAGGCGAGGCTTTAAGAAACGATGATGATTACGCTTATGTAGCAGCATGGGAGTATAAAGGCCAAAACCAACCAGAAGAATTACATAAAGAAGAGTTGGTATTTGAGAATGTTAAATTAACACAACGTAGTTATAAATAGTAGAAAGTAAAAAGTAGAAAGTAAAAAGTAAGAAGACTTTAAATAGTCTAGATACTTGATACTCAATACTCAATACTCAATACTCAATACTAAAAATATATGAGTGGACATATGAATCTGACGTTAAAAGTTTGGCGTCAAAAAAATAGTCAAACCCCAGGAAAGTTTGTTACTTATAAGGCAGAAGAAATATCTCCTGATATGTCTTTCTTGGAAATGCTAGATGTGGTTAATGAGAAATTGGTTAAAACTCAAGAAGACCCCATTCAATTTGATCATGATTGCCGCGAAGGTATTTGCGGTATGTGTTCTTTAATGATTAATGGCGAACCACATGGCCCTAAAAGAGCAACTACTACTTGCCAACTTCACATGCGTAGCTTTAATGATGGCGAAACTATCGTTATTGAGCCCTGGAGAGCTGCTGCTTTTCCTGTAGTTAAAGATTTAGCGGTAGACAGAGGTGCTTTTGATAGAATACAACAAGCAGGCGGTTATGTTTCTGTTGGTACTGGTGGTGTACCAGATGCTAACGAGATTTTAATTCCTAAAACTATTGCTGACGAAGCATTTAACTCTGCAACTTGTATAGGTTGTGGTGCTTGCGTTGCAGCGTGTAAAAATGCTTCCGCTATGCTATTTGTTTCTGCTAAAGTTTCTCAGTACGCCATGTTGCCACAAGGACAAACAGAGCGTTATGAGAGAGCTAAAGCAATGGTAAGCCAAATGGATGATGAAGGTTTTGGAAGCTGTACCAATACGTATGCTTGCGAAGCACAATGCCCTAAAGAAATTAAAGTAACCAATATTGCTCGTATGAACAGAGAGTACTTTAATGCTGAGTTTATTAAAGGGTAAGACTTATAAATTTTATATTGAAAGGCTGTCTTTTTGAAAGATGGCCTTTTTTGTTTTTAGGGTTTTTGGAATATAGTGATAAGGACCAATTTAATTTAAGAATAAAAGAGTTGGTGATTAAATTTAATTCGTTGTTTTTATATTTAACAATAGAGGATAATTTTTCTGGATTTTCTTCTATTTTAGACCAAAATATATGCTGAAATTATACTAGCAAAGCTCTAAGAAAATCTATAACTGAAAAACATATCTTAACCAACTGAAAAAATATAAATAGTAATGAATTTAAAAGAACTGAAACCCAGAAAGGCGCTTAATAAAGCCTTCTTAAAAGTAAAACCTAACAGGACTGAAATTGAAGGTTTCAAGACGAATCTTATTACTTTACTTGACAGAACAAACGATACAGAAAGCGAAGAGTTTCATAAAAATTTAATCTCAGACTTTTTTAAGAAGACTTATTACGACCCAAACCATTTTATAAATACCAAAGGTAGGAATGACCTTGTTATACATAACGGGCCCAACGCAAACACAACAGTTGGTGTAATTATAGAAGCTAAAAAACCAACTAATAAAGTAGAAATGATAAGTACCAAAAAACTGAATGCTAAAGCTTTTCAGGAATTGGTTTTATATTATTTACGAGAAAGAATTACCCATAAAAATCTTGAAATAAAACACTTAGTAGCTACAAATATTAACGAATGGTTCATTTTTGATGAGCATCTTTTTGAAAGGCTTTTTGCCCAAAACAAATTATTTGTTAAACAATTTGAAAACTTTGAAGCTAGCAAGAAATCAACAGATGTGTTTTATAAAGAAATTGCCGAGCCGTTTATAGAAAGTATCACTTCTGAAATTGAATTTACCTACTTCAATATTCAGGATTATCAAAAACCTTTGCGCAATAACGATAAAGCAGATGATAATGCGCTGATTGCTTTATTCAAATTACTTTCACCAGAGCATCTTTTAAAACTTCCGTTTACCAACGATAGTAACAGCCTTGACAAAAGATTTTATAGTGAGCTACTGCATATCATCGGTTTAACCGAAACCAAAGAAGGAAGCAAAAAACTAATTGAACGAAACAAAGAAGGAGAACGCAATACAGGAACTATTCTTGAAGATGCCATCATTCAGCTTGATAGCTTAGACAAACTTAGCAGATTAGAAAAACCAAACCAGTTTGGTAATACACAGCAAGAAAGACTTTTTAATGTTGCCTTAGAGCTTTCTATCACTTGGATAAACAGAATTTTGTTTTTGAAGTTGCTAGAAGCCCAACTGATAACGTATAATAAAGGCGATAAATCCTTTTCTTTTCTAAGTCTTGAAAAGATTAAAAACTATGATGATCTAAATAGCTTATTTTTTCAGGTATTGGCCCGTAAGTACGACCAGCGTAATGAAGATGTTAAAAAGGAGTTTGAAAAAATACCTTATCTTAATTCTTCACTTTTTGAGCCCACCGATATTGAGCAGATTACTTTATTTATCAGTAATCTGAAAGATGATAAAACCATACCCATTTTTTCGCAAACGGTACTAAAAGACCAGCAAGGGAAAAAACGCATTGGAAACATAGCTACCCTCCAATATTTATTTGAGTTTTTAGATGCCTATGAATTTGGAGCAGAAGGCAGCGAAGAAATACAAGAAGACAATAAAACACTGATTAACGCTTCTGTTCTTGGCTTAATTTTCGAGAAAATAAATGGTTACAAAGATGGTTCGTTTTTTACGCCTGGCTTTATTACCATGTATATGTGCCGTGAAACCATTAGGAAAGCCGTTGTACAGAAATTTAACGATACCAAACAATGGAACTGCACAACACTTGAAGAACTTTACGATAAAATTGAAGACCGCAAAGAAGCCAATGAGATTGTAGATAGTATTAAAATTTGTGACCCCGCTGTTGGTTCTGGGCACTTTTTAGTTTCGGCACTTAATGAAATGATTGCCGTTAAAAACGACTTGAAAATTCTACAAGACCGTGATGAAAAACGCCTGAAAGAATATCAAGTAGAAGTAGTAAATGATGAGCTGATAGTAACCGACGAAGAAGGAGAACTTTTTGAGTATAACCCCAACAATAAAGAAAGTCAACGCATACAAGAAACGCTTTTTCATGAAAAGCAAAGCATTATAGAAAAATGCCTTTTTGGGGTAGATATTAACCCCAACTCGGTTAAAATATGCCGTTTACGTTTGTGGATAGAGCTTTTGAAAAATGCCTATTATAAAACCGACATAGCCCATGGTTTAAACCGTGGGCTATGGGAATTAGAAACCCTACCCAATATTGACATCAACATCAAATGCGGAAACTCTTTAGTAAGCCGTTTTGCTATTGATGCCGACTTGAAACAAGCCTTAAAGAAAAGCAAGTGGAATATAGATAGCTACCGTATAGCAGTAGACACTTACCGTAATGCCGAAAATAAAGAGCAGAAAAGGGAAATGGAGAAATTGATATTAGAGATAAAGCAAAATTTTTCTTCTGAAATACGAATGAATAGCCCACTTAAAAAACGTTTAGATAAACTAGCGAGTGAACTGTATCATCGTTTTACAGGAACATTTCTTTTTGAACCCGAAACCCCTTATGGAAAGGCAAATAAAAACATTGAGAAAAAACGGAAGGCAGAACAACAAAAAATTGAAAAAGAAATAGAGGAAATAAGTTCAAAAATTGAAGAAATAAAAGCCAACAAGATTTTTGAAAACGCTTTTGAATGGCGTTTTGAATTTCCTGAAGTGCTAAATGATGATGGCGATTTTGTGGGCTTTGATGTGGTTATTGGTAATCCGCCTTATATAAGACAAGAAGAGTTTTCTGAATTAAAACCTTATCTAAAAAATCGATTTGAAATATTTCATTCTTTAGCTGATTTGCTCACATACTTTGTAGAGCTAAGTCATAATATTCTTAGAAGCAACGGAACATTCCAATTTATTATTTCAGGTAAATTCACAAGAGCTGGTTATGGAAATTTGATGCGTAAGTTTTTATCTGAAAAAACAGAAATGACTCATTTCATTGACTTTGGTGGTAAACCAATTTTTGATGAAGCTACCGTAGACGCCGCCATTATTGGTTTTATTAAAAAACAGCCAAGCGATGAAGGCAAACTTGTTTTTAAAGAAGTTTTAAAAGAGGATAACGTTTCGTTAGATTTTGATAACTACATTAAAATCAATGCTGCTGAATTTCCCGCTGTTGCATTAACAGAGGAGGTATGGAGTTTCGATAATCCAAAATGGCTTTCCATTATTCAAAAGATTAATACAAACGGCGCTCCGTTAAGTGAATGGGATATAACAATAAACTTTGGGATAAAAACTGGCTACAACGAAGCATTTATTATTGATGAAGCAAAGAAAAACGAACTAATTGAAGCTGACCCAAAGTCAGGAGAAATTATTACCCCATTACTTAGAGGAAGAGACATTCAGAAATATGTTGCTGGTGATATTGTAAATTGGGTTATCGGGACTTTTCCAAGCAAGAAAATTGATATTGAAAATTATACTGCAATAAAAGACTATTTATTATCATTTGGAAAAACGATACATCAAACAGGAGAGAAAGGTTCGCGAAAAAAAACATCTCATAAATGGTTTGAAACACAAGATAATATTGCGTTTTGGCAAGATTTTGAAAAGCCTAAATTAGTCTGGAAACGAATTGGCTCAATCCTACGCTTTTGCTATGATGAAAGTGGAGCATACTGCCTAGATAGCACTTGTATTGCAACTGGCTCAAAAGTGAAATTTTTAGCCGCAGTTTTAAATTCAAAAATATGTAACAAAGAACTTTTTAGACTTTCACCAAAAACAGGTACAGGTGATTTAATAATTAGTGTACAAGCATTAAATCCATTAAGAATTCCAATACCTAATGAAAAGCAAGACAAAGAAATTTGTGATTTGCTTGATAAAATTATTGAAACAAAAAAACAAAACCCATCCGCCGACACTACCGATTTAGAAAACCAAATAGACCAATTGGTTTATCAGCTTTACGAGTTGACAGAGGATGAGATAAAAATTGTGGAGGGAAATGGATAAATCCATTAATTAAACATAAATACCTATCATAGCCTACGGTTTAAACCATGGGCTATAAATTATGAGAACAATACAATAACCGTTTCAACGGTTTATTATAACAAGTATAAAAGAATTGAATATGCCGCATTCTTTCAATAAAATATGGATACACGCCATTTGGTCTACCAAAAATAGATTACCATTAATTGAATTAACGGTAGAACAAAGAATATATTCATTTATCTCAGAGCAATTTCGTGAGCAAAGCTGCCCTGTAAGAGTCATTAATGGAATGCCGGACCATATCCATTGTTTATTTTTACTAAATCCACAAAAATCAATCGCAGATGTAATTAAACAGATAAAAGGAAGCAGCTCGCATTTTATTAATCAAAACAATCTAATTATTGAAAAATTTGCTTGGCAAACCGGTTATGCTGCATATTCCGTTTCAGAATCTGTTGTTGACAAAGTTTTACATTACATAAAAAACCAAAAACAACATCACAAAAAGAAAACTTTTGAGCAGGAATATGATGAGTTTTTGAAATTATATGGGCTTGATAATGATTGAAACATCATTGAACCATTTTAGCCTAAGGTTTAAAACATAGATGTATATAGAACATCATAAAAAATGGTTAAAACCATTAACGAAATATCATAGGACCATCATAGCCCACGGTTTAAACCGTGGGCTATATTACACGGGCCAACCTAATTAGAATTGTAAATGGCGATTGACACTTTACAAACATTGGAGATTATTGAAGTGATGGAAAACTTCCTTACAAAAAAAGACCTCCTGAACATATCAGAAACCAATTAGATATTGGGTACAAAATTGAAGATCAAAGCATTATTGTTTTTGAAATTAGACCTCAATGGAACAAACCCGAAATTATTCTTGAACATCCGTTTGCAAAGACAACATTTGTAAAAGCAAAAAATAACTGGAAAGTGTTTTGGATGAAGGCCGATTTGAAATGGCATAGTTATTCTCCTAACCCAACAGTAAAGTATTTACAAGATTTTACGAAACTTGTTGAGGAAGACAAACATCATTGTTTTTTTGGATAAATTCATAACAATGGCATTATCATCATAGCCCAGGGTTTTAACTGGGCTATGATGATAACCGTCTAAAAAACAAAGCCTCTCCAAAAAATATGAAGAGGCTTTGATTATTTATTAACGATTAAAATTAATTCAGTTTAAAAGGGGCAATCAATGCAAATTTTGGGATTAAAACGGTTAAAGCTTCATCATCTACCAATCTACGCATTTCATAGCTGCCATGCATAGTGCCCATATCTGTTTGTAAATTACAACCAGAAACATATTCATGCATGCCTCCTGGCTCTATAATGGGCTGTTGCCCTACAACACCTTCTCCTTCTACCTCTCTTTTTGTGCCATTAGAATCAAAAATATTCCAATGTCTGCTCATGAGCTGTACGCTATAATGACTTAGATTTTCTATCCTAATTTTATAAGCGAACATGAAATGCTCATTAGCCGGATTTGAGTATTCTGGCTGGTAGGTGGTTTCAACAGAAACTTTTACTCCGTCGGTTATTTGCGCTACCATTTCTTTAATTTTTTAACAATTTAGAGATTATAAACATAAAATCAAAAATCAGACCGCTACTGTATCAAATTTGTTTCTAATTTCATATAGTACGTCTTCTATATCTTCTACGCGTTCTAAGCTTACCAGTTTCATTCTATATTCTTTAAAATTTGGTATGCCTTTAAAATAGTTAGCGTAGTGCCTTCTCATTTCAAAAATACCTGTTTTTGGCCCTTTCCATTCGATAGACTTTTTCAAATGCGTAGTACAAACATCCACCCTTTCATTAAGGGTTGGCCCATCTAGGTAAGTACCTGTCTCAAAGAAATGTTTTATTTCTCTGAAAATCCACGGGTAACCAATGGCTGCTCTGCCAATCATAATTCCGTCTACCTCATATTCTAGGCGCCAATTGGCTGCTTTTTCAGGAGAATCAACATCGCCATTACCAAAAATAGGAATTTGTATTCTCGGGTTTCTTTTTATTTCTCTAATCAATGTCCAATCGGCAACGCCTTTATACATTTGAGAACGCGTACGACCATGTATGGTTAAAGCTTTAATACCCACATCTTGCAAGCGTTCTGCTACTTCATAAACGTTTTTGGTATTATCATCCCAACCTAAACGGGTTTTCACTGTAACAGGTAAATGCGTAGCCTTAACAACAGCGGCTGTCATGGCCACCATTTTATCTATATCTTGTAATAAACTTGCACCAGCCCCACGACAAGCCACATTTTTTACAGGACAACCGTAATTGATATCAATTAGGTCTGGTTTTGCTTGTGTAGCTATTTCTGTAGCTTCACGCATGTGCTCTATATCGCTACCAAAAATCTGTATCCCGATAGGGCGCTCATACTCAAAAACATCTAATTTTTGTCTGCTTTTGGCAGCATCTCTTATCAAACCCTCCGAGGAAATAAACTCTGTATACATCATATCTGCTCCGTTTTGTTTACAAACAAAACGAAATGGTGGGTCGCTCACGTCTTCCATCGGCGCAAGCAACAATGGAAAATCACCTAAATCTATATTTCCTATTTTAACAGACATTTAAAAATCAAATCATTAAATTGAACGCAAATTTACTAAATATCCTTAATTATGAGTGACATGCAAAAGTCAACACATCAACACCCAGCTCTACAATTAATTTATTTACTACTTTATGTTATTGCTGGTGGACTTGTATTTAGCGTTATTGGCATTATTATCTATAGCTTAACCGGTAACAATTGCTCTATACTTTTAACTGGTGATGAAAGCAATATGGATATCAATTTCATCAGAACGATACAAATTTCTAGCTCTTTAGGCATTTTTATTGCCGGCCCATTAACTTTTGCTTTGGCAACCAAGCAACCTATAAAATCTTATTATCACTTTTATAATCCGCTTAAAACACCCCAATTACTCATTATTGTTACAGCCATTATGGTTTTAGGGTTACCCTTTCTTGAATTGATAAACGCCGCAAACCAAAAAATGGTTTTACCAGATTTTTTAAAAGGTTTAGAACAATGGATGCGAGAAAAAGAGCAACAAGCAGCCGTTTTAACTAAACAGCTTTTGGTGATGAAAAGCTTTAGCGATTATTTATTTAACCTTTTGATGATAGCTGTAATACCCGCTATAGGCGAAGAACTTTTATTTAGAGGTTCTTTACAAAATATATTTTATAAATGGTTTTATAACCCACATGTTGCCATTTGGATAAGTGCAATTATTTTCAGTGCTATACATGTACAGTTTTTTGGCTTTTTCCCTAGGATGCTTTTGGGTGTACTTTTTGGATACTTTTTATGGTGGGGTAAAAGCCTCTGGTTAGCTATTTGGGCTCATTTTCTTAATAATGGTTTAGCCGTTACCATGGCCTATGTGCTACAATTACAAGGTAAAAGTATTGATGAAATTGAGAGAACAGACACATTTCAAATATGGGGATATTTATTAAGTGCGATAATTACCTTAGTTTTGTTCATCAAGTTTTATCAAGACAGTAAAAAGAACAATCAAATAGATATTTATGAATAGTACTTGGGTAAAAATTTATACTTCACATCAGTTTATGAAATCTGAAATAGTGAGGCAAGTACTAGTTGATCATGAAATAGAAGCTGTTTTGATGAATAAACAAGACACCGCCTATAAATTTGGCGAGGTTGAGGTTTATATTCACCAATCTAACTTTGATAAAGCTTTAGAAATTATTATCCAAAACGACCTTTAATTTAAAAATTCCCTAAATATTATGAAGACCAGAGCTATAACTGGAGTTATTTTTATCCTTATCATGCTATGCTCCATATTTTTAGGGCCTTATATTTTTACAGGATTTTATATTTTCCTAAGTTTAATTTGCTTGATGGAGTTCTTTTCCCTAGTTAAAACTACCGGAATAAGACCACACAGATCTATCGGATACATAGCTGCGCTTATTATTTTTGCTTCTGTTGCTGGCAGATATTTTATACAGTTTGAAACCAAATGGTTATTAATTAATATCCCCTTATTTTTTGGGATTTTTGTAAGAGAACTTTATAAAAAATCTAAAATCCCGTTTAGTAACATTGCTTATACTTTTTTGGGGCTGCTTTACACTATTGTACCTTTTATTTTTTCCACAGTATTGCCTTTATTTCTGGCTCTTATAATTATCAATTGGCTTTAGGTTTCTTTCTGATGCTTTGGGCTAACGATACCGGAGCATATATTTTTGGTGTTAAGTTTGGTAAAAAACGTCTTTTTGAGAGGCATTCTCCAAAGAAATCTTGGGAAGGCTTTTTTGGCGGTGTTGCTACAAGTATAGCTGTGGCATGTATTCTGGCACAATACTTTACTACATATAATTTATTACACTGGGTAACCATGGCAACGCTTATTTCTTGCTTTGGTACGATGGGAGATTTGGTAGAATCTATGTTTAAAAGAAGTATAGAAATTAAAGATTCTGGAAAAATATTACCCGGCCACGGCGGTTTGTTAGACCGCTTTGACGGTTTACTACTTTCTGCCCCTGTTGTTTTCGTTTACATATATTTGATTACTTATTAGTAGTTTTGATAAAAATTTAAAAAAATGACCATCCACAAAGAAGGATATACCTCTATTGCATTAACTGTACTATTTGTTTTTGTTACTAATGCCCTTATCAATTATTACCTACCACAAGTAACTTGGTTTGTTTGGCTATGGTACTTAGTATCGCTATTCTTATTCATTACCGTTTTACAGTTCTTTAGAAATCCGGTGGTGAGTTTAACTCTAGGAGAAAACCAAATTATTTGCCCGGCAGACGGTAAAGTTGTAGTGATAGAAGAAGCACAAGAGAACGAGTACTTTAAAGATAAAAGACTTCAGATATCTGTTTTTATGTCGCCCATTAATGTACATGTAAACAGAAACCCAATAAGCGGTATTGTAAAATTCTTTAAATACCACCCTGGAAAATATTTGGTTGCTTGGGATCCTAAATCTTCTACAGATAACGAACGCACTACGGTTGTTGTTGAAAACAGTAATGGCGTACCTGTGTTATTTAGACAAATAGCTGGTGCTTTGGCTCGTAGAATTGTTTGGTATGTAAAAGAGGGCGACCAAGTAGAGCAAGGCAAAGAGTTTGGTTTTATAAAATTTGGCTCTAGGGTTGATGTTTTTTTACCTGTAGGAACCCAAGTTAATGTAAACCTTGGAGATAAGGTTAAAGGCGGTGTTACCGTTTTAGCTACGCTTTCTTAAGAAAAATCTCTACAGGTTTTTTGTTTTAGATTTTGATATGACAGATAAACCTGTAATTTTTTTTGATGGTGTTTGCAACCTCTGTAATGGTTTTGTGCAGTTTATCATCAAGCATGATAAATATGCAAAATTTAGATTTGCTGCTTTACAGTCTGATTTTGCTAAACAAGAACTTTTAACAAAAGATATTTCTGTAAAAGAACTAAGCTCGGTAATATTGCTCACAGAAAAGGGTGTTTTTACCAAATCTACTGCTGCTTTAAAAATAGCATCGCAATTAAATGGCTTTTGGAAAGCTGCTTGTATCTTCATCATCATCCCTAAATTTATAAGAGATTTTGTTTACGATATTATTGCTAAAAACCGTTATAAATGGTTTGGAAAGGATGACCATTGTATGGTTCCTACACCGGAGTTAAAAGATAGGTTTTTAGCTTAATTTGGATTTTTTTCTGAGAAGATAATCGGCAGTTAAAAGCATCATGATGATATCAAAAAACAAGAAAGCTTGGATAGCCGTTCTAGAAAAGCCTTCGCCAATTTTAAAAGCATCATAGTTCAAACTAAAATCAAAATAACCGCTTGAGGCAGACCAATTGGTTTGAGCGATAGCTACAGCCATAATAAAGCCCAGTATCAATATAAAAGATGCCGCTATACCGTAAATTATTCTTTTATCAACTTGTGCTTTTAGTGATAGTGGTTGCGCTTGTAGTCTTATTTTATCCATCACCTGAAAGGTAAAACCCATAGAAGGCTCTTCCAAATCTGTTAGTTTAAGATTTTCATCAAAACTTAAAATTTCTTGATAAAGATTTTGAAAAGCAATATCTTCTTGTAGCAATCGCTCTATTTCTAAAGCCTCTTCCTGGCTACATAAACCATCTATATAATTCCAAATTTTTTCTTCTGCACTTTTCATATTAAGTCCTCCGCTTCGCTTTTTAAAAGTTGTTCTAGCTTAATTTTAAGTCGGCCTCTAGCCCTGTGTAACTTAACCTTGGCTGTGTTAGCTTCTATACCCATTATCTGAGCTATCTCTTCTAAAGATTGCTCGCCTTTATAAAATAAGGTAATGATACTGGTATCATCTGGCAACAAACTTTCTATAGCTAAATTTAAATAATAATCTCTTGATTTCCGCTCGGTATTTAAATCTGGTGTTGCCTCATGACTATCCAAAACGTTTTGATGGTTTTCATCATCAATAGAAAGAACATCAACCTGCTTTTTTCTTAAATAAGTCATGGCGGTAGTATAAACTATACTATAAAGCCAAGTTGTAAACTTCCCTTTTCTTTCGTAACCAGCTAAATACTTAAACGCTTTCACAAAGCAATCTTGAGCTACTTCCTCAGCATCTTCTCTTCCCTTGGTAAATCTTAACGCCAAGGTAAAAACATAGCGTTGGTAGCGTTTAACCAAAAGCGCATAGGCTTGTTGGTCTCCGGCTAATACCGCGTCTATAATAGCTATGTCTGTTAGTTCTTGTTGCATGTGTTGATGCTAAGACAAGCCTTGTAAGCTTTAGGTTACAGGTAAATTAAAATATCTTTGAAAAATAAGCATCATAAAAATTTTAATTTGGTGTAACCTCTTTAAAAACGATGTAGTCTTAGCTTCCAAACAATAAGATTTAACAAAATTATTAAAACATTAAATACAAGATTATGAACAATGCAGACATCTTAATTCCGCTTACCATATTTATAGGAAGCTTTGCGGTAATTTTTGGTTGGAGATACTTAACCAATAAAGAAAGAATGGCTTTGATAGAAAGAGGGTTAAACCCGATACCAGAAAAGCCAGAATCAAAATCTAACTATTATTTAAAGCTAGCTTTATTGTTAATGGGTGCTGGTTTAGGTTTATTCTTAGCTTTTGTTTTAGATAGAACTGTTTTTGTTAACAACGTTAACGAGTGGGGAAATACTGAAAATGAGGCTGTTTACTTCTCTTTAATTACACTTTTTGGTGGTTTGGGTTTGTTTATTTCTTATATGATAGATAAAGAAGAGAAGCAACAAAAATTATAAGCTATTTAACAGCAGCAGGAACTACAGCTACTGTTAACCTGCTGATGCAGCTCATTTTGCCTCTTTCATCGTAAATTTTTATATCCCAAATATGTGTTTTTGCGCCAATATGTATTGGCGTACAAACACCTTTTACATAACCCGATTTAACAGGACGTAAATGGTTGGCATTTACTTCTAAACCCACACCCATTTTCTCATCGGGATTTAAAACCAGGTTGCTAGCTACGCTTCCTAATGTTTCTGCAAGCACTACAGAAGCGCCTCCATGTAAAATACCTACCGGTTGGCGGGTACGTTCATCAACCGGCATGGTAGCTTCTAAAAAGTTATCGCCAATATGGGTAAAACTAATCCCTAGCAAAGCCCCAATATGATTTTTTGGCCTGCTGTTTAATTCTTCTGGAGTATAACTTTTAAACCAAATCATTTCAAATACTTTTCTTTTAATACCCTAAAATGATGCTCTATATGGCCTGCCATAATAAATAATAAAGCACCAACACTTACTTCTCTTTCGCTTGCTACACCTTTTTTCTTATAATCTTCTTCTGTTAATGATTTAAAAAAATAGAGGTTAGCCTGTCTCATGATTAATAACTCATCAACCAAATCATTAAAAGAACGTTTGCTTACATCTATATTTTGCATGTAAAAATCCTGATCAAAACCTGGCAGAGGTGTAAAATCATTTCTTGAGAAACGCATGGCCCGGTAAGCCATCACCCTTTCTGTATCTATTAAATGGGCAACAACTTCTTTAATGGTCCATTTACCATCAGCGTAAGCGTAATCATGTTTTTCTGCAGGTATTTCTGCCAAAAAATCATCAACCTCATTTAATTGGTTTTTTAACTTTCTAAGGATGTTTTGGCCAGATACCAATTTGATGTATCCTTCGTAATATGGAGCGTATTCGTTACTAAATGGTTGGTACATAATTTATGCTGCTTTTAAGTATAATTCTAAATGTGGTGCCCTTACCCAGTTCAGACTCTTTTACAAAAACCTGCCCGCCGTGGTAGTTTTCTATCATTCTTTTAGTTAATGATAAGCCCAAACCCCAGCCTCTCTTTCTGGTAGTAAAGCCTGGTTGAAAAACGGTGTCAAATTTAGAGCGTGGGATACCTTTACCTGTATCTGTGATGTCTATAATAATTTGTTCTTTAACAATATTTTCTTGGATATTGATGCTGATGATACCTTTCCCATCAATAGCGTTTACTGCATTTTTAAGGATGTTTTCAATCACCCAATCAAACAAAGGGACGTTAATAAGGGCTTCTAGCTGCTCGTCTCCGTTAACCTCAAAAGTAATTTTATCTGATACCCTAACCCTAAAATAATCAACAAAATCTTTAACAACATCATAAACAGAATGACTGCTTAAGATAGGCTTAGAACCGATTTTAGAAAATCTATCGGCCACAACCTCTAGTCTTCTAACATCATTTTCCATTTCTAGTATCAAAGAATCATCGGCTTTAAACCTTTCTTTTAAAAGCTCTACCCATGCCATTAAAGAGGATATGGGTGTGCCCAGTTGATGCGCTGTTTCTTTAGCTAAACCAACCCAAACTTGGTTTTGTTCTGATTTTCTTGCCGAATTAAAAGCAAAGTATGCCAGCATCAGAAAAACAGCTATTAAACTGAGTTGGATGTAAGGGAAAACCTTAAGTTGATTGAGCAAATCGCTATCCTTATAGTAAATAAGATTCTTTTTTCCATAAAACTCTACCGGGATGGGATTGTGCTGGTTTTTCATTTCCCGTAGCTCTTTTAAAAAATACTTTGGGTCGTATTTTTTATTGCTTTCAATTTCAAAATATGTTTTAGCCGTGTCTAAACCTTGGTAGGTAATGATAGAGTCTTTTTCACTGGTAACAATTGCGGGTACAGGTAAGCTATCCCTTATGGTGAAAAGGAAATTCATCATCTCATCGTTATCTGTTTCAAACATTCGCTTAAGACTTTGCGCCCAAAGCTCGGCCCGGGTACGTTCTGATTTTGCAATGTTTTGCACCAAAAAATCAGTATACCAAAGTGATGAAACAGCAATAACTATTGCGAAAAAAAGTAGGAGATATTTCCAGCGACGTTTTCTTTCGTAAGGATTCATATTTATACCAAATTACAAAAACGCCTTAAAATTGGTTCTCTTATTTATCAAAAAGATTTGTTATGGAAAAAAGCGCCTCAAGAGCGCTTTTTAGGATTTTTATTTTTAAGCTTTTCTTCTGCCTTAAGTTTCATTTCTTCTCGTACCTGCTTCATCAACTTAATTTTATAATATAAGCTTAAGCCAAATGCCGCTAATAAAAGTAAGGGTAAGAAATAATTACCAGCCTTAAAAGCCATTACAGCTCCTATGGCAGAGCATATAATGATTAAGTTTAAAATAACGTTAAATAATACCTTTTTAAACATGATTAATATACTTTCATGCCAGGTTCAATTTCTGCAGCCCAAGCTAAAATACCGCCTTTTAAATTATAAAGGTTGGCATAACCTAGGTTTTGCAATTGGTTTAAAGCAGCAGCACTTCTGGCGCCACTACGGCATTGAATAACTACAGGAATATCTTTTGATATTTTATCGGCCTCTAATAAAACGCTAGCTAGCGGAATATTTTCTCCCTCTATATTAGACATTTCATATTCAAAAGGCTCACGAACATCAATTAATTGAAATTCCTTGCCTTCATCTCTCCATTTTTTTAGCTCTGCTACTGTTATCTCGTTCATAATAAAATACTTTATGCTTATCAAAAATAGTAAAAATAGCAGGTTTTAAAACTTAATAATTAAAGTTTACCTTTTATCAACTATATGCTGTAACATGCTTATACCTAAACATGTCTTATAAGCGTTTATAGCTTGTTTATTTTGAGCATAAATTTTGCTGTAATAGAAAAACATTTTTTATTGATCATGATAAGATGAAAAAAATAACCGATTTCTTTTGGTTTTGCTCTGGCGCACACATAGAAACACTTAAAAAATATCCTACAGAACATAATAAATATGTTGGTATCGGTGCAACCATATTCTTTACTGCCTTATTTGCTTCTTTATCTGGCGGTTACGCTATGTATTTTGTTTTTTCTGGGAGTAGTGCCGCTGTTTTATTTGCGATGTTATTTGGTGTTATTTGGGGCTTAGCCATTTTTAATATGGACCGCTACATTGTTGCTAGTATTAAGAAAACAGGTGGCTCTAACCAACAAATTTATCAAGCTTTACCTAGGATATTATTAGCCATCATGATTGGTATAGTGATATCAAGACCTTTAGAGCTGAAAATTTTTGATAAAGAAATTAGGCAAAAGCTTAAAACCAGCTATTTAAACGGACAGCGTTCTAAAATTGATACTTTAAACAGAGCCTTCTCGGATAAATATAGTATTGAGCTTGCGAAGTTTGAGGAATTAAAATCAGAGAAAGATTCTTTAGAGAAAGATATCAACCGCTCCAGATATATTTTAAATCAAGAAGTTTTTGGCGATAAAACCAACCAAACCAGTGGTGTAACGGGCTTTGGCACTTATGCCAAGCAAAAAGAAGCTATTATAAACCAAAAAGAAGCCCGCTTAATACAAGTAAGAAATGATATACAGCGTATAGACGATATCATTAACCGGCGTAAAGAAATGGAGGGCTTAAATAGCACTTTACTTTTTAACGAAAAACAACTGGATAGTTTAGCTAATGTTGCTGGCTTTGCCGATAGGAATTATGCGCTTGGGCAGCTTTCTTTTAACCCTGATGGTAGCAGAGATGTAGATACTTATTTGGCAATATCTTTTATATCTTTCCTGTTTGTGCTTTTAGAATGTTTACCAGTTTTTGTGAAATTGATGTCTGATAAAGGCCCTTATGATGTTGCCCTACAAAACATAGAAAGCGTAGCTATTCACAACAGCGAAAAGGAAAAAGACCACAAAATTGTAGTTACCGATAATACCTTGGACACTTTAAACAATGCCGAAATAGACAAAAAGAAAATCTTGATAGAACGAAGGGTGAAAAAGGATTTAGAAGATTTTAGCTAAAAGAAAAAGGAGAACCGCTTATAGGGTGCCCCCAAAAAGTTAGACACTTTCTCTTCTTGAAAAAGATTAAACAAAAAAGAGAGACCATTTTAAAAACAGTCTCTCTTCATTTATAACATCAGCAGATAATTACCTACCCATACCACCAGGCATATTCTTCATCATTTTCTGCATTTTAGACATGGCCGATGGGTCTGAGAATTGCTTCATCACTTTACGCATATCCTCAAACTGCTTAATTAATTTATTTACTTCTGTAATATCGTTGCCAGAACCTTTAGCAATTCTTATTCTTCTGCTTTGGTTAATAGTATCCGGATTTTCACGCTCGTAAGGTGTCATAGAAGTAATGATAGATTCTATACCTTTAAAGGCATTATCATCTATATCAACATTCTTCATCATTTTACCAACGCCGGGTATCATGCCCATCAAATCTTTAATGTTACCCATTTTTTTGATTTGCTGTATTTGACCTAAAAAATCATTAAAATCAAATTTATTTTTCCTGATTTTCTTTTGAAGCGCTGCTGCTTCTTTCTCGTCAAACTGTTGTTGTGCTCTTTCTACTAAAGATACCACATCACCCATTCCTAAGATACGAGACGCCATCCTCTCTGGATAGAAAACATCTAGCGCATCCATTTTCTCGCCTGTACCTACAAATTTAATAGGTTTGTTTACTACAGATTTGATAGAAAGGGCTGCTCCACCACGAGTGTCACCATCTAATTTGGTTAAAACAACTCCGGTAAAATCTAAACGATCATTAAATACCTTAGCCGTGTTTACCGCATCTTGCCCGGTCATGGCATCCACTACAAATAGTATTTCTTGTGGGTTGGTTGCTCTTTTAACTTCAGCAATTTCATCCATCAAGGCATCATCTAAAGTTAAACGACCAGCAGTATCTATGATGATAACGTTATTGCCGTTTTTCTTACCATGTGCAATACCTTCTAAGGCAATAGCAACTGGGTCTTTAGATTCACGATTGGTATAAACCTCGGCATTTACTTGCCCAGCTAAAACCTCTAATTGGTCTATAGCGGCTGGTCTGTAAACATCACCGGCAACCAATAATGGTTTTTTATTTTTTTGAGTTTTAAGGAAATTTGCAAGCTTTCCGGTAAAAGTAGTTTTACCAGCACCGTTCAGTCCGGCAATTAAAATTATGGTTGGATTAGCTTTTAAATCAAGCTCTGTAACCTGACCGCCCATAAGGTTAGTCAGCTCATCATTCATGATTTTGGTTAGTAACTGGCCAGGTGAAATAGCTGTTAAAACGTTTTGCCCTAAAGCTTTTTGCTTAACCTCGTCAGTAAATGATTTTGCAGTTTTATAGTTAACATCGGCATCTAAAAGAGCTTTTCTTATCTCTTTCATGGTTTCTGCCACGTTAATTTCGGTAATGCTTCCTTGTCCTTTTAAGACTTTAAAAGCGCCTTCAAGCTTCTCCTGTAGATTGTCAAACATTTGCTAACCTTTTTTATTTTTTGGATTACAAAGTTATCATTTTGAGGATAAAAAGCACTTTCATTTTATATCTTTTATAATACTTTGCTTTGAAAAAATTTTTTTAAAAATTACTGTAACAAAGCCAGCCTAAGTTTCGTCTTATAATTAGTAAAATAAACCGTTCTGTAAATCGTTATGACAATTATAAACTTGATATAAATAAATGTTAAAGTTTGTTAAAAAGATTGTAAAGAAGTTTTTACAAATGGCTTTTTTTAGTACTTTTACCTTAAATTCAAGGTGTTAAAGAGATATTCTAATATCATGATATAAACCTGATTTACAGGTTAAAAGATCTTTATTTCGTTCCTGCAATTTAGAAATAGAGTTAGTTAGTTAGTGTTATGCAGAATTAATGCCCCGGAACGTGGGGCATTTTTTTATGGTGTAAATTTATATACTAAACCCAATGCTAAAGACTGGCTAGATTGTATCTGACCACTAAAATCATCATCATACAAAGCTGTACCAGCAACGGTAACATTAACTAAACGATTAACCTTTGCAGTTAAGGTCACATCCAGCCTTTGGTCTATATTATTTAAACGCTCGTAATTGGCAAATAATAAGTACCTCGATTTTAAATTGATATTGGTAGCTATATCCTTATCGAAATTTACAACCGCCTGAAAAGCAAGCTCATTTCTAAAGTTTTTGCCAATAGGAACACCAAAATTTCTTGGATTATTTCTATACAAAGTAGTATCTAACATAAAAGTTTGACGGGCAGTACCTGTGCCTAAACGTACACTGAAAAATTTCTCTGGCTTATACTCAAAACCAAAAGACTCTGTTAAATAACCGGGCGACATAAATCTGGAGATAGGGCGTCTGGTTTCTTCTCCGGTTGCTTTATCTTTAGAATAGGTATATCCAAGGTCAAACTGAGATTCAAAACTTATAGAACCAAAGAAATTCCAGTTTTCTGATAATCTAAACGCTGCTTTATTATCCCAAAAAATACGGTCGTTGGTTTTACGCTCCATTTGGTCTTTATTTTTGAGCTTACCATATTGTAAAATAACTTCAGAAATAAAGTTTTTACCATCTTTATTATACTCAGCTTTATAATTTAACAAAGTACTTAAAGAAATAGAGTTTACCCCACCACTACTCCAATTATCACTAAAAGCAGCTTGGTTTAAATTAAGACCAAAAGAGCCTGTTGTTTTCCAATAATTAACCTTTCTTTTAATTAGATAAAAAGGTAAATCTTGTTTTTTGATGTAAAAGAAAGGCAATCTGCTGGTTAATATATTTTTTTTGGGATATATAGGAGATATTTTAATGGTATCTGTTTCAAAATCAAGTAATTGTGCTTTGGTTTTTGTGCTTAATGAAATAATAGCTAGTAAGGAAATGATGCCAATTTTGATAAACTTCATACCACAAAGAACGTAATTTTGATATTTATATTAAGTTTTTATTGTTTTTTCTGATAGAAATTGGCTTTTAAGAGTACAAAAAAGCTAGGAATTTCCGCTTTTTGATATAGTCTAAATGCATATCGTACTTGTAAGCTTCTTGCTCAAAAATAATTTGTAAATAGGCTTTATGATGTTGCCTGTAATACAGCAAATTAACAAGGTAATTGATAATGTAAAACAAGTAAAAAGGTAAAATAAGCAGTTCTATCTGTTGTTTAAAATGGATTAATTCATGATTGATAAGTTGCTGATTACTTAAGTTATGTTTTGCTTTAACCAGAATGAAAGGGTATAAAGCCATAGCATTTACATGAAGCCAAGGGCAATGTATAGTTTTATGCCACATTCTTATTCTATTTTGATAGGTTCTAGGTAAGATAAGTCTTCTAGGTAAGGATATTTTAGAAAGCGGATATAAGCTATTTTGATGTAAGAAATCAAATCATATTCTGATGCTCCTAAAACAAAAAAGTAAGAAGGTCTGTAATTAAGCATAAAAACCTCTAATTTTCCTCCTCTTAAACCTGTTGTTTTAGTAACTAGGGCTTTTGTGAAACGTTCATCAATAAAATTATTGACATAATCTCGTTCCATAATTTCCTGTAATTTTCTAGCGTTTTTACCCTCTCTGGAGAAAGCACTCCATAAAGCATCAACACTTAAGCCTACGCCGCCATTATTGCCAAAGGCTAATAAATCTTTATTGTTTCCAATTCTATTGAGGGTACTAAACTGTTTTCGCAATTCCTCATAGCGTTTTCTTGCACTTAAAACCGAGTCTTGTACCAAAACTTCTGCTAGGGGAATGGCTAATCTTTTAAGGTTAAAAATAAGCGTTGGCCGTGATGGGTTGAATATTAAAGTGTCTGGTTTATAGCCAAATAACGATGCTGTTATTTTATCGCCGGTGGATACACTCAACTTAAACTCGCCTTTAGTAGTGTTAAAAATAGAAGTGCCAGTTGTTCTGTTGCTAATTTTTACTCGGGTAAGTCTAAATTTAGTATCGCTATCAAACACAATACCTTCTGCTTCAATAGATTGTGCTAAAGAGCCTTTTACAAATAGCATAAAGCTAAAAATGAAGAAAAAACTTACTCTTAGTCTCAATGTTTTATTTCTTTATGATAAGGCTTTGGCCAATTTTAATATTATTATCACTTAAATTGTTAAGTAACATTAAATCATCAACCGTAAGGCCAAAACGTTTAGAAACATTGTATAGTGTATCTCCCGTTTGCACTACATATTTATTGCCTTCTATTAAAACCGGGGCATTGGTAGTTCTTTCTTTTTGAGTTTCTTTAGGTATATTTTTATTGATATCTGCCAAAACACGGTCTTCTCTTTTAATCTTTTCGTATCGTCCTTCCCAGCTATCGTATTGGGTAAGGTTATAGCGCTCTATAATACCAATTAAAAGTTGCGGATATTTTGGATTGGTAGCATAACCTGCTTGTTTTAATCCGTAAGCCCAGCCTTCGTAATCATTTTTATCTAACTCAAATAAAGGTGCATAACGTTTACGTTTTAAAAATTCAGAATGGTCTTTAAAACTTTCTTCGGGGTTGTGGTAAACCCTAAAGCAATCGTCTTTTTTATCATCATCCTTATAATAACCTTTACCTTTCCAATCGCTGGTACATTTAATACCAAAATGGTTATTGGCATATTTAGCTAAATCGCTATTTCCTGTTCCAGATTCTAAGATAGCTTGTGCTAAGGTAATACTAGCTGGTATACCATACTTATTCATAGATGTAATGGCAATATTTTTAAATCTTTCTATGTAAGAAGCGGCGTTATAGCTTGTATAATTACCACTTGTTTTCTTATCAGCAGTTTTTTCTATTTGCTTATTTTGTTTGTGGTAGCTTTGTGTTTTAGGAGAGCAAGCCTGAAAAATCGTTATACAACAAACAACTAGTAGAGCAGCATAAAGGTTAAGTCTTTTCATTTTCTATTTCTTTCTGATGATGAATAAGCCATCTCTAACAGGTAAAATAAGTTTTTCAACGCGTTGGTCTTTAGCTATTTCATCATTAAAATTAATAATATTGCTGGTATCTTTATCTTCTTTTTGCGCTACTACTTTACCACTCCATAAAACATTATCAACAATAATTAACCCACCAGGTTTTACTTGGTTAAAAACCAAGTGATAATAATTAAGGTTGTTTTTCTTATCAGCATCAATAAATACCATGTCAAAAGTTTCTTTAAGCGTAGGTACTATCTCCATAGCATTACCAATGCGATAATCAATTTTATCCGCGTAAGCAGATTGAGCAAAATAACCTCTTACTCTATCTTCCAACTCTTCGTTAATATCAAGTGTAATAATTTTACCATCTTCTACCAGTCCTTCAGCAAAGCATAACGTAGCATAACCTGTAAAAGTGCCAATCTCTAGTATATTTTTGGGACATACGAGTTTAGTTAACAAGCTAATTACCCTGCCTTGGTAATGGCCAGACACCATTCTGGGCATTAAAACTTTAAGATTGGTTTCCCGGTCTATATGTTTTAAAAGCTCTGGTTCTGGTTCGCAATACTGTTTTAGGTAAAGCTTTAAGCTTTCGTTAAGAAGTTCCATGGGGGCTAATTTAAGTATTTATGATGGCTTCTATTTCTTCCTAATTTAGAAGCGTTTCATTAAAAAAGCGATTGCTGCTCCATATAAGATTGCAAAATAATGGTAGCAGAAATGGTATCAACCAAAGCTTTGTTATGTTTAGCTTTTTTACTCATACCACTTTGGGCAATTACAGCAGAGGCCATTTTAGAGGTAAAGCGCTCATCTACCATGACTACCTTAATATCAGGAAAATTCTTTTTCAACAAATTTACAAAAGCATGAACCAATGGTGCAGATTGCGATGCACTACCATCCATTTGTTTGGGTTGGCCAACAATAAAAGCCTCTACCTGCTCTGTTTGTAAATAGGTTTTTAAAAAGCTGATGATATCTTTAGGATGTATGGTAGTTAAGCCATTAGCAATCATTTGCATGGGGTCTGTAACGGCTATTCCTAAACGTTTACTTCCATAATCAAAAGCCATTAATCTTGCCATTTTTTGGTATTTAGTATTGAGATATGCGTATAGCGTACCAAATTTAAAGCAAATGTAATCTCTTTTAGTCTAAAGTAAACAGTGATTTCGCAATACGATGTACGCAAATCTCAATACTTATTTTTATTTTGCAGCAATGCAGTTTAAAGATATTGTAGGACAAGAAACAGTTAAGGCTCATCTAATTAAAACAGTTAAAGATGGTCGTATAAGTCATGCTCAATTATTTTTAGGCCCAGAGGGCTCTGGTAGTTTGGCTTTAGCGCTTGCTTATGCACAATATATTTGTTGCGAGCAGCCTTTAGAAAACGATTCTTGTGGCGAATGTTCATCATGTAGAAAGTACCAAAAGCTGGTTCACCCAGATTTACATTTTTCTTATCCTTTTTTTGCAAAGCATAAAGAAGATACTGCACTTACTTTTGTGGAAGAGTGGCGAGCTAGCTTTTTGCAAAATCCTTATTTAGGTTTAGATGAATGGCGCAATCATTTAAGTGCCGATAATAAACAAGCAAACATAAATATTGCCGAGTGCCACAGCATCATCCAAAAGCTAAGTTTAAAACCTTTTGAGGCCGAGTATAAGGTTTTGATTATGTGGTTACCCGAGTATCTGGAGAAAGAAGGTAACGCTTTACTCAAAATTATTGAAGAGCCTGCACAAAAAACTTTGTTTTTATTGGTAGCTCAAAATCAAGAGCAAATTTTAAATACCATCATATCAAGAACGCAAATTGTTAAGATACCAAAGCAAAGTAATGAAGACGTTTGTAAATTTTTGGTAGAAAAACATCATTTAAGCGAAGAAAAAGCCATGCAGCTTGCCTACCTAAGCAATGGAAACTTACAAGCAGCGTTAACTTTCATGACACATGAGGAGAATGATTATCATGATTTACTGAGCAATTGGTTAAGAGCATGCTATGGCAACCAAGGCTTAAGATTGGTTGCTTTTGTTGATGATGATTTTTCTAAGATGGGCCGAGAGAATCAGAAGAATTTGCTGCGTTATGGCATTAATTTAATGCGAGAGTGCATGCTATTTTTGGCAGAAACACCAGGTTTAATACATTTATCTGCAAAAGAATTAGAATTTATTAGTAATTTTTCGAAAATTTTAAACCTGGCAAAAGCAGAAGCTATTGCAAACGAGTTAGAAAAAGCTCATTATCATATAGAAAGAAATGCAAATCCGAAGATATTATTTTTAGATGTATCTTTGAATTTGGTTAAAATATTAAAGTTTAATACGCTCCCTGCGGGGACTCAACATATATTATAAATTATGGGATGTGGAAGTTGCTCTTCAGGCGGAGGATGTACGCCTGGTGGCTGCAAAAGTAATGGCTCTTGTTTAACAGACGGGGGTTGCAGCAAATTAGATGTTTACGATTGGCTTTCCGATATGGATATGCCATCTTCATATAAACCTTTTAACTACGTAGAAGTAAGATTTAAAGGTTCCAGAAAAGATTTTTATCGTAATGAGGAAAATATTTATCTGGAGGCGGGCGAGCTGATAGCGGTTGAAACCACTACCGGAGGCTATGATATTGGCCATGTTACCCTTACCGGAGAATTGGTAAGAATACAAATGAACCGTAAAAGGGTTACCGAGGAAAAAGCACCTTTAAAAATCTTAAGAAAAGCTACACCACAGGATGTAGATAAATGGAAAAGCGCAAAAGAGCGTGAGTATGAAACCATGCACAAAGCAAGAACTATTGCTTTAGAATTGGGCTTGGCCATGAAACTTTCTGATGTAGAATATCAAGGAGATAAATCAAAAGCTACTTTCTTTTACACTGCCGATGGTAGGGTAGATTTTAGAGAACTCATTAAAAAACTAGCAGAGTCTTTTAGGGTAAGGATAGAAATGCGGCAGATTGGTATGCGCCAAGAAGCCAGCAGATTAGGTGGTATTGGCTCATGCGGAAGAGAGCTTTGCTGCTCTACCTGGTTAACAGATTTTAAAACTGTTTCTACAGCTGCTGCTCGTTACCAAAACTTATCTTTAAATACCTTAAAACTGGCTGGGCAATGTGGTAAATTAAAATGTTGCCTTAACTACGAGCTAGATTCTTACATGGATGCTTTAAAGCATATCCCCGATAATGTAGAAAAATTACGTACCGAAAAAGGCGAAGCCCGTTTGCAAAAGACCGATATCTTTAAGAAACTGATGTGGTTTAGCTATTATGGTGAAGATAATACGTGGATTCCTTTAGAAATAGATAGGGTTAAGGAAATTCAGGAAATGAATAAAAAGGGTTTAAAACCCGATGACTTAAAAGACCATGCTGCTGTTTTAGAAGAATTGGTTAAAACCGAGAAATCTTTTGATTATGAAAACGTTGTTGGGCAAGATAGCTTAACCAGGTTAGACGAAAAATCTAGAAATAGAAAGAAGAATAATCGTAATAAATCAAAAAACAGAAACCAAAACGGTGGTCCTGATGCTAGAAATAACAATCAGCAAAATACGCCAGTAGCGCCACAGCAAGCTAAACCGCAACAGGCACAACCTAAGCCACAAGAGCCAGGAGCTGTTGGAGAAAATAAACCTAAAAAGAATAAGTTTAAAAAGAGGAGAAATCCTAACCAAGATAAAAAGCCAGACCAACAAGGATGAGAAATAGTTTAAAAGGCCTTATCATACTTTTAGCATTGTTTATGCAAGCTTGCACAGACAATGCTATTATAGATACTTTTGAAGCTACCAAAAACGGAAATTGGTCTTACGATAAACCTTTAAGAGCACAAGTTGATATTCAGGATACTAATATGCCGTATCATATTTATATTAATTTTAGGCATACCGATGATTATAAATACACCAATGTATGGGTTAGGGTAAGTTTTACAGATCCGGATAACAAAAAAACCGTTCAAAGAGAAGAATTTCAACTAGCTAAACCAGATGGCGAGTGGCTAGGCAAAGGCTCTGGTAACTTATATACCTACCAGCTTATTTTTAAAGAAAATTATCGTTTCCCTAAAAAGGGGAAATACAGTTTTGTTATAGAGCAAAACATGAGAGACAACCCATTAAAAGCCGTTTCTGATATTGGCTTAAGAATAGAACCTGCACATTAAAAAATCCATCATGAATAAAATCATTTTAGCCTGCTTATTTGCTTTTTTAGCGATTAACGTTACAGCCCAAGACAAGAAAACTGTTACTTTAGATTATTTCTATAATAATGAATATCAAACTAAAGAGGGTAAAACCAATCGTTTTCATTATACCTGGGAAGATAAAGCGATGACAGGTTACTCTAAATGGGGAGAAATGTTTAAGCAACAAGGTGCTGCTCTTAAGAGTTTAACTGTTGCGCCAACTACAGCAAATTTAGCTGGTACTGATGTTTATATCATTACAGACCCTGATACTAAAAAGGAAACAGCAAAACCTAATTTTGTTGAGAAAGAGGCTATAAAAGCGATAAAAAAATGGGTTAAAACTGGTGGTACTTTGGTTTTATTAGCCAATGATTCTATCAACTGCGAGCTTCCGCATTTTAATAAACTAGCCAATACTTTTGGTATCCATTTTAATGATAAAATAAGAAACGCGGTTGAGAAAGATTTATCTGTAGGTTTAATTGTGCCAGAAGCAGGAAATGAAATTTTTAAAACAGCTAAGAATTTATTCCTTAAGGGGATATCAACCATCAGCGTAAGCAAAAACGCAAAAGCTTTAATTACTGATAAAGGCGACGTAATTATAGCAACTGCCAAATATGGAAAAGGTAAAGTATTTGCCGCTGGCGACCCTTGGATTTATAATGAATATATAGATAACGATATCCTGAATACTTATAAAGGAAACACCATCGTTTTTGAAAATAATAAAGCTGCACAAGAGTTAACAACTTGGTTGTTGTTAGACTAAAATTAGCCTATATGGATTTGTAAAGCAGAGGTTTTTTATGAGAGCCTCTGCTTTTTTATTATCCTACAATTTCTTTAATATCTTCTTCTGATAAAGATTTAATGAAGCTTTCTTCTGTAGTAATTAAAGATTGGGCTACGGTAAGTTTTCGGTTTTGTAATGCTACAATTTTCTCTTCTACCGTATTTCTGGTGATAAATTTATAGATGAAAACATTCTTAGTTTGCCCAATACGGTGTGTACGGTCTATGGCTTGTTGCTCTACAGCAGGGTTCCACCAAGGGTCTAGAATAAAAACATAATCAGCCTCTGTTAAGTTTAAACCAACGCCACCAGCTTTTATAGAAATTAAGAATATTTGGATGTCTTGGTCTTGCTTAAATTCTTCTACAACTTTTCCACGGTTTGCGGTAGAACCATCTAAATAAGAGTATTTCACCTTTTTATCATCAAAATATTGCTTGTAAAGTTCTAACTGTTTTACAAATTGCGAGAATACCAATACTTTATGGCCAGCTTCAACAACACTGTTTAGTTTATGAACAACGTCTTTAAACTTGCTTGATTCTCCTTCATATTCAGCATCTACCAAAGCCGGGTGATTAGCAATTTGCCTTAGTTTGGTAAGACCTTGTAAAATTTGAATAGGCGATTTAGAGAAAGTACCATCTTCTAAAGATTTCATCAACTCGTTACGGTATTCTGATTTCGTTTTCTCATAAAAATCGGCCTGTTCTACGGTCATTTCGCTATAAAACAAACTTTCTGTTTTTGGCGGGAGCTCTGTAGCTACTTGCTCTTTGGTACGGCGCATCACAAAAGGTTTTATCAAAACCTGAAGCTTTTGTGCTTTTTCCTCGTCTTTCTTTTTCTCTATAGGCTGCACAAATTCTTGCTGGAAAAACGTTTGGGAGCCCAGTAAACCTGGGTTGATGAAAGACATCTGCGTCCATAAATCGTTAACCGTATTTTCTACCGGCGTACCAGAAAGAATAAGTTTATATTTTGATTTGAGTTGCTTAACCGCTTTAAAAGATTTTGATGATGGGTTTTTGATGTTCTGGCTTTCATCTAAAATAATATAGTTGAAATACATCTCTTTAATAACATCAACATCTAAACGGCTGATACCGTAAGTGGTAATTACCAAATCGTACTGACTAAAAATACTAATATCTTTCTCTCTATTAGTACCCGTATGTGTACAAATTTTAAGTTGTGGTGTAAAGCGTTTTGCTTCGTTAATCCAGTTATAAATTAAAGAAGTGGGCATAATCAATAAAGAAGTGGTATGTATGCCCAAGGCTTGTTGCTCTTCTTTAGCTTTTTGTAATAAGGCCAAAGTTTGTACAGTTTTACCCAAGCCCATATCATCAGCCAAGCAGCCGCCAAAATTATATTTCTGAAGAAAATGGAACCAGTTGTAGCCAGCTTTTTGGTAAGGTCTTAAAGTCCCATTAAAATTTACAGGCTCGGTAACTTCTTCAATAAACTCAAAATCTGCTAGGCGTTGCAGTTTTCTATCCATGGTAACGCTAGCCAAATCGCTATTAGCAAAATCATGAACCAAACCTACATGTAGTTTCTTAAGTCTTAAACTTTCTGTACCATCTGTAAAAGAAAGCAAATTTCCGTATTGCGAAAACCATTTTTCTGGGATGATAGCAATCTCGCCATTAGGCAAAATAAACTCTCTTTTTTTATTGAGGATATGATTTCTAAGCTGAATAAAAGGGATTTTATAAATACCAAATTGCACAATAGCGTTAATATCAAACCAATCATTCTTTTCCTGAATTTCTAAATCGATTTTACTGTTACCAATCACATATTTTTTGGCGCTACTATCTTGTTCAAACTCAAAACCCTTCGCTATAAGGTCTTCATGATGCTCGCTTATCCAATCAAAAACAGAAAAAGATAAATCAGTTTCATCATGCTGATGCGCTACTTGCAAATGCACAAAAAGGTTGCTATTGGTTTTAAGGCCTAAAGCTAAAAGCTCGTCTAACTTATTTTTCTCCCATGATAAGGAGCGTTTAATACGATGAAAGATATAATCATCATCAATTTTCTCCATCCTTACGGTTACTTGCCTATCGCTGCCGGCGGCAAAAACATAATCGGCATATTTAAAATAAAGCTGTATTTCTGATACACCTTCTGGCACATAAACCACTTTAAGAATAGGCTTAGCGTCGTATTTTTCTGTATTGATGGTGAAGCCTTCTGCGTAAACGTGGTATTTTTCTATCAGTGGGGCAACAAATTTCTCGAAATAAGTAGTTTCTGATGATTTTGGTATAGAGATATATCTTTTATTAAGAAAAGGCTGTAGTTTTTTTCCTTCCAAACCTTGGTCAAAATGATAAAGCATATTATCTAACAACAACAAAGCGGGTTGGTTGGTAATAACCTGCGCATCTTTAAACATAAAATCAATCCTTAAACCCTGATACTTGATGGTTGGGAAATAGCGGGTTTCAATCTCATTACGTCTAAAATGAAAAAGGATGGTTGCAGCTTCTTCTGCCAAGTGCAATTGCTTCTCCACAGGCCAACCTTCTTTACCCATTAAGTAAATTTCCTTATCACGGATAAGTGTCAAAGCCTCGGTAAGTTTCTTTTCTATCTTTGGGCGTACGGTATCACTAAACTTATCATCCCAATTCTTGGTAAAAAACTCTAAGGGCCTAATGGTTTTTTTGTAATACTTTTTGATGATGTTGTTTTGCTCAATCTCCTCTAGTAATTTAATCAGCTTGATATCGGTAGCATCAATAATAGGAGAAAATTCTTTGGCTGTATTAGAAAAAATACGTTGGTAAGTGAGAGAAAAGCCACCGTTTTGATTTAATTGCACCACATGAGGCTCTATTAAAAAACCTAAAAAATCATGTTTGGCTAATGAATAAACCAGTTTACAGGGTTTATCGCTTTCTACTCTTAACATCTTGGAACCGGATAAAAATTTTAAGAAGGTAGCACTAGAAAAAATTCTAAATTATAAAGAGATTTTGGCATTAAGAAATAAATAATTTTTTATGCTAAATTGCTGTACTATTACAAAAAATAGCTTAAACCAATTAAACCATAATTAGTCTTACTTTATAGAGGGATTTTATCCAAAAAGATGAATCATTTTAAACTGGTATTGTATTTATGCAGTGTATTATGCTTTGCTGCCATAGGAAATGCTGTGGCCCAAGGTTCATCTAATAAAGGGACAGATTTTTGGGTAGCTTATGCGGGGCATATTGATGGATTAGGCTCTAGATTAACTCTTTTTATTACTTCACAAACCAATGCAACAGTAAACATCAATGCGGGGGGGGTAATTTACCTCCGGTAACGGTTTTGGCTAACCAAGCTGTTCCGGTTTATATCAATCCTAATACCTATAATACGTATGTTGGGGGCTCAGATATTATTTATCAAGACAGAGGGATACATGTAACATCTGATGTTCCTATAGTTTTATATTCGCATATTTCTAGAAGTGCTAGGTCTGCGGCAACATTGGTTTTACCTACAAAGGCATTAGGTAATGAGTATATTGCTATGGCTTATGATCAAATAGCTAATAACGCCAATAATTTTAGAGTTTCGCAATTTACTTTAGTGGCTGTTGAGGATAGTACACAAGTAGAAATTTCGCCTGTTGCTACTATTTATAATAGTCCTAGGATTGGTACAACTACATTTCAAATAAGATTAGATAAAGGAGATGTTTATCAGTACCAATCCACAACCGATGTAACTGGTGTAAGGATTAAAACTATTGGTAATTGTAAGCCTTTAGCTGTTTTTTCTGGAAGTACTCAAAACGGTTTCTGCAGTACTTCTGCGAGTTCAAACCTTTCAGGTGATAATCTCTATCAGCAGCTCTTCCCTATATCGGCTTGGGGCAAAAATTATGTTACCGCACCATTTTATAATGCGCAGAATGGCGCACAAGATATCATTAGAATTTATGTAAATGAGGATGATACTCAAATTTCTGTGAATGGTTCAACCACACAAGCAGGTAATACAGTTCTTCAAAATCCTTATTCAAAGGGCAGTATCATTACTTTTTACGGAAGCATACCATTTGTAATTAAAGGCTCTAAACCTATAAGTTTAGCGCAGTTACAAGTAACCCAAGTATGCAATCCTAATAATATCGGTACATTAAGGTTTCCAGGTGATCCAGAAATGACGATTTTAAACCCGATAGAGCAAACGCTATCTGATGTTACCCTATATTCTGCTGTAAGTGTACCAGTAGTTGCCCCAACAAATATTATAGCTCATTATTTAAATATCATTCTTAAAACAGTAGATATACCAAGTTTAAGGGTAGACGGCGCTGTACCTCCTGGTAACTTTGTTGCTATTGATAGCGAGTATAGTTATATAACAGTAGATGTTACAGCTTCTTCTGCTACAAATCCGGCACACCGGATTGTTTGTAATGGGGGCTTTGTTGCTATCGCCTATGGTTATGGAAATGTGGAATCTTACGCCTATTTAGCCGGCTCTGATTTAAAAAATTTAAATGCTAATATTTCTTTTTTCCCTCCGGGAAGTACAAATTCAACATCTAATTTATGTATTGGGGAAAATTATTATGTTAAGTTAAAACTTCCCTATCCAACCAACAGGATTATTTGGGATTTAAAAAACGGTCAAAAAAGAGATACCATAAACCCAATAGCAGCATCGCAAACAGAGGTGGTAAACGGTATAACCAGTTATTTTTATGATTACGAAATAGCTGCTAGTGAAATTAATGCTAGTGGGATGTATAATTTAAAAGCCATAGTATTAAACCCAGCTCCAGCCAGCTGCAATGCAGAAGAAGAAATATTAACCGAATTTGAAGTCTTTAATCCGCCAACGGCATCTTTTACTTATAATAATAAGCTTTGTCCAGAATCTCCTATTGCTTTTACGCCTATAAGCGATGGCAAGGGGAATCCTGTAAACAAATGGCTTTGGGATTTTGGCGATGGCAATATCTCAACTTTGCAAAATCCAAATCATGCTTATACCACACCAGGAGATAAAATTGTTTCGCTATCTGTAGCTATAGATAAGGGCTGTTGGTCTACTATTTTTAAAGATACCATCCATATAAAAGCATTTCCTAACCCCGATTTTAATTTTTCTAGCACAACATGTGTAAATAAAGAAATTCAGTTTTCTGATATTTCTACAGCAACAGAGCAAACTATAACTTCATGGTTATGGAATTTTGGTGATGGTAATACCTCTACCTTACAAAACCCCAAACATGTGTTTACTACTGTTGGAGATTTTACGGTAACACTAACTGTTACTACAGATAATGCTTGTATAAAAGCTATCAGTAAAGTTGTCAAGATTAACCCTTTACCGATTGTAGATTTTATTACGCCAGATTTTTGTTTAAGTGATGCTTTAGCAACTTTTATCAATACAAGTACCATTGCCGACAATAGCAATATGTCTTATGCTTGGGATTTTGGCGACCCGGCCTCTGGCTCTTTCAATACATCGGTACAAAAAGACGGAACGCATAGTTATAGCGCACAAGGTGTTTACAGAGTAAAATTAACAGCTACTTCATTAGTTACAGGCTGCCAAACTGTTTTAGAAAAAGATTTTACTGTAAATGGTAGTACTCCTGTACCCAGATTTAATGTTTTAAATGATGCCGCTTTATGTATTAACCAAGCCGTTGTTTTTGAAGATGTAGCGCTGGTAGATTTTGGCGAAATCACAAAAATAGAATGGTATTGGGATTATGATCAAAACCCATCTTTAAAATTTGTTGATGAAACACCCGCTTTAAGAAATACTGCCGAGAAAAGGAAATACAGCTATACTTACCCCATATTTTATGCTCCGTTAACCAAGCAAGTTAAGGTAAGGATGGTGGTTTATTCTGGCATCTCTTGCTCTGGTTATTTGGATAAAATCATCACGCTTAAAGCGATTCCACAAGTAAATTTTATACTCCCGCCAACTTGTTTGCCTCAAGGTAAAGCTGCCTTTACCAATAATACTACTATTAACGGAGTAGATGATCCGGCTATAAGTTATGTATGGAATTTTGGAGATGGAAATACATCAACACAAAAAAATCCTACTCACCAGTATGCAGCGGCTGGTAATTATCCGGTAATCTTAACAGCAACTTTTAATGGTTGTAGCAAATCAGACACTTTAACTTTTAATGTGATAGCTGCCATACCCGATGTAAATTTTGAAGTCATCAACAGTAATAATTTGTGTAGTAACCAGCCTGTGGTATTTAAAGATTTATCTGCTATCAGTTTTGGGAATATCACAAAGATAGAATGGTTCTTTAATGAATCTACAGAAATTAATAATCCAAACTACTATCGAGTTGTAAATGTGCCAGCCTCAGGGGCTGAGTATAGTTTTAGTTATCCGGTATTTCATAGTCCGCTTACAAAAAATATAACTGTTAAGCTTAAAACTTATTCTGGAACTTGTGTATCCGAGAAAATCATGAATATTACGCTTAAAGCGGTTCCTCAAATTTCTTTTACACCTATGCCAGAAGTTTGCCAAGAGCAAGCTGATTTTAGCATTACTCAAGCAAAAGAAAATAGTGGTTTTGCGGGTAGCGCAACTTTTACAGGAAGAGGCGTTAGTCCTGATGGAATGTTTTCACCATCATCGGCTGGTCCTGGCGAACATCAAATCACTTATACTTTTACAGGGACTAATGCTTGTGTAGAAGTTTTAAGCCAGAGCATAAAAGTTAATCCAACGCCTATCATCAGCGCAGGCGAAAACCAAACTATATTAATTGGTGGTAATGCGGTTTTAAATGCTCTTGCATCTGGGGATGGTTTAACATATAGCTGGTCTCCGGCTACGGGTCTTAGTAATCCTTCTGCATTAAACCCTATTGCTAATCCTACAGATGATATTACTTATACCTTAACGGTTAATAGCGCCTCGGGCTGTGTTGCCACAGATGAAGTATTTATTAAAGTTTTACAAAAACCAGAAATTCCTAATGTATTTACCCCTAATGGGGATGGTACAAACGATAGATGGGAAATTAAATACTTAGACAGTTATCCTTCTGTACAGGTAAATGTTTACAATAGATACGGAAAAGTTGTTTATCAAAGTAATAATTACAGCCAAGCTTGGGATGGTAGATTTAATGGGGAAGATTTACCAGTTGGTGCTTATTATTACATCATCAATATTGAAGAACGAAATTTAAAATATTCTGGGTCGGTTATGATTGTGAGGTAGTGCAGGGAAAAAGAAGAAGATATTGGATTTTTATTTTGCTCGTTATGATGAGTAATGGTCTTGCTAATGCCCAGCAAAAACCTCAGTATACGCAGTATATTCTTAATAATTATATCATTAACCCGGCAGTAACAGGCATAGAAAATTATGTTGATGTAAAATTTGCCAACCGTAAACAATGGGCTGGTTTACAAGACGCCCCAGAAAGCAGCTACCTAAGTGTACATTTCCCGCTAGGCAAGAAAGATGAAAGGGTAACACCTACTTCTTTTGATATGACGGGCGAGAGCTTTTATGTTTATAGGTACCAGTACGAGTATATGACATCGGCACCGCACCATGGTTTAGGCTTTGTTGCAGCTACAGATAAGGCAGGTGCACTAAAACAAAGTAATTTTAACATCAATTACGCTTATCATTTAGGTTTATCAACGCATGTAAATTTAGCCGTTGGCGTAAGTGTAGGTTTATCTAACAGCAATATCAATTTTGATGATTTAAAACCGGGCGAAGTGGCAGACCAAGCTTTAGGAAACGGCCAAGTAAGTAGACTTAAACCTGATGTTAATGTTGGTGTTTGGCTTTATTCGCCCACTTATTTTGCTGGTGCATCTATACAGCAGGTACTGCCTCAAAGCATTGTTTTTAATGATGATAATACTTATAAAGAGGCAATCACTGTGCCTCATTATTTTGTAACCGCGGGTTATAAATTTTGGTTTGATGATTATTATACCTTTATACCTTCTGTCATGTTAAAATGGCTAACACCTCTAAAGCCCACACTAGACTATAATGTAAAGTTCACTTTTAAAGATAAATTATGGCTTGGTGGTAGTTACAGAAAAGACGACGCCTTTTCTGGGATGTTAGGCTTTAATATATCTTCTTTGGTAAACATCAGTTATGCTTATGATATTACCACTTCTCCACTAAATTCTGTCTCAAAAGGTACTCAAGAAATTATGATTGGACTAACACTTAACAATAAATACAAAGTGTTACAACCCACAAGATTCTGGTAAACAGGTAATTTAGAGACAATTTTACGCAAACGTTTTATGGTTATTTAAAGAAATAAAATTAACAATTTAAGCCTTTACATAATCTAATTGTTGGTTATTATCATTTTTTACGATAGATAATTTCTTTTCTTTTAATATCTCCCTTAGCTTTTTCTTTCTCATGCTGTATTTTGATTTTTAGGCTATTGCTTGATAGTCAAGCAAAAACAGATATTAGTATAACCAATTGTAACACAAATAATACTCATATTTTAAACTAAAAGTCCTCTTGAAAAAGGGGAAGAAAGGAGGCTGGAAAATATATCTAAATGACAAATAATCTAATTTAACAAAACTCCAATTAAACAATAAAAACCATACGAAATTAACATGAAAAATAATTTAAATTCTATCCTAAGCTTTTCAATAAAAAAGCTTCTTTATTAACGATAGTTGCAGTATCTACCCTAGTTGTAGCCTGTAAAAAAGATGCGAAAGAAACATCTGTAGAAACATTAAGTGCAAATGCAGGAAGTAAAAATGCAATTGCTGTAGCAGCGGCAGAAAGTGGTTCTGGTTGGTCAGAACTAACCTCTACCGTAGAAGCTAACCAAAGAGTGCATTTAGAAAATTTTGAAGGGAACGGCCTAAAGACAAGATCTTGGAATGCTGGGGCCGCGTGGTATTTAAATGCTGCCGAAAGCACATCAGGAAGTTCTTATGGCTCTAATAATGTTGCAAGCTATACTTACAGCGCTAGTAATAACAAAAGACATACTTTTACCTTACATAAGGCCCCAGGTAACCGCTCAGAAATTAGAATTCAGGATAATTACGATGTAGGAGATATACGCCAATTTGAAGGTGATATTACTATTAACAGTAGCGTTTTTGCTAGTAATGCAGTTTTTCAAATATGGGGTGGTATTGTAATAAATGGAAGTCAAAGAGCTACTTTATTACAAATTAGAGGTGATGGATCTGTAAATGGAGGACAATTAAGAGTTGTGCCAAATGGTGTAACAAACGAGGTTGGTAATCGTACTATAGCTACAGGTTTATTAGCTAAATCAACACCAACAAAAATAAATGTAGTACACTTTCAAGAGATTGCATCAAGACCGGGACGTATAGTCATATATGTGGATGGTAATCAAGTATATTCATGTGAAGAAAACCAAAAACCTACTAATGGCGATGGAACTAATTACATGAAATATGGTAATTATGGTAGAGAAGATGAAGATGCTAATGAAACAAATTCTGTTGTTACATGGTCTAATGTTAGATATTGGGAAATACCAAAAGTAACAGTACGTCAAGGATGCAATTACACAGGATGGAGCGCTAGTTTAAGTGTTGGTGATTATACTTTATCTCAATTACAGGCTTTAGGTTTTGTTAATGATGATGCATCATCTATTGTAGTACCTGCTGGTTTAAGAGTAAGGGTTTACACTGATAATAATTTTGCTGGTACTACAGCAAGTTATACTTCAAGTCAAAGTTGCTTAAATTCTACTTTTAACGATAGAATTTCTTCTATTAGAGTAGAACAGATACCTTAAATAAATTTTCTATTTCAATAAAAGGGCAGCATTTTTATAGCTGCCCTTTTATGATTTATGATTTTTTTTCAATACTGTCCTAAACGTTTATGAAAACATCAAAAGTAACGCAATAGCTTAAAATTTATGAGATAAAAATAGATTTCAGAAAAGAACCCCTTGAATAACTTGTTTATCTTTTAGCTCATCGGGTTCTTCAAAAGGCCTATCGAGCCAATTCTGTAGATTTATTTTCACAAATATGTTAAGTCTGATAAATGCGATAAGGTTGGAGAGCTGCCATCCATATTTAGCCATTGCTTTAAGTGCTTTAAGGATGAGGATGGTAATTAGCGCTGTCCATATCTGTATCATCACGGCATTTTCTGTGGTTCCGATAAATGATTTGATATGCAGGTTCTGTTTTATCTCTCTAAAAAAGATTTCAATCTGCCATCTGCTTTTATAAAGCTCACTGATGGTGTTTGCTGTCCAATACATTTGATTGGTAATAATTTCTATAGTTTGTTCATTTTTATCATCCCAAACAGCCACTCTTCTTAAGTTTTTGGGATAGCTGTCCTTTGATTTTGCGGTTTTAAGCTCAATAATCTCGTCAATCAGGATATTCTTATGCCTGTTCTCCGGCAATATATTTTCCTTAACTGTAGTATATTGGAGGTTTTCTTTATGTCTGATCACAAAAAATACGCCGTTGCTGTCCCAAACATTCAGCAGGGCAAAGTCATTATAGAATCGGTCTGCAACAATAACACTTCCTTTGTGTAAAGGCACATCATAAGCTCCTTTGTTATCCGCAGTTTTGCCGTTGGTAATATTGACATATGCTGGTAGATTGCCATCATAATCAAGCAGAGTATGCAGTTTAACCGCTCCTTTAGCTGTTTTGTACCTGGCCCAATCAAATAGAGAAAGACACAGACTGATAGTAGTGGAGTCTAACAGGAAGATTTTGGACTTAATCCTGAACTTTATTTGTTTAAAGCCTGCCTGCTGTCCCAAACTTTCTAACAGTATGAAATAATAGGACTTGAAGATGTTATAGTCCCTGTGCTTGTTCTGATAGCTTACACTAGATTTAGATGGAGCTTTTTGAATACCTAAATGATTGAGGTTGCCAGTAGCTGAACGAAGACCGTTACTAATATCACGTACCGATTGGCTTTTGGCAAACTGGCAGAACAACATCGATACTAGATGTGTCCAGCTTGTATAACCTTTATTATGTTTGTCGCTCTGAGATGTAGATACCAGTTTGTTGAACTTTGAACGCTCAAGTTTTGATATGATTTGGGAGAATAGTGTTACATTTACCATTGAGAAAGGGTTTGTTTTTTTGCACCTCAAAGGTAACGATGAGTTAAAACTTTCCTTTCTCTTTTTTTATTCGTTTAGGACGCTATTGATTTTTTTTAGTTCTTACATGTAGTTTAGATACAAAATAGATGCTTATTAAAGTTATGGCGATACTTATATAACCTGTTATATCATAGTTTAAGATAACATTATCGGCTCTTTTAACTACAATTAAACCCGATATAACTGATGCTAAACCCACAAAAATTTGTTGTACCGATGAGTTAATGCTCATGAAGCTTCCTCTTCTCTCGCTACTTACCACATTACTTACCATAGCTTGTGCAGGTATCATGCGCCCCGTAGACACCACAAACCAAAATCCTGTGATACATAAAACTTGGTAAAATGGAAAATCTGGAAGATTGGTAACCAAAGCAATAGGTATGGTGGTAATTAAAGCCATCATGATAAATAACCTATGCTTGCCAATTTTATCTGCTAGCTTACCCAAAAAAGGAGAGCTTACTAGTGTTAAAGCACCTCCTACCATATAAATCATGGGGGTTTGTACTTTGCTGAAGCCTTTATTGAACTCCATAAAAGGGTTTAAAAATGGGATAATCATAAAATGGCCCAGCATAATAGTTGCAGATAATGCAAGAGCCAACATTTGGTTTTTATCTTGAGCAATATCTTTTATCAACCTTAAAGGACTAACTTTTTCTCCTCCAGCAAGTTTAATATGCGTGTCCATTTTAGGCAGATACTTCATTAAAAATGGTATCAGTATGATGCCCAAACCTGCAACAAAGAAGAAAGGCCCATGCCAGTTGAAAATGTTGGCCAAGTACAAAGAAAACGGAACGCCAAAAACCGATGCTACTGAGAAAGCGGCCATAATAACACCCATAGCGGTTCCTCTTCTTTCATAAGGGATTAAATCTGCCACGATAGATAAAACTTGAGCGCCTATTAAGCCGCCAAATATGCCTGCAACAACCCTAGAAATTAATAATAAACTATAAGTTGGAGATATTGCACAACAAAAAGTACCTATTAAAAACCCGATATATGCTAAAATCAAAACCTGCTTCCGGTCATATTTATCAACAAAAAAAGCAGCTAAAAAGCCTGATATGCCAGCGCTAAAAGTATAAGCGGCAACCAACATAGAGAATTGCTGAGAAGAAATATTAAAATACGGCATCAGGTAGTTGCCTAAAGGCATCATAATCATGAAATCAAGAATATGAGTGAAGTTTAAAGCCGCAAGTAATAATAAAATAACCCTTTCTCTGCTGTTCATGTGTATGTGTTTTAGACAATATTAACCATCTACGTTTAAAACAGTTGCAAATGTTTCAGTATTTCATTGTAATTTGTTCTTTACGTTGGCGCTAATATTTAATATATTTAGATAGTAGTATTGAAAAAAGGAAATCTAAACCAAGTAAACCCATTATCATGAAAAGTAAAATTCTATTTGTTTTAAGTCTTCTTTTTGGACTTATGTTTATTAACGCTGGACTTAATAAGTTTTTTAACTATATGCCTATGCCAGAAGATATGCCAGAGGCCATGGTAAAACTCATTGCTGCTTACACAACCATAGTTTGGCTAATGCCCTTGGTTGCTGTAGTAGAAATTATTGGTGGTGTTCTAATCATCATCCCTAGGTTTAGAGCTTTAGCAGCTATTATGGTATTACCCATTACAGTTGGTATTTTACTTACGCATATTTTTAATGAACCATCGGGTTTACCCATAGCCATAGCTTTTTTTGCTGTAAATATTTGGTTATTATTTGAGTATAGGGAGAAGTATATGCCCTTGGTTAAATAGTTATAAGGCGTTGATCGATTTTAAAAAAAGCCTCCATAATAACTACAGAGGCTTTTTGGTTTACAAAAAACAGTTAATTTTACTGTCCTTGTCCTAATGAGAATCCTGCTTTGCCATCAAAGTGGTAAAGGTTTTCTGTTTTGATAACTTCAATATCATGCGCAATAGCTCTTGCTAAAAGCTCAACAATTTCTTTATTGTTTAAGCTATCTTTTTGGCTTTGAAATCTGCATCTCCAATGGTCTGTACAAAAGGTTTCTTTAAAACCTTCTGGCCATACTTTAATACCTCTGTTGGTAATCATCTTCAAATAAACCTGCTCATTTTCTAGCTGTTTAAGTTTAGCGGCTAATTCATCAGGGTTAAGACCTTTCCAGTCTACAAAAACATCAACTCCAACAAGTTCTTTTTTTGCAGGCGTTCTTCGCTGATATTTTGGTAGGCTTAAAGCCGAACTATTGGCATAATTAACCGGGTTGAATACCTTAGGCTTTTGCTCTAAATTTTCTATTACAGCATCCGCAAACTCTTTAGTTCCTACTTTTTTCTTGCTCACCCCTTCTACATAAATATCTGGCGTATGTGTGCCTTCTTCAATAGTTTTTAACCAAGCATTATGTACTTTCTCGGCAACATCTGTTTGCCCAATATGGTTCAACATCATCACGGCACCTTGTAATAAGCCCGATGGATTTGCAATGTTTTTACCTTTAATATCTGGAGCTGTACCATGTATGGCTTCAAACATAGCGCATTCTTCGCCTATGTTAGATGAACCTGCTAAACCTACAGAGCCTGTTATTTGTGCTGCAATGTCTGATATAATGTCACCATAAAGGTTTTGCATCACTATCACATCAAAATCTTCAGGAGAATCTGCAACTTTAGCGGCGCCAATATCAACAATCCAGTGTTCGTTTTTAATTTCTGGATATTCAGCAGCTATTTCATTAAACACTTGATGAAATAATCCATCAGTTTGTTTCATGATATTGTCTTTAGAAAAGCAAGTTACTTTCTTTCTATTTTGTTGTTTTGCATATTCAAAAGCGTAACGAATAATTTTCTCACATCCTGGTCTGCTTATCAGCTTTAAGCATTGTACAACTTCATCTGTTTGTTGATGCTCTATACCTGCATATAAATCCTCTTCGTTCTCTCTGATGATAACCAAATCCATTTTAGGGTGTTTGGTACTTACAAAGGGATGTAAACTTACACAAGGGCGTACGTTTGCATATAATCCTAAAAATTTTCTGGTACTAACGTTTAAGCTTTTGTAGCCACCACCTTGCGGAGTAGTAATTGGCGCTTTTAAAAAAACCTTGTTTGTACGTACGATATCCCAAGATGCTGAAGAAATACCCGAAGTATTCCCTGAAAGATAAACTTGTTCACCAATAAGAATTTCCTCAACCTCAATACGGGCACCAGCAGCCATTATAATTTTAAGTGTGGCATCCATAATCTCTGGGCCAATTCCGTCTCCTTTTGCGATAGTTATTTTTTTCATGATGCTTATGAATTTGTAAAACAGTGCAAATTTGGCTAATCTAATTCATTAATTATTATTTATATAAGATATGATATCTATAAGAGTTTTTTATGTTTTTAAATGTAATCTTGAACAGAAATCCACATCTCCGGCAACGATTGCATAGATTTTCATCTCGGCTGTTGATTTTTTAGAAATATTAATCCTTAAATTCAAATAACCAAAAACTATATTAAACATGCATCGCAGAAAATTTATTCGTCAAACTGGCTCTGCTATGGCCGCAACTTTAATAGCCGATACTTTATTGGCAAGCACTTTAAATGCACCTAAAAAAAAGGTTGCCTTAGTTGGTACCGGTGTTAGAGGCATTAGTATGTGGGGTACTTCAGTCATCAAAGAATTTAAGGATTCGGTAGAATATGTTGGCTTATGCGATATCAACCCGGGTAGGGTTAAAACAGCACAACAATTAATGGATTTGAGCTGTCCAACCTATACCAATCTGGATAAAATGCTACAAGAAACCAAGCCCGATATTTTAATTGTTACCACGATGGATAGCACCCATCATGAGCAAATTGTGAAAGGATTAGAAGCTGGAGCGGATATTATTACAGAAAAGCCCATGACAACCGATGAAGATAAATGCCAAATCATTTTAGATGCCGAGAAGAGAACAGGTAAAAAGGTTCATGTAACTTTTAACTATCGCTACTCGCCTCATCGTCAGAAAATATACGAGCTCATCAATAAAGGAGAAATTGGTAAAGTTACCTCAGTAGATTTTCATTGGTATTTAGATACTTCCCATGGGGCAGATTATTTTAGAAGATGGCATCGTAAAAGAGAATTTGGAGGCTCTTTATTGGTACATAAATCTACCCATCATTTTGATTTATTAAACTGGTGGCTAAACTCAGACCCGGTAGAGGTTTTTGCTTACGGTTCTTTAGAGTTTTATGGTAAAAATGGTCCGTTTAGGTCTAGCAATTGCAGACCTTGTCCGCATAAAAACGAGTGTAAGTTTTATTTTGATATGACTAAAAACGACCGTTTAATGAAACTCTATGCCGAAAATGAAAAGTACGATGGCTACTTAAGAGATGGTTGCGTTTTTAGAGAAGATATAGACATTTTTGATAAAATGGCTGTACAAATTAAATATGCAAATAATGTACAGGTGAGTTATTCTTTAACTGCTTATTCTCCTTATGAAGGTTACCGAATATCATTTAACGGCACAAAAGGAAAAATTGATACTTGGATACACGAAAGTCAGCCTTGGCCAAAAGAAAAATATGACGAAATACAAATCACCAAAAACTTTGGTGAAACAGCATACATTAGAATAGATAATACCGAAGCGGGACATGGCGGTGGAGATATCCGTCTAAGAAAACAACTCTTTAACCCAGGAGCAGACCCATTTAAGCAAGCGGCCGGAAGTAGAGATGGCGCTATGTCTTGCCTAACAGGTGTAGCGGCCAGAAAAAGTATAGATACTGGAATGCCCGTAAAAATAAAAGATTTGTCTTCTATAGTTCCGCATCCTACCAGAGGGAATAGTTAAACATCTCAAATATGAACAAGGTCTTCTTTATTAAAAGGAGACTTTGTTTTTTTATTATGGTTAATAGATGTTTTTACTACCAAATTATTGAAATTGGATATTTTTCAAATTGAGTATCTCTGGTAATAATTTTTAGATTTTCTGAGATTGCTTGCGAAATAAGTATTCTATCAAATGGGTCTCTATGGCAGAGTTCTAAATCTAGAATTCCAGTAGTATGTTCAAAAGTTAATGGTAGAATTTCAAATCCGGTTTTTATGGCCTGTATCAGCAGCTCTTTAGAAGGAACGCCAAGTTCCAATTTTTTGAGACTTATTTTTATAGAAATTTCCCAGAATGAAGCAATGCTAATGTATTTAAGTTGATTGGTGTCTTCTATTATGGCTTTAGCTTTTATAGACAGCTCTTCGCTGCCACTGTAAGAACCATAAAAAGGTATGTTTATCTAGTAAGTAAGACATTACATATACTCTTTAAAATCATCAATTGGGGCATCAAAATCATTTGAAATCTTGATTTTACCTTTTAATTCTCCGAATTTAGGAACTATACTTTCCTTGTTTTTTTTCTTATTTTTTCAATTAAGAAATCAATAAAATCATTCGCCTCAGATTTTAATTCTGGAGACAAAGTTTCTAGTTTGGCATATAAGGTTAAACTTGTCATCGTAAGTTACTTTTTGTACAAATTTTTATTACCTATTATAATATTAAAACACTGTAACCCAAATTTAAGCAATAATTTCTATTCCTTCTTGAGTTAAAGGGCTAGACTTTGTTTTTAGCTTCTCTTCAAATATCAGTTTATGTGTTAGCAATCCTAAAATACCTCGAAATGGCTTGCTTATTGTATCTTTGTAAAAAATATGGCAAGAAAGAAATTTTATGATACCGCACCAAAGCCCGAAAGAGCTGTTTTAGTGGGTATAATTACCCCCGGAACCACAGAAATGCAGCAAAAAGAATACCTTGAAGAGCTTGCTTTTTTGGTTGATACAGCCGGTGGGATAACAGAAAAAGTATTTACCCAAAGAATGCAAAAGCCAGATAGGGCAACTTTTGTAGGTACAGGTAAACTAGAAGAGATACAAACTTATTTAAAGGCAGAAGAGATTGATATTGTTGTTTTTGATGATGAGCTTTCGCCGATGCAATTGCGTAACATAGAAAACGAGTTAAAAGTTAAAGTGCTTGATAGAAGTAACTTAATCTTAGATATTTTTGCCAGAAGAGCCCAAACTTTTCAAGCTAAAACCCAGGTAGAACTAGCTCAATTACAATATTTATTACCTCGCTTAACGCGGATGTGGACCCACTTAGAGAGACAAAAAGGTGGTATTGGTATGCGTGGTCCTGGTGAAACGCAGATAGAGAGCGATAGAAGGATGATTAAAGAAAAAATATCCTTACTAAAAGACCGCCTAAAAGAAATTGATAAGCAAAATGAAACCCAACGTAAAAATCGTAAAGAGTTGGTGCGTGTGGCCTTGGTAGGTTATACCAACGTGGGTAAATCTACCATCATGAATATGCTTTCGAAATCTGAGGTATTTGCAGAAAACAAACTATTTGCAACTTTAGATACCACCGTTAGAAAAGTAGTATTAGAGAACGTACCTTTCTTAATGTCAGATACGGTAGGTTTCATCAGAAAACTGCCACACCATTTAATAGAATGTTTTAAATCTACTTTAGATGAAGTGCGTGAGGCTGATATTTTAATGCATGTGGTAGATATTTCGCATCCAAATTTTGAAGATCATATGCAAACCGTAAATGAAACTTTAAAAGATTTAGGTGCTATTGATAAAGAAACCATCACGGTTTTTAATAAAATTGATGCTTATAACCCTATAGAAGTAGAACAAGATTGGGAAGTAGAGGATGAAGAAAAACCAACCATGGGTTTAGCAGAATTTAAAAATAGCTGGATGGCTAAAAATAGCAGTCCGGCGGTATTTATATCGGCAACAGCCAAAGAAAATGTAGACGAGTTAAGGGATGTTATTTACCACAGAGTGAAAGCGGTAAATGAAAAAATTTATCCCTACAATAATTTCCTATATTAGAAATAGTATAGCGCTTTTTAGCTGATGATGAGCTGGGTAAAACCAAACAAAAATTAAGAAAACATGGAATCGAAAAGACAACAAAAATTTGCAAGAGTAATACAGAAAGATTTAGGGGAGATTTTCCAAAGAGATGCAGCTGCTTTTTTACCTGGCGTAATGATTACGGTAACAAAAGTTAGAGCCACTGCCGATTTAGGCATGGCCCGTGTTTTCTTAAGTTTTTTTAATGCTCCAAATCCAAATTTAGCCATTAGCACTATCAAAACGCATGCGTCAGAAATCAGATATTTATTAGGAAAGAAAATTAAAGATCAGGTTAGAGGTATCCCTCAGCTAGATTTTTTTTTAGACGATACCAATGAATATGTGGATAGAATGGATAAAATATTCAGTAAAATAAGTAAAGAAGAAGATTCAGAATAAAAGTCTGGGATGCTTACCAATGCTGATAAAATTAACGAGCTACTAAAAGCTCATCAAAAGGATTTCTATCCGCTGGTTAAGTACAACCATAAAACAGATTTTTTACTTCTTGATTTCACTGCTGCAAATAACCATTTAACAGCATCTTTATTAGGCAATACCGCTTTATTTGCAAAATATATAGATGAAACTTTAGCCAATGCCAATGCCATTTATGGTATAGGGGGTTATTTTGAGCATCGTACAGTTTATGCTAGAAGTAATCATTTTGGTACAGATGAAAATGAAGCCAGAAGACTTCATTTAGGTTTAGATATTTGGGCACCTCAAGGCACTCCAGTTTATAATTTTATGGATGCTAAGGTGCATAGCTTTGCCTTTAACAATAATTTTGGAGATTACGGTGCTACCATTATCCTCGAATACCAATTGGAAGGATTTACTTTTTATGGGCTTTATGGCCATTTGTCTTTAAAGGATATTCAACAAATAGCAGAAAACAAAGAGATAGTAAAAGGGCAAGTTATAGGCTATATGGGCAGTTTTGAAGAAAACGGATTTTGGCCTTCACATGTGCATTTCCAACTAATGTGTAGTATGGATGATAAAAAAGGAGATTATCCAGGTGTGGTACGTTTTGCAGATAAAGAGCAGTGGCTAACTAAAATTCCCGACCCCAATTTGGTTTTCTCTTTTTAACAACAATTTTTATTTTTTAAACGTTATATAAGTATGATTTTGAATTACTTACATATCATATTGGTTTTACTGAGCTCTTTTTTTGTTGCCGATGTACCAACGTTTAAAGGTGGTACCAATGCGCTAGAAAATTTCATCAATGAAAATATGAAATACCCTGATTTTTCTAAATCAAACTGTATTGAAGGAAAAATTTTTGTGAAATTTCAGTTAGATGAACAAGGAAATGTAGTAAACCCACAAGTAGAGCAAGGCTTAGGTATAGATTTAGACGATGAAGCCATCAGACTGATAAAACTAACGAGTGGTAAATGGCAAAATCCGCAAGGTGGAACAAGTTTGGTTATACCTGTAAGCTTTAGCTTACAGAATTTTAAATGCGAAAATGTAACTGCGGCAAGTATAAAAGAAGCTATAAATTACTATAAAATTAGAAAAGGTTTAGAAAGCTCGGTCATCAACTACTACAAAAATAAAGAGCAAATTAAAACCAATAAGCAAGACGAGGCTGTAATGAAACAGCTTAAAGAAGAGTTAGGTTTAGAAGAAGAAATAAAAGATTAAACCGTCTTATTATTCATCACTTTAGCTATTAAAGCTGTTTTGGTATTTACACCTAATTTGATATAAATATTCTTTAAATGATGATTAACAGTACTTGCTTTTATGTTAAGTTGTTCTGCTGTTTCTTTATGGCTTAAGCCATTAACAATACATTTGGTAATGTCTTTTTCGCGGCCTGTAAGCACTTTTAAGATTATTTCTTCCTGTTTTTTGGTATGGTTAAAATGTTCAATCAGTTTTTTAGCAACATTTGGAGATATGGCAGAGCCATCATTCTCATAATTAGCTAAAGAAGATTTAATGTCGTGTAAAGACATGCCCTTAACCAAATATCCACTTGCACCGTTTTCTAAAGCCGTAATGATATGGCTATTGCTGCTGTAAGCAGTTAGCATCACAATAATAGCTTTAGGGAAACACTCTTTTAATATTTTAATACCATCTATACCAGAAGTACCCGGAAGATTAATGTCTAATAAAATAATATCAGGTTGTATATGTTCTTTTTTATCGAAATTTCTTAAAAAATCGTCTACACTAGGGAAACCAAAACTTAAGGTATAATTATCCTGAAGCTGGAAAAATTCTGAGTAATTATTTAGCAGCTTCTCGTTATCCTCAATAATACCTATAGAAATGTTTTTGGTCATGGAAAAATTCATCTTTACGAATAAATTTAAGCAATAAAAATTTTAATTAATAGGTGCATTTGATTTTTGTTTTAGCAATAACAAAAGATTCATCTTCCGTTAAAGTAAACATACAATCAAATAAAGAACATAACTTTTTAATGATAAAAATTCCAAGGCCAAAACCTTGAGAACCGTTTAAAGAATTATTCACCTCCATAAACATTTCATTAGGGTTAAACTTAATTTTAAGCTGGCCCTCATTAATTATTTCAATAAATAAGTCTTCTTTCTCTAATTTGAAATTTACAGTAATAGTAGATTTTGGACTCGAGAATTTGATAGCATTATCTATTTGTTCTTCAAAAATGGTAAATAGATAAGAATAAGGAATATTCACCTTAAGGGTATTGATAATAGGGTCTGTTAAAAGATTATATTGTATATCTTCTCCCCTGCTTTTACTTCTAGCAGTAGTATTTATATGCTTAACTAAATTGTCTTGCATTTGGTTAAGATATACGAATTCAGCAACTTTTGGCTTGGTAACATTTAACAAATTAAAGAAAACAAGCAGTTTTTGCTTTGTTGTAGTTAGCCTATCGGCAGATGTCATGATAGCTTCTAGATATTGTCTCATCTCTTCTTTATCAAGACTATCTAAATTTTCTAATAATAAAGCTGTTAAGCCTACTATACCGTTTAAGGGCGTATTTAACTCGTGACTAAGAATTTTAGGAAAATTGGCAAGCTTATTATTAAGTTCTTTAAATAATCTGGATTTGCTTTTTTCGGCCTTTTCTAATCTTGAATTAACAGAAGCAGCTAATTGCTTCATGGTAAATGGTTTAATAAGGTAGTCATCGGCCCCAAATCCATGCTATTTCTAACATCAGATTTTTCTGCATGAGCACTTAAAAAAACAAATGGTATTTCAGCAGTGGTGTCGTTTTCTTTTAGCTTACCAATAATGTCATGACCAGATAAGCCTGGTAAAGAAATATCACATAAGATTAAATCAGGTATCTCTCTGTTAATTGCTTCCAGAGCAAGCATACCTTCACTAAAGCCTTCAACATTAAAAGAGTTAAGAGAAAGAAAATCAACTATATTTTCTCTAATAAGTTCATCGTCTTCTATAACCACAATTTTTTTAAGCATAATCTACTTTATTAAATACGCTCTTTATAAATTTCTGTGCTACCTGAAAAGGCTTACTAAAAACATGTATTCTTTTCTTTTAACAAGTAGTTTTTCTATGGTACTTTTTAACAAAGAAAATTGGGTTGGCTTAAAAAATATTTTACTAACCCCTAAGAGGAAAAGCTCATTTACATTAGCATTTAAAACTCCAGTGAGTACAATTACAGGGGTTAAGTTAAAGACAGTGTTTGCCCTGATGGTATTAATGATGTCATAGCCATCTCCATCTGGTAAATTAAGGTCGCAAATAATTAAATCGGGTTTATTTTCCTTCAAGCCTACTTCTGCCCTTTTTAAAGTTCTATACACATCTACATGATAATCATTGATGACCAATAGGTGCTTTAGATTTTCTGATAAATGATAATTGTCATCAATAATAGCAATGTTAACTTTTTTCATGCTTAATAGGGTAATTTTACAGTGAAGGAGGAGCCTACGTTTTCTTCAGAAATAACGCTTACTTCTCCTTTATGCAGTTCAACAAAATATTTTACTAGTATTAATCCTAGCCCAGTTCCATTAATATTTCCTACGTTTGAAGCTCTTTTAAATGGTTGAAAAAGGAGTTTTATATCATCTTTTGGAAAACCAATTCCATAATCTCTAACAGTAACTTCTACATCTTTACTATGAAAGTTTATAGTAAGTTCTGGAGATTTTTGCGAGTCTTTTGTGTATTTGATAGCATTACTTAGTAAATTAGTGAAAACATGTTCCATAAGTTTCCAATCCATTTTTACTTTTCTTGGTGTACCTTTCACAAATAACTTGATGATGTTGTTTTCTGCAATATTGATATTATTACTAGAGAAGGTTGATAAATTGGCAACAAAGTCAACTTCTTCAACATCTAGCTCTATTTTTCCTGATTCTATTTTACCTAAAATCAGTACATCATTCATCAGTTCGCCAATTTTTATAATTTGGTCTTTAATTCTTGAGTAATGCTTGGTGCTTTTTTCTTTTAAACCAGCATCTATATTTTGATTGATGATTTCTAAGAGCTCAACACTTGATAAAATACCCGCTAGCGGAGTTCTTACCTCATGCGATACCATATTAACAAATTTAGACTTTAATTCATTTAGCTCTTTTTCTTTCGTAATAAGCTGTAGTAATTTGTCTTTCTCTTTATTTTGCTCATCAACATCACTTATAGTGCCCCAGAAAGACTTTACTTTTTTATCTATACTGAAATTTTTAGAGAAGTAAGCTTCTACCCATTTTGGTTGTTTCTGAGTTTTTATTTGGAAGTTTAAATTAAGCTCGGTTTTTTCATTATCATGAAGGAAATCCTGTAAGGTTTGTTTAAAGGAAGTATCTTTTACATAAGTTGTAAGCGCATTACCCATACAAGATCTAACACTAAAACCTGTAATTTTTTCCCAAGCGGGGTTAATATCCACAAATTTACCTTCGTAATCTGCAGTAAAAACTACTTTCTTGAAATTATCTATCAAGAATTTACTTTTTAGCTCTGTTTCTAGAATTTGTAAGTCTTTCTTTTTAATCTCGGTAATATCAATGCCGTAACCTACAACAAATTCTACATTGTCTGCTTTGGTAATATATGGATGAAATATGCGTAAAATAACTTTTTTGTCACCATCAGGTTTTGTAAATTCATCCTCCCAATAAACATCCTCTCTGTTTATTAGTGCTTTTTGGAAGTTCTTACGTCTTTCATCTGCAATATGTGCCGGTTTATTTTTTAAAGTACAATAATCATAATCAGTCTTACCAATCATCCATTGTCTAAACTCATCATCTTGTACGGCACTTTTGTTTAAGAACATATAGGTGTGCTGCGGGCTAAAAATGGCAATATCAGCGGGTAAAGAATCTAGAATATGTAAAAAGAAGTCACTTTGCTTTTTTACTTGTAATTCGTGATTTTTTTTGATAGTTACATTGCTGTAACACCAACTGTGGCCTGCAAATGCGTCATTAACATAGTATGGAATATAATTAAGTTCAACAAATTTGCCATTTACCAGTTCAAACTCGTAAGGCCCGCTTTTAAATTTTTCTGATATACATTTTTTTATTGTTTGAACAAAGTATTCTTGGTTTTTAAAAGCTTGTTTAACTTGTTCAGCAAGTACTTCACAATCTAAACCTACTAAATCTTCTGGCTTAGCATCCATGCCAAAAATTTTAATTAATTCTTGGTTTGCAGAATGTATGCAGCGTTTACCATCTTCTATTAATATTCCATAAGGTATATTTTGTAAGAATATAACTTGCCTGATCTAAATGATGTTGGTTAGATGAAGTACTCATAACAATCTGTTTAAAAGTTCTTTAAACTCCATTAATCCAATAGGTTTTGATAGAAAATATTTAACACCTAAGTCTTGACTAATTACGCGTTCATCTAAGTTTGCAGCAGATACAATAACTATAGGCGGCGTACTTAAATTAAGCGCTTTAATTTGTCTAATAGCCTCTAAACCATCCATTTCCGGCATGTAAACATCCATCAAAATAAGATCGTATTGAGCTTCTTTAAATTTCTCAACAGCTTCTAACCCGTTTTCGGCTATCACTACATTGAAATTTAGGGGCACTAAAATTTTTTTCAATAATAAAACGTTTATTGAGTCGTCTTCAGCTATTAAAATTGTTTTAGGTACTCTGTTCTTTTTTAAAAGCTCTTCATTAATATTTTGATTCTGCATAACTCAAAAAATTCTCTCACAATATAATTAGGGACATACTTTGTACCAATTACGAATTACTATATAATTATTTTATAAAATATCCCTTATTATAGGGGTGTTTTTATTATTCAAAGTAGGTTTTTAGGGGCTTAAATAAGATGATGAAAGTTGCTTTTTAACATCATATTTATCACTAATTACTTGTATTTTAAGTATTTTAAATAAAAAACTTGGTTTTGTTATTATATCCCTAACTTTTATGTTAATCTTATTGTTTGCTATGCTTTGCTAAAAATTCATGAGTTAAAGAATTTTTATCCCTCAAACATGGCATTAAAAACTCTTAATAGGAGGAAATCAAAACTCGAAGACTTCTTTCATTTTATATAATGTGAGGTTAAGTTGTTTTAGCAGCAGTAAAATTAAATATAGCTTTTTTTAAGCATCTTTTCTTATCTCTCATCCCTTAATTTAAGGAGTATACTGGAACTACGTAAAATAGTTGCTTTAGTTCAAAAAAAAGCAGCTCTAAAAAAAGAATTTTTTTATATCCCTAATTTAGGGGATGCTGGGCCTTTTTATATCTTTTAACTTAGCATTATAAAGCAAAAGCGATTTATATTGTTTATCAGCTTTACTTAAATTGAAATGATATTGTATCTAAAGTGCGAGGCTTCTGATACAGAACAATATATCAAACTAAGTTAATCTTAGTGAAAGAAACATGCCAGATAGTGTGGCCTGTAGTTTAAAATGAGAGTAGGCCTTGTCGATGTGAATCGGCAAGGTTTTTTAGATTTTGGATGTAAGTTCTTTAATATTTTTTAGCAAATCATCTGTAAGAAAAGGTTTTTTAATATAACAATTAGCTCCTCTGCTTAGTCCCTCTTTCACATCTTCTGGGTCTACTTTTGCGGTTAACAAAATAATAGGGATATGAGCTAAATTCGTTTGCTTAATTTTAGAAACAAAATCTAATCCGTTTAAATTAGGCATCATTACATCACAGAGAATAATGTCTGGTTCTACCTCAAGAGCTTTGGCAAAACCATCTAAGCCATCTACTGCAGCGTGTACTTCATAATCGTAAAGCTCGAGTATTTCAATAAGATTCTCTCTTAATCGAAATTCATCCTCGATAAGCAAAATTTTTGACATAAGTTGGCAACTAAAATAAGCTTGTATAAAATGCCAAAATGAGAGTGAAGGCGAATTTACACTTAAATCTATATAATTTTAATTAATAAAAATAATTTTAGATGACACATAAAAGTAATTTAAACCAATCTAAAGAGATGCTTCCATTACAATTTCTATTACAGTCATCGAACGTTTTTTTATATTCTGGCTTTAATAACGAAAGTGCTATAGATAAAGTTTTAGCCTTACTAGGTGATTATTTAGACGTAAAGGGTTTATATATTTATAAAAACATTTATGATGCTGATGAACTTAAGAATTTTGCATACACCTATAAATGGGTAGCGCATAATAAACAGCATAATTATGATTTAGCTTTTAAAGATGCGGATTGGAGCTCTTTAATTAACCTAGAAAGCGCTTTAAAAACTGGCTTACCTTTTCTAAGAAATCAAAAACCTGATTATAAAATTGCAGAAAAAGAATTGGTGACTTTATTTGGAGATCATAGCGTTATGCTATTGCCAATTCTTACACAGGAAAATTTTTGGGGTTTTATAGTAGCAGATTTTTCTACTGATTTAGAGCATATAAGTGATGCTGATATCATTGCCTTACAAACTTTTTGTATGAATTTTGGCTCTTTTGTAGGCCAGCAGAGTATTTTAAAAGATTGTAAAGAACAACAAGTTAAGTTAAAACAACTCACTCTATTCTACGAAAACATCATCAACCATATACCAGCTTATATTTCTGTAATAGACAAAAATCAGAAGTATTTGTATTTAAGTGATAATTGTGTTTCTAACGATGAAACTAAAAATTGGTTGCTAGGTAAAACAGATTATGATTATTGTAAGCATCGAGAAAAACCTATCCAGTTAGCACAAGACCGCGAGAAGCTTTTCCGTAAAGTTCTTAAGGATAAGCAACCAGCATCCATCAAAGAGAAATTTCTAACAAAAGACGGAGTTAAATATCAGTTAAGAATGTTGACTCCTGTTTACGATGAGCAACAAAGATTACTGTATGTAATTGGTTTTGGTGCAGATGTATCAGAGTTAAAAGAAAAAGAAGAAATAATTGCAAAACAGTATTTAGCCATTGATAATTCCTCTGTAGGGATTGCTTTGCTAGATGAAAATGGCAACTACTCTTTCATGAATCAATACCATGCAGAAGTATTTGGTTATACACCAGAAGAGTTGATGGGCCAAAGTTGGCAAATTATTTATGAGCAAGACGAGATAGATAAGATAAGCTCAGAATACTTTCCTATTTTAATGAAAGAAGGTAAATGGAGTGGCGAGACCCTTGGCATTAGAAAAGATAAAACTAAGATTCTCCAAGAGATTTCTTTAGCAGCTTTTGAAGACGGCGGTTTAGTTTGTATTACGAGGGATGTTACACATGTAAAAGAAGAGCTTATAAAAGTACAAAACTTAAATAACCAATTTGAGTTAGCGCTAGAAGCGGCAAAATTAGGTATGTGGACATTAGATGTAAACTCTGGTTCTATTATACATAACGACAACTTCTTGAAAATGCTTGGCTTTTCTAGAGAAGACCTTACTGATGTTAACTTAAACCTGATGCTTAGCTTGGTTCACCCAGATGATCGTGATAATGTTAGAGCAAATATTTTTAGCCATGTGGAGAATTATAAAAGAAATCCAAATGATTTATTTAGGGTTGAAGTTCGTATTCTTAATAAGGAAGGTAAATACATTTGGTTGTTAGCTATAGGCAAAGTTTTCCAAAATAATGCTGCTGGTACAGCACCAGAAATGACTGGTTTTATTATGGATATTACAGCAACTAAAGAAGCTGAAATTGAACTAACCAAAGCACTCACTAAAGAAAGAGAGCTTAACGAGTTAAAATCTAGGTTTGTTACTTTGGCATCGCATGAATTTAGAACACCTTTAGCTACTATAAGATTAGCGGTAGAATTATGCCAGGCTGTGCTCAATAAAGAAAATGCTTCAGAAAAATTAAGTAGTTACCCAAAAATAAATAACAAATTAGATAGTATTATTTTAGATGTAGATAGAATCACAGATTTGATGTCTGATATCTTAACTATGGGTAAGATTGAAGCCAAAAAAGTTCCTTTCAACCCGGTAACATTATCCATAAGTGAATTTCTAGAAAACTATATCCATCATGATGCTCATAGAATTTTAAATGGAAGAACTTTAATTAAACAATTCAGTAATAAAAAGGATAAAGTAAATATAGATACTAAATTATTTGTTCAGGTATTAGAAAATACCCTTAGCAATGCTAAAAAGTATTCTCCAGATGATGCTCCAATAGAAGTTAAACTTTATGATAGCCAAGATCATGTGGTGATTGAAGTTAAGGATTATGGAATGGGAATAGCAGAGGATGAAATGCCGCATTTATTTGAATCTTTTTTCCGTTCTAAAAATGTAGAAAATATAGCAGGTACAGGTTTAGGAATGCCTATTATGAAGCTATTTGTTGAAACCAATAAAGGAGAAATAAAAGTAGAAAGTAAGCTTCATGAAGGTACAGCAGTTAAAATTTATTTACCAGTAAGCTAAAAGAATTTAAAGTGCTATTAAACAAATAAGAGCCGATGCGCAGCATCGGCTCTTTTCATATGATTAAAGCAGTATTTTATAATCCAAATGCTACTTTTACTTGATCAACAAAATCTAGTTTCTCCCAAGTAAATAGTTCTACTTCAATGGTTTTTCTTCTCCGTTAGCACCAGTAAAAGTTTTCTTAACAACTTCATTTTTACGCCCCATGTGGCCATAAGCAGCAGTTTCTGCGTAAATTGGGTTTCTCAACTTTAAGCGTTGCTCAATAAAGTAAGGGCGCATATCAAAAACCTGCGCTACTTTTTTAGCAATCTCGCCATCAGTTAAATCAACTTTTGCAGTACCATGTGTATTGATAAAAATACCACAAGGCTCTGCCACGCCAATAGCATAAGATACTTGTACCAAAACTTCATCTGCTACACCTGCAGCAACAAGGTTTTTAGCAATATGACGCGTTGCATAAGCAGCAGAACGGTCTACCTTAGAAGGGTCTTTTCCAGAGAAAGCGCCACCACCATGTGCGCCTTTACCGCCATAAGTATCAACAATAATTTTTCTTCCTGTTAAGCCAGTATCGCCATGTGGGCCACCAATAACAAACTTACCTGTAGGGTTTATATGATATTTAATTTGAGTGTTAAATAAAGCTTGAAGCTCAGCTTTTAACTGCTTTTGCACTCTCGGAATCAAAATATGAATCATATCCGATTTAATTTTTGCCAGCATAGCCTCATCCTTATCAAAATCATCATGCTGGGTAGAAATCACAATACTATCAATTCTTATTGGTTGATGATGGTCATCATACTCAATAGTTACTTGAGATTTAGCATCCGGACGCAAATAAGTAATTTCCTTATTTTCTCTTCTTAAAGCAGCAAGTTCTATTAATAGTTTATGCGCAATGTCTAAAGCCAAAGGCATGTAATTTTCTGTTTCATTGGTAGCATAACCAAACATCATACCTTGGTCTCCTGCACCTTGTTCCTCTGGTTTAGAGCGGTCTACCCCTTGGTTAATATCTTGAGATTGCTCATGAATAGCAGAAAGTATACCGCAAGAATTGGCTTCAAACATGTATTCAGATTTGGTATAACCAATCTTTCTAATCACATCGCGAGCAATTCTTTGAACATCTAAATAAGTTTTAGATTTTACCTCACCAGCCAATACCACCTGACCTGTAGTAACTAATGTTTCACAAGCTACTTTTGATTCTTTATCAAAAGCTAAAAAGTTATCAATTAAAGCGTCTGAAATTTGATCCGCAACTTTATCCGGATGACCTTCAGAAACAGATTCTGATGTAAATAAATAAGGCATATTAAATAAAATTTAATTTCAAAAAAATTGGGAATAGAAGAAAGACTGCTGATGGTAAAAGCAATTTTGGCTTTAGCACTTTTTAATGTGGTTGCAATCCTGGCTTTAGAAGCGTCTCAAATCATTCCACTTGAAGGCACAAAGGTATAACAATTTTTATTTTTTTAGAAATTAGAATTACTTTGCATGCATGTACTTAATTAGGTTAAAGTTTTGAGAAGCAGGATTCTTTTTATTGTAAATCCTATTTCAGGAGGGCAGGTTAAAACCTTTATGCCATCACTGATAGATCAATATCTGGATGATAGTTTATATGATGCCGAGATTATTTTTACGGAGTATGCCGGGCATGCAACTAAAATTGCAGAAGAAGCAGTTGCAGCAAACATAGATATTGTAGCATGTGTTGGTGGCGATGGTACTATTAATGAAGTAGCGTCGGCTTTAGAATCGTCTGGTAAAACCATGGCTATTGTCCCTTGTGGCTCTGGCAATGGTTTGGCTCGTACCTTACAAATTCCGCTTGATAATCGTAAGGCAATACAAAGACTTAATACGGCTAAAACTTGTAAAATAGACTCTGGAACTTTTAACGAACGAAAATTCTTCAATATGGCAGGTATTGGTTTTGATGCTCATATAAGTGCATTATTTGCTGAAGATAAAAACAGAGGTTTTAAAGGATATATACAATCTACATTTAAAGAAATAGCGCAATACCAAGCACAAGAGTATGAAATTAATGTTGATGGAAAGATTTATACAGAAAAAGCCTTTATGATTAGTATAGCCAATTCATCACAATACGGTAATAACGCACACATATCTCCATTTGCATCTTTAAATGATGGTTTATTAGATGTTTGCATTATAAAACCATTTCCAGTATACAAGTTTCCTTTATTAGCCTACCGTATGTTTACTAAATTGGCTCATCAATCTAATTATGTTGATATTTATAAAGGTAGAAATATTAAAATCACTAGAGCTACGGAAGGCCCCGTTCATATAGATGGAGAACCTTTATTTTTTCCAAAAGAGATAACAATAGGTGTTAAACCTTTATCGTTAACTTTATTAGTTTAAGCGCATGAACCATAAAAAGTCAAAAAAATTTAACAGCTTCGATGGGATAGTCTTCTCAACCAATCCAGATCATGTATATGAAGCTCCTGATGAAGATAAAGAAGAAAAGCTTGAAAATAAACATCAGGATTTAAGAGTGCAATTAGATAAGAAACAAAGAGGCGGTAAAGCCGTAACTTTAATTACAGGTTTTGTAGGTGATTTTGATGATTTAACAGCGCTTGGTAAAATGCTAAAAACCAAATGTGGCGTTGGCGGAACAGTAAAAGATGGAGAGATTTTAGTACAAGGAGACTTCAGACAAAAAATAATTGATATTCTTTTAAAAGAAGGCTATAAAGTGAAAAAAATTGGCGGATAGGCCTAAAAAATTACAAGTTTCAACACTAATTATTTAAAAAATTAGCAACTTCTTAATTATAGCAAGCTAAAAGGGCTTCTATTTGGCTATTTTCTATATGAAGTCAATGTTAATTTTTTGTTCATAATTTGCATTTTTAAATAAAAATAGTTTTAATTGCATTTGCATTGTCCTCACGAGGGCAATTTTTTTTTAAAATTGCGTTAATAGAAATCCAGAATCTGCTGAAGAAGTTTAACAAAATTTTAATTGTAAATGATGTGGCAAAAGATTTGATATTAAAGGATAAATGATAAATTTGTTATTCATCATACAAAAAGAAACCAAGTAACACACATAAAAATTAATTCAAAAACTAAAAATTAAAACAAAAATGGCAAACGCACCAAAACCAAGTACAGCTAAGAAAGAGAAATCAGGCGGTTCAAGTATTTTCGCAGGATTAGCTATCGTTATTTGTATAGTTATTGCATGGGGACTTTATTTATTTGTGATGGGAAATCCAGCAAACTTTGAAGGAGGAGACCCGGCTAATCACCCACTTCCAGGAAATTATTTCGGTATGGTTTACAAAGGTGGGGTAGTTGTACCTTTCCTAATGGGTATGTTTTTAATGGTAATCGTGTTTTCTATTGAGCGTTTCTTTGTAATTAGCAAAGCAGCAGGAAATGGAAACGTAGATGCTTTTGTTAAAAAAGTACAACAATTTCTTGCTTCTAATAATGTAGAAAGTGCAATTTCTGAGTGCGACAAACAAAAAGGATCTGTTGCAGCGGTAATTAAATCAGGACTTTTAAAATACAAAGAAGTAGAAATGGATTCTTCTATGGATACAGAACAAAAATGTTTAGCAATCCAAAAAGATATTGAAGAAGCTACTTCATTAGAAATGCCAATGTTAGAGCAAAACTTAACTGTAATTGCAACATTAGTATCAATTGGTACACTTGCTGGTCTATTAGGAACAGTTGTGGGTATGATTAAAGCTTTCGGTGCGTTGGCAACTTCTGGTGCTCCGGATCAAGCGGCTTTAGCAAACGGTATATCTGAGGCGTTAATTAATACAGCTACTGGTATTGGTACTTCTACTTTAGCTATTATTTCTTACAACTTCTTTACTTCTAAAATTGATAGCTTAACTTACTCAATTGACGAAGCAGGTTTCTCAATTGTACAAACTTACGCTGCAACTCATAAATAATAAATTAGTGATACACGCTTTTAAATTCTAAAAGCAATGGTATTAATAAAGTAAAACACTAATTATTTAAATTTAAGAAGATGCCAAAAGTAAAAATTAAAAGAAAGAGTACCGCGATAGATATGACCGCCATGTGTGATGTGGCGTTCCTATTGCTTACTTTCTTTATATTGACGGCAACAGCCAGACAGCCGGAACCACTTCCGGTAGACACCCCTTCTTCTACGGTAACTATTAAGTTACCAGATAGCGATATCTCTATGCTTACAGTAGGACAAGGAAAAGTGTTTTTTGGAGTTGTTGGCCAAGATGTAAGGATGAGAGCTCTAGAGAGAATGGCTGAAGAGTATAAAGTTACTTTCACCGAAGAAGAGAAAAAGCGTTTTGCGCTTGTTGAATCTTTTGGTGTACCTATGGCTAATTTAAAGGAATATATTGCTTTAAATGGCGCCGAGCGTAATAACTTAAACCAGCCAGGAATCCCTACAGACTCTACAAATAACGAGTTACACCAGTGGATTTTACAGGCCAGATATGCTACAAAAGAGCTTCATGGTCAAGAATTAAGATTCACTATCAAAGGAGATTCTAATGAAGAATATCCTACGATAAGAAAAGTAGTAGACATACTACAAAAGCAAAACATTAACAAATTTAGTTTAGTAACTTCTTTAGAAGGCCTTAACTAATAAAAATTTACAGCAATGGCAGAATTAGATACCTCCGGCGGGGGTGGCGGTAAAGGTAAAAAGGTAAGAAGTAAAAAAATGTCAACCAGAGTAGATTTAACTGCGATGGTGGATTTAGCTTTCTTATTAATTACCTTCTTCATGTTAACCACTACCCTTGCTAAACCACAGGCAATGGATATGTTCATGCCAGATAAGGACGATGAACAGAAAGATGAATTACCTGTAAAAGCTTCTAGAACCATGACAGTTCTTTTAGGATCAGACGATAAAATTGTTTGGTACATGGGCGTTATGGGTTCTACCGCACCAACAGTGGATAACTTTGGAAAAAGCGGAATTCGTCAAGCTTTTATCGATAACAACAAAAAGGTTTTAGCCCAAACTGGAGATCCTAAAAAAGGATTAATGGTAATTTTAAAACCTACGGATAAGTCTAATTATAAGAACTTCGTTGATCTTTTAGATGAAATCAAAATCGCTGGTGTTCCTTCTTATGGTATTGTAAATAAGATAGAGCCAGAGGAATTGAATTTGATGAAAGAGCAGGGAGCTTTTAAAGACTAAAATATCATTGTAATTAACACGTTATTAATTAAAAAAGGAAAACATTATGTCTAAATTGGACATCCTAAATCAGAATTGGATAGACATAGTTTTTGAAGGTAGAAACAAAGAATACGGAGCTTATCAGCTTCGTAAAGACAATGCTAAAAATACCAACAAAGCTGTGATCATAGGAGGATTGTTTTTTATCCTTGCTATTTCTTCTCCAATCATCATAAAGTTGTTAAGCAGCAATGGTGACGAAGAAGATAAAGTATTCCAACAAACAGAGGTAGTACTTGCTACACCTCCGCCAATTGACAAAAAGGCACCACCTCCGCCACCTCCGGTAGAGCCACCTCCACCCAAAGTGGATCAGGTAAGGTTCCCGCCTCCAGTTGTAAAACCGGATGATCAGGTAGTAGAGGAAGAGCCACCAACCATTAAAGATTTGGAAAAAGCAGATCCAGGACAAAAAACTTTAAAAGGTAACCCTGATGCTGATATTCAAATTGAAAACCCAACTTTTGGTGACGGACCAGTTAACCAAAAAGTAACGGAGGATAGCAATGAAATCTTCACTAACGTGGAGCAACTTCCTAGATTCCCAGGTGGCGATGCAGCATTCGGTAATTTCTTAAGAAAGAACTTAATGTATCCTGCGGTTGCTCGTGAGAATAATATACAAGGAAGAGTAATTGTAAACTTCGTTGTGGAGAAAGATGGTTCTCTAACCGATATTAAAGTATTAAGAGGTTTAGAGGGTGGTTTAAATGAAGAAGCCATCAGAGTATTAAAGAGGACTCCTAAATGGGAGCCAGGAATTCAAAACGGACGTCCAGTACGTGTATCGTTTACCATTCCAATCTTGTTCCAATTAAGTGAATAATGGAATATCAAAAATTTAGAGATAGACAGAAATCGCCCACAAAGCGATTTCTGTTCATTTTAGGCCTAACCATGTTTGGCGTATATTTCGCTTTGGGCTTAATGATTATATTTTGGGATAATTTTCCCTTATTAATTGGGGTTGATAAAGTTTGGAAAATAGCTTTTGCAGTTCTCTTAATTGTTTATTCATTTTTCAGATTTGTAAGGTTGATTAGGCAACAGCAATATGAATAGTTTATCTAAAGCTTTAGCGCTTCTTTTATTATTTTTTTCTATCGGCTGCCAGCAAAGAACGCCAGAATCTCAAGGCGAAGAAAATTATACTTTTGGTACAGCACAGATATTAGCTGATGAATCTCTTTATACCATTATAGATGATGAGCATCAAATATTCTCTAACCAGTATAAGAGAGCTCAAATTAAAATGGTTTATAAACCTTTAAAAGAGGTTTTAGATTTATTTGTGAATGATAGTATCGCCATTGCTGTTCTTCCAAGAGAACTTAAAGCAAATGAGGCTCAATACTTTGAGGATAAAAAAATCAAGATTAGAGCAACTAAATTTGCTACTGATGGCATTGCAATTATTACAGGTAAAAGCAATATAGATAGCTTAATTACCTTAGATGAGCTTAAAGCTATTTTGTCAGGAAAGTCTAATAATAATATTGATTTAGTATTTGATAACCCCAAGTCTAGTACAGTAGAATACCTCATGGAACTTGCCGCAATAAGCAAATTGCCAGAAAATAACGTATACGCACTAAAATCTAGTAAAGAAGTTATTCGGTACGTTAAAAATAATCCTAATGCTATAGGCGTTTTAAGTGTAAGTTGGTTAAAAAGACCAACACCAGATTTGGTAGAGGATATAGAAAAAATTAAATTTATGGCGGTTAAGGATAAAAAGGGCAAATATCAATTACCAACACAAAGTAATCTAAAAACTGGTTCTTATCCTTTGATAAGAGATTTGTATTTAATAGATTGCCAAGGTAAAGCTGGTTTAGGTACAGGTTTTGCAGCCTTCTTAGCTAGCGATATAGGCCAAAGAATTATTTTAAAAGCGGGTATAGCACCAGATTCTTTACCGTCTAGGCAAATAAATGTATATAATTAGAATAGGAACCATAAATTAAAAACGAAGATCATGAACATGAATAAGAGAGTTGCGATCGGAGTCATAGGTTTGTTAACGTGGGGAACGGTAACTATGGCTCAGAGTTTACAAGATGCCCGCAAGGCTGTTACTGCAGAGCAGTTTCAAAAAGCAAAATCAATTTTTAATAACTTAATTACTACTCAAGCTACCAATGCCGAGAATTATTATTATTTCGGTGATTTGTACTTACAATTAAATAATCCGGATTCGGCAAAAATCATTTTTAATAAAGGTATTGCTGCCAATCCCAAATTTTCTTTAAACTACATAGGTTTAGGCGCTACAGATCTTTTTGCAAAAAATGTATCGGCAGCACTGGCAAATTTTGCAAAAGCAACTGCCGATATGAAAAAGAAGGACTATAAAGAGTTCATCTATATTGGTAAAGCTTATACCTATGAAGGCTCACAAGATTTAGACAAAGCTTTTGAGTGGTTTAATAAAGCCAAAGAAAATGGCGAAAAAGACCCAGAGTTACACATTGCTATGGCTAATGCGTACAAAGCTCAAAAGAAAAATAGTGAAGCCGCTGATGCTTACAGAGCTGCAAAAGGCTATCAGGCAGATTTGCTAATTGTTGATGTTAATGTTGGTGAAATCTGGACTCAGGCCTATAATTTTGAGTTAGCAGAAACAACTTTAAACGGAGTTATCCAGAAAGACGCAAATTTTGGTCCGGCATACAGGGCTTTAGCAGAAAACTATTACCGTTGGGCTTCTCAGTTTCCGGCTAAAAGACCAGAGCTTTTACCTAAAGCAAAGGATATGTACTCAAAATATCTTGATTTAACAGATCGTTCTTCAGATTCAAGATATAGATATTTAATATTCTTATTAAACGCTACAGACTGGGCTACTTTAGAAAAAGAAGCTAAAAGCTTTATTAGCCAGTATGGTACAAATCCAGAATATAAATTAGCCGAGAGATTTTTAGGCTACGCTGCTGCAGAAAACGGTAATAGCGATTTGGCTATAGAAACGCTTTCTAAGTTTCAAAACTCAGTTGATAAAAGCAGATTAATTGCTACTGATTATGTTTTCTTAGGAAGAGCATACCAAAGTAAAAAGCAAGATTCATTAGCTATAGGAAGCTATTTAAAAGCTTATGAATTAGATACAACCAATTCAGAGGTTCTTGGTATTATTGCTAAAGCATATTTTGTTGCAAAGAAATACGGTAAAGCAGCAGAGTTTTATGAGAAAATTTCTAAAAGACCAAATGCATCTTTTACAGATTGGTTTTATTTAGGATACTCTAACTATTTCTACTATGCTATAGAATTAGCTAACAAACAACCACAAGACGCTGTACAAATAAAGAAAACCTTATTGGTAGCAGACAGCGCCTTTACTTATGTGGCAGAAAAAGCTAAAAATGCTGATGCTTATTTGTATTTAGCGAGAGTTGAATATTATTTAGACCCAACAGATACTGAGCAAAAAGGCGTTAAAGCTTACGATAAGTATATCGAACTTACTTTGGCTAAGCAAACGGCTACTCCGCCTGTAGCTTTAACAGAGCGTGATAAAACCAATTTAGTAGAAGCATATTCTTATAATGGCGGTTATTACATCACTAAAGATAAAGCTAAAGCCAAAGAATATTTTGATAAGGCATTGGCAATAGATCCAGGAAATGCAAAAATTCAGGATGCTTTAAAAGCTTTAAAAGCATCATAATAAAAAATAAAAAGGGGATAGCTTAAAACTATCCCTTTTTCAATTTGTATTTATCATTATATTTGCGCCAAAATAAAGAATAATGAGTGCTCCGGTAGATTATCTTCCTATTATCATGCAACTTTTAGTTGCTTTAGGCTTTGTTGCTTTAACCATGGGTATTACACACCTTATTGGTCCTAAGCGAAAAACAACAGACATTAAATTAACAGCGTTTGAATCTGGTATTGAAGTAGTGGGTAATGCTCGTCAGCCTTTCTCTATTAAATACTTTGTTGTGGCTATACTTTTTGTACTTTTTGATGTCGAGGTTATTTTCATGTATCCATGGGCGGTAAACTTTAGAGAATTTGGTCTTAACGGTCTAATTGAAATGTTTATTTTCATGGGAACATTGCTTTTAGGCTTCATTTATGTGTTAAAAAAGAAAGCCCTAGAGTGGGATTAAGTAGAATTATTCTAAATAAGCATAATGGGCTTCGTTTAGTTTAAATCTTAATAAATTTGCGGCTTACTGAAACATCAGTGGGCCTTTTTAGTTTTCTAAGAAAAGGATACAGTTATGAGTGAAATTAATATTGTTGAAGCACCTGCAGGAGTAGAAGGATCAGGATTCTTTGCTACTTCACTAGATAAAGTAATTGGTCTGGCTCGTTCTCACTCGTTGTGGCCTCTACCTTTTGCTACATCTTGTTGTGGAATCGAGTTTATGGCAACCATGGGCTCTCATTATGATTTTTCTAGATTTGGATCAGAAAGACCTTCTTTTTCTCCTCGTCAAGCAGATTTATTAATGGTAATGGGTACCATTGCAAAGAAGATGGCTCCTGTTTTAAAGCAGGTTTATATACAAATGGCAGAGCCACGTTGGGTAATATCGGTAGGCGCTTGTGCATCTAGCGGTGGTATTTTTGATACTTATTCTGTCTTACAAGGAATAGATGAAATTATACCGGTAGACGTTTATGTACCTGGCTGTCCGCCAAGGCCAGAAGCTATCATTGATGGTTTCAACAAAATACAGGAGTTGGTTAAAAATGAATCTTTAAGAAGAAGAAATTCTCCTGAGTACGCACAATTATTAGCTAAATACGGAATCCAGTAATGGGCAAGATTTCAAATCAGCACTTGATAGAAAAACTAACAGCTAAGTATGGCGAGCAAATCTCTGCCATTTCTGAGCCTTATGGTTTATTAACTTTTGAAGCTACAAGACCAGTAATTTCAGAACTTCTAGCATTTTTAAAAAATGATGAAGAACTAAAATTTAACTACTTAACTGATATTACAGCTATTCATTATCCTGAAAAGGAAAATGCTTTAGGTGTAATTTATCATTTACATAGCTTTTACAACAATGTAAGAATTAGGATAAAAGTGTTTCTTCCTGTTTCAGACCCAACAATTCCTACGGCATCTGTGTTATGGGATGGGGCCAATTGGATGGAACGTGAAACTTTTGACTTTTTTGGAATCCAGTTTACCGGTCATCCAGATTTAAGAAGAATCTTAAATGTAGATGATATGACGGTATTCCCAATGAGAAGAGAGTATCCTTTAGAAGACCCTAACAGGGTAGATAAAAAAGATTATTTTTTTGGACGATAAGCTAAATCATGAGCAATTTTATTACAGAAATAACTCCGAACCGTCCGGTATATACAGATAACGACCCACAAGGTGAGCTAACAACACTTAACCTTGGGCCAACACACCCTGCAACACATGGTGTTTTCCAGAACGTGTTACAGATGGATGGAGAACGTATCGTAAGCGGTGTTTCCACCATAGGTTATATCCATAGGGCTTTTGAAAAAATTGCAGAGCATCGCCCTTTTTATCAAATCACCACCCTTACCGATAGATTAAACTACTGCTCATCTCCTATCAATAATATGGGGTGGCACATGACAGTTGAAAAGCTTTTAGATATTAAAACACCTAAAAGAGTAGACTACATGAGGGTTATCGTGATGGAGCTAAGCCGTATTGCAGACCATTTAATATGTAACGGTATTTTGGGTGTTGATACAGGCGCTTTCTCTGGTTTCTTATACTTGATGGAAGAGCGTGAACATATTTACGAAATTTTTGAGGAAGTATGTGGTGCCCGTTTAACTACCAATATTGGTAGAATAGGCGGTTTTGAGCGTGATTTTAATGAAATTACCTTCCAAAAAATTAAGAAGTTTATTAAAAACTTCCCTCCTATTTTAAAAGAATTTGAAGCGCTGTTTAATCGTAACAGAATATTTATTGAAAGAACATCGGGTGTTGGTGCAGTAAGCCCAGAAGTAGCTATGAGTTATAGCTGGAGTGGACCAATTTTAAGAGCTACCGGTGTTGATTATGATGTTCGTGTGAACGAGCCTTATGCTTCTTATGAAGATTTTGATTTTGAGATTCCGGTAGGCACCACAGGTGATGTTTATGACAGATTCATTTTACGAAATGAAGAAATGTGGCAGTCTCTAAGAATTATAGAGCAAGCATTAGAGAAAATAGAGAAAGAGCCAAAAGGTGTTTTCCATGCTGATGTTCCAGAATTTTACTTGCCACCAAAAGAGCAGGTTTATAACAATATGGAGGCTTTAATTTATCACTTTAAAATAGTGATGGGTGAGGTAGAAACTCCAAAAACAGAAGTTTATCATGCTGTAGAAGGGGGTAACGGCGAGCTTGGTTTTTATTTAGTAAATGATGGAGGAAGAACTCCTTACCGTTTACATTTCCGTAGACCAAGTTTTATAAATTACCAAATGTATGCCCCTATGAGTGGTGGCATGCTGCTGTCTGATGCAATTATTAACATGTCTAGTTTAAACATTATAGCGGGAGAGTTAGATGCTTAGAGTTGAAGAAGTACAATCGGTAGAATTTTCATCAGCATTGATTTTAAAGTTTGATGAAATTGTTAGCCGTTATCCGGAAGGAAAAAGTAAATCTGCTTTACTACCAATTTTACATGAAGTACAAGCGGTTTATGGTTGGTTAAGTTCAGCCGCCATGGATAAAGTAGCAGAATATCTACAGATACAGTCTATAGAAGTATATGAGGTTGCTACCTTCTATACGATGTTTTTCTTAAAGCCTCAAGGTAAATTTGTTTTGGAGGTTTGCCGTACAGGACCTTGCTGTCTAGTTGGTGCAGAAAAAATTATGGATTATATAGGTGATAAACTAGGAGTAAAAGAAGGGGAAGTTACTGCCGATGGTTTATTTAGCTATCGTGGGGTAGAGTGTTTAGCCGCTTGTGGTTATGCTCCGGTTTTACAAATTGGTCCAGAGTATACATTCTACGAGAATTTAACTCCAGAATCTGTAGATCAGTTAATTGAAAATTTGAAAAATAAATAGATTGAGTATTGGGATATGAGATTTGAGACTTTCATGGTCGTTCAAGTTTCATGATCACAAATAATATAAGGTTCAAAATGATGTGAGATTAGGTTGTGGGAATTTTATTTCTCAATACTCAATACTCACATCTCATAGCTAATAAAAGATGGGTCGTAAACTATTACTTGAGCATATTAACGTACCTGGTATCAACACTTTTCAGGTTTATAAAGAAAAGGGTGGATATAGAGCGGTAGAAAAAGCCCTTAAAACCATGTCTTCAGACGATATGGTGGAAGAGGTAAAGAAATCGGGATTACGTGGACGTGGAGGAGCAGGTTTCCCTACCGGGATGAAATGGAGCTTTTTGGCTAAGCCAGAAGGTGTGCCTCGTTATTTAGTTTGTAATGCTGATGAATCAGAACCTGGAACTTTTAAGGATAGGTATTTGATGACACATATTCCTCATGCTTTAATTGAGGGGATGATAGTTGGTAGTTACGCTCTAGGTGCAAACACTAGTTATATCTACGTACGTGGCGAAATGATGCCGCAAATAAGAATCTTAGAGAAAGCCATTGCAGAAGCAAAAGCAGCTGGTTTTTTAGGTAAAAATATATTAGGTTCTGGTTACGATTTAGAGATTTACGTACAGCCAGGTGGCGGTGCTTATATTTGCGGTGAAGAAACTGCTTTGTTAGAATCTTTAGAAGGTAAAAGAGGAAACCCAAGAATTAAACCTCCTTTTCCGGCAATTGCAGGTTTATATGGCTGCCCAACCGTAGTAAATAACGTTGAATCTATTGCGGCTACAGTGCCTATTGTAAATGAAGGTGGCGAAGAGTATGCTAAAATTGGTATTGGAAGATCAACAGGTACTAAATTAATTTCGGCATCGGGTAATATTAATAAGCCGGGTGTTTATGAAATTGAGTTAGGCTTATCTGTAGAAGATTTTATTTATTCTGATGAGTATTGCGGAGGCATAGCTAACGGTAAGAGATTAAAAGCAGTTGTTGCTGGTGGTTCATCAGTACCTATCTTGCCTGCTAACTTAATCTTAAATTTAGCTAATGGCGATAAACGTTTAATGTCTTACGAGTCTTTATCAGAAGGTGGTTTTGCTACAGGAACCATGTTGGGTTCTGGCGGTTTTGTAGTTTTAGATGAAGACCAATGTATCGTAAGAAATACTTGGAACTTTAGTCGTTTCTACCACCACGAGTCTTGCGGACAGTGTTCTCCTTGCCGTGAAGGTACAGGTTGGATGGAAAAAGTTTTACACCGTTTAGAATACGGACATGGTAAAATGAGTGATATTGACCTTTTAGTAGATGTTTCTAAAAAGATAGAAGGTAATACCATTTGCCCGCTAGGTGATGCAGCAGCTTGGCCAGTAGCTAGTGCTATTCGTCATTTTAGGGATGAGTTTGAATGGCATGTTAAAGAGCCAAAATTAGCTTTAGAAAAAAATTATGGATTAGCCCATTATGCTGATCCTATAAAAGTAGCAGAAGAAGTAAGTGTGAATTAAAAATTAAAAAATAAAAATTCAAAAGCTTGTCAAAGCCATATGATATAAAAGAAAGAACATTCCAATTTTCAAAAGATTTAATCTTCTTTATCAAAGAAACAAATACAGATAGAACATATAATTCTATTA